>JAUXWZ010000036.1 GCA_030684835.1 Beijerinckiaceae bacterium
GCACACCGACTATACCGCCATCGATCTCGACAAGGGCGGTACGGCGATCCCCTACTTCATGGAAGACCCCTATCTTCGCAAGGAGTTCGAGGAAACGCTGAAGCGCAACGACGTGCCGTGCCGCATGGATGCCGCCTGGTACGTGCCGCCGAACGCGAACGACGAAAAGCGCGACACCGTAGTCTGATCAAACCGACAACAACGCCCTCCCCCGCGCAAAGGGGAGGGCCCTTTCTTTTTGTTCAGGGATGAAACCGAGATGAACGACGACGAAGAATTTCAGGGTGGACGCGTTTTCTTTTCCAACGTGCGGCGCAGCCTCGAGGAAGAAGACGAAATCCGTCTTGTCAGCGTCGGCGTCGACATCGGCTCTTCAACATCGCATCTCGTCTTCTCGCGCCTGCTGCTCGAGCGTCTCGACAATCGCTACATCGTTACGGAACGTGAGGTCTTTCACGAATCCGACGTGCTGCTGACGCCCTACGCCGACGACATGACAATCGACGCCAAGAGGCTTGGCGCGTTCATCGACCTCCAATACGAAGCCGCAGGGGTTGATCCATCCGCGATCGACACTGGCGCGCTGATTCTCACAGGCGTCGCAGTGCGCCGCGCCAACGCGCGCTCCATCGGCGAGCTTTTTGCGGCGCAGGCCGGCAAGTTCGTGTCCGTCTCGGCGGGCGATGGCCTGGAGACGACGTTGGCCGCCTTTGGCTCGGGCGCCGCAGCCCGCTCCATTCGCGACAGCAAGCGCGTGATGAACATCGACATCGGCGGCGGCACGTCCAAGATCGCGGTCTGCGAAGCTGGCGAAGTCATCGACATGACGGCGGTGGACGTGGGCGCGCGCATCGTTTCGTTCGACGCCGACGGCACTGTGACGCGCGTCGAGGAAGCGGGTCACCGCTTCGCCAAGGAGGCCGGGTTTGACCTTGTCCTGGGCGGGAACATCACTGAAGACCAACGCACCGCCATGGTCGAGTGCATGGCTGATCGACTGTTCGAGGCAATGTCGCAGCAGGCTGTGCGCGCCGAGACCGCGAGCCTCCTACGCCTCGAACCGCTCAAGAACGACCGCAAGCCCGATGTCGTGCAATTCTCGGGCGGCGTTTCGGAATACGTTTATTCACTGCAATCAAAGGGCTTTGGCGACCTCGGTCCGAGACTCGCGAAAGCCATGCTGAAGCGCGTGCAGGGTTGGGACGTGACGCTCGAGCAGCCCGACCAGAGCATCCGCGCCACCGTTGTCGGCGCCTCGCAATACACCGTGCAGGTGAGCGGCTCGACCATCTTCGTGGCCCCGATGGAAACATTGCCGCTGCGCAATATGCCTGTCGTCGTGCCGGATTTGCCATTGGCGAGCGAAGTCCTGGACCAGAAGGCTATCGCCGACGCGGTGCGGCAGGCGCTGCGCCGGCTGGATTTGCACGAAGGCGAGCAGGCGGTTGCGCTCTGCTATCGCTGGGAAGGTTCCGCCATGTTCCGGCGGCTCGACGACTTCTGCAAAGGCGTTTACGCGGGTCTGTCGAAGCAGATGGAAAACGGCCATCCGCTCGTTCTCGTCGGCGACGGGGACATTGGCGGTCTCATCGGCATTCACGTTCGCGAGGAAGCCAAGCTCCCCAGCGCGGTGGTTTCAATCGATGGCATCGAGCTCAAGGAGTTCGACTTCATCGACATCGGAGCGCTGCTTGAAACCTCCGGCGCCGTGCCTGTCGTGATCAAGTCGCTCGTCTTCCCAACCACCTCGGCCCTCGGTAAGGTCGAAGCTACGGTCGTGTAACGGGGACGTGCATGGGACTTGACGATCACGGACGGCATTTTCCTGCACTCTTTCCGCCGATTCAGCCTTTCGCGTCCGGCTATCTCGACGTCGGCGACCATCATCGCATCTGGTGGGAAACCGCAGGCAACCCGGAAGGGAAGCCTGCGTTGTTCCTGCATGGTGGGCCGGGCGGCGGCTTTCATGCCGACCATCGCCGGCTGTTCGATCCCGACCACTATATGATCGTCCTGTTCGACCAGCGCGGCTCCGGGCGTTCGTTGCCGCATGGCGAGCTGCAGGCGAACACGACGCAGCATCTTGTCCACGACATCGAGATGTTGCGCGAATCCCTTGGGATCAAGCGCTGGCTCTTGCTGGGCGGCTCGTGGGGCGCAACGCTGGCGCTCGCTTACGCGCAGGCGCATGTGCAACACGTTACGGGTTTGATCCTGCGCGGCGTCTTCACGGGGCGACAATGCGAGGTAGACTGGCTTTACAAGTTCGGCGCGTCGCAAGTCTTCCCCGACGCCTGGGCGCGCTTCATCGGGCCCATTGCGCCAGACGAACGCGACGATCTTGTGGGCGCATACTATAGGCGCCTGACCGGCGCCGACATCGCGCTGCGCATGGAAGCGGCGTCCAACTGGTGCGCCTGGGAGGCCGAACTGCTGACGCTGCGCGCACGCGTTCGCGCCGTCGGGTCCGCAAGCCCTGGTGAAATTGCGCTCGCGCGGCTGGAAACGCATTATTTCGTCAATTACTCGTTCCTGGGCGAAGGACAGATCATCGCCAACATGCACAAGCTTGCGGGGACGCCTGGCATTATCGTGCAGGGTCGCTACGACATGGTGACGCCCGTGCGCAGCGCATTCGATCTGTCGCAGGCATGGCCAGACGGCGATCTGCGCATCATCCCATCAGCGGGCCATGCGACGAGCGAACCGGGCATCCTCGCCGCGCTCATCTCAGCAACCAATGAAATGCGAACGCTGATCTGAACCTGCGTCAGTTCACGATCTTGTCGCGCGCGGCGAGTTCAGGAAACAGTCTCGTCCACGCGGCGGCGAAAAACATCGTGCACAGTCCGCCGATGACAATGGCGTTGCCAACGCCAAAGAGCGCCGCGCTCATCCCGGCTCGGAATTCGCCAAGGTCCGCTGAACCAGACACGAAGATTGAGCTCACAGCAGCGACCCGTCCGCGCATCTCGTCTGGCGTTTCGATCTGCACCATCGTGTGGCGGATGACGACGCTCACCTGATCGGCGGCGCCCATGACAAATAGAAACGCCGACGACACCAGAAACCACGGCGAGAAACCGACGACGACCGCCGCGAGACCATAGATTCCAACAGCGATCAGCATCTTGCGGCCAGCCCTGCCCTGCACCGGCATCCGTGCGATCAGGAAGCCCATGAGCACCGCGCCGATAGCCGGGCTTGAACGAAGAAAGCCAAGGCCCGCAGGGCCAACTTCAAGCACATCCTTGGCGATGATCGGCAGCAGGGCGGTGACGCCACCGAAAAGGACCGCAACAAGGTCAAGCGCGATGGCGCCGAAAATAACCTGGCGCGACCAGATGAAACGAAGCCCCGCGCTCAACGTCGCCCACGAGATCGGGCCGCGCCCGTCCTTTGACGGGTCAAGAGGCGTACGCAACATGTGGGCACACAAGGCGCACAGCACGAATGCGCCGCTCGACGCATAAAAGATGGCGTTGGGACCGAACAGGTAAAGTATTCCGCCAATCGCGGGGCCAGACACAACGGCAAACTGCCAGACCGAGGAATACCAGGTCACGGCGTTGGCGAAATGCTCCCTGGGAACAAGGTTCGGCGTGATCGCCTGTGACGCGGGATTGCCGAACGCACGCCCGAGGCCAATCACCGCAACGCTAAGATAGATGAGCCACAGCGGCGGTGAGCCGGCCACGATGGCCGCCGTCAGCCCCATCATCGCGACAGCGCAAACGCTGAAGGAAATGACCACCACGTTCCGGCGGTTGTAGGTGTCGGCCACGTGCCCGGTAAACAGGGCGAAAGCCAGCGAGGGCACGAATGTCGCAAGGCCCGCGATCCCCAGCGCAATGGCGCTGCCCGTCACCTCATAAAGATACCAGCCGATTGCAACGGCGCGCATCTGAAGCGCGATGCCGGACAGGTAGCGGTAAGCGATCCAATAACGGAAGTCCCTGAACGCAAAGGCGGAATATGCGCCGCTCGCAACCGCTTTCTCCCCAGCCATCATCGGTTCCGACGCGCCTCTCCAGCTTTCTGCACAGGTCTGGCTTAACGCGCCTGCTTCCACGGCACAAGGAAGCGCTCAACCTCGTTCAGGATCAACGAAAAAAGCACCCCGAGCGCGGCGATCACGATGAGGCCGACGTACATCGTCTCCACGGAGAGAATCTCCCACGCGTTCCACATCATGTAACCAAGGCCGGACTTGGCGCCAATCATCTCGGCGAGCGCGATGAGAATGAGGCCCATGCCAACGCCCAGTTTCACGCCTGTCATGATGAGCGGCATGGCGCCTGGCAGTGCGATCGTCATGAAGGTCTGCAGCCGGCTCGCGCCGAAATTGCGCGCCACGTCGAAGTGGATTTTCGGAATTTCGAGAACACCCGCCGTCGTGTTGATGAGGATGGGGAAGAACAGGCCAATGGCCACCATGACGATTTTGGACGCTTCGCCCAGACCGAAGATGAGAAGGATAAGCGGCAGGATCGCGCTTTTGGGAATGGGATACGTCGCCGCCACGAGCGGCTCCATGATGGAGCGCAGCGTGCGGCTCAAGCCCATGCTGATTCCCAGCAGCAGCGCTGGCGCGCCGCCGAAGATGAAGCCCCAGAACAGGCGATAAAGGCTTGCAACCAGATGCGTCCAGAGCTGGCCATTCTGGATCAGTATCATCATCTCGGCGAAGATTTTCGAAGGCGCCGGAAAGAAGCGCACATCGATCCAGCCGAAGTACGCCGCAATTTCCCACAGCAACAACAGCGCCAGCGGCGAGGCGACGTTCATCAGTCGATCAACGTTGCCGCGACTGATTGCGAAGCGTGGACGAAGTGAGCGGGCTGCGAAGGCGCGCGTCGAGGCCTTGTCGATGGAATCGGTCATTGAGCGCTCGCCTCATCCTGTGCGCGGGCGCGATGCACCTCATCACGCAGATAGCCCCAGATGTTGAACACGAACTCGCCGTACGCGGGACGCGCGCGCAACTCTAGAACCTGACGCGGCCGCTCGAATGGAACAATGAGATCGGCCTTGGCGCGACCGGGATGCGCGGTCATCACTAGGATACGGTCGCCGAGCGTCACGGCTTCATCGACGCTGTGCGTGATGAAGAGAACGGTTTTGCGCGTCTCCTCCCATATCTTGAGCAATTCCTCCTGCAGGAGAACCTTGTTTTGCTCGTCGAGGGCGGAAAACGGTTCGTCCATCAGCAGGACGTCTGGATCGTTGGCGAACGCGCGCGCAATGGACACCCGTTGACGCATGCCGCCGGACAATTGATGGGGGTAGAGATCGGAAAAGCGTGAGAGGCCCGTGCGATTGAGGTAATGGCCGACGCGGTCCTTGATCTCGGCCTTCGGCAGCCGGCGCATGGCGAGGCCATAAGCTGCGTTGTCCCACACGGTCATCCACGGAAACAAAGAGTCCCCCTGAAAAATCATGGAGTTTGATGGCCGCCCGTCGGCAGGCGCACCGATTTCGATTGTTCCTTCGGTATGAGTTTCAAGCCCCGCAAGAATGCGCAGCAACGTTGTCTTGCCGCAGCCCGAGGGGCCGACAATCATGAAAAAGCATCCGGTCGGGATGTCGAGGGTAAGGGAGTCCAGCGCGACAAACGGGCCGCGCTTTGTCTCGAAGACCTTTCGCACACCGCGCAACTTGATCTTCACGTCGGGCGCTGCGGCGTTCGCCGTCGCATCCGTCGCGGGAGGATTGAGAATCATGCAAGCCCTTCCGTCGCGCTTCCTCTGGAGGGCCGTGGTCCGACCGCTGTTTGTTGAATCCTTCGCGCGGAAAGCGACAGAAATCAAGCTGAAGCGAAATGCGGCGGCAAAAGCCTACTCGGCTTCAACCTCGGAGGGATCGAAGTCGCGCTTCACGCCGCAAAATTCGCACGTCACGCCAATGCGCCCGTCCTCGCCCACCATGTCGCGGCGCTCCTGTTGCGTGAAACGCCGCAACATCGTCTGGATGCCGTCGCGCGAACAGCGGCAAGCATGGCGCAGCGCGCTTGGCTCAAACACGGTCACGCCGCGCTCATGAAAGAGACGATACAGCAGCCGGTCGCTCGACAGATTGGGATCGACCAGTTCGTGATCTTCCACGGTCGCGGCGAGCGCGCTCGCTTCCGTCCAGGCGTCGTCCACACGAAACGAGTCTCCGACCACGCCCCCCGGCGCGTCGCCGGGCGGCAGATCGTTCATGCGACGGCGCTCGGGAGAGTCCGGCAAAAACTGCACGATCAGGCCACCAGCGCGCCAGCGGCCAGATACGCCAAGGATTTCAGCAACCGCCAGCCGCACCAGCGTCGGGATCTGCTCGGACCGGAGGAAATATTCGTGCGCGGCCGCTTCCAGCCCCTGCCCTTCCAGCGGAACGAGGCCCTGATAGCGAGACATGTCCGCGCCCTGATCGATAGTGAACGCGAGATGCCCCTTGCCAAGCAGCGCAGACGGGCCGGCCTCGCCTGCGGCGCGCGCAGCCTCCAGACGATCCGCGTCAAATCGTGCGAAGGCGCGAAGACGGTCTGGCGCATCGAAGTCGACGACAAGCATGTCGATCACGCCGTCGCTGCGTGTTTGTAGCTGAAAGCGCCCGTCAAACTTCAGCGCCGTGCCCAGCAGCGCGGTGAGCGCCGCCGCTTCGCCGACAGCACGGGCGACTTCGTCCGGGTAACCGTGATTGGCGAGCAGCGTGTCGAGTTCGGGCCCCAGCCGCACGAGGCGTCCGCGCACATCAAGCGGCGTCACGGCAAAGGGAATGACAACGTCGTCAGGGCTCGCGTCGGACACAAAACGCGAGGCGGGCGTAGGGCCGCTCATCAGGCGTCCATCCCCTCGGCGCCCAGCGCCCAGAGCATCACACCCTTCTGCGCGTGCAGACGGTTCTCGGCTTCGTCCAACACGACGGAGTTGGGACCATCCATGATCTCATTAGTCACTTCCTCGCCGCGATGAGCTGGCAGGCAATGCATGAACAACGCATCTTTTACGGCGACGCCCATCAGCTTTGCGTTCACCTGGAAAGGCGACAGCAAGTTATGCCGGTGGCGCGCCTCTTCCTCGTCTCCCATTGAGACCCAGCAGTCGGTGACGACGCAATCGGCGCCTTCCGCGGCCTCGAAAGGATCATTGGTGAGCGTGAGGCGCACCTTGTTCGCCTTGGCCCAATTGATCAGCGACTTTCCCGGCGCAAGTTCAGAAGGCGTGGCGACGCGAATGGAGAAGTCGAAACGCTGCGCAGCATGAATCCAGCTCGCCAACACGTTGTTGGTGTCTCCCGTCCAGGCAATCGTGCGGCCCTTGATGGGACCACGGTGTTCTTCAAACGTCATCACATCGGCCATGATCTGGCAGGGATGCGAGCGCTTGGTAAGACCGTTGATCACCGGCACAGTGGCGTAAGTCGCCAGCTCGCGCAGGTCTTCATGATCGAGGATGCGGATCATGATGGCGTCCACATAACGCGACAGAACGCGCGCCGTGTCAGCGATGGTCTCGCCGCGGCCAAGTTGCATCTCGGCGCCGGTGAGCATGATCGTGTCGCCGCCCAATTCACGGAAGCCAATGTCGAACGACACCCGCGTGCGCGTGGAAGGACGGTCGAAGATCATCGCCAGCACCTTGCCTTCGAACGGGCGATAGGTGGCGCGCACGCCTTTGCGCCGCACGTTCTTCACCTCGCGGGCAATCGTCAGAATGCGGCGCAGTTCTTCCGATGACAGCTCCGGCAAATCGAGAAAGTGCTTGGGAGACAGGCCATTGTTCATGCAGACGCTCCTGACATGCGTCTGCATGTCTTTTCAAGCCGCGTGATCGCTTCGTTCATCTCGTTTTCCTCAATGATGAGGGGAGGAAGGAGGCGCACGACGTTTTCGCCGGCTGGTATCACAATCATCTGCTCACTGCGCGCAGCGAGCGTAAAATCCGTGTTGGGCAGGTTGAGACGAAGGCCAAGCAGCAGCCCCTCGCCGCGAATTTCCGCGATCACGTTGGGAAACTGATCCATCAGCGCCGCGAGTTTCTGCTTGAACACGACGCCCTTGTGAGCCACCGCATCCAGAAAGCCCGGCTCGAGGATGATGTCGAGCACGGCGCTCCCGATGCTGGTGGCCAGCGGGTTGCCGCCATAGGTGGTGCCGTGGGTGCCCACGGTCATGCCCTTGCCGGCTTCCTTCGTCGTGAGAAATGCGCCCAGCGGAAAACCGCCGCCAATCCCCTTGGCGACAGCCATGATGTCGGGCGTGACGCCTGACATTTCATGCGCGAAGAGCTTGCCCGTGCGGCCCATGCCGCTTTGCACTTCGTCCAGCACAAGCAGAATGCCACGTTCGTCGCACAAGTCGCGCAATTGACGCAGAAACCCGTGCGGCGGCACACGCACGCCGCCTTCGCCCTGAATGGGTTCAACGAGAACGCCCGCCGTCTGCGGACCGATGGCGGCTTTCACGGCTTCAATGTCGCCAAAGGCGACAGGATCGAAACCTTCGACCTTGGGACCAAACCCTTCGATGTATTTCGGATTACCGCCTGCAGCGATGGTTGCAAGGGTCCGCCCGTGGAACGCGCCTTCCATAGTAACAAGACGGAAGCGCTCGGGATGGCCGCTCACTGCGTGATACTTGCGCGCTGTCTTGATCGAGCCTTCAACAGCTTCTGCGCCCGAGTTTGTGAAGAAAACGAAGTCGGCGAACGTCGCGTCCGTGAGGCGTTGGCCAAGCGCTTCGGCTTCGGGAATCCGAAACAGGTTTGACACATGCCAGAGCTTCTCGCCCTGACGCGTCAACGCTTCCACGAGCTTTGGATGCGAGTGGCCGAGTGCGCAGACGGCGATGCCGGCGCCAAAATCCAGATATCGCGCGCCGTCGCTGGCCTCGAGCCAGACGCCTTCTCCGCGCACGAAAGCGACGTCGGCGCGGGCGTAGGTAGGAAGGAGCGGCGATGAAACGGCGGTGTGCTGCGGGTCGGGCATGGCGTTCACAGTCCGGAACGGGTGGCCAAAATCAAACTGCCGCCCTCAGGGGCGGCAGCAAAGAACGTGTAATTTACTGATTTCCGCGGCAGGGGTCAAATAAAGGCCGGACTTGCGGTTCACGTTGCGGCGTCCGGCAAAGCTGTACCGCTGGTGGTGGAGTCATTTTGCCACACGTCTGGTGCACTTTTCGAACGTTGCGGTAAATGATGGCTGGGGAAAACACGCCATCCAGCGCCCTGACTCTTGCGCCCGATTCAACAGGTAGTGTAGTTTCGCCTTCGTCGACTACGACATTTCGTGCGGCGGACAATCATACGAGTGCCCCTTGTGTCTCAACGACGCCGGTTGCCACCGGTGCTGCGACATAGGCGGATTCTCGCTGCGACCTAAAGGAGGACGTATGTCCTGGACCGATGAACGCGTCGAATTGCTTCGCAAGCTGTGGATGGACGGATTAAGCGCCAGCCAGATCGCTGCGGAGCTCGCCAACGGGATCACGCGCAACGCGGTGATCGGAAAGGTGCATCGGCTGGGTCTTTCGGGACGCGTCAAGTGCGCTGCGCCCTCCAGCGCGCCGCGCCCTCGCCCGGCGGCGCCGCGACCACAACGATTAGCGACCGCGCCTCGCCCCGCCACGCCCATCGTGCGTGGCGCGACGGCCCTGGCCTTGCAGCCAGCACAGTTTGTCGCGGCCGCTCCGCGACTTGTCGACGACATCGTCGTGCCGATTTCCGAGCGGGTCACCATCATGGAATTGCGCGAAGGCATGTGCCGCTGGCCGCTTGGCGATCCGTCGACGCCTGACTTCCGCTACTGCGGCGCGCGCTCCGACATCGCCGCGACCTATTGCACCGCACATGCGCGCATGGCCTACCAGCCCGCGCAAGATCGCCGCCGCGACCGTGAGCGCGAACGCCGGCAGGCTCAACAAATCGGCTAAGGCTCAGGCCTCCGGGAGATAGGCGCGGAAGCGCGCGCCGTCTCCCAGCTTGCTGTCGATCGCGAGCCGCCCGCGATGGCGGGCGAGAATATGTTTTACAATCGCCAACCCAAGACCCGTGCCGCCTTTTGCACGGCTGGCGCCAGCGTCCGTTCGGAAGAAGCGCTCGGTCAGCCTCGGAATATGCTCGGGCGCGATCCCCGCCCCATTATCCGCCACGGACAAAATCCAAAGACCGGCTTCGGTCTCGACCGAAACGGTCACCTGCGTAGGTGCGCCTTCGCGTCCGCCATACTTGATGGCGTTCTCAATGAGATTTTCCGCCAGCCGGATCAGGTCATCGCGGTCCCCTTGGACAATGGCCTGCGCTGGCGCCTCAACGCTTACGAGCGCGCCTGTTTCGCGCGCCAGCGGGCCAAGCGTATCCACAACATGCTTGATGACAGCCACAAGGTCGACGCTGCCCTGTGGGCGCATGTGCTGCATCTGCTCGATGCGCGACAATGACAGGAGGTCATCTATCAGTCGTGACATGCGCATCGCCTGATCGCGCATGATGCCGAGAAACTGGTCGCGCGCTTGGGCGTCATCTCGCGCCGGGCCTTGCAGGGTTTCAACAAAGCCCAGAAGGGACGCCAGAGGCGTTCGCAACTCGTGGCTGGCGTTGGCGACAAAGTCTGTTCGCATGCGCTCTGTGCGCATGGCGTCGGTGAGGTCGGTAATAGACACAGCGACAGCGAAAGGCCCGTCCAGCATCAGCGGCGCGACGGACACATCGAACGTTTGCTCAACGGGCACGCGCTCAAACCAGCGGACAGTCTCTGCGCCGCCGCCCGCGCACACCCGGCGCACGGCATCGAGCACTTGCGGCGCGCGCAAGCCCATGGCGAGCGGCTCGCCAATGCGTAATGCGGGGATAAGCGCGCGAGCGGACGTGTTGCGGGCGAGCGTGCGCATGGCGCCATCCACCAGCAACACCGGTTGCGGCATCGCCTCCGCAAACGCTGCAAGAACGCGCTTTTCGTCCAGCGTGATGGACTGGCTTGCGCTCATGCTGAATTATCCGCGCCCGAGAAAGGGCTGTCCTATAGGCAAAATCGTGGCCTCCAGCAGGTTGGTTTCGTCCGGCAGCGCAGCAATCAGCGCCACAACAGCGGCGACTTCACTCGCCTGCATCGATTCAGCCGCCGGTCGCCCAGCCATGTTTGGCACAAGTTCCGTAATGGTCGCGCCGGGATGGATAACAGACGCCGTAATGCCGAATGGCCGGCCGTCGAGCGCGAGCGATCGCGTCATCCCTTCCAGCGCGAATTTCGTCGAAGTGTAGGCGATGGAATTTTTGCGCGGCATTTTCGCGCTGATGCTCGCGACGTTGATGATGCGACCTCGCTTTTGCGGTTTCATCACCCTCAGCGCCTCGCGCGCGCACAGGAATGCCGAGGTGAGATTTGCGTCGACCATTTCGCGCCAGCGCGCGAGCGACAATTGATCGGTCGGCGTCGCGTCGGCGATGCCGGCGCAATTGACGAGTAGATCGAGTCTCGCAAATTCATTATTCGCCGCGTGGAAGAGGCAGATAACGTCGTCTTCGTTTGTGACGTCCGTCTGACACACCCGCGCGCGGCCGCCCGCCGCTTCAATCTTGGCGGCAAGTTGTTGCAGCCTATCCTTCCGGCGGGCTGCGAGCAGAACCGCCATCCCTTCAGCAGCGAGCGCTTCGGCGATGGCTTCGCCAATGCCCGAACTTGCGCCTGTTACAATTCCCACGCGTCCTGTCAGCCTGCCCATACTCGACCGCGCCAGCGCGCGCCTCCCTTGTGTGGGCGCACAATGGCCTGATCCGGCGGCCGTCTCAATGGAGCACGGCAGACTTTTTCTGCTCGCCCCACGCCCGCAGAACAGCGCGCTCGGCGTCGGTCATTTCCGTCAAGTTGTTGGGCGGCATTGCGCGGGTGAGGCCAGCCTGAAGCTGAACGTCGTGTTTCCAGCGCTGCACCAATTCGGGCGTGTCGAGCAGCACACCCTTGGGCGCGATGGGTATGCCCGGCCACACCGGCAGCGCGCCATGGCACATACTGCATCGGGAGATGACAATCTCGACGACATCCTGGGGCGCCTGCGCCTGGGCAATCTTCGCCGTCCGCGCGGGCGCGTCCGCCATGCCTAAGCGGTCGCGCGCCACCGGGCTTGCAGGAATGCTGATGGCGATGGCGCCGCACAGGGCAAGCGCCGCAAGCAGCCAGAGCCACCACATGTTGCCCTTGCGCAAATGGCGCATGTTGTAGAAATGTCGGACCGCGCCGCCAGAAATCAGGATCAGACCTACGACGACAAAGGCCCATTCGCTCGCATAGGTGAGAGGATAATGGCCCGAGATCATGAGGAAGATGACGGGCAGCGTCAGGTAATTGTTATGCGTCGATCTGACCTTGCCGATCTTGCCGTATTTGGGATCGGGCGCCTCGCCCGCGACCAGCGAGGCGATCACCTTGCGCTGGTTGGGGATGATGATCATCAGCACATTGCCAGCCATCATCGTCGCCATGAGTGCGCCGGTATGTACGAACGCGCCCCGCGCTGAATAAATCTGCTGGAAGAAAAACGCCATGCCGACAATGAAGACGAACGACACGACCGCGAGCGCGACGGGCCGGTCGGCGAGCTTTGAGCGGCAAAGACCGTCATAAACCGCCCATCCCGCCACCAGCGCGCCGATACCGATGGAGGCTGCGACTGGCGTCGAGAGCACGCGCACGGCGGGGTCGATCAGGTAAACGTCAGCGGAGAGATAATAAATCCACACAAGCAAAAAGAAGCCGGAGATCCACGTCGTATAGGCTTCCCACTTATGCCAGATCAGCTCCTCGGGCAGGCGCTCGGGGGCCACGAGATACTTCTGCACATGGTAGAAGCCGCCGCCGTGGACTTCCCACAATTCGCCGCCCTTGCCGGGCGGGAACTCCGGCGTGTTTCTCAGCGCCGCGTCTATATGCATGAAATAAAAGGACGAACCGATCCAGGCTATGGCCGCGATGATGTGTAGCCAGCGGAGCAGCAAACTGCCCCATTCCATGAAAATGCCGTCCATCATTGCTCTCCAAGCCGGCTCTGCCGCCGACCCTGCCCAAGGCGACGTTTTGGCTGCCGAGGAAAGCGAATGCAAGCGCGGGGCCGCTTTATCCAATTTCCTTCTGGGGATTGCCGTGGCGCGGCTGTGACGCCGCCGGGCGCTCTCTGATAGTTTGGCGCCATGTCATCCATCCAGACCAGCCCGCCCAACGATCCCGGTTCGCAAACTGCGCCGCCTGCCGACGCGGCGCGCGTCACGCCAATGATGGCGCAATATGTCGAGATCAAAGCGGCGAACCCCGACTGCCTCCTGTTCTACCGGATGGGTGATTTTTACGAACTCTTTTTCGAGGACGCGGAAGTCGCCAGCCGCGCGCTGGGCATCGTCCTGACCAAACGGGGCAAACATCAGGGCGTCGACATTCCCATGTGCGGCGTGCCGATCGAGCGCGCCGACGATTACCTGCAGCGGCTCATCGGACTGGGCCATCGCGTTGCTGTGTGCGAGCAGATGGAAGACCCTGCGGAAGCGCGCAAGAGGGGCAATAAATCGGTCGTGAAGCGCGATGTCGTGCGCCTCGTTACGCCGGGCACGATCACGGAAGAACGGCTGCTGGAGCCCGGCCGCGCCAACATTCTGCTCGCCATCGCACGCGTGCGCGCCTCCGATGACGCCTTTACGTTTGGCCTCGCGGCGGCGGATATTTCAACCGGCTCGTTCACCGTCACCGAAACCGGCGCCGAGGGGCTTGGCGGCGAAATCGCGCGCATCGAGCCGTCCGAAATCGTGGCGCCCGATGCGCTTTACGACGATCCGCACACGCGGCGCATTCTTGAAGAGTGCAAGGCTGTGCTCGCTCCGGTCGGCGCGATGCAGTCCGACACCAGCGCCGAACGACGGGTTAGCGATTTCTTCGGCGTGCGCACACTCGAGGGCTTTGGCGCGTTGACGCGCGCGGAAGTCGCGGCGGCGGCGCTGGTGATCACTTACATCGAGCGAACGCAGTTTGGCGCGCGCCCGCCGCTGCGCGCGCCCGCGCGGATCGCGCGTGGCGCCACCATGGAGATCGACGCCGCGACGCGCGCCAATCTGGAATTGACGCGAACGCTTGCCGGCGCGCGGGACGGGTCGCTTCTGGCATGCATCGACATGACAGTCACATCGGGCGGAAGCCGGCTTCTGGCCGAATGGCTTGCCGCGCCGCTAACCAATGTCGCCGCCATCGGCGCGCGCCAGGATGCGGTGGGCTTCTTTGTCGAACGGACCGAGCCGCGCGAGGGCCTGCGGGCGCAGATGAAGGCGGCCCCGGATATGGCGCGCGCTCTGGCCCGTCTGGCGCTGGGGCGCGGCGGCCCACGCGACCTTGCCGCGATCCGCGATGGCCACACCGCATGCCGCGCGATCAGCGACGCGCTGCGCGCCCAGAGTGAGCTGCCCGAACTCGCCATCGCCTGCGCGCATGAAATCGGCGCCGTAGACGGGGCGCTTGAGGATGCGCTGGCGCGCGCACTTGCCGACGAGCTGCCGTTGCTGCGGCGCGACGGCGGTTTCGTGCGGCAGGGTTTTGACGCCAGTCTCGACGAGACGCGTGGCCTGCGCGACGAATCTCGCCGCGTGGTCGCATCGCTTCAGGCCCGCTACAGCGAGCTGGCGGAGACCAAACAGCTCAAGATCAAACACAATAATTTCCTCGGCTGGTTCATTGAAACGCCGCAGGCGCAGGGCGAGAGACTTTTGCAGGCCCCGTTCAACGCGCATTTCATCCACCGTCAGACCATGGCGGGCGCGATGCGCTTCTCCACCACCGAGCTTGCCGATCTGGAAGCGCGGATCTCCTCGGCGGCGGACCGGGCGCTCGCCATCGAGAATGCAATTTTCGACGATCTATGCGCGCGGGTGCAGGCGCAGGGGCCGTCGCTGAAGGCGGCGGCCGACGCGCTTGGCGCGCTCGACGTATACGCCGCGTTGGCGGAGCTTGCGGCGCAGCGCGAATGGATGCGCCCGCGCGTGGACGATTCCTTAAGTTTCATCATCGAGGGCGGACGCCACCCAATTGTGGAGGCCGCCCTGCGCAAATCTGGCGACGGCTTTGTGGCCAACGATTGCAACCTCTCCGGCTCGGACGCAGGCCGGATTGGCGTCGTCACCGGCCCGAACATGGCCGGCAAATCGACCTACCTTCGGCAGAACGCGCTGATCGCGATCCTCGCGCAGATGGGCAGTTTTACGCCTGCGGCCAAAGCGCATCTGGGCGTCGTCGACCGTCTGTTCTCGCGCGTGGGCGCGGCTGACGATCTGGCGCGCGGGCGCTCGACCTTCATGGTCGAAATGGTGGAGACCGCAGCTATCCTCAACCAGTCGACGCGGCGCTCGCTCGTCATTCTCGATGAAATCGGCCGTGGCACGGCGACCTTCGACGGCCTTTCGATTGCATGGGCCGCCATTGAACATCTGCACGAAACCAATCGCTCGCGCGCGCTCTTCGCCACGCATTTCCATGAGTTGACGCAGCTCACCCGGAAACTGCCGCGCCTGGTGAACCTGACCATGCGCGTTGCGGACTTCAACGGGGAGCTTGTGTTTCTGCATGAGGTCGCCAAAGGCGCCGCTGACCGTTCGTATGGCATTCAGGTGGCCCGTCTGGCCGGATTGCCTGAAACGGTCGTCAAGCGGGCGCAAATCATACTTGCCGAACTGGAGGCGGGCGAGCGCAAGCGGCCGGTGGCGCAGATCGAGGATTTGCCGCTATTTTCTGTGGCTGCGCCGCCTGCTGCGCATCGCGACGATGTGCGCGAGGCGCTGCAGGCGCTTAATCCCGATGAACTAAGTCCGCGCGCAGCTCTTGAGGCGCTCTATCAACTGCGGCGACTGGCGGGCGAAAAAGGCGGCCGGACCTGAACGCGCGGAATGTCCCCGCGTGCCGGGGTAGCGTCAGAAGCCCGCGCCAGCCGGGCGCTGGGTGGCGCCGCCGACCGATGAGTTGCGCGACTGCATCTGACCTGCGTTTTCAGAAGCGTACTTGCCGCTGTCGCCGAGGCTGAACGTCGGCTGGCAGCGCGGCGTGCAATCCCATGTTTCGCGTTCCATGCCTCGCTGAACGATCATGCTATTTGTAGACGCGCTGACGCGAATGACTGACTCACCGACAGAACGCCCCTGGGAATCCAGCGCAATCAAATTGGTTTCACCAAACCCCTTGCCGGTGAGCACCATATATTTCGTGCGACGGACAATTGTCACATCCGCGACAGCCGGATTGCCGACCACCACTGTCGACGCGTTGGCGGGGAGCTGCAAAACCTTCGCCTTGTTCAGAACGAGCTGGATCGATTCCGACGGCTGCGCATCCTGCGCGCGTACTGCCGCAAAAGTAACGATTGACGCTGTGAGCGCCAACACGTGAGCGAGAAAAAGCTTTCGGCAGTCGGAAAAACGCATCGCGGTGCATCCTGATTGTGCGCGCACTCAAATTGCCTGCGAATGGTGAATAAAAGCTAAAGCGGAAGATTATCCATAAAAAACCATATGTTCCGCGCCGGCCCCGCTTTGGCCGGCGTTGGTTATCGACACATTTTTATCGAAACTCGCAGATGCCGCTGAATTGCGAGTATCGGTTTAAGACATAGGAAAGTGGGTGGACCTAATGTCGTTTTTGTCAGGCAGACGGCGGCAAATCGACGTCACGCCTCAGTAGACCGGGGGCGCACCTCAAGTGCGTGGGTCCGGTCGTAATGAGTATACGGAGTCGTACCATGCTTAAGGCTTACATTAATCGTTTTGCTTCCGATGAATCCGGCGCCACCGCTATCGAATATGGCCTCATCGCCTCGCTTATCGCCGTCGCAATCATCGGCGCCGTGACAACCCTTGGCACGAAGCTGACCACGACTTTCGGTTCTGTCAGCGCCCAACTCAAGTAAGAATTGCTGGAGGCGCGGCTCGCCGCCGGGCTGCGTCTCCACCGCCTGCCGCCGAGCGCGCGAAGAGCTCGTACCTCAAGTGTTTATCAAACAAGTCAAATCGGAACCTACCATGAAGACGCATCTCAACCGTTTCATTAACGACGAGTCCGGCGCGACTGCGATCGAATATGGCTTGATCGCATCACTCATTGCCGTCGCCATCATCGGCGCCGTCACCACGCTCGGAACGAAGCTGACCACGACGTTCGGTTCGGTCAGCGCACAGCTGAAGTAAGAGGCCGCGTTTTCGACCTCTGCATCCGGCCAGGCGGCGGTGATATCCACCACATCGCAGTCTATCGAAACAAATCATGCTTCTGTATAATCAGGATAAAATGACATGACGACTTACATCAATCGTTTCATGAGCGACGAATCCGGCGCCACCGCTATCGAATACGGTCTGATTGCTTCGCTCATCGCCGTCGCCATCATCGGCGCCGTCACCACGCTCGGCACAAAATTGACCACGACATTTGGGTCGGTCAGTGACCAGCTTAAATAATCCGTACAGTCGGTCTGCAACTTTGGCCCAATACCGGCGCTTGATTTGACATCGCCGCTATCTGGGAAAATTTTGAAACAAATCAGGACCAGTCAGCGCGAACTCGCCGCCGGACTGTGTCTCTCTCGTCTGAATTCGATAACAAAATCAATTAACCGTTGCCAAGCTATGTCTTAGGCTTAGCAGGAGAAATATTATGTTGAACACTTATTTCCATCGTTTCATGGATGATGAATCGGGCGCGACGGCCATCGAATATGGCCTCATCGCCTCGCTTATTGCTGTAGCAATCATCGGCGCCGTGACGACCCTTGGCACGAAGCTGACGACGACTTTCGGTTCGGTCAGCGACCAGCTTAAATAATTCCGTACCGTCGGTCTGCAATTTTGACCCAGTACTGGCGCTTGATTCCACATCGCCGCTATCTGGGCACGTATGAACCAACGAAGATCAGTCAGCGCGAATTTGAAGTAGCATGACGGTGACCATTCTCAAGTGGCGATTTCCGGGCCGGGCGTTTGACGCCCGGCTGTTTTTTAGCGGGATCGAGAGGAGCTTCGACAGAGCTTCTAAGGATTATCTTAACCATATTTCAACTTGAGCGGGCGACATTCGGGCACTGGCACGCTCGGGTAACCCAATGATCGAGTTTTTCGCACTTATCGTATTCCCCGCCCTGATGGCGTTCGCTGCGTCGTCGGATCTGTTGACGATGAAGATACCCAATAGGGTCGCCATAGCACTGACTGCCGCCTATCTCATGTTCGCCTACTTCCTTGAAGTGCCGCTGGCGACCATCGGCCTTCACCTGGCCTGCGGCGCCGCGATGCTGGCGATCACCTTCTCGATGTTCTGCTTTGGATGGATGGGCGGAGGCGACGCCAAACTTGCAGCCGCCACGTCCGTCTGGATGGGCTGGTCGCTCGTCCTCGAATACAGCCTCGTCGCCTCGATAGCAGGCGGAGTTCTCACACTCGGCATACTGCTGGCGCGGCAATGGCCCCTGCCCCTTTCGCTGATGCGACATAAATGGATCGAGCGTCTTCATGACGCAAAGACGGGCATTCCTTACGGAATCGCGCTCTCGTTCGCCGGCCTTGTCATCTATCCGCAAACCGAAGTTTGGCGCGCCGCGTTCGGATGACCTCACAATCTTGAGGGTTGCTTAACCAAACATTGAACTTTGCCAGTCAAGGTAATTTCAGAACCGGCATGGCTTTCGTTCCGTTAAGGGTTTCTAAATGAACAAGGCACGTATCGCGATCCTTGCAGTCGCCCTCATCGGAGGCGGCACCGCCGCAATGATGGTAGGCGGCTCGCCGCCGCCGACGACGACTGAAACGAAAGTAGTTGTCCAGCAGATACCGATGGACGGAGTCCTCGTCGCGTCACGCAATATCGATGTCGGCGCGCGAATTCAGAACGGCGACCTGCGCTGGGCCGAATGGCCAAGAGACTCCATCGCCCCAGAGCTGATTCGTCGTTCAAGCGCGCCGAAATCTATCGAGGAATATGCCGAAGCCATCTCGCGCAGCCAGTTTTTCGCAGGTGAACCTATCCGTAGCGAACGACTTGTCCAAGGTCAAAAGTCGGGATATCTGGCGGCGTCGCTTCCTCCCGGCTTCCGCGCAGTAGCCATTACCATCGACCAGACGGGCGCGACGTCGGCGGGCGGCTTCGTTCTGCCCAATGACCGCGTCGACGTGATCAGCACAGTTCGCGACAACGCTGGCGGCGCCGAAACCTTCGAGTCCCGTACAATACTTTCAAACGTTCGTGTGCTCGCCATCGGCCAAAGCGTTCAGGAAAAGAACGGCGAACGCACCGTCATAGGCGGAAATGCGACGCTTGAAGTCGATCCAGGCCAGGCTGAATCGCTCGTTCTTGCTCAGCGCGTGGGACAATTGTCGCTGTCGCTTCGGAGCATCATGGACCAGGCCAAATCGGAAGGCCCCGACGAAAACGGGACATCTGATTCTTCCATCACCATCGTCCGTTATGGCAACGCATCGAGTGGCAGAAGATGAAAGCGCGCGCGTCAGTGGAGCTTCCCATGTCCAGACCCCCACGTTTTCGCGCTTTGCCGGCCACGGCGTTGAGCGCGCTGATCCTTGCGGCCGCCGCCTTCGTTGCACCCGCATATGCTCAAAACAATGTTACGCAAGTGGCGCGGACGGATTCATCGCCCAGCCAGCGGCTGAGCATGGGCATTGGCAAGTCGGTGATCATCGACCTGCCGCGTGACGCCTCCGAGATTTTCGTTGGCAACCCTGCAGTCGCGAACGCGGTCGTGCGCTCACCGCGCAAGCTTTACGTGATCGGCGTGGCCAATGGGCAGACGACGATTTTCGCAATTGATGCGCGCGGCACACAGATCGCCAAGATTGACATCAACATCGGACGCGACGTCGGCGAGTTGCAGCGAATCCTGAAGGCGGCCGTGCCCTCGAGCGACATTTCCGCACGCACGGTGGAAGACTCAATCATTCTGACAGGCAACGTCAACACCGCGGGTGATGCGCAGAAGGCTGTCGATATCGCCAACGGTTTTGTACGCAGCGACGGCGCTCCGGGCGGCGCGCTGGCAGCGGGCCCAACTGGGAGTGGAACATCTTCGCGCGTGGTCAACTCGCTCGTGATCCGCGGGCGCGATCAGGTCATGCTGAAAGTCACCATCACTGAAGTGCAGCGGCAAGTGCTGAAGCAGCTGGGCGTCAACGCAGCCAGCGCCAGCGGCGGCTGGGGCAGGCTCGTGATGGACAACCCCTTCTCGCTTAACCTGCAGAACACGGCGGCCTCCGCACTGACGCTGAACGGCTCTGGCAATCTGACTGCGACGCTGCAGGCCTTCGAGCGTTACGGCGTGGCGCGCATTCTTGCCGAGCCAAGCGTGACGTCGATCTCTGGCGAAAGCGCGAAGTTCACCGCCGGCGGCGAACTGCCGATTCCGCAGGGCCAAACGTGTTCTCCCGATACGACGGGCAGAATCACCTGCATGACGCAGATTCAATATAAGCCTTACGGCATCAGCCTGAACTTCACGCCCGTTGTTCTCTCGGAAGGGCGTATTCTTCTGCGCGTGGCGACGGAAGTCACCGAGGTCGACCAAACTCAATCGTTCACCTTCTCGTCGGTTAACGTGCCTGCATTCCGCACACGCAAGAACGAGACAAGCGTCGAACTTCCCTCCGGCGGCTCCATTGTTTCGGCGGGCCTGATCCAGGTGAAATCCAGGCAGGTCATCAACGGACTGCCCGGCCTCATGAACTTGCCGATCCTTGGCGCTGCCTTCCGGTCGCGGGACTTTCAGAGCGAAGAATCTGAATTGTTGATCATTGTTACGCCGTACATCGCAAAGGCCGTAAGCCCGAACGAACTGGCGCGTCCCGATGACGGCTTCATGGAAGCGAGCGATCCGCAAACGTGGCTTTTGGGACGCGTGAACCGACTCTATTCGACGAAGAGCAACCCGCAGGCCGCCGCCGGCCTGAAGGGACGCTTCGGCTTCATTATCGATTGACGTCTTTTCTTCGCAGGGCGAAACTCATGTCCAACACCCAGACAACACATCGCTCGCGTAAGCCGTTCAGCCGGCTGCTCGTGGTGGCGGCGATCGCCGCACCTGCGCTGGCCGGCTGTGCGCCCGATCGCGTTACAAGATCGCCGCCAATGCCGTCCGACTATCGCGCGCGTCATCCCATTGTATTGACGCAGGCGCCGATCACCACCGACATCCTGGCCACGAGCAGGGGCCTTGACACGCGAGGCCGCGAACAGGTCCGCGCCTTTGCAAAAGAGTATCGTTTGGCAGGCGGCGGAAACATTACTGTGCAGGCGCCCACGGGCAATCACAACACGCATGCAGTAATCGACGGCATCAGGCGCGAACTCGCCGCCTCTGGCGTGAGAAGCGGCATTTTTGTTTCAAGTTATCAACCAGCCGACCCGATGCTCGCATCGCCGATCCGCCTGTCCTATCTGGGCGCGAAGGCAATGGTGCGTTCTCGTTGCGGCGAGTGGCCGCGCGATCTCGCATCCGGCTCATCAATCGAAGGTTGGGAAAACCAGCCCTATTGGAATCACGGCTGCGCCTATCAACAAGCTTTTGCCAGCCAGGTCGCCGATCCTCGCGATCTCGCAGGGCCTCGGGCAGAGGGGACGAGCGATGTCGCCATGCGCATCCGCGCTATCGGCAAGGTGCGAGAAGGCGAAGATCCCGGCACCGAGTGGAAGGTCGAAAATACTTCCATTGGAACTGTTGGAGCCAATTGATGAGCGACTCGCGCATGCAAGAACCGCGTGACGCAGAAGCGTACATTGCTCCGGTCCCGCGCGTCACAATCCAAGCGTTCTGCGAACGGCAGGACACTGCATCCGCAATCGCGGCGGCCGCCTCGGACCGGCGCATGTTAAAAGCGCATGTGAAGCTTCACATGGGCGGGGCGCCGGCAGCCGTCGAAGCCTTTCGAGACGCGCCAACGCCAAACGTCATCGTGCTTGAAACGAATGGTGGCCGCGAGGCTTTGATTCGACACCTCGACGAGCTTGCTGAATTTTGCGACGCAGGCACGAAGGTTATCGTTGTCGGTACGCACAACGATATTCTTTTGTATCGCGAATTGATTTCTCGCGGCGTGAGCGACTATGTCGTTGCGCCTGTCACGCCAATGATGTTCGTGCAGAGCGTTTCATCGCTTTACGGCGATGGCAGCGGGAAATCGCTTGGGCGCGTCATTGCCGTAACAGGCGTGAAAGGTGGCGTCGGCTCATCAACGATTGCTCACAATCTCGCGTTTCTTGTTGCACGCAATTTCGACACGCCCACAGTGCTTGTCGACCTTGACATGGCTTTCGGCACGGCCGCGCTTAATTTCAATCAAGACCCGACGAATAGCGTTGCTGATGCGGTAAGCGCCAACGGGTTGGACGCATCTCTGGTCGATCGCCTTTTGGCGCGCTGCACGGACAGGCTAAGCCTCTTGGCCGCGCCCGCTATGCTTGATCGCGTTTACGACCCTAGCGAAGAGACGTTCGATGGCCTCATCGATATTTTGCGCGCCAGCACGCCGATGGTCTTTCTGGACATGCCGACGAGTTGGACGGCCTGGTCGCGCCGGATGCTTATAGCCGCCGATGAAATCGTTCTGGTCGCGACACCGGACCTTGCCTGTCTGCGAAATACAAAGAACATGTACGACGTCTTGCGCGCAGCACGTCCCAACGATGCAGCGCCGCGTGTGATCCTCAATATGACAGGTGTGCCCAAGCGCACGGAAATTAGCACCGCGGATTTTACAAAAGCGATTGAAACGATGCCAATGTGCTCAATCCCCTTTGATCCGAAAGTCTTCGGAACAGCGGCTAACAACGGTCAAATGCTGGCCGAGATTTCGGACGCCGGGAAGATCACGGATGTTCTCTTCGAGGTTGCACGCACGCTGACTGGCCGCGCGGAATCCAAACCGGCCAAGAAGCTCTCTATCCTGGCTCCCTTCACAACCCTTCTTTCGCGCAAGAAGGCTTCGTGAGACGTTCACCTGAGGCAAGATAACGACCATGTTTGGCAAGAGATCAAACGTCGCTGATCGGCCCGCATCACCGATGCGCGTCGCAGCTCCCGCGGCCCCTCCCTCAAACATGTCGGCGCCCCGCAGCGCCGCTCAGCCCAGCGCTGCCCTGCTGGACGCTGAAGCGCCGATTCGATCAAAGGATTATTTCGACACAAAGAGCCTCGTCTTCAACGCGATGATTGAAGTCATCGACGTTTCGATGCTTTCAAAAATGGAATCGGAAACTGCGCGCGACGAAATCCGCGATGTGGTGAGCGAGATCATCGTCCTCAAGAACATCGCAATGTCGATGGGCGAGCAGGAAGATCTTCTCGACGATATTTGCAACGACGTTCTGGGATATGGGCCCCTAGAGCCGCTGCTGGCGCGCGACGACATCGCCGATATCATGGTGAACGGCGCCACGCGGACGTTCATCGAAGTCGGCGGCAAAATTCAGCTTACGAATGTGCGCTTCCGCAACAATGCGCAATTGATGAACATCTGCCAGCGAATCGTGAGCCAGGTTGGCCGTCGTGTCGACGAAGCCTCGCCGATCTGCGACGCGCGTTTGCTGGATGGCTCCCGCGTGAACGTGATCGCTCCGCCGCTGGCGATTGATGGACCGGCGCTCACGATCCGCAAGTTCAAGAAGGACAAACTCACTCTCGACCAATTGGTCAGGTTTGGCGCAATCTCCCCCGAAGGGGCCGAAATTCTCAAGATCATCGGTCGCGTGCGCTGCAATGTCCTGATCTCGGGCGGCACCGGTTCTGGCAAGACGACGCTGCTGAACTGCATGACCAATTACATCGACGATGATGAACGCATCATCACGTGCGAGGACGCCGCCGAGCTCCAGCTGCAGCAGGCGCACGTCGTGCGGCTGGAAACGAGACCGCCCAGCCTTGAAGGCACAGGCGCGGTGCATATGCGCGATCTTGTGAAAAACTGTCTGCGTATGCGTCCCGAACGTATCATCGTAGGCGAAGTGCGCGGACCTGAGGCATTCGATCTGCTTCAGGCCATGAACACGGGCCACGACGGCTCCATGGGCACGCTGCATGCGAACTCGCCGCGCGAAGCGCTCGGTCGCCTTGAATCAATGATCACGATGGGCGGCTTTACCCTGCCCGCCAAGACTATCCGTGAAATGATCTGTTCATCTGTCGACATCATCATCCAGGCCATGCGCATGCGCGACGGCTCCCGCCGCATTACGCACATTACCGAAGTGATGGGCATGGAGGGCGACGTGGTCACGGTGCAGGATCTGTTCCTCTACGACGTGCTGGGCGAAGATGCGAACGGCAAGCTGGTCGGAAAGCACCGTTCGACTGGCATTGGGCGCCCCCGTTTCTGGGACCGCGCGCGCTATTATGGCGAAGAGAAGCGTCTTGCCGCCGCACTCGACGCTGCCGAAATCGAGCCGACGAAGTAGCGACAAAGTGAAGGCCTGGATCAATGTTCGAGACCCTCAGTCCTGCTACTATGATTATGATAGCGTCGGCCGTATTGGCCGTGCTTGCGATCATCTATCCAATGCTTGTGGGCGGTGGGGAGAGCGAGAAGCGAAAGAACGTCGTCACAGGCCGGAGCAGTGTGCGGGTAGAAGATTCCCAGCGGCGCAAAAATCTCTCCACGAGTCTCAAGCAACTTGATCAGCAGGCCAGCAAGAAGATTACCCTTGAAGGCAAGATTTTGCAGGCTGGCCTGACATGGACCCGGTCCCAGTTTTACATGTTCTCCGGCGCCTGCGCCTTCGTTGGCTGGCTCAGCGTTCTTTTCATCAGCCTGAGCCTGCCCTACTCGTTGCTGGGCCTATTGATTGGCGGCGTGGGTTTGCCCAATTGGTATCTTTCGAACCGCAAAAAGAAGCGGTTGAAAATATTCATCGAGTCCTTTCCGCCCGCCCTCGACATCATTATTCGTGGCGTAAGAGCCGGTCTTCCGCTCGGTGAATGTCTCAAGATCATCGCGAATGAGTCGCCGGAGCCGCTTCGGTCCGAATTTAAACAGATCAACGAAGCCCAGCAGATGGGCATGACGATCGCGCAGGCGACGCAACGGATGGCTGAACGCACTCCATGCGCAGAGTCGCATTTTTTCTCCATTGCGCTCGGCATCCAGCAGCAGTCCGGCGGCAATATTTCTGAAACGCTCGCCAACCTTTCGCGCGTGCTGCGCGAGCGCAAGAAAATGAAAATGAAAATCAAGGCCATGTCGACGGAAGCGACCGCTTCTGCGGCGATCATCGCCTGCATGCCGCCGGGCGTCGCATTGATGGTTTACCTGTCGAACCCTGATTACATCTCGCTCCTGTGGACGACCTCGACCGGTCAGATCACGCTTCTCATTTCCGGTACGTGGATGCTGATGGGCATCCTTTCGATGCGGAAAATGATCAATTTCGAGGTCTGAGCATGTTTGGCGTCATCACAGACTTTCTTCTGGATCCGCAGTCGCTTTTCAGACTGATCATTGCCGTTGCCGCAGCCGCTGCAATCTTCACGGTCGCTGCGCCTATCTTTGACACTGACCCACTCGCCCAGCGCATGAAGGCTGTTGCGGACGAGCGTGCGCGGATTCGATTGCGCGAGCGCGAACGCCTCAACAGCGATCGCTCGAAACTTCGCGAGCAGGGCTACAATTCTTACAAAAGACTTGTAGCCCGCTTCAGCCTCACACGGTGGGTTGGCGCAGAGGAAGATAAAATGCGGCTGTCGCAAGCCGGCTACCGGCGGGAAGGCGCGCTCTATGCGTTCCTCGTGGCCAGGGCGGTCTGCCCAATGGCGATGTTCCTCTTTGGCGGCCTCTATCTCTTCTTCGTCCTGCCGGAAGATTACGCGCTGACCACGAAGATCGGTGCGGTTATTACCGTTGGATACATCGGCTTCAAACTGCCGGATATTTGGCTCAAAAATCAGGTTTCAAAACGGCAAACGTCGATCCGGGCCGCGTTCCCTGACGCGCTCGATCTGCTTCTGATCTGTGTTGAATCGGGCATGCCGATCGAGCAGGCGTTCAAGCGGGTAAGCGAGGAGATCGGCGTCCAGTCCGTCCCGCTTGCGGAAGAACTCGCGGTGACGACTGCAGAATTGTCCTATCTGCCGAACCGCCGCACGCCCTACGAGAATCTTGGCAAGCGCACGGGCCTTGAGGATGTGCGCAATATCACGACCGTTCTGATTCAAGCGGAGAGCTACGGCACGCCGATTGGCACGGCGCTGCGCGTCGTATCACAGGAAAGCCGCGATACGCGCATGATGCTGGCGGAAAAGAAGGCTGCCGCCTTGCCGCCAAAACTGACAGTTCCGATGATCCTCTTTTTCCTACCCGTTCTGTTCGCCGTTATTCTGACGCCAGCGTTCATCCAGATGGGCAAGACGAACCTCTGAACAAACGCTCGGTTAGAGGCTCGCCTGCGGTTTGGGTTTGGCCTGCGGCCTCTTTTTCTGCGCGCCCTGGCGCTCGATATCGCGCCACGTATTGGATTGCGCGATCATCTGACGGATCGTTGCGACATTCGCAGCCGCCTGATCGGGGGGCATGTCCCGGAGCTGGATTTCTTCAGCTTCCTTGAAATTGCCTTGCAGCGCGAGCACCAGCGCAAGGTTGTGGCGCACTCGGGCGTCTGCACGCGGGTGGGCGTTCGCCTGGCGCAAGGCCTGCTCCGCCTCAGGCAAGTTGCGCGACAGCGCGTATGACAAGCCAAGGTTTGACAAGACGGCGGGTTCGCCGGGCGCGATCCGCAGCGACGTCTGGTAATAAACTTGGGCGCCCTTGTGATCGCCCATTTGATCGGCGACTGAGCCTTGCGCGGACAACACTGACCAGTCAGGCCGTTCGGCCGTGTGTGCGCCTTTCAGAACGCTTGCTGCTTCTTTCAAGCGGCCGGTTTCCGCAAGCGCCTTGCCGTAAGCGCCAAGGATCTGTCGGTCCATCGGATTGCGTGCCGCAACGCGCTGAAGCACGGCGGCCGCTTCTGCAGCGCGGCCCCCTGCGCGCAACGCCTGCGCATAATTCATGGCGACGACTTTATTTTCCGGCGCGCGGTCATATTGCGCGGCCAGGGCGGGTAATCGAGATGCGCTGGCGGCGCCAGGACGGATCGAACCGGTGACGTCGCCCGACGAACGGCAAGCGGCGAGCGAGGCCGCCAAGGCGATGACGGCGACCCCTTTTGCCAAAATGCTCATCAAATTCCTGTTCTGATGCTGGCGGGGCGACCGTATGTTGCGGCCCGCGCCGCGCAGCGTAGAAATGTTCATCTGGCTGTAGCCTGTGGGCTTGTGCGGATAGCTATGGTTAAGGAATAAGTTGTTAACCCTAACGAGGGGTTAATTCGGACAAGCAGGGAGACGAGGATGTCGGAGGCATTTGCGCGCAGCAATCGGGGCGCGCGACCGGTATGGTTCGTGTCGAAGGAGTCATGGGCTGATCAAGCGGCGGCGCTTGCGTCCCCTGCCCGTGCGTTTGCGCAGGGGTCCGGCTTCACCGCGGCCAGCGGTCAGATCGTCGTCTGTCCTGATAGCGAGGGCGCGCCGTCCGTCGCGCTGATGGGGCTGGGCGGCGATGATGGACGCCGGAAGGATCCTTTTCTGGCCGGCAAGCTCGCGTCGGCGTTACCCGCTGGCGTGTGGCGTTTTGCCAATGCGCCGGGCGACGATCCGCGCGCGAGCGAATTGGGCGCGCTTGCGTTCGCGCTCGCCAGCTATTCTTTCCGGCGCTATCGCACGCCCGCCGACATGAAGACCAAGCTTGCCTTGCCCGATGGCGTCGACGCCAAGCGCCTTGCGCGCATCGTCGAGGCCGTCGTCTTTGCGCGCGACCTTATCAACACTCCCGCCAACGACATGGGGCCGGATGCGCTGGAAGCGGCGGCGCTTTCGACGGCCAAGAAATTCAAGGCGCGCGCGAAGGTCATTCGCGGTGACGATCTGCTGAAGAAGAATTTTCCACTCATCCACGCAGTGGGCCGCGCGGCCGAGCAGGCGCCCCGGCTTGTCGAGCTGACATGGGGGCCGGAGAAGGGGCGCAAGATTACGCTCATCGGCAAGGGCGTGTGCTTCGACACTGGCGGACTTGATATCAAGCCGTCCTCCGCGATGCTGCTGATGAAGAAGGATATGGCGGGCGCCGCCGTGGCGCTGGCGCTCGGCCGTATGATCATGGACGCAGGCCTTAAAGTGCGTCTGCGCATCCTGCTGCCCATTGTCGAGAATTCTGTCGCGGCAAATTCCTTCCGTCCGGGCGACGTCTATCCCTCGCGCAAGGGGCTGACGGTCGAGATCGGCAATACAGACGCGGAAGGCCGACTCATACTCGCCGACGCGCTGGCGCTGGCCGACGAAGAGCAGCCTGAACTGATGTTCAACTTCGCGACGCTGACGGGCGCCGCGCGCGTTGCGTTGGGGCCCGACCTGCCGCCGTTTTACTGCACAAGCGATGAGGTCGCGGACGAAATCCTCAAAGCAGGTTTCGCCGCCAACGACCCGGTGTGGCGACTGCCCTTGTGGGACGCTTACGACAGCCTTCTCGATGGAAAGATTTCCGACATCAACAATGTTTCGAGCGGGCCGTTCGCTGGCTCCATCACGGCCGCGCTTTTCCTTCGCCGCTTTGTGGAAAAGACCGCAACGGGCAAATCTGCGTGGGCGCATTTCGATATTTACGGATGGAATCCTTCATCCAAGCCGGGGCGGCCTGAAGGAGGGGAAGCGCAAACGGCGCGACTGCTTTATGATCTGATCGAGGCGCGCTGCAGCGGGCGCTCGTGAAACGGCGCAGGGCCGAGCATGCAGGACCGTTATGTCCGTTATAATGAAATCATCCCAGGCGCTTCGTCTCATCCACGACGTGTCGCTTGGGCTCGTCAGAGAAGGCAAAATTGAAGAGGCGCCTGACTTCACGCTGCGGCAGTTGACGATTCTGCTCACGGTTTATCTCGAGCCGCCGCCCCATACCGTGCGCGGGCTGGCGAGTAAGCTTGGCGTCACGAAACCTGTCATCACGCGCGCGTTGGATTCGATGGGCAAGCTTGAGATCATTAACAGGCGGCGCGATGAAATCGACCGGCGCAATGTGATCGTCCAGCGCACCGTGAAGGGCTCGCAATATGTGGAAGGGCTCGGCGATCTTGTGGTCGCGAAAGGACGCGAACTGCCATGACGACGAACCGGGGATACCTTGCGGGACTCGACAAGCGCCTCACGCCCGCGCGGCCAGATCTCGCCGCCGCATACCTTCGCGGCGTCGTGGCCGCGCCGCGTTATGTGGAGGGTGAAGCGCGGCGCGTTGTCGTTGACGCCACACCCCTGCGTGGAGAGCCCAATCCCGAGAACGGATACGACACGCAGGCCTTGTATGGCGAGACAGTGCAAGTCTACGAGTTTGACGAAGAGGGCTGGGCGTTCGTGCAGCTCGAACGCGATCGCTACGTTGGTTATATGTCCGCGAACGCGCTCGCTCCCATTGATGTGCAATTCACGCATCGCGTTCGCACGCCGCGCACGATCATGTATCCAGCGCGTTCGATCAAGACGTCTCCAATGCAGGTGCTGCCCATGCTTGCGCAGGTGAGCGTGCTGGAAACAGACGGCTCTTTTGCGCGCATTGAAGACGGCGGATACGTGTGGGCCGATCATCTTGCGCCGCTCGATGATGTCGAGCCTGATTTTGTCGCGGTGGCGGAGCGTTTTGAGCTCGCACCCTATCTATGGGGCGGCAAGACATGGGACGGGGTCGATTGCTCCGGGCTCGTGCAAATCGCGCTGCAGGCCGCGGGGATTGAAGCACCGCGCGACACCGATATGCAGGCTGCCTGCCTTGGCGCAGCGATTGATCCCGGCGCAGACTTTGAAGCTCTGCAACGTGGTGATCTTGTGTTCTGGAAAGGGCACGTCGGCATCATGTGCGACGCGCAGACCTTGTTGCACGCGAACGGCTATCACATGCAGGTCGCGTGCGAGCCGTTTGCGCAGGCGCGCGCGCGCATCGCCAAGAACACGTTCGGCGAGGTGACGTGCGTGCGGCGGTTGTGACCTCTATCAGGCCACGCGCACATCCATGGCGCCGATGTTTTCGATCCATGCATGCATGGTGCATCCGGGTGTGATCTCGGCGACGCCATCGGGCGTGCCGGTCATGATCACATCGCCGGGATTGAGCGCGTAGACGCGCGAGGCGCGCTCAATCAGGTCCGGCACGTCGCAGATGAGATGCTTCGTGTTCGAGCGCTGGCGCTTTTCGCCATCAACCTCGATGCCAAAATCAAGGTTAGCGGGATCGCCGACCTCGTCGGCGGTGACGAGCCAGGGACCAAGCACGGAATAGGTGTCGGCGGCTTTGCGGAAGCTGCGATCCTCCGTGCCGCGCACGGTGATGTCGAGGCCGATACAATAGCCCGCGATATGCGACAGCGCATCATCGCGTGAGATGTTCTTTCCGCCGCGCCCGATAACGACTGCAAGCTCGACCTCGTGATCGTTGCGCCGACCAGGCCAATGAAGAATGACCTTCTGGCCTGCGCCAATCACTCCAGTGTGCGACTTGAGGAAGAGACCGTATTTATCGATGGGCGTCGCAAAGCCGTCATGGGCTGGCATGTGAACGCCGTGGTTGATGGCGGGATCAGCCGCTTCCTGCACGTGAAGCGGATAATTTAGCGGGGCTGCGATGACATGGGGCGGGTTTGCGACCGGCGATTTAAGACTGACGCCCGACAACGGCAAAGAACGCGCTGACGGCAGAGCGGCTTCAATGGCCGGCAAAACCGTGGCGAGATTGGCGATGAAGAGATCGCCGATTGGCAGCGGCCACCTCACCAGCGGCAGCGCGGCGGCCACGGCATCAGTCACGTCGCGAACGGCGTCGCCCTCTACGACGCCCACGCGATCATCGTCAAACCGGCAAATCTTCATCGTGTCATGTCCATGCAGGGCCGCCGATGACGGCAATTGGATGTCTGGCTAAATGAGGAGGGCGGCGGACGCAAGCCGCCGCCCTGCCCGCTTAAGCCTGAACGGGCGTGCCCATAAAGTCGCGCTTGCCAACATCGACGCCGCAATGGCGCAGAATGGCGTAGGCGGTCGTGGTGTGGAAATAGAAATTCGGCAGGCTGAAGTTGAGCAACATCGTCTGCCCGGTGAAGCGCCGCTCACCGCTGCCGAACTTGACGACAATCTCCTTGTCCTCGGTTCCGTCGAGTTGTTCGGGCTTGATTGAGCTTACGAAAGCGATGGCCTTCTCGACGCGCTTCTTGAGGTCGGCGATGGTCGCCTCGTTATTTTCAAACGTGGGCAGATCGACGCCAGCGATGCGCGCGCACGCGTTCACGGCGTGATCGCAAGATGCGCGAACCTGCCGCGTGAAATTGTGCATATCGGGATAAATCCGCATGCCCATGATGAACGATTCATCGAGCTTCTTGGCTTCGATATGCGCCTGCGCCTTGTCGAGAACGCCCGACAACGCGGTGAGAAACTGAAGGAAGATCGGAGCAGACACCTTGTACATGGATACCGACATTGCATGTTCTCCTTGGGGGTTATGCATTTGGAAGTGGCGGGAGCGCAGACCGTCCGCGGATCATGTCGGACGCTTTTTCGGCGATCATCAGAACACAGGCGTTGATGTGCGCGGAAACGAGATCGGGCATTACGGAGGCGTCGACCACGCGCAAGCCTTGCACCCCGAGAACCCGCAATTGCGGATCGACGACTGAACCAATTGCGCATGTGCCGCAGGGATGATGCGCGGTAATCGCAGTCTTGCGAAACATTTCGTCAATGTCGCCGTCCGACCACGCTTTGGCGGGCGCGCCCGGTGAGCGATACGGATCGAGCGGCTTTTGCGCTGCGATGTCCAGCGCGCGGCGGGCGCCTGCTATGATGGTCGCCATGTCGGCCGGATCGGTGAGAAAATTGAAGGCGATACGCGGCGCCTCGAACGGATCGGCGGAGCGCAGGCGCACATGCCCACGACTCTTGGGGTGCAGCAAGGTGGGGCGAATGCCGAATGAATCTGGAGCTGGCGCGCGCACGCCAGGAAACCAGATTTTCGGAGCGGGATGATTGGCGCGGAACATGAATTCGATGTCCGGCACGTCCGTCTCGTCATTGGTGCGCACGAAAGCAAACAACGCGGTGGGCACTGTCGTCGCTGGCCCCGTGCCCAGCAGGTAGGCTTGCGCCATCGCAAGCGCGATGCGGTCAGCGCGCATGAGATCGGTGAAGGCGCCGGCGCCATTGCGCGTCCATGAGAACCAGGCCGCCAGATGATCCTGCAAATTCTCGCCCACCGGAAGATCGATCAGCGTGGGCGCTCCGACCTCCCTGAGATGCGCGGCCGGACCGATGCCCGACAGCATCAGTAACTGCGCACTATTAAAGACGCCCGACGCCAGAAGAACCTCGCGCCCCGCGCTCGCGTGGTGGACGGCGCCATTACGGACATATTCGACTCCCGTTGCGCGCGCGCCATTCATCGTGAGGCGTTTTGCGTGCGCGCCGGTTTCCAGCGTCAGGTTGGGACGCTTCAACGCAGGCCGAAGATAGGCGGCGGCTGCCGAATGTCTGCGCCCCTTGTGGATCGTGAACTGGACGCGACCAAAGCCCTCGCATGACCCGGCGTTGAAATCCGGGTTCGCCTCGTAGCCTGCGGCTTCCCCCGCCTCGGCCCAGGACTCGAAAATGGGATCGGGCGTGCGCGCACGTTCAACATTCACCGGGCCAGACCCGCCGCGCCACGTGTTCTCGCCGCCCTCCCACGTCTCGCCGCGTTTGAAATACGGGAGAACTTCAGCGTAGGACCAGCCCGTCGCGCCGCTGCGTGCCCAGCGATCGTAATCGCCGCGCGCGCCGCGCGTGTAAGCCATCACATTGATGGAATGGGACCCCCCGAGCACCTTGCCGCGCATGGATTCAATGGCGCGTCCGTGCATGTTGGCGTCGGGCTCGGCGTCGTAGCCCCAGTCGTAAAGGCGATGCTGGTGCAGCTTGCCAAGGCCTAGCGGAATCTGGATGAGGGGGCTCGAATCTTGCGGGCCTGCTTCCAGCAGGAGAACGCTCGCGCCTTCGTCCTCCGTCAGCCTGTTGGCGAGGACGCAGCCCGCAGACCCAGCGCCAACGATCACATAGTCATAGACTGCTGCGCCCGCCATCGGCGGCGTTCCCCCACATCACGCGTTTGTTGCGCGCGCAATCTAGGATGGAACCCGCCGCTGGCGCAATGCGTACGCTGCTCAGTGCATCATCAGCACCGGCAAGGTCATCGACGAGAGGATCTGTCGGGTCGTGCCGCCAAAGATGAACTCGCGCACGCGCGAATGGCCATAACCACCCATGACGAGGAAGTCTGCGCCTGAGTTGGTCGCGTGCGTAAGTATGGCGGAGCCAATGTCATCGGCGGGTCCGAGCTGACGCAGCTCCGCATTCACGCCGTGGCGCGCGAGGTGCCGCGTAATGTTGAAGCCGGGTAGTTCGTCTACCGGTTCGTCCTTCGGCGCGATGGTGACAACTTCGACCCGGCTGCACTTTTTCAACACTGGCATGGCGCCAGCGAGCGCGCGGGAGGCGGCAAGACCACCGTCCCAAGCCACAACGGCGTGGTCGATCTTTGCCGGGCCTTTCTGGATGAAGGGCACGATGAAGACCGGACGGCCCGATCCAAATAGCACGGCGGAAACCAGCCCGGCCTCATCGCCGATGCCGCCCAGATTGTCCTGTCCGACAATGGTGATATCGAAATGGCGGGCCAATTCGCCCAGTTTTGCGGTAGCTACTCCAGATAGCGCCTCAATCATCACCATGTCGGTCTGCACGCCCGCAGGTGTGCTTGTGCGCAGCGAACCGTATGCGGCAGTTAGCGATTTTCGCGATTGCTCGGTCGCCTCTTCCAGAAGGTCGTACGGATAGTCGCCAGCAAACGACACAGGGGCCACAAACTGCAACGCAACACCGACTGCGGTCAGATGCGCGCCGACCTTCTCGGCAAGAGATTGCGCAAAAGCGTGCGCCGGCCCTTGCTTGCCATCGGGGTCAAGCACAACAAGCAGATCCTTGATTGACATTTCAACTCTCCGGTAATGCGGGCAGCGCGGCCGTCCGCCGATGGCTCAACGATAGACTAATACCGGCAGCGTAGTGAGCGCCAGCACGCGTGCGGTCTCACTGCCAAGCAAGAGCTTGTTCACGCCGCGACGGCTGTGCGAGGCCATGACGATCAGGTCGCAGCCGGATTTCTCGGCAGTCTCTACAATCGCGTCCGACGGTTTGGTATCTTTTATGTGCATGGTCTCACAGGCCACCCCGTGCTCTGCGGCTATCGCGGCGGCCGCCGTCAGCACTTTGTTGGCGTGCATGCTCGCCATCTCTTCATATCGCTCGATTGGATTGCGCGCATCTTCTGCGTGACGCACCATTTCAATGACCGACCACAATTGCGTGCCGGTCATGATCGTCACTTTTGCGCCCAGTTGCTTGGCCAGCTCAAGACCCTGTCGCACGGCCAGCGTCGCGAGTTCCGATCCGTCAGTCGCAATGAGAATATGCTTGTGCATTGATATTCTCCCGTTTTTCGATTCACCGCTTGCGCAGGCTCAGGATGTAGATCGCCAGCGCGTCAATCTCCGCTTCGCTCAGAATGATGTCAGGCATGTTGGCGTGGGGGGTCTTGAGGAAGACCTTGATTGCGACGGACGTCGTTGAGGGCATCGCAGCGATGTCGGCGAACGCCGGACCTTGCAACATCGGCTTCCCGGCTCCCTCCACCAGATGACATTGCGAGCAGGACTCGCGGGCAATCCGCCGGCCATCTTCCAAAAGCCCCGCTTGCTCGACAGCCCAGACGGGAGCCAGTCCAGCCAACAGAAGAAGGGTCGTGACACCAAGTCGCTTCATGATCGCTTGCCTCCAGGCAGTCGCTCGCCCCGCTGCACTGCAAGCTAATCGCATCGGGATTTAATGGCATTGAGCCTGATCAAGCATTGCGGAGAGCGCTCGAAACGCGGCAGCTGCCGGGGAAACGCGGCGGGAGGGCGTTTCAGGCCGCTTGCGGGACGCGCCCGGACGCGCTTAAAAGCAAACATCGCGATGAGGGCGCAACGCCCGCAAACCCGCAGGAGGAGAAGGCATGGGCCAGTTCGGAATCGGTCAACCGGTCAGGCGCAAAGAGGACACTCGCCTCCTCACGGGACGCGGACAGTTCACCGACGATCTGAACTTCGATGGTCAGGTCTGGGCGGCATTCGTCCGCTCGCCCCACGCCAACGCAAAAATCCTTGGCGTCGACGTGGCCACCGCCCTCGACATGCCGGGCGTGATCGCTGTTTACACGGGGCAGGACGTTGCGGACGCCGGTCTTGGCAAGCTGCTCAACGACGCGGCCTACAAAAATCGCGACGGCAGCATGATGCACAAGACGCAGCGCGAGATCATGCCGACCCAGCAGACCCGTTTCGTGGGCGAAGTGCTGGCGATGGTGATTGCTGAGACGCAGCACGCTGCGCGCGAAGCGGCCGAAGCGGTCATGTTTGATTTCGAGCCCCTGCCCGCCGCCGTCGGCACTGCAAAAACGATTGAGGACGGCGCTCCGAAGGTTTGGCCGGAGTTCGGCACAAACGTGGTCGTGCATTGGGAATACGGCGATCAGAGCGTCGTCGAGTCCAAGCTCGCGGCTGCTTCGCATCGCGTCAGCGTCGACATCGTCAACAATCGCCTCGCTGTAAGCCCAATGGAGCCGCGCGTGGCTGCGGCGGTCTATGACGCTCAGGACGAATCTTTCACGGTCTACACGCCGAGCCAGGGCGGCCGGCGGCTACAGGTCGCGCTGGCTGAAAACCTGCTCAAGGTGCCCACCGACAAGGTGCGCATCATCTCCAAGGATACAGGCGGCGGCTTCGGCATTCGCTCGAAAATGTATCCCGAAACCGCGATGGTGGCTTTCGCCGCACGCAAACTGAATCGGCCTGTGAAGTGGCGCGGGGACCGTTCGGAGACGTTCGTGTCCGATTATCATGGGCGCGATCAGGTGAACCACGCGGAAATGGGCCTCGACAATGACGGCAAGGTCGTCGCGCTGAAAGTGGCGACGCTTGTCAATGTCGGCGCATATCTCTCGGAAAACGGCGTGCGCTTGCCCATGGAGGGCGGCGGCCGCATCATCCCCTGCGCTTACCATGTGACGGACTTCTACTTTTCAGTGAAGCCCGTATTCACGAACACTATCTCGACCGACACCTATCGCGGCGCCGGGCGCCCCGAGGCGAACTTCATCATGGAACGCCTGATGGACGAAGCAGCGCGGGCCACCGGCTTGTCGCGCGAGGAGGTGCGGCGGCGCAATTTCATCCGCGAAGATCAGATGCCCTACAAAACGCATCTGGGCTTCACCATCGACTCTGGTGATTTCGCTGGCACGATGGACAAGGCGCTGAAAGCAGCCGACTGGACCGGTTTTGAAGCGCGGCGCAAGGCGTCTGCGGCGCACGGCAAGAAGCGTGGCATCGGCGTGTCCGTCTTCATTGAGGGCGCAGGCTCGCGCCCGACGGAAGGCATGCGCATGAAGCTTGACGAGGCCGGCGACGTAACGCTGTTCTCGGGAACCTATTCACACGGGCAGGGTCACGAAACCGTCTATGCTCAGCTCGTGAATGAGTTCCTCAGCGTGCCGTTCGACAACGTGAAACTCGTCCAGGGCGACACTAAGCTGGCGCCGAAGACATCGATCGGTACGTTCGGCTCGCGCTCTTCAATGGTCGGCGGCATGAGCATCAAGCTCGCCAGCCAGAAGATCGTGGAGAAGGGCTCCAAGATCGCCGCTCATCTGCTTCAAACGCAGGCCGAGAGCGTGAGCTTCAAGGACGGCGTGTTCTCCACCCAGACGTCGAGCGTGACGTTGCAGGAAGTCGCCAAGGCCGCACACGATCCCTCCAAATTGCCGGACGGACTGGAAGCGGGCCTCGACGAGGAAGTGACCTTCAACGGCAAGTCTGAAAACTTCCCCAACGGCGCGCACGTTTGCGAATGCGAGATAGACCCCGATACCGGCGTGGTGGAAATCGTCAATTACGTCGCGGTGGACGATTGCGGCGTTGTGCTCAACCCGTTCATCGTGCACGGCCAGGTCTACGGCGGTGTGGCGCAGGGCGTGGGTCAGGCTCTAACCGAGAGCATCATCTATGACGATGAAGGCCAGCTCATCACGGCGTCGTATATGGATTACGGCATGCCGCGAGCGCATCACCTGCCCAGCATCGAGGCGCATTTCAACGTCGTGCCAGCCAAGACGAACGAACTTGGCGTCAAGGGCGCGGGCGAAGCTGGCGCAACGGGCGCGCCGCCTGCGGTTCTCTCCGCCGTGGCTGACGCGCTGAAGGATTATGGCATTCACCACATCGACATGCCGCTGACGCCAGAGCGCGTCTGGCGGGCCATTCAGGGCGCGAACGCGGCCTGAGGCTCACACATCGCAAGAGCAAAAGGCCGGGGTTCCACCCTGGCCTTTTTTGTTGTCTGGAATAGATCAGGCGACGCCGACGCGCAGCAGATCGTGCAGATGAACGATGCCGGCAGGAAGTCTCTCATCGTCGAGCACGAACAGCGCCGTAATCTTTTTGCTGTTGAGAATTTCCATCGCTTCCGCGGCGAGAAGATCAGCAACAATCGTACGCGGCTTGCTGGTCATGATGTCGGCAACTCGCGCTGTGACGAGGTCCGGGGCCATGTGGCGGCGCAAGTCGCCGTCCGTCACGATGCCGATTAGCTTGCCTGCGGGGTCGATGACGCCGACGCAGCCAAAGCCTTTTGCCGAAATTTCGAGGATCGCTTCGCCCATCGTCGCATCGGGGCGAATCAGCGGCAGCCGGTCGCCCGCGTGCATCACATCGCGCACGTAGGTGAGGCTGGCGCCAAGCTTGCCGCCGGGGTGATACAGGCGAAAATCGCTTGCCGAGAAACCGCGGACCTCGAGAAGCGCGACCGCCAGCGCATCGCCGACCGCAAGCTGCATGGTGGTGGATGTGGTGGGCGCGAGACCGTTTGGGCAGGCCTCTTCGGACTTAGGCAAACACAGGCAGACATCCGCCTGCCGGCCCAGCGCGCTTTCAGCCGACGAAGTGATCGCGATCAGCGGAATGGAAAAGCGCTTGGCGTATGTGATGATGTCGGCCAGTTCCGCCGTTTCGCCCGACCATGACAGCGCGAGGATCACGTCATCCTGCCGGATCATGCCGAGATCGCCGTGACTCGCCTCTCCAGGGTGGACGAAATAAGCGGGCGTACCGGTCGAGGCCATCGTCGCCGCGATCTTGCGCCCGATGTGGCCGGACTTGCCCATTCCGGTCACAATTGTTCGGCCGGCGGCGGACGACATACGGACGACGGCTGCGTCAAAGGCCCCGCCAAGGCCTTCTGGCCCGCGCGAGGCAAGCGACGTCTCAAGCGCCGCGATGCCCGCGCGCTCCAGGCGCAGCGTGCGGATGGCCGACGCGCGCGGCGCTGTTGCAACGAGATCTTGCGCAAGGTCCGAGGCTGTCATGGCGCTGTCTGTCATGGCGCTGTGAATACATCACCGACGCTGTCCAGACAACGCGGCTCCTTGTCGGCGCTCAAGACGGCTGAGGGCCATGCCTACAAATTCAATGAGCTTTTCGGTCGTATAAGGCTTCTCCAGCATCAGTCCATCCGCGAGCGGCTCCAGCGGGTGGCTGCGATAGCCGCTGACGAACAGGATCGGAACGCCCTCATCCACGAGTGAGCGCGCGAGTGGCTCGATGCTCTCGCCCCTCAGAATGAGATCCAGTATCGCGATATCCGGACGGTCGCTCGACGACAAATCGAGGCCCTCCATTACGCCATGAACCACGCTCAACCTCAGGCCGAAGTGACTGGCCAGGATGTGCTCCATATCAAGCGCAATCAAGGCGTCGTCCTCCGCGATAAGCGCGTGGATACTGGCCAGGCGTGAGACAGCCTCTTCCGTTTTCATATCACCCCGGGTTGCCGCACCGTTTCAATCGACTCGAAACCATCTGGAGCGCGACGGAAAAATCCTGACTGAGGCGGGGCGGAACGTCTGTCCACTTGTGAACGTTAGCAACCGTCACATATGGAAGCGCCTATGACCTCAGCCATTTCAAACAGCGTCGAAGCCCGCCGGCACGGTAATCGCCTCATCGCAAATCTGCGTGACGAGGACTGGAGCTTGCTCGCGCCGCATCTGGAGTATTCAGACTTTCAGCGGGAGGAAGTGCTTTTCCGCCAAGGAGAGGATGTCAGGCGCTGCTGCTTCCCCTGCGATGGAATGGTTGCTTCACTGCGCGTATCGGATTCTGGCGGCAACGTTTGCGAAGTTTGCTCGATCGGGCGAGAGGGCGCGGCTGGTGGAATAATCAGTCATGGGCACGCGCCCGCCTTCACATCCGCCGTAACGGCTGCGCCCGGTCCAGCGCTCACGATCACCGCATCGAAACTCGACGCCATCAAGCGAAAAAGCCCCACGATTGAAAGGTTGTTCGCGCGCTATGCCGACTGTCTTCTGGCGCAGATCATGCAAGCGTCGGCATGCAACGCCCTGCACGACGTGGAGCAACGTATCGCTCGCTGGTTGCTTGGCTTCGATGACCGGCTGGGAGGATCGCGCATCCTCGTAACGCAGGAAGCGTTGGCCGCGGCGCTTGGCGTTGGCCGCCCCTACGCGAGCCGCCAGTTAAAAAGCCTTGAAACGAAAGGGCTGATTCGACTGCGCCGTGGCGCAATCGAAATTCAGGACCGCAGCGCTGTGGAACGCCACTCTTGCGCTTGTTACAAAACAGTGCGCGACCATTTCGCAACGGTGATCAGCGGGCTCTATCCCCCACCGCCCTCTGAAGCGCTCCGCCCCTAATCGTCAGGCGATGCTGCGGACGGGCATGACGCTCGGGCGCACAACCACCTGGGCGCCCACGGGCGTGCGGTCGTGGAGATCAATCACATCCTGATTGAACATCCGAATGCAGCCGCTCGACACGTTCTGGCCAATCGAGGAGGGCTCATTGGTCCCGTGGATGCGATACATCGTGTCGCGACCGCCGGTGTAGAGGTACAGCGCGCGCGCGCCGAGCGGGTTTTCCAGCCCCGGCTCCATGCCGCCTGCCCAAGGTTTGTTTTTCTCGGGGTTCTCGGCAATCATGTTGGCGGTTGGCGTCCAGCGCGGCCATGACGCCTTGCGGCCGACATAGGCGTTGCCCCGGAATTGGTAACCCTCGCGGCCAACGCCGACGCCGTAGCGGATCGCACGTCCACGCGATTGTACGTAATACAGGTGGCGTTCGCCCGGATCGACGACGATCGAGCCGACCTGTTGCGATTCGGAAAACTCGACTTCCTGACGCAGAAAGCGGGGGTCAACCTCCGACAGGTCGGTCGCGGGGAGCGGGAACTCCTCCTCCGGTCGCGGTCCATAAATCGCGTAGTATTCAGGCGGGATGTAGGGGCCAGCGGCGACAAGGGGTTGACGTTGCGGAGCACAACCGGCGAGCGCTGTGGCTGAAGCGGCGGCTAGAAAACTGCGGCGGGAAATTGGGTTCATGACGGCGCAAACTGCTCCTGATTTCGCAACGCAACAAGCCAATGAAACGCGGCGGAAGCGAGTCAAGTTTCCTTTACCCGCGGACTTCACACCGCACTGTTGCGAATTCGCAACAACTCAGGAGGCGCCAGTTCAGGCGCTGACGGAGGCGCCTTCTTGAGCGCGGCCGGAGGCCAAGCGCCGACTTGACCGGCCCCCCCACAAAACCGCGGCAGCCAGAATAATCCCGCTGATGAGCGCGATCATCCCGCTGGCGACAAGCGAACTGGAAGAGCCGAACACCCCGGGCCCAAAGGCGGCCAGCAAATAACCAGCGATCGCGGAAACGGCAGCCAGCGCCTGGCTGAGCCAGACCTGCGTCACCAGCCGCTCAGTTAGGACACGGGCCGCAGCAGCGGGGCAGATGAACATCGCGATCACAAGAATTGAGCCAACGGACTCAAAGGCGGCGACCGCGACCAGTCCAACAAAAAACATGAGCCCCATGTCGATGCGGCCGGCAGAAAAGCCAAGCGAGGTAGCCAGTTGCGGGTCGAAAGACGCAATCTTCAGCTCTTTCCAGAACAGGCTGACCGCCAGCAAGGTCATAACGAATGTCGCCGCCAGAGTGGTCACCTGCCGGGGCATGTCGAGCCACACAAGCGGATCGCGCAGCGAGGCGAAGGTCTTGGGAGCGAGCCAGAGAATATGTTCAAGCTGGCCGTAGAGCACGCAGTCGGCGTCGAGATCGACGTTCCGCGCGCCGCCCAGTTCGATCAGCACGACGCCCGCCGCAAACATGATCGAGAAGACGACGCCCATCGCGGCGCCAGCTTCAAGGCGCGCATATCGTTTTATAAAGCTGATCGAGATGACCGTCACGAAGGCGGCGAGCGCAGCGCCTGCGAACATCGCAGCGGTGGCGCGCGTGCCCGCCAGCATGAAGGCGATGACGATGCCGGGCAGGACTGCGTGGGAGATGGCGTCGCTCATCAAACTCTGGCGACGAAGCACGAGGAAGTTGCCCAGCAACGCGCAGGCGCACGCCGCAAAAAGCGCGGCGAGCACGGCCGGAAGATCAACCTGGATGAAATGAATCGGGTTCACGCCGCAGCTCCGTGGCTGCGGGCGGATGCACGCCGCCACTTCTCTCGCCATGCACCCACAAGCAAACTCACGATGAAGACGCCGCCCGCAACGAGCACAATGAGGCCGCCCGCAGGCGCGCGCGGAAACGTCGCCGATAGCGCCGCGCCGATCCACGCGCTTACGCCGCCCATGAGCGCGGATAGAGCGACCATCACCCAAAGATTGTGCGTCAATTGCCGAGCGGCGGCTGCGGGCACGATCATCAATGCGACGATGAGAAGCATGCCGACGGCCTGAAGGCCGATGACCGCGACGATGACGACAAGCGCCATCAGCATCAGATCAATGCGCGCAATTGGCCAGCCCTGAACGGCGCCAAATTCCGGATCGAAGCAAACGATGCGAAACTCCTTGCCCAGTAGAGCAATGGCGAGGATGACGCCAGCGGCCACCGCGCCAATCAAAAAAGCGTCCTGCTCGCTCATCGCCGCCGTTTGGCCGAGAATGAAGTGCGAAAGCCCGCCCTCGGCGCCTGTGCGAAGCGTCTGAATGTAACTCAGCAGAACAGCGCCCAAACCGAAGAACACACTGAGCACAGCGCCCATCGCAGCATCTTCCGGCAAACGGGCGGAGCGCGATAGCCATTGCACGGTCAACGCGGCGACGATCGCCGCAATCGTGGCGCCGGCTAGCAGAACAGGGAGCGAGCGGCCATTTGCGCCCAACGCCGCTGCGACCAGGAACGCGAGGCCAATGCCGGGCAAGGTCGCATGGCTCAACACATCACTCATCATGGCGCGCTTGCGCAGCAACGCAAAAACGCCAATGGCGCCTGCGGCGACGCCCAACAGCGAGACGCCGATCATCACGACGATAGTGTTGTAGCCGCCTCGCAGCGTGACGACTCGCAGAAAGGTCTCCAACCAGTCCGCGTCGCTCATTGCCGCCTCATCTGCGGAAGGCTGCGCCGGATGCGCCTTCGAGAAATGCGAGACGCCCGCCATAGGCGCGCTGGAGATTTTCGACCGTCATGGCGTCTTTGGCGGCGCCAGACGCGATCACTTCGCCGTTGAGAAGAAGCACATGATCGAAATAGTCGATGACCGTCGCCAGATCGTGATGCACGATCACGGCGGTCTTGCCCTGATCGCGCAAGCGGCGAAGCACGTCAACAAGCGTCTTCTCAGTTGCGGCGTCCACGCCCGCAAACGGCTCATCCAGAAAATAAAGATCTGCTTCCTGCGCAAGGGCGCGGGCCACGAACACACGCTGCTGCTGTCCGCCCGACAGACGGCTAATCTGGCGATCGGCGAAATCGGCCATGCCGACCTGATCCAGATAATCAAGCGCGGCGCGGCGATGCGCGGCGGTCACCGGACGCAGCCAGCCCAGCATGCCATAACGGCCCATTGTCACGACATCGGTCACGGAGACGGGAAATTCCCAATCGACGCTGCCGCGTTGCGGCACATAGCCAATGCGTTTGCGCATTTCGCGCAGCGGACGCCCCCAAAAGCGCGCCTCTCCTGCGCTTGAGCGCTGCAAGCCGAGCGACGCCTTGATGAGCGTCGACTTGCCGGCGCCGTTTGGTCCTACAATGGCGACAAGCGAGGAGTGCGGCGCCTCGAAATCAACGCCGCGCACAACGGGCCCGTTGCCATAATCGACGCTCAGCGCCCGCGTGGAGAAAGGCGCTGACGCTGTCTGCGCGCCGACATGATCTTTGCGTTCGGCGACGCGCCACAGCATGGTTCAATCCTTTCTGGCAAGTCGCCCATTGAAGCCTTTTGACGGCGCATCGACTCCGAGGGCGCGCGCGATTGTCGTTACGTTATGGTCGATCATGCCCACATACGTGCCTTCGTAAGAGCCAGGCTTGCCCATGGCGTCGGAATACAATTCGCCGCCAATCGTCACATCGCGACCCTTCGCCTTCGCGCCCGCAATCAATGCGCGCACGGAGCGTTCGGAAATCGTCGACTCGACAAACACAGCGGGAATTTTGCGATCGACCAGCACGCCGACCAGATTTTCCATCTGTCGCAAGCCCGCTTCAGACTCCGTGGAAACGCCCTGAATTCCCAGCACGTCAAAGCCGTAACGGCGGCCGAAATAGTTGAACGCGTCATGTGCGGTCACAAGCACGCGCCGATCGGGCGGCACTGACGTCAGCACGCGCTCTGCATAGGCGTCGAGCGCCTCGATATCGCTGTGCAGCTTTGCGGCGTTGGCGCGATACAGGCTTGCGCCAGAAGGATCGCGCTGGGTGAGCTTGTCGCGCACGACCTCGACCGCCTTGCTCCAGGCGCGAGGGTCCATCCAGACGTGGGGATCAAAATGCCCGTCGGCGCCATCGAGCGGCAACAGAGCGCTTTCGTCCATCAGTTCTGTTACGGCGAAAACAGGCTTGCCAGAGGTCGCTATCCGAACCAGGGCGTCGCTGAGCTTTCCCTCAAGCAAAAGGCCATTGTAGAAAACGATGTCGGCGCCCAGCATCGACGCGATGTCCGAGCGGGTCGCCTTGTAGAGATGCGGATCGACGCCCTCGCTCATGAGTTGGGTGACGCGAACGCGCTCCGCGCCCACGGTGCGCGCCAGATCGGCGATCATTCCGGTGGTCGTCACGACGTTTAGCGGCTGGGGGCTCTGCGCCGCCGCGCCAAAGCTCAAGCCAAGACCGAGTATCGCAGCCGCGAGTCCGGCGACCATGCGTTTCGTCAGCATCGGCACTCCCTTCTAGCAATCAACCCGGAGCCGCAAAAGCTCCCACTCTCTAATATAGCTCCTGCTATAATAATGACAAGGCGCTCATAGGACAAGCTCAGGATTAAAAACGAGCCTGTTTGAAACATTGGTGTCAAATTGCAGTTGGTCGGCACATGTTATAGACGCGTCTATAAAGCCTCACGGATGGATTCGTGGGACACAACAGGCAGGGCGCATGACGAACAAGGCGAAGGCCAAGTCGGCGGAGGATGCGGCTCCTCCCCTCATCGCGGCGGAAGACCATGTCGAAAGCTTTCGGCAGGCCCGCGAGGCGCGTCGCACAGAACTGACGGAAGATTATGTCGAACTCATCGCCGATCTGCTGGACGATTCAGGCGAGGCGCGGCAGGTGGACATCGCCGCGCGGCTGGGCGTCGCTCAGCCCACGGTCGCGAAAATGCTGAAGCGGCTCGCCGATTCCGGCTTCATCGTTCAAAAGCCGTATCGCGGCGTGTTCCTGACCCAGACAGGCCGCGAACTCGCCGAGGAAAGCCGCGCCCGTCACCAGATCGTGGAAGGATTTTTGCGCGCGCTGGGCGTCAGCCCCGACACAGCGCGGCTTGACGCGGAGGGCATTGAACATCGCGTCAGCGCAGAGACGCTGCGCGCGTTCGAGCGCTTCACACGCGCAAAGCGCGCTTAGACGGCTTCAATACGGCGTTCCATCCTTGTGATGGCGTTGTTATTGAGCGGAGCCGCCCTCAAACCCCGCCAGCGCCTCACGCGCGCGGCGCGCGACGTCAGGCGGTGTGGAGACGATCTCGCGAACAATCTCCTGCAAGCGGGCGCCGGGCACGGGTGAAATCTCGAGGTTGGCGGCGTGCGCCTCTTTCAAAAGCGCAGCGTCTTTCATCGTCGCCATGAACGAGCTTCGAAGCAGCTCGAGACGATCCGCAGGAACGCCAGGGGTTGTCAGAAATGGCCGGCCCAGCGCGATATCGGCAGAGAAGAGCTGGAGCAGGGAACGGTCTTCCGCCGTCTTGCCAAATTCCATCATCAAAGGGAGATCGGGATATTCGGGGTCGCGGTCGAGTCCGACCTGCGCAAGGAGCCTGATCTTGCCGTCTCGCAGCCAGTCGCCGTTCTCCATCTTGAGGCTGTTGAAGTTGTTTCCTGCACGGCCCTGAACCTCGCCGCGCTCAAGCGCGAGGTTAACCTCCGCCGTGCTCTTGTATCCGGCGACGATCTTGAATTTCGTCCCCACGATGGCGTTCATGATGGCTGGATAAATCATCGTATAGGAGCCGGCGCCGGTTGCGCCCATCGGCGTCTCGTAGCGCGCCGCATCCGCCATCGTTTGCACCGGCGAAGTGCTCCACACGTAGAATGTCGAGTTGTTCGCCGCCGACGCGCCCAGCCAGCCAAATTGCGCGGCGTCGAATTGAATTCCCTTGCTGGTTTGCAGAACCTGCGACAGCACAAAAGAGGGAACGAGCGCCGATAAAACTGTGCCGTCCTTGGGCGCCTGGTTGGCCAGGAAGTTGGCGGCCCGCAAGTGGCCCGCACCGGGCATGTTTTTCACCACCATGGTCGCCGCGCCGGGAATATGCCTCGCCCAATGGCGCGCAATCAGCCGCGCATTCGCATCCTGTCCGCCGCCCACGCCGCTCGAAACAATCATGTCGAGGGTCTTGCCTTTGAAAAAGGCGGGCGGCGCCTCCTGTGCCTGCGCCAAGCCGCTGACGCAGATCATCACGCCTCCAACAGCCCACAAACCTGCGCGCTCTAACATGGCATCCTCCCCAGCATTATTTTCACGAACCATCGCAGAGCCGCCACATGCGCGCAACTCCCCTTGATCGGACTGGAAAGACCGATACACTCGCTCCAAATAATTTGGAGGAACGTCAGGGTGCGCGCGCAGATCAATCACATGGCTATGGTCAACCCGAACTGGCCAATGATGGGCCGGTTCTACGAAGCCATGTTCGGCTTCAAGACATCCGGCAAGGTCAGCCGTCCGGCAAACGGCATCTCTGTCGGCGACGGGTACGTCGGGCTCAACATCAATCCCCAGCGCGATGGCTACATCGGCGGGCTTGACCATTTTGGCATGGTTGTCGACGACATCGAGGAAGCGCGCGCGCGCATGCAGCGCAAATTTCCCAAGGCCAACATCGTGAAGCGCCCGTCAACGCGGCCGTTCGCGCAATACTCGGGGCACGATGCAGACGGCAACGTCTTCGACCTCGCCGAACCCAAGAGCAAGATGAACGAAATTTACGCCGAGCAGCAGGAAAAGGGCGGCTGGGCGCAGGATCGCTATCTCAACAAATTCGCCATTCGCACACCCAACGCGGAAGCGAGCGCCGAGTTTTTTCACGAAGTCTTCGACCTTCAGCTCGTCAACAAGACGGGCGACCAGGATGGCTTCTATCTGTCGGACGGACGCGTGACGCTGGCGCTGCTGCCGTGGTCGATCCCGATCTTTGAAGGTATGGCGATCAAGCGGCCCGGGCCAGACCACATCGGCATCAAGGTTGAAAGCATTGAGGCTTTTACCGAGACAATGCGCACGGTTGCGGGATCAAACCCCTATCTTGCGCCAATGCCGCTGGGCGGCAGCAAGGAATCCGACGCGCGGCGCGATTTTCTGCAGCGCTCATGCGGCGGCAAGATGCAGATCGCCGATCCCGGCGCCGTATGGATCGACATCACGGACGAATAAGCGCGACGGCGCCAAACCTAAATTCAGGAGGAAACATGTTCGCCAAGATCAATCATCTTGCGATCTCGACGGATTACTACGCCGTCAACGCAAAGTTCTATCAGGCGCTGTTTGGCATGAACACGTCCAACACGCCCCGGCCCGCACGCGCTGTGCCGGTCGGCGACGGACAAATCGGGCTGAACAACATCCCGCGGCGTGACGGACGCCGCAGCGGGCTCGATCACTTCGGCCTTGAAGTAGAGAGCATCGACCAGGCGCTTGAACGGATGCGCAAGTTCGACTCATCGCTGACCTGGGTGAAGCGCCCGTCTGTCCGCCCCAACGCGGCCTACAGCGCGCACGATCCAGACATGATCATCTTCGATCTGGCCGAACGCAATTCGGGCAAGGCGCTGGATGTTTTTGCCGAGAACAAGGGCGGCGACCTGCCCAAGCGCTACATCAACCACATCGTCCTGCGTGTCAGAAACCCCGAGCGCAGCGCCGAATTTTATTCGAAGGTTTTTGAACTCGATTTGCTGAACGACCGCAGCGGCGACAGCTATCACCTGTCGGACGGACGCGTTCGCATGGTGCTGATGCAATGGACCATGGACAATTTCATCGGACACGATCCGATGCCGCCCGCGCTTGATCATTTTGGCTTCAAGGTTGAGAGTGTTGAGGCGATCAAAAACGAGATGATCGAACTCATTGGCTATAATCCGCAGATGGTGACCAAGCCGCTCGGCATCGGCGCGGAAGGTGAGGCGCGCCTGTCGCTTTTCAAGCAGTGCCCCATCGGCGAATTTCATCTTACGGATCTGGAGGGCGTCTACATTGACGTCACAGAACATTGAGGACGCCCGCAAGCTTCTGCATCGCCGCCATAATGGGCCTATCGAGCTTGGCGGCTGCGCACGCGCAGAGCGGCGCCGTCGCCGAATTTTACGCCGGCAAGCCGATGACGCTGATCGTCAGCACGGGCGCTGGCGGAGGGCTGGACGCCAACGCCCGTCTCGTGGCGCGGCATATGGGCAAGCACATACCGGGCAAGCCGTCGATCGTCGTGCGCAACATGCCGGGCGCAGGGCACATTCAGGCGACGAATTTCATGCATACGCAGGCGCCGAAGGATGGCTCGCACATCGCGGCGATCCTGCCGTCGTTTGTGCTCTACCAACTGATCGACGGACGCGGCGCGCAATATGATACGCGCAATTTCAACTGGCTGGGCTCCAGCGACGTGGACAACATGAATGTCTACGTCTGGCACGCTGCGTCAGTGAAATCTATCGAGGACGCCAAGCGCACTGAAATCCTGATGGGCGGCACCGGCGCCGGTTCGTATACTGTCCTGTTTCCGACGCTGATGAACAACCTGATCGGCACCAAATTCAAGATCGTTTCAGGATATAAAAGCACGAATGAAATTCATCTCGCTATGGAGCGTGGTGAAGTGCAGGGCCGCGCTGGAAATTTCTTTTCAAGCCTGAAATCACAGAATGCCGATTGGTTGCGTGATGGGAAGATAAATCTAATCGCGCAGGTAGGGGAAAAGCGCGATCCGGAATTTCCTAACGTGCCGCTTTTACAGGAATTGACGACGGATGCCGAAGCCAAGCAAATATTTCGTTTGTTTTCGGCGGAAATAGCGATGGGCAAAGCCTATCTGACAACGCCCGACACTCCCAAAGATCGGCTCGATGCGCTGCGGCGCGCATTTGACGCTACAATGCAGGACGCGAGCTTCCTGACGGAGGCGAAGTCATCCGCCATTGAAGTGCGTCCGCTCAATGCGGACGCTGTGTCGCGCATTGCGAACGAAATCCTCGCAACCCCCAAGGCGCTGGTTGAGCGCGCGGCGCAGGTGCGCGGCAAATAGCTGAGAGACAGTCCTGAATGAAGATCTGCATCATCGGCGCAGGCGCTATCGGCGGGTTGCTCGCCGCGCGTCTCGCCAAGTACGGCGAAGACGTAACGATCGTGGCGCGCGGTCATCAATTGGCCGCCATTCGCAACAATGGCCTGCGACTTGTTGAGGAGAGCGGGGAAACGTTCGCCGTCGCGCCGCGCGCAGTGGAGAGACTGAGCGATGTGGAAGCTCAGGATCTCGTGATCCTTGGCATGAAGGCGCATCAGGTTTCCGCGGTCGCGCCCGCGGTGCCGGGAATGCTTACGCCGCAGGGACTTGTCCTCACCGCGCAGAACGGTATTCCGTGGTGGTACTTCTGCAAGACCGGGGGCGCGCACGAAGGTCGAGCCCTCGACAGCGTCGATCCGGGTGGCGATATCGCACGCCATTTGCCAGTAGATCGCGTCATCGGATCCGTGGTTTATCCCGCCGCCGAAATTTCAGAGCCCGGAGTGATCCGCCTGATTGAAGGTAATCGATTTTCGCTCGCGGAAATCGATAATACAAAATCCGATCGCGTTCAGGCTGTGTCCAGCGCATTCACGGCGGCAGGCTTCAAGGCCCCGGTCGTTACAGACATCCGCGCGGAAATCTGGACCAAGCTCTGGGGCAATCTGAGTTTTAATCCGATCAGCGCGCTGACCGGCGCGACGCTCGCCGGCATCTGCCGCAGCCCGCTCACGCGCGAACTGGCCGCTGACATGATGCGTGAGGCGCAATCGGTTGGCGAAGCCCTCGGCGTTCGCTTCCGCATACCGCTCGAAAAGCGTCTGGCGGGCGCAGAAGCGGTGGGTGAACACAAGACATCGATGCTGCAAGACATCGAGGCGCGCAGGCCCACGGAAGCTGCCGCCCTCGTTGGTTCGATTATTGAACTTGGGCAGATCGTCGGCGTGCAAACGCCGAAGATCGCAGCGGTTTATGCGCTCGTGCGCGGGCTTGAAGATTCAAACGCCGCGCGCGCTTGACCTTCACGCTTTCAGAAACGGTATGGCGAGGCGCGCCACGTCCTTTTCAGCATCCCACGGCACCAGATGCTTGCAGTCGGGAACGATGTGCAGATCAAGCTGCGGCGCCAGCGCCTTGAGATTTGTGGCGCGTTCGAACGCGTTGGCGCGATCGTTGCGGCCGTAAATAAGCAACAGCGGCAAGCGGATCTCAAGCAGACGCTTCCACATCGGCGCGTCATCGCTTTTGGCCTTTGTCTTGTTGGACGATTGCTGGCTGCGCGCGACGAAGGCCTCAAACGCCTTGCCCAGACTGCGGCTGTGGCGCAGCGCTAATTCATCGGGCGTGATGAGTTCATGATGGAAGAGATTGGCTTCCAACAGCTTCCGGGTGTCATCGATAGATGGCTCTTCGCTCGCCATGCGGCGTTCCAGACGCGCCTGCACAACAGCCTCGCGTCCTTCGCCGCTTGCCTCCAATGCGGGCAGCAAACTGCCCGTGCCAAGAATGACGACATGGGACCAGGCATCCGGCGTCTCAAGCGCCAGTTGCACGGCCATGTTGCCAGCCTGCGAATGGGCGACGAGCGCCGGCCGCTCAAGGCCCAGCGCCTTGCAGAATGCAGGCAGGTTCTTGCGCCGAAAGCCAACTGAATGATCCTGCGGAATGTCGGACAAGCCAAAGCCCGGCTGATCATAGGCAATGGCGCGAAAACCATTATCTGCAAACGCCGGCAGATTGCGAATGAACACATCCGCCGACGAGCCGAGCGAAGCGCCATGCAGAAACACGACGGGTGGCCCTTCGCCCTGCTCGATGTAGCGAATTGTCAAATCATCGACGGTGACGAACCTGTCCTGGGGAGCCGGCATGTGCTTGCGTCTTTCCTGTGCAATCAATTGTTGGGCGTGCCGCTCATCGCGTCCTTGGCCGCAGCGACGATCTCAGGTGGAAGCGAGAAGGCGCTGCGAACAATGTCAGCTACCTTTTCGCCCGAGACTTCGTCGAGTTCAATTTTCTGTTTTTCAGCCTCGGCAATAAAGTTCTTGTCGTTCATAGCGGCATGGAACGCCTTGCGGATGATTTCCAGACGGTCGGCAGGCACGCCGGGCGGCATGAGAATGGGCCGATCCATTTCCTGAGGCGCCAGGACGAGCTGGAGAATTTGCTTCTTTCGCTCATCGGGAATGAGCTCAACGACTGACGGCACATCAGGCAAGAGCGGCGAGCGTTCCAGTCCGATCGCGACCGGCACGAAAACTTTCTTTTGTGCGAACCACTCGGGTCGTGTTGAACGGATCGAGGAAATAAGGCCGCCGCACCGCCCCGTCACTTCGCCGCGCTCCATAGCGAGATACACATCATTGCCGCCCTTGTAGCCGGAAACAATCTTGATCTTTGTGCCATAAAGCTTGTTGAGCAGCGCCGGCAGCGTCTCCATCTGCGAGCCTGCGCCGGTTCCACCGACGATATACTCCTTATCGAACAGGTCTTTCCACTCCTGTACGCCCGACGTGTGCCAGGCAACGCAAATGGCGGTTGCGCGGCTGATGCTGCCGACCCAGTTCATCTGCCGGGGATCGAAATTGGCGCCCTTGGTCCCATACAGCGGCGCGAACGGCACGCTGGAATGCACCATGCCAATAGTAGTTCCATCTTTCGGCGCGACGTTCGCAAGGAACATCATCGCGCGGATGCCGCCGGCGCCAGGCATGTTCTGGATCACGATATTGGGATTACCGGGTATCGCCTTTTCAAAGAAAGGCGCAAAGGCGCGCGCGTAGCTTGAATAGCCGCCGCCCTCACCCGCGCTCAGTATCCAGTTGATCTGTTTGCCTTTGTAGAAATCCTGCTGTGCCGAAGCGGACGCAGCCGGCAGCGTCAGCGCGACCGCCAACAAGCTCGCGATGCGAAGCATGATGTTTCCTCCCTCGTTGCGCCTGGCTTTTGTTCAGCCTTCGAACGCGTCAATCAGATTGCCGTCGCAGTCAGCAAAATGCAGCTGCCCGAATGGGCAAGAGCGCTTGAAAAGCGCCTCCAGCGCCTTGCCTTCCACGCCAGTCGCAACCGGTTCGGGAGCGATGCGTGGATTGTCGTCGCCGATGCGCTGAATGTCTTCTTGCAGCGCGGCAAGGCTTTCCACCTTAAAGCCGATGTGATCCATGCCCTGCGTGATGATGCCCGTGCCGTCATAATCCATAATGTCCCACGGCATGATGACCAGCGTGATGTGGCCATCGGTGAGATAGTAATTCTTGTCGTCGGCGGCCTGGTTGGTCGGCGCAAGCTCAAAAACGTCGCGATAGAATTCAGCTGTCTCCTGCGGCCGCATCGTGCGGAAGGCGACATGATGGATGTGGCGCGGGTTGGCGTTGCCGTCGTTCTCGACATACACGGAGGTGCGGTTGCTCATGTCCTTTTGCGAAATATCGAACATGTTGCCGTCGGGGTCATGGGTGGAAACGCCCGCGAAGGGCCGCGTGGACGGACGCTTCAGCCAATTCACCGTCGGGTAGCGCTTGCGCATGCGCTCGTACACCGCCTCGGTGTCCTCGACCTGAATACCGAAATGGTCGAGCCCCGCAGAGCGCCCCGCGCGGCGCGGATTGATATTCAAGCCGACGTAGCCATCACCCACAGTGACCGCACGCGCTGGCCGCGTCTTCGGCGACGTGCGCATGCCGAAAACCGACTCGTAGAATTTAGAAAGCTGCGCGTAATTTTCGCTGACAATAGCGACGTGATTGATCTTCGAAAAAGCCACAATATCCTCCCGTTAGGCTTTCCGTCTTTCGCGGCGCCTCCGAATTTTGCAGACTATGCGACGGTCATCGGTCCTTGGCAAGACGGCGGTTATTGACTGGCGCCGCGCGGGGTGTAGCATCCGTCCGGAAAAACAGGCGTGACCGGAAACAGGTCGACGCAGTGGAGGAAATGATGCGTCTGTTCGCGACGGCTTTGGCCGCGATGAGCTTTGCCATCTCGTGTGAAACGATGAAAGCCGACCCGGTGGCGGATTTCTACAAGGATCGCCAAGTTTCGCTGATCCTGAGCGCGGGTGAAGGAGGCGGCTATTCAACCTACGCGCGCGTCTTCGCGCCGTACCTGTCCAGCCACATGCCCGGCAAACCGAACATCGTCGTCCAAAACATGCCGGGCGCCGGCGGCATCCGCGCGATGATGTATTTTCACTCTGCGGCGCCGAAGGATGGTTCGACCATCGGTCTCGTCCATTCGGGCGTTCCGCTGGCGCCGCTCTTCAAACTCAACGGCGCGAATTTCGACAGCCTCAAGATGAATTGGCTTGGCGCACTGACCCGCGCGGACGCCATTTGCGTCGCCTGGCATACGTCCGGCGTCGCGAACTGGGACGATCTGTTCACAAAGGAATTCGTGGTCGGGGGAACCGGGGCCGGGTCGCAAATGGAGACCTATCCGGCCCTGCTCAATGCGTTGTTTGGCACCAAGATCAAGATCATTTCCGGCTACAAGGGTGGCAACGAGGTCTATCTTGCTATGGAGCGCGGTGAGGTGCAGGGGCGCTGTGGCGGGGGCTTTGCTTCGCTGGAGTCGACGCGGCCGCAATGGTTGAAGCAAAATCTCATCAAGGTGCCCGTGCTTTTTGCGCTCGAGCGCAGCAGCGACCGCCCGAGTGAAATCCCCGTCATCGAACGCACGAAGGACGAGCGGACAATACAAATTTTGCAATTGGCATTGATGCCGCAGTCCATGGATCGGCCATTTCTTGCGCCCGCAGGCGTGCCTGAAGATCGCGCAAAGGCTCTGCGCGCGGCTTTTTCAGCGGCGGCAAACGACAAGCAATTCCGCGAACAAGCGGCCAAGCAGCGACTCGAAATTGAGCCTGTGTCGGGCGAAGAAGTCGAGCGGATGCTTAGACACGCCTTTCAGCTTCCGCCAGATGTGGTCAAAGCCGCAGCTGTCGCCATGCGAATTGAATAGAACCTGGAATAGCACCAATCCGGAGACAGACATCACATGTCGAGCAAACTCAATCACGTTGCAATCGTCAGCGAAAAATACGCGCTCATCACGAAATTTTATGAAGCGCTTTTCGGCATGAAAGGCTCTTCACGCGTCACGCCGCACTCCGCGCAAACGGTGGGCGATGGCTATGTCGGCCTCAACATCAATCCGCGCAAACCGGGGCGGCCTGGAGGCCTCGATCATTTTGGCGTGGAGGTCGACGACGTAGAAAGCGTGCTCGACACGATGAAGACGAAATACCCGGCGGCGCACTGGATAAAGCGGCCGAGCAATCGGCCTTTCGCCGGCATCACCGCCAACGATCCTGACGGCAACGTTTTCGACCTGTCGCAGAAGAAGATGGAAAACCGCCGCCACGTCTATGAAGAGATCAGCGGCGAACAAAATCAGCGCTACATCAGCCATGTTGCTCTGCGCACAATGCGCCCGGACGAAATGGCGCGCTTCTACATTGATATTTTTGGTTTTGCGGAGCAGAACGCCGCCGCAGGCGACCCAAACCATTATCTCACCGACGGGCGCGTGACGCTGTCGCTCATTCCCTACGACATCTGCAATTTTGTCGGCCAAAGCATCCTTGCCCCCGGCATGGACCATGTGGGCTTTACAGTTGAGGACATGACCGCTTTCAAGGCCGATCTCGATGACCTCGTCGGCGGCAATCCAGTCATGAACGCGCCGACCGTGGGCTTTGGCAAGGAAGGCGCGCAACGGCTGGAAATGCTCCGGCGTCAGGCGCCCTATGCCGAATGCTTCATCTGCGACCCCGATTACACAATGGTCGCGGTCAAGAGCGCCAATTGATTTTCCGGAGAACCGCGTGAGCATCGAAGTTGAACAATTGCATCCACTTTATGCCGCGCGCATTCACGGCGTCGACATCCGCAAGACGGTGAGCGACTCGACAATCGCTGAAGTTAAGGATGCGATGGCGAAATATGTGGTTTGCGCAATAGGCCACGACGCGCCGCCCACTAATGAGCAACATATCGGCTTTAGCCGCAATCTTGGGCCGATGGAGCGCAGCACACGCAAGATCGCCGGGACAGAGGCGCGCGTGCCTTATCCCGAGATTGTGGACCAGAGTAATCTGGACGAGGTTGGCGAAATCTACGCCGACGACGACCGCCGTCTCGCTTACAAACGCGCGAACCGGCTTTGGCACACGGACATGAGCTTTTACGACGTGCGCGCCACGTATTCGCTGCTGGCGGCGCACGCCATTCCGCCAGCGGGCGCGGATACCGAGTTCGTCGACATGCGCGCGGTGTACGATTTCCTACCCGAACACCGTAAGGCCGAAATCGAAGGACTCATTGTCGAACATTCTTACTGGCACAGCCGCGTGCTTGGCGGAGGGCCCGAGCCGACGGAGGAAGAGCGCGCCACGCGGCCACCTGCCCGCCATCCCATGGCGCATGTTCACACACCCTCGCAGCGCAGGACGCTTTACCTGGCTTCGCATGCCTGCGGAATCGTCGGCTGGCCAAGTGAGCAAGCGCGAGCCCTCATCGAGGAGCTGCTGACGTTCGCAACGCAGCCGCGCTTCGTTTACGCGCACAAATGGCGCCTGGGCGACGTCCTCATCTGGGACAATCTCGCCACGATGCATCGCGCGACAGAGTTCGACGATCGGACTTTCAGACGGGACATGCGGCGCACGACGTGTCGCGAGCGCACCTTGGCTTGAAGCGGACCTGCACGTGAACACTTCGGGGGTAAAGAATTATGGCCAGACACAGCTTAATTTGCGGAGCGGCTTTCGCCTTCATGTCGATGGCCGCAGGCGCGCAAGCGCAGACCATCGTCGATGAATGGGCTGGCATAAAACTTCCCCCGCCACCTGCGCTCAAGGCGGCAAAGGTGGATCCCAAGACGACCGCGCTCCTATTGTTCGACTTCACGCACCAGACGTGTTCGCAAGAGCGGCGCCCACGCTGCGCCGCATCCGTCCCAAAGCTCAAGAAGCTTCTGGACGATGCGCGTGCAAACAACATGTTCGTGGTCTGGTCTGTCGCCACCGCCGACTCCAAGCCAGCCGATATTCTGCCCGAGATCGCGCCGCGCGCTGGCGAGCCCGTTCTGCCGTCGCTCGGACCTGACAAGTTCATCAAAAGCGATTTCGAGAAAATGCTCCGCGACAAAGGCGTGACGGCAATCATCATCACCGGCACCGCAGCGCACACAACCGTCCTGCACACAGGCGGCCAGGCGGCGCTGCGCGGCTTCAAGGTCATTGCGCCTGTGGACGCCATGTCGTCAAACGACCAGTTTACCGAAGCCTATACGGCCTGGCATCTCGCTAACGCTGCGCGCATCGTAAACGCGACGACGCTGACGCGAGTCGACATGATCACTTATTGAACCGCAGCACTTACTGAATTGCCTTGCGCGCCGCCTCTATAAAGGCGTGGAGGCGCCGAGCGTCTCGTCTCGCTGCAAGATCAGCAGGCGGGCAGCCACTACGCCTTTGTGGAGCAGTTCAATCGCGTCTACGATCTTGCGTGGAGTTACGAGCTTCTGAACCTCCATCAGCCTGGCGCTTCCTTGACGAGCGTGGCGTTACAAACCTTTAGGCGCCGCGCAAGCGCGACCGGGCTCAAGCAGCTAGGCCGGCGACAACGACAACAGGTGCTCCTCCACTTCAGTCAGATGCATGACGTCGGCATATTTATGCGCCATGTCAAAGAGGTTGACCTTGTGGGTTAGCTCCGTCTGATCAAATGTGCATTCCTCCACAATGTTGATGGTGAAACCCAATGAATAACCATCGACAACACTGGCGCGCACGCAGCCTGATGTCGCCTCGCCACAGATGATCAGCGTTTGGATGCCAAGCAATGTGAGGTGCGAGGCGAGCGGTGTGCCCTGAAAAGCGCTGGCCCGCTGTTTGCGAATGATGACGTCGGTCTCCTCCACGGCGAAGGCTGGGTAAATGTCGTAATCGTCCGGCAGGCGCGGCGGCGAGCGGCGCTTGGTCGACACAGCGCCCTGCGGACGGGCGTGAGAGCTCATGTCGCCCGTACAATAGAAGATCGGCAGTCCCGCCCGGCGCGCAGCTGCGAGCAAACGTTGAGTTGGTTCAATGGCGGCATGCGCGTACATCCCGCACGAGCTTGGATAGCGATCAATGAGGTCGATGGGCGGGTGCGCGCCACCCCTGTAAACCAGATTGTAAAGATCAATCGCCACGACCGCCGCGCGCGGCCCGACCTTCGTGGCGCGGGTGTAGGGTTCGTAAATGCGCATGTCGTTTTCCGGTACGACATCTTTCCAGCAATGGTCCTGAAATCGGTCTTTGTCAGCCATATCCGCCTCCCTCGTCTGCGAAAGTACAAGCAAACGCCGGGCCAGAGACGAGCTTAGTCAGTACGCGGCAGGAGGAGGCGAATCCCGATGAAGACAAACAGCACCAGCAACAGGATAAGCGAATCTTTTTGCGCTCTGGGATCATCCTGATGAAACAGCAGATAGGCGAGCGCGATCGAGGCCGAAAATAGCATGGCGAGGCCGATAGGAGCGACCAGATTCTGAAAGAACATTGCTGTCAATGAGCCTTGTGCCGTGAGCGATTTCACCGATTATTTCTTCACTAAGCTAGTGGGATGGACCCACAAGTTCAACGACCCATTTGCGACGCTAATAATGACTGTGGCGCCATGACGGGCACATGTTCCAGATGCAGGGCTACCATCGGGTTGACGGTCGCACAGCGCTGCCGCACACTGTCGCAAACACGATCCGGGAGGCGGCGACACGGCGACCACATCATGCAGCGCATGCAAGCGCGTTTGCTTGTCCATTCACATCGCCATTCCACGGGAGCCACACATGAAAGCGCGCGTCAGTCTCGTCGTTTGCCCCGGCACCTTGCCGAGCCAGGGCATGCATCGCTTTGACATTACGCATTACAATATTCGCCACAGCGGCAAGAGCCGACTTACCGCGCGCGAAATGATGGCTCAATTGCCGGAGATCGAAGGCTTCGCGGATGTGGAGCCTGATGGCAACGAGCCGTTTCCTGTTGCCACGCATGCGGATCTTGCTCGTTTCGCGCGGCATATGCAGGGCATTCTGGACCGTCCCGAGATTGATGGCGCAGTCGTCGTGCAGGGTACAAACACATTGGAGGAGACCGCCTTCTTTCTGAATCTCGTTCTCAAGACTTCAAAGCCCTTGATTGTTGTTGGCGCGCAGAGGCCGTTTACCGCAGTCAGCACGGACGCTCATCTCAACCTCGCCAACGCCATAAGAGTCGCCGCATGCCCCGAAGCGCGGGGTCTGGGCGTGCTGGTGGTCACGAATAGTGAGATCAACGCAGCCCGTGACGTCACAAAGACGTTCACGTTTCAGGTGCAGACCTTCCGCAGCCGCGACCTGGGCGTGCTGGGCTACGCCGACGCAGACCGCATTGTCTTCTACCGGACGCCGACGCGCATCCACACGACGGCCTCGCAGTTCACGCTGGCGGATGCGGATAACTTGCCGAAGGTGGAAATTTTGTACGGCCACACGGGCGCCGACCCAAGGCTCGCACGCGCGGCTGTCGATCTGGGCGCAAAGGGTCTCGTCATCGCCGGCATCGGGGCAGGCGCAATGGGCGTATATCTCGATACGTGTGTTGCGCTTGCAGCAGAGGGGATCAAGGTGGTTCGAAGCGCGCGCGTGGGCGAAGGCAGAGTGCTGGCTATCGGCAACGCGCATGAGGAAGGCACTATAGGGGCGGACAATCTCAATCCGCAAAAGGCCGCCATTCTGCTCGCTTTCGCGATGGCTTGCGACATGGATAACGCGGGTATTCAATCAATCTTTGACACTTATTGAGGTCCTAAATGAAGATAACGGCATTTATTGCAGCGGCAACACTGGCGCTTGCGGCGTCATTTTCTGCATGTGCGCAGGATGTTCCGTTCTACGCGGGCAAGACAATCGCCGTTCAGGTCGGATCAAGTCCGGGCGGATATTACGACATCGCCGGGCGAACAGTGGCGCGCAACCTGGGCAGGTTCCTTGCGGGCGCGCCACAACTTGTGGTGCAAAATGTGCCCGGCGCAGGTGGGCTTGCGCTGGGCAACCGGCTTGCAAACACCATTGCGCGCGATGGACTCACGATTGTGGCGATGAACCGCGCGCTGGCGCAACTTGCGCTCGTGGGCGACCCGAATGCGCAATTCGATCCGCTTGCGCTGACGTGGCTCGGCAGCCTCTCCTCCTACGAAGAAGACGCCTATCTGATGGTGGTGCGCGACAGCCATCCGGCCCGCACGATGGACGACATCAACAAGCAGGCGCAGCCGATCAAACTTGGCGGAACGCGTTCGGGCGCCACGAACATCGTCTTCGCGCTCATGGCGCGTGATCTGCTGAACCTCAAGGTCGATCTTGTACGGGGCTATCCCGGCGCAGCCGAAATCTGGCTTGCGATGGAGCGGGGCGAAATGGATGGGCAGTTTGTCGACATTAGCGCCATTCTCGTTGGGCGTCCGCAATTGTGGAAAGAAGGCAAGCTGCATCCGCTCGTGGCGTTCGGGCGCACAAAGCGACTGCCCGACTATCCTAATGTTCCGATTGCGCGCGAACTGGTGAAGGACGCAAATGATCTTGCGCTGCTAGAGTTTGCCGAGCTTCCATTCTTCATGGCCCTGCCCTTCGCCGCGCCGCCGCAACTGCCGGCTGATCGTGAGAAGACATTGAAGGATGGCTTCATGAAAATGGCCTGGGACAAGGGGTTCCGGGACGAAATTCTCAAAGTCGGCATCATGACGAGTCCTATCGATGGCGCGGCTGTGCGGGCGCTCGTCGAGCGGGCGGCAAAAGCGACGCCGGAAATCCGGGCCCGCCTGGCGAAGATCCTTGCGAACTAGTCCTCTTGCACGAAAGAAAATTGCACATGTCCGAATATTATCTGCTCGACATCTTGCGGGACGGGCAAATCGCGACAATCCGGCTTAAGCGCATCGAAAAGCATCTGCGCGAGAAGCTTGCAAACGGAAAGGGTGGCGGCGCTCAGCGCGCTTCAGAGGTCGGTCGCGCGCTTGGCGAACTGCGTGACGACAACAGCGTGCGCGTCATCATCATTACAGGCAAGGACGACGTGTTCACGATGCCGCCAACCAATTATGGCCACCACGGCAACCCCGGCGGCGACTGGGACATCATGAGCGGGGTCACGCGCGCGGTCGAAGCGATGTGCACGATCGAGAAACCGGTTATCGCCAAAGTGAACGGCCATGCCGTGGGCTTTGGCGCGAATTTGGTTCTGGCGTGCGACTTCATAATCGCCTGCGAAGACGCGGTGATCGCCGATCACCACATGAGTGCGGGCGATCTGGTCATTGATGGCGAGCAGCGCGGTTCTGCCGATCATTGCATGGTGACGGGCGATGGCGGATCGGTCTTCGCGCCGCTCAAGATGCCGATGAACATGGCCAAGGAATATCTCATGCTGGCGCGGCCCTTCACGGCGAAGGAGCTCGCGGTAATGGGCGTCGTGAATTACGCTGTGCCGGCAGACCAACTGGATGCGAAGACTAACGAGATCGCTCAACGCTTGCTCAAGCGCAACGCCTACGCGCTCGCGCTAACAAAACGCGTGCTGAACAAGCAGATGCTTGCGAATTTCAACCTCGTCCACGATGCGTCGCTGGGCTACGAATTTCTCAATTTCTACATGCAGACGCAGCAAGCGAAGGAACAGGGCAAGGGACGCGGCGAAGACAGGCTCTAGGGCCCGCTGCATCATCGTGTTCCGCGAGCGCCCATGCGAAAAACGATTGTCGCGACCGACAGGAGCACCAGACAGCCGAGTAAGCCGCCCTGATATCCAAGGCCTGAGTGGTCGCTTAAAAGGCCCGTGACGAGCGGGCCCAGCAGCAGCGACAAATCCTGCATGGTGCGCAACAGGCCCATCGCGGGGCCGCGCAGGCCTTCTGGCGCGACCTCGGCGACGTAAGCGTTGAGCGTTGGCGAAGCGACGCCCGCCGCCGCGCCGAAAAGAATGGACGTCACCCACAAAAACGCCTGATGATCTCCGAAGGCGAGCATCGCACAGGCGGCGAGCGTCAGCAGGCTCGACAGCGTGATCACCTGGATTCGGCCGAGGATGCGAACCAGCGGACCAACGGCTGTCAGCACTGTCAGGTTGGCGATTGCGCCTGAGGTCAGAATGAGTCCGATCGTCGTCAATTCGAGATTGTATTTCGATTGCGCGATCAAGGGCAGAAGAACCCAGTTTGACGCCACGCGCACATAGAAAATGCTGAAATACATGAGCCCAATGCCCATGCCCTGTCTTGCAAGTCGACCAAGGCCGCCGCTTTTGGGAGGCTCGACACGCTTGATCGCACCCGATTTTGGCCAAGGCATCATGGCAAAGGCCACGACGCCGGCCAGCGCCACAACGCCGTTGATGAGGAACGGCGCGCTGTAGCCCCACATGCCGGCGGCCACGCCCCCGATGGCCGGGCCCATGCTGGCGCCCACCATGTTGGCGGCCTGATACATCGACATGTCGCGCAGGCGTTTGCCCGACTCGCCGAGATCGGCCACGGCCGCCAGCGCCGATGTCATAAATACCGCCGAAGCGCCGCCCATCACGAGCAGGCACACAAAGAAAGCGTCGATGCGAACGAGCGCCATCGCGGCGAAAGAGGAAGCGCCAATGAGCGCGCAGCCCGCGCTCATCATCGTGCGTCGGCCAACTCTTTCGGACAGATAACCGGATGGAATGTTCACCAGAAGGCGCGCGCCGCCATAGGCGGAAATCATAAGGCCGACCACAGCCGCACTGGCCCCCAGGCTTTGTCCGTAAATTGCCAGGATGGACCAGACCATGCCGTTGCCCGCCTGCTTCAAGAAGACCAGCAGAAGAAGCACGGCGAACGGACGCGAGGGCGTTTCAGGAAACAGGTTGCGGATGTTTTGGGCGAGCGGCAATGTGCGGCGGCCTGTCGGTTCTGTCAGCGAGGCTGAGATCTGTCGCAGCGCGAAAGCGCCTGCGTTGCTCATGGACCGTTTTGGCCGGCCCGGTCAACCGTCTCGCGTGCTAGCCCGACGCGCGGGGTTGCGCTATCCTTCAGGTCAAAGCTGCGGCGCTCGGTTGCGCACAGGCGGCGCGATGGGAGGAGAACGTCATGCGGGTCAGCACGCTTCGCCGTGGAATCGCGTTTCTTTCAGTATTGGCTGCCGAGCTAGCAAGCAAATGACGCGTCGACTGAACGGGATGAGCGCATGAATTCGGGCATTTTGAATGGAAAGGTCGCGCTCGTGACGGGCGCCTCACGCGGCATTGGACGGGCGGTTGCGGTCGAGCTCGCGCGGCAGGGCGCACAAGTGATCGCAGTGGCCCGGTCGGCGCATGCCCTGTCTGGCCTGGTCGAGGATATTGGACCCACCTGCTCGCCCGCGCCCTGCGAACTGGGCCGCCGTGAGGATGTGAAGAAGCTCGCAGCGTTCGTTCGCACGAAGTGGGGGCGGCTCGACATCCTGGTCGCCAACGCAGCCATCATGGGGCCGCGCACGATGCTGGGAAAGCTCGAGGACGACGAATGGCGCGAGGTGATCGACACCAACGTCACCGCGAACTGGCGGCTCATCCGGCATTTCGATGCGCTGCTGCGCGACGCGGACGCAGGGCGCGCGGTGTTCGTGACATCTGGCGCAGGAAGTCGCGGCAAGATGGCGGCGGGGCGCGGCGCGTATGCGATTTCAAAAGCTGCTCTTGATGCGCTCGCGCGCAGCTACGCCACCGAGACGGAGGCTTCGCGAGTGCGCGTCATGCTGTGCAACCCCGGCCCCCTGCGCACGGAATTGCGCGCCTCAATCGCGCCGGATGAAGATCCCATGAGCCTACGTACGCCAGCGGACTTTGCGCCAAAGGTCTTGCAACTCTGCCTGCCTACATGGAGGCAGACGGGCAAGGTTTACGATTTTCCGCAGGATCGCGTTCTTGAGTTCCGCGGACCTGAGTAACCCAGAAAATAACTTAGGGAGGACACGATGAAGTTTGTCGTTTGCTCGGCTGCGATCGCAGCGTTCAGCATTCCCGCTTTTGGCCAGACGCCGGAAGAATTCTACAAGGGACGCACGGTGGAAGTCGTCGTCGGCACGGCGCCCGGTGGCGGTTATGATCTCTATGGCCGCCTGATTGGCCGCGCCATCGGCAAGCACATTCCTGGTGCGCCCGTTGTCATCGTGAAGAACATGCCCGGGGCGGGGCATCTTAAGATGGCCAACTGGCTCTACAACGCTGCGCCCAAGGACGGCACCGTGATGGCGACCGCTCCGCAGGCGGTGGCCATCGAACAGGCGATGGGCACGGACGGCATTCAGTACGACGCCGCAAAATTCACATGGATCGGCCGCGTCGCGCCGGTGGTTGAAGTCACGTACACATGGCACACGTCGCCAACCAAAACGCTGGAGGACGCGCGCCAGCGCGAGACAATAATGGGTGGATCAGGCGCTGCGTCGCCAACCGTCTTTTATCTGAAGGCGCTCAATCAGCTTGCCGGCACGAAGTTCAAGATCATTGCGTCCTACCCCAGCAACAACGACACCAACCTCGCCATGCAGCGCGGAGAGGTGGAGGGCGGCAGCAAGGCGTGGGCGTCGATGAAAGTCGATAACGCAGACTGGCTGCGCGATAAGCACGTCAATATTCTCGTTCAATATGCAGATCAACGATCTCCCGATCTGCCCGACGTTCCGCTGATGATGGAGCTTGGACGCAATGACGACGAGCGCAAGGCGCTCCAGATGTTCGCGCTTGGCAACGCCATGGGGCGCTCGATCATGGCCACGCCCGGCATTCCCGCAGATCGTGTTGCGGCGCTGCGCAAGGCATTCTCCGACACGATGGAGGACGCTGACCTTGTCGCTTTCACCAAAGAGCGCAAGATCGACTTCGGACCTACGCTTTCCGGCGCTGACCTCGAAAAACTTGTGCAGCAAACATTGTCGGTCAGCCCCAACGTGGTCAAACTCGCCAAGGAAGCGCGCGGCGGTTAAGCAGGCGGAGCGCGGTCAATCTTATGGGGGCACACATGGCTGAAGAGGCAAAGGCGCAGAAGTCCGGCGGAGCGCGCAAGATGGGCAGCGCCGATTTACCGGCAAGCCGCATCGGCTACGGCGCTATGGAACTGGCGGGCCCGCCGAAGGCGCGCGATCTGACCGAGGCGGAGGCTGTCCGATTCATCAATCAGGTGGTCGACTCCGGGATCACCTACATCGACACGTCCATCGACTACGGCCGAAGCGAAATGCTCATCGGCAAGGCGATATCGCATCGGAGAGCCGAGTATCTTCTCGCATCCAAATGCGCCTGCGAGGTGGGGATTGACCCCTACCACGTGAAGGGCGCCGACAAGCACGAGAAGCATACCTACTCGGGCGAGAACGTCATCGCCGGCGTCGAACAAAGCCTTACCCGGTTGAAAACCGATTACCTCGATCTTGTGCAGGTGCATGGCAATCCGACCCGGCAAGAGCTTGAGGACGGCGGCGTCGTGGACGCGCTGCTGAAGCTGAAAAAGGACGGCAAGATTCGCGAGGCCGGAATATCGACGCGACTGCCTTTGCTCGCCGAGTTCGTCGACGTCGATTACTTCTCTGTCGTGCAGGTTCCCTATTCGGCGCTGCAACGCACCAACGAGGATGCGATTGCGGATCTGCGCGCTGCCGGAAAGGTTGTTGTGACGCGCGGCGTGACCGGTCGCGGCGCACCGGCCAAAGGATGGGCGACGCGCCCTATCGGCACGGCGGAAGGTGAAGTGCGCGACGTTTGGGAACGCGCAAAACTGGATGAATTGCTCGACGGCATGTCGCGCATCGAATTCATGATCCGCTTTGTTCTTGCCAACGACGACGTCGACGTGGCGCTGGTGGCGACGACGAATCATGAGCACCTGCTCCTTGATATCGCCTACGCGGCGAAGGGCCCGCTGCCGCAGCCGACGCTTGAAGAGGCCAAGCGGCGTCTTCTGGCGGCAGGCTGCGGGCCTGGTCTCGGCAAATACAAGGGCGGCGGCCCAAGCGCCGTTCTCTAAGGGACGTCGCCCCGCCGCTGCGCTCCAAGCCCTTCCCGGAGCCATCGACCCTGACCATATGACTCGTCTCATACGCCCAAACATGCAGGGGTGCGATTGACCGAGGAGCCCCAAAGCCCTTAGATCGCGCGCCCCGGGCTAAGCCCTCAAGAGCTTGGCAGGGGCAAAGGAGGGAGACTTCTATGCATAACAAGCGGATGTTCCGAGCCACGGCTGTCATGTTCGGGAGCGCGATTGCTACGCTTGCGCCTTTTGCGGCTGCGAACGCGCAGGATTTCTACGCGGGCAAGACGATCTCGATGCTGGCAAGCAGCGATCCCGGCGGCGGGTTCGACACCTATTCAAGGCTGTTGGCGCGGCATTATCCCAAGCACATCGCCGGCACGCCGACGATTGTCGTGCAAAATCAGCCCGGCGGCGGTGGCCTGCGCGCCGCACAGCAGATATTCACCGCTCCGCCTGACGGACTGCGCATCGGCAACCTGCGCGCCAGCAATCTGCTTGACTCCATCCTCGGCATCCGTGGCGCCGAAATCAATCCGACCGCCTATGAGTGGATCGGGAACATGGCGAGCGACACCGATCTGTGCAGCTATTGGCACACGGCCGGGGTGAAGACCTTCGAGGATCTGAAATCCAAGGAAATTCTGGTGGGCGGCTCAGGCAAGGGCGCGCAGAATTATTCATTCCCGAGCGCCATCAACAGCGTGCTCGGCACGAAGATGAAGATCATCATTGGCTACAAGGGAATGGGCGACCGCGTTCTGGCGCTTGAGCGCGGGGAACTTCAGGGCAATTGCGGCATCAACTCATCCAGCATGATGGCGCTGCACCCGCAATTGATCGCGGAGGGGAAACTCATTCCCATCATGCAATCTGGCCTTCGGCCCTATTCAGCGTTCCCGAACGTGCCGCTAACGCAATCCTTCGCGAAAACGGAGCGCGAAAAGCAGATTCTCGTGACAATCTTCAGCCAGATGGACATCGCCCGCATTTTTGCAGCGCCGCCGAAGACGCCAGCCGACCGCATGACGATTCTGCGGGATGGCTTCATGAAGGCCATGGCTGATCCAGAATTGATTGCAGAAGCCAAGAAACTGCGCCTCGACCTCGACCCGATGAACCATACGGAGGTCGCCAAGATCGTGGCGGACATGGCGAATGTTCCTGACGAATTGAAAAAGGAAGTGCGCGCCGCAATCGGCGACTGATCGTCCGAGAGGCGGCTGCAGCGCATGTTGCAACCGCCGCGCTCGCGCGCTTAAAAAGAAACCTAGTAAAAAAGCGCCCGCGCCGGGCATTCCTGGCGCGGGCGTTTATCTGTCAGGGCGTGCCAGCAGGCAGGTTAACCGAACTTGCATTCCATCGCCCGTCGCACAGCGGGGCGGTCTGACACACGCTGCAACCAGGCCGCAACATTGGAAAAGTCGGACACTTTCACACGCTCGTGGTTGACCCCGTTGATACGCGTGAACGGGATGATATCGGCGATCGAGAATTCGGCCGCGAACCATTCGCGCCCCGCGAGATGCTGGTTCATCGTGTCGAATTGCTTCAGCGCGTTTTTCTCAAACGAGGGATGGTCGATGCGACCCAGACTGCCCATGGTGCACAGCACATTGGTGGCATGGAACATGGACCATTTGAGCACATCCGGATGGTCAGAAGCGGAACCGAGGAAGCGCCCGCATTTCTCAGCTAGATAAAAGCAGATAGCGACGGATTCGAAGACGGTTGCGGGCTTGCCGCCCGGGCCTTCGCTGTCGACGAGAGCGGGAATTTTGCGGAAGGGATTGATCTTGCCGTATTCCTGCGTCTTCTGATCGCCTTTCTGGATATTGATCTGATGCAGGGCGAACGGGAGCCCGGATTCTTCCGCCATGACAAGCGCGCGCCGACCGTTGGTAGTGCCCCATGCGTACAGATCAATCATCGTTTCATTCCTCCGTCGCTGCGCGCCACGCTTGAGCGCGCTTCTGTCTGCGTTTTTCGCAGGAAGAGCCGCTGCTTGGCAAGCGCTTGAACACCACGACGGCCCTCCCCTTCCCATCGGGCGCTCGATCCCCTAGCCTCGTTTCAAAATGAACCCCGGGAGGCAACCATGCGCGCCATGATGCGCTTTACGGCAGCGTCACTGCTGTCTGTCTGGACTGCTAATGTCGCGTGTGCGCAGACGCCAGCGGGCCAATACCCGCAACGCGCGGTGAAATTCGTGCTGCCGTTCGGCCCGGGGTCCGGTTCCGACATCGCCGCGCGCCTGATTGCGGACAAGCTGCAGGCCAAATGGGGCAAGCCAGTCATCGTGGAACCGAGACCGGGCGGCGACGGATTGATCGCGATCAACGCGTTCACCGGCGCGCGGGACGATCATACGCTGCTCTTTGCTTCAACGGCGTCCTTCATAGTGCATCCCTACACACTGCAATCAAAACCACCGTACGACCTGGATCGGGACCTCGTTCCCATCGTGCGAGCAGTCGATTCAGGGCTGGCGGTCGCGCTTTCGACCGGATCTGGCGCAAGCACCCTGAAAGAATTCGTCGATCTGGCGCGCAAGAACCCCGGCAAACTCAATGTCGCGGGCGGCGCTGGCCTGGCTGAACTCACCGTTCGGGCCTTCATCGTTGAGCAAAAACTCGACGTGACCGTTGTCCCCTACCGGGACATCATCCAGGCTGGCGTCGATCTTGCGGAAAACCGCATTCAACTTGTTTCAGCCTCTCTGAGCATGCCGATGCCCCACGTGCAGGCCGGCAAGGTGAAAGTCGCCGCCATCGCCGCGCCGCGCAGAACTCCGCTCGCGCCCGAAATTCCCAGCGCCCCGGAAGCCGGATTTTCAACGCTGGGTTATGAATCAACCATCGGGCTCTATGGCCCGCCCGGCATGACGCTTGAGCTTCGCAAACGCATAGCCGCGGACGTGATAGAAGCGTTAAATGATCCTGTGGTGACAAAGCGATTGTTCAGCGCGGGGATGGCCGTCAATGCGCAAGGGCCGGAAGAGCTGGCCGAGACTGTGACCCGACAGAAAGCCGCAACCGCGCGCCTTGCCGACATTCTTGGCGTGAAAGCGAAAAACTAAACCGCCCCCGTGAAGGCCGCGCCGTACGCCAAATAGAAAGTGGAGAGAGAAATGACCCCGGGCCGCTACCAGATGTACAACGACAATTCCTTCAAGCTGGGGCTGTTCGGCGCCAATTGCTCTTCGGGCCGCGCCATCAATATGACGCCCGAGCGCTGGCTGGCGGACTGGGCAAGTTGTTCGAAAATGGCCAAGATTGCCGACGAAGGCGGGATCGATTTCATTCTGCCGATTGGTCGGTGGAAGGGTTACGGCGGACCAACAAACTTCCAGGGCTCAACCTACGAGACGGTAACATGGGCGAGCGGCCTGCTTGCGCAGACAAAGAACATCACGGTGTTTGGCACCGTGCATGCGCCGATGTTCAACCCGCTTGTCGCGGCCAAGCAAATGGTGACGGCAGACCATATCGGTAACGGACGGTTTGCTCTGAACGTTGTCGTTGGGTGGAACGGGCCGGAATTCGACATGTTCGGCGCCGAGCAGCGCGAACATTCCGAACGCTACCTCTACGCGGAAGAATGGATTTCCGCGATCAAGGAGATGTGGCGCAACCCCGAGCCGTTCGACTACGACAACAAATATTTGCACATGCACAACGTGGTGTCCGAGCCAAAGCCGTTCGGCGGGAGCCACCCTTTCATCATGAATGCGGCGGCGTCTGACGTCGGGCGCGATTTCGCGCTGCGGCACTGCCATGGCTTTTTCACCAGCTTCCGCGAATTCGACGTTCAAAGAGCAAAAGGCATTGTTCAGGGCATCAAGGAACAGGCGCGCGGCATCGGCCGCGAGATGGACGTCTACACACAGGGGCACATCGTGTGCCGTCCTACCCGCAAGGAGGCCGAAGACTATTTCCATTACTTCACCACCGAGGCGGCGGACTTCGAAGCGATAGACACGATCCTGGCGTTGAAGGGCGTTACGCCCGAAAATACGCCTGATTTTGACGCTCGCCGCAAGGCGATTCCGCTGATGAATATCGGCTACCCCATCATCGGGACGCCGGATGACGTCGCCGAGAAGCTCGGTCGCATACATGGCGCGGGGATTTCCGGGATTGCGTTTTCGCTGGTGAATTACGTCACCGAACTGCCTCTTCTCACGGAGGAATTGCTCCCGCGCCTTGAGCGCATGGGCATGCGGGCGCCACAGGCGGCCATGGCGAGCTAAGTTCGGTCCACCTGACCTTGCCGCCGCGCGCTTGCAAGGGCGCGGCGGCAAGGTCAGTATGCCCGCAATTGTCAGATGCTGACCCGGAGAATTTGAATGAGTTTCGCCTCGTCCCTGGAGCTTCGCTCCGAGATCGTGCTCGCCTGCAAGGTGCTTTCGTATTTCGGCATCGTCGAAGGATTCGGGCACGTCAGCGCGCGCGTCCCCGGAAGCGACCGCGTCATCATCACCCCTCGCATCGCGTTGGGGCTGGTGGAAGAAAACGATCTTTGCGAATTCGATCCCTCGGGCAAGCAAGTTGCAGGCGACGCGCGCCCGCCGCTTGAAACAGCAATGCATCTTGGGGTTTACAAGGCCCGCCCCGATGCGAAGTCCATCGTGCGCGGCCATCCGCGTAACGTCGCTGCCTACGCCTGCGCGGGCGAACCGCTCAAGATCGCGCACGGCTTTGGCGCCAATCTCGGCCATGTCGTGCCGGTGTTCGACCAGCCGTTCCTTGTTACCCATGACGACATGGGCGGAGGCGTGGCCAAGGCGATTGGCGACAATGTCGGGGTCATTTTGCAATCGAACGGCATGCTCGCCGTAGGCCAGTCCGTGCCGCATGCAAGCGTGATGGCGCTGTTCATGGAAGAGGCCGCGCAATTGCAATTGATGGCGCACGCCGCCAGCCTGACGCCGAAGTTCTATTCACCGGAAGGCGCCGCGCGCCGTCACGGCGACGACCGCGAACACGAACCGATCCGCGCGTGGGATTATTACGTCGCTGTCACTGAAGGTCGCATCCGCATCGCGCGCTGAAGACGCCCGCTGCTTTCACGTCAGGATTGTCGATGTCGTATGGATCAGGATTTATCGCCCGCCACGGCTTGTGGAGCGACGATGATCGTCGGCTGGCTGAAGACATCATGCGCCGCGTTGAAGCGGAGAATTTAAATCTGATCCGCCTCGTCTGGGCCGATCCGCATGGCTATTCACGCGCAAAATCCCTGACAGTCGCGGGCATCAAAAGCGCCCTGGAAAGCGGCTACAACATCAACGTCGCCACGACGACGCTCGATTCCGCAGGCGCGCGGACATTCTCATCCTTTGTGCGCGGCGGCGGCATGGGGCTGGACGAGATGACGGGTTCGCCGAACCTCACCATCGTTCCAGATCCCACGACCTTTCGCATTCTGCCATGGGCGCCGCGCACAGGGTGGATTCTCTGCGACGAATATTTCAATGACGGGCACCCGTTTCATTTCTCGCCGCGTCAATTGTTGCGCAAGGCGCTGAAGCCCCTTGAAGCGCGCGGCCTGAAGCATGTCGTCGGGCTCGAGATCGAATGGTATCTGCTGCGCGTGGCGGGCGAACTGGGCCCAGACAATATCGGCGCGCCAGGCGTGCGCGGAAAGCCTATCGCCACCGCCCCCATCGAGCCCGGTTATCATTATCATTCTGAAACCAACATGGACCTTATGCAACCGGTGTTGAGCGCGCTCACCGATGGCTACGAGGCGCTTGGCCTGCCGCTGCGCTCGATCGAAAACGAATGGGGACCGGGGCAGGTGGAATGCACCTTCGCGCCGCGCGACGCGCTCACCGCCGCCGACAACGTGCTCATCTTCCGCACCGCGACGCGGCAAATCTGCCGGCGCATGGGCCATTTCGCAACTTTCATGACGCGGCCGGGCATCAAAGGCCTCTATTCGAGCGGCTGGCATTTGCATCAATCGCTGGTTGACGCGCGCTCGGGGCGTAACGTCTTCATGCCGGACACAGAGGGCGCATGTTTGTCGCCGACCGGCTTTAATTATCTGGGCGGGCTGCTTGAGCACGCCGTGCCTTCGGCGGTGTTTGCGACGCCAACGGTGAACGGATATCGCCGTTTCAAGCCCAATTCGCTTGCGCCTGATCGCGCATCGTGGGGGTACGACCATCGCGGCGCCATGGTGCGCGTACTGGGCGGGCCCGGCGATCCGGCGACGCGAATGGAAAACCGCATGGGGGAGCCGGCGGCAAACCCTTATCTCTTCATCCTTTCGCAAATCGTCTGCGGCCTTGCGGGCATTGACGCAAAAAGCGATCCGGGCGCGCAGGACGATGAACCCTACGCCGCCAAGCGCACGCCGCTGCCCACTAATTTACTTGGCGCGCTCGCGGCGCTTGAAGAATCGAAGCTTTATCGCGACGCGCTCGGCGACGTGTTCATCGAGTACTATCTCAAGCTGAAACGCAACGAGGCAGGGCGCCATCAACGCTTCATGGAAACGAACGGGGGAGACCACGACGAGGTTTCCGAATGGGAACAGAACGAGTATTTCGACTTTTTCTAGAGCCGCCCGATGGAGCCTACGCATATGTCAGGATTCGAAACCCGCGAGGCGCAGACGCCCGGTCACACGACCACCTCGTACGACTGGGATTTCCTCGTTCAGGACGACCGCGTCCACCGCTCGATCTATGCGGACCCGGAGATTTTCGCTGCCGAGATGACGCACATCTTCGGCAAGACGTGGGTCTACATCGCCCACGAAAGCGAGATCGCCAACCCCAACGATTTTGTGACGCGCAAACTGGGACTGAGACCCGTAATCGTCGTGCGCGATAGCGACGGGCGACTGCGTGTTCTCTACAACCGCTGCACCCACCGCGGAACGACATTGTGCCGGCAGGAGCGCGGCTCGGCGCGCAATTTTCAATGCCCCTACCACGGCTGGAATTTCGGCAACAACGGCAAGCTGCGCGGCGTGCCGTGGCCGGATGGCTATACGCAGGATATTCGTGACGAGCGTTTCAATCTGGCGCAGGTTCCTCGGGTGCAATCCTACCGCGGCTTCATCTTTGCAACGCTTAATATGGATGCGCCCGATCTACTTCACTGGCTTGGGCCCATCACGCGGCCCATCGATGAATGGCTGGACAGAAATCCCGGCGGCAAGATTGTCGTGTGTGAGGCGAACCGCTTCAAGTACAAGGGAAATTGGAAACTTGCCTACGACAATTCGTCCGACGGCTATCACGTCATTTATTCTCACCGCTCGCTCATCGAGACCGAGAACCGGATGACGGACGAGCCCAACAAGGGCATGGCGTATTACAAGAACTCGCCGGACTCGCTGGCCATGTATGTGCAGTACATGGGCAACGGCCATCACTTCAAGGACAAGCGGCCGAACCTGCAACCACGCCCGGGCGGCCTCTGGGCGCTTGAATCGCTGCATCCGGGCATGGAATATTATGAAAGCGAATTCCGTAGCCGCTATGGCGAGCGCGCGGATTCGCTGCTCGACCTTGCGGGATCAGAGCCCGTGAACATCAACATTTTCCCAAACCTGTCCCTGCTTGGAAATCACATCCAGGTTTTTGAACCCGTCAGCGTCAACGAGACGAATGCGGTCTGGTACGGGACGCGTATCGAGGATGTAAACGGCGACATTGGCGACGCGCTTGAGGGCATCAACGCGCTGCGCATGCGCACGCAGGAAGGGTTTCCGAATTTCGGTGAAGTCGATGACCTCGCCAATTTCGAACAGATCCAGCGCGGGCTCGATTGCCTTGAGGACGAGTGGATTTACATGAACCGCGGCTATGGCCTGCCCGACCGCATCAAGCACAATGCAGACGGCACAATATCAGGCCCCGCCACGGATGAAGTGTTCATGCGCGAATACATCAAGGAATGGAAGCGACTGATGAGCGGCCCGGCTCACTTGACCATCCAGCGGGAGCCATGACATGAGCGCGGAAATCAAGGACCCTTCACGCTCATCGTACTACGTCGATGGAGATTTCTATCGCACGCTCATCGAGCGCTTTGACGACTGGCAGGACGACGCGCGCATCGTGAACGATCATATCGAGCGCGACATGTTTCGCGGCCTGCTGGAACGCGAGGCGCGTTTGCTCGATCAGCACCGATACGAAAGCTGGTTGAAAATGTTTACGCCCGAGTGCGTCTATTGGGCGCCGGGCCGTCCGGGCGGAGGCGACCCGCGCACCGAAATCGCGGTCATTTTCGACGATCGGCGTCGACTTGAGGATCGCATCTTTCGACTCTGCACCGGCTATGCATGGTCGCAGGCGCCGCGCTCACGCACAGTGCGCCTCGTCACCAATGTTGAAGTTTTCTCGACGGAGGAAGCGAACCGCCGCATGGTGCGCGCCAATTTCATCATCAACGAATTCTGGGACAACGAGACGCGGCTTCTAACAGGATGGTGCGGCTACAACTTGCAGAATACGGTGGAGGGCTGGCTGATTCAGGCCAAGCAGATCAACCTAATCGACTGCGACCAGTGCATTCGTAACCCCAGCATCATTCTTTAAGCGACGCGAAAAGCGCGCAAATAAAACACGGGAGGCTCCACGATGCGCAAGCCAAAATTCACACCGCCGCCAGGCGCCTGCGACACGCACTTGCACATCTATGGCCCATTTGACCGCTTTCCCCTGTCGAGCGACCGCGTCTACAATATCCAGCGCAGCGGAACGCTCGAAGATTATACTGCGCTCATGGATCAGCTTGGTCTCGAAAGGGCGGTCGTCGTCAATGGCGGCGGGAACGGCTACAACAACGCCGTGACTCTCGACGCCATCGCCCGCTCGAACGGCAGGCTCAAGGGGCTTGCGCTCATCAAACCCGAGACCACAGACAACGAATTGCTTGCGCTCCATCAAGGCGGAATGACGGGCTTTCGCACGCGCGCCACCGGCCGGGGCGCACCCACCCTTGCAGAGGCCGCGCTCATCGCGGAGCGTGTGCGCGAATTCGGGTGGCACGTGGAGTTTCATGTGCGCTCGGTCGAAGACGCGCACGATGCGCTGCCGAACCTTCAGAGCATGGGTCTGCCTTATGTGCTCGACCACGTTTCCTATTTGGGACCGGAGCGCCCACTCAGCGACCCGCTTGCGCAAACCATTCTGCGAACTTTGCGGGAGGACGAGAAGTGCTGGGTGAATCTCTACAGTTTCTACCAGCGCTCGCACACCGGCGCTCCGGGCTATGCAGACATGATTCCCATCGTCCGCGCCCTCGTCGAGGCGGCACCTGATCGGGTGGTCTGGGGCACGAACTGGCCTCATGTCGTGATCGAGGTGGCTGATCCCGACAACGTGGACCTGATCGACTTCGTCTTCGACGCCCTGCCCGAAGACGATTTGCGCACACGCGTTCTGGCAACCAATCCCGCCCGCCTGTACGGTTGGCCCGCGTCTACGAGCGGCTAATCTTCGGTGCGCTCCATCTTTCAGTCCAGCTATTGCGCGACCGGCGCATTTTGCTAGGCTGCAATTCAATCACATGCGCCGAACGCAGGTCGTCAGCGGCGCTGAAGGGGAGGAACAACATGTCTGACAAGAATCCGATGACATTTTCGCGTCGCAGCCTTGGAGGCGCCGCGCTTGGCGCCGCGGCCCTTGTGACGTTTGGCCGATCCGCCGTCGCGCAGCAGCCTTCGTGGCTCGATCCGACCTTGCTTGCGGCCGCAAAAAAAGAGGGGAAGGTTACCTTCTACTCCTCGATCAATGAGCAGGAGGGCCTGCCCCTCATGAAGATTTTCGAAGAGGCGACGGGCGTCACAGTCGAATATGTTCGCAATTCTGACTCGGGCTTGCTGTCGCGCATTCTTGTCGAGGCGCGGGCCGGTAAGCAGAGCTGGGACGTCATCCAGACAACCGCCGTCAACAAGATGTCGCAGGATTTGCTGGCCGCTTTTGACGTGCCTGAAGCCAAGGCCATTCCGGCGGAAGCGAAAGATCCGGCGCGCAAGTGGTATGGCGTTTACGCCAATTACAATGCGCCTGCCTACAACACAAACAAGATCAAGCCTGAAGATTTACCCAAGACGCTTGAAGAATTTGCGCAGAAGAAGGAATGGGCCGGCCGCGTCGCAATCGACTTCAGCGACAACGAATGGCTTATGGCCGTTTATGAGATGTATGGCGAAGCCAAGGGCAAGAAGATTGTCCAGGACATCATAACGAATCTGAAGCCCGTTGTGGTGAAGGGACATCTGGCGCTTGCGCGTTCCGTCGGGGCTGGCGAGTACGACATCGCGCTGAACAATTATCTCAACCTGACGCTCAACGTGAAAATGAACAAGGGTCCGACCGATTACTGGCTGATGGATCCGGTCGCTGTGTTCTATGGACAGATCGGCGTGAACGCCAAGGCGCCGAGCCCCAACGCGGCGCGGCTTATGGCTAACTTCCTCATGAGCGTTGAGGGCCAACAGGCGCTCACCTCGCGCGGGCGCTTTCCGACACGCCCGGGCATCGATACAAACCCGCCTGGAATCCTTCCCCAGATCGCCAAGCACAAGGTCGTCGCCGCCACGCTGGACCCAGCCGCCGAAGCTCGGTGGCAGAAGGAATTCCGTACGCTGTTCAACATACGCTAAGCGTTTAGCAGCGTATGCGATGATCAAGACACGCGCGCGACCTCGGTCGCGCGCTTCCCTTTCGTCTCACTGAGCGGATAAATGACGATTCAAAACACCGTTCAGCATCCTGCGGGCGACGCGCCCGAGCGCAAGGGCGTGTTCGCCGCGCTAAGAGGTCTGCTGAATCCGACCACAATTCTGCTGATCTTGAGCGCGCTGTTCGCAGGTTGGCTAGTAATCGTTCCCGTCGCGGCCCTGCTATACACGGCGTTCGCCGAAGACACGCCGATGGGGCCCGGCGCTTTCACGTTACAAAATTTTGTGGACGTCCTGACGAGTCCACACCTTGGCGAACTGTTCGCCACGACGATGATTTTTGCAATTGGGACTGCGGCGCTGACATTTCTGATGGGCGCCTTCGTCGCCTGGATCGTGGAGCGCACGGATACGCCGGGACGTGAATGGTTTCACCGGATGGCGCTGCTCACGTTCGCCATTCCCGGTCTGCTCACCACCATGTCGTGGATTCTGATCGCAAGCCCCAATATTGGCTGGCTCAACCAGCTTTTGCAAAACGTCTTCGGACTGTCAGCCGCCCCATTCAATATCTATACGATGAGCGGGATGATCTGGGCGCTCTCGAGCCATTATTTTCCACTGGCTTATCTGTTGATGGGACCGGCCTTTCGCGTGCTCGATACACGCATGGAAGAGGCGGCCGTCATGTCGGGCGCGGGGAAGCTTGATGTTGCGCGGCGCGTCACCTTGCCCCTGCTCCGCCCGGCGATCTACGCAACGTGCCTGCTGCTTTTCATCCGCGGGATAGAATCTTTCGAGGTGCCGCGCCTTCTGGGCATGCCCGCGCGTATCTTTGTGTTCACGACCGAGATCCAGACGGCGACCAGCAACGTGCCGCCGCAGTTCGGTCTGGCTGGCGCGCATGGCCTTCTCCTCCTGCTGTTGTGCATCCTCGGCGTCTATTTCTACCGCCGCGTCACGCGTAACGCAGACGCTTTTGCGACCATCACCGGCAAAGGCTACAAGCCGACCCAGGTTGAACTGGCGGCGTGGCGCTGGCCGATTTTCATCGCCGTGTCATTTCTTTTCCTTGTCGCTCTTGGCCTGCCGCTCTTCACGCTTGTATGGCAATCGCTTTTTTCGAATGTCACCGCGCCCCGGCTCGCCGCCGTTGGTCAGATGACGCTGCAGAACTACGATCTCATCCTGCACTATCCGATCTTTCTTGGCGCGGTGAAGAACAGCCTACTTCTGGGTGCGATGGCCGCAACAATCGTTGTCGGCACCACGTTCATCATGGCGTGGATTTCGCACCGTGCTTCCCCCAAGTACGGCTGGACGCTCGACCTGCTCGCGTTCGCGCCTATCGCCATCCCGAGCGTCATCGTCGGCGCCAGCATATTGTTCGCGTATCTGATTATCCCGATTGGCGTTTACAACACGATCTGGATATTGCTCATCGCCTACGTCACGATGAATCTGCCATACGGGATGCGCTTTGCATCGAGCGGAATCGTTCAGATCCATCGCGAACTCGAAGAGGTCGCATCTACCAGTGGCGCCAACCTTATCCAGACCTTCCGCCGGGTGCTGCTTCCGCTGCTTACCCCAGTGCTGCTGGCGGCGTGGCTCTTTGTTTTCGTTCTGGCCGTGCGCGAACTCTCTGCATCCATCTTCCTCTCCGGCCCCGGCACGCATGTGCTGGGAACCATAAGCCTGACCATGTGGGAAGAAGGGGGCAGCTTTGGCGCCGTATGCGCGCTCGGCGTTATTCAGATCATGCCGCTTATTCTCATTGTCAGCCTGATGCGCTGGATCGAAAACCGCATGGGAGCGCTCCGGACGCAGTCTTGAGGCTGGTCTTGACGTCGGCGGGACTCAATCGCAATCTTGGAACCAAAGAGCGCCGGCACACCTCAAGGCGCCTTTCACCGAAGGGAAAACGTCGCATGCAATTTTATATGGCAAACTCTTCAAGGACTTTAGCTGGCATTTTAGCGGGATGCGCAGCCTTGACCTTCATGGCGGCAGCCAGCACAGCGCAGGCTCAGGACATGTATGCCGGCAAGACCGTCAATCTGGTGGTCGGCAGCGCGCCCGGCGGAGGCTACGATACCTATGCTCGTCTATTCGCCCGGCACCTGGGCGACCATCTCCCGGGCAAACCCAACGTGGTCGTGCAGAACATGCCAGGCGCGGGAAGCGCGCGGGCGGCGGGGCACGTCTACGCGTCGGCGCCCAAGGACGGCATGACGCTCGCCCTGATCCAGCCGGGCGCCGTGGTCGGCCCGCTGTTCGACAAAGACGTCAAGCCGACTTACGACGCCAACAAGCTGATCTATCTCGCAAGCGCAGATTCAGGCACGCGCGTCTGCGTGACGCTGCCAAATTCGCGCATCAAGACCTTCAAGCAAGCGCAGACAGAAAAGGTTGTCGCGGGCGCCGCTGGTCGCGGCGCGTCTTCTTTTGACTACGCAAATCTGCATAAAAATATGTCGGGCGCGATGTTTGCGGTTGTGCCCGGGTACAAGGGCATGGCCGACATTCTCCTCGCGATGGAGCGCACCGAGGTGGACACGGTCTGCGGGTTCGACTGGTCTAGCGTCAAGGCGCAGAGACCGAACCTCGTGCGTGACCGCACGATCAATGTTCTAGTTCAGGCAAGCGTGGAAAAGAACGAGGAACTCGACGCGCTCGGCGTTCCCAACATCATGGATTTCACCACGGGAGATGACAATCGCGCTGTGGTGGAGCTGATCGTGGCGCAGCAATTCTTCGGCAGGCCTTTCGTGATGGGGCCCGGCAATCCACCCGAAGCCGTCAAGCTTATGCGCGCTGCGCTGGACTCCGTCATGAAAGACCCAAAACTGCTTGCGGAAGCCGAGAAGATGGGCGTCGACATCACACCCGCGACAGGCGTGCGCGTGCAGGAAGTCGTCGAGAAAATGTACAAGACGCCGCAGAGAATTCTCGATCTCGCAGCCAAAGCGATACGCGACTAGAAGACTATTGGCGGCCGGGCGTTTCCGGCCGCCGCCCCGTGCTCGACGTTACTTGGGAACGATGATCGCGCGAATGCGCTGCACGGTTTCTGCCGGCGTGTCATAGATGCGCGCAATCAGCGCCTGTACGTCCTCACCGCTCATGGGACTTACTTCCAGACCGAGCTTGGTCGCTTCCGCTTGCACGCCTGAGTCCGCCATCATCGTCATGAAACTCTCGCGAAGAAGTTTGACGCGGTCCTGCGGGACTTCGGCGGGAACCACAAACGGACGACCCATCAATTGCCAGCTAAATGCGAAATCGAGCTGCGCGCGCTTTACGGGATCACTGATAAATTCAGTGACCAGCGGAACTTTGGGGAAAGCTGCGTGCTTTTCCACCGCCAGCTGAAGCAACACATCGATCTTGCCTTCGTCCAGCCACTGCTTTTTCGCCGAGAGCATGCTTGAGACATACCACCCGGTACGCCCCTGAACTTCATTTCGCTCCAAAGCCAGATCAATAGCCGCTGGCGTATTGTAACCGGTGATGACCTTGAATTTTGTACCTGCAAGCTCGTTCAGAAGATTTGCGTAGACGGAACTTGAAGTGGCCACACCCGGGGAGCCAACCAGCATAGGGCGATCCTGCAGATCCTTGAACGTCTTGAAGCCGCTGTTGTGCCAGGCGATGACAACCGCAACTTCCTTGGCGGCGCTGCCGATCCAGTTCAACTTGCGCGAGTCATAACGCGCATTTTCAGGCGAACCCGTGATGCCCATGATGGGCTCAACGCCAATATGATTTTGCACCGCGCCGATGTGCGTTCCATCCTTCGGCGCCGAATTTGCGATCATGTTCATTGCAACAAGACTACCCGCCGCCGGCAAATTCTGAATGACGAATGTGGGAGAGCCAGGAATGAATTTGGGCCAATGGCGGCCAACCAATCGGGCGTATATATCGTAGCCGCCACCGACGCCTGAGCCGACCACGATCGTCATCTGCTTTTCAGCGAAGTAACTCTGCGCGAACGCGCAGGGAGTCATCAAAAGGCCAATCGCCGCCGACAGCCACGCGCATGATCTGTTCGCCATTTTCGTACTCCCGCCGCTTGTGAGTTACATTTTCCGCATCCGTTCTTCATTTGAACGAATGATACTCATTTGTATCAGCGAAGAAAAGCAAGTTCCGCGCCATTGACGAAGGGGCTAGAGATGATAGCATTTTGCCATGCCCCCCGGCTGATCATTCGCGATACAGGAGAAACGGCATGGCCAGAGACGGTGAGGCCCGACCCAGTTTTCCACGCGAGATCGCGCCGAACACGTTCTGGTTCAGCACTTGTCTTCCATTTTCCGTCAACGGTCGCGAGGTGCACAATCACAACTCATGTTTTCTTGTGATCGGCCGCGATCGCGTTGCGCTTGTGGACACCGGCCTGCCATTCTCCTGGGACGAACTCAAGGGTCAGCTACTTGATGTTCTTGCAGGAAGAGACATCGACTATGTGTTTGCGACACATCCGGAATCGCCCCATATGGGAAACGCGGGCCCGCTGATGGACATGTTTCCGCAAGCGCAGCTTGTCGGCGACTTGCGTAATTATCATCTCTACTATCCAAAGCTGACGCATCGTTTTTCGCACAAGCGAGAGGGCGATGTCCTGGACCTCGGCGACCGTCAGCTCATCATGGTCCCAGCCGCAGTGCATGATCTCAAGAACACATTATGGGGTTATGACACTTTGCATCACGTTCTTTTTGTCAGTGACGGCTATCCCTACACGCATGAGCATGAAGCCGGTCAATGCGCCCTGACGTCGGAGGAATTACCCTATGCGCCAGCGCCGGAAGACACTGGCCCGGTCATCGAAGGCGCGCTGGGCTGGACGCGGCATGTCGATGCGGAGCTTGTCATCGCCGATGTGCTGGAGGTGCTCCGACGTTATCCGCCAAGCATCATCGCGCCCGCGCATGGCGGTGTCGTCACCAATCCCGAACAGTTGACGGAAGTCTTCAAGGGTGGGTTGCGGCGCGTGAGCGGAGCGGACGCATGAGCAGGGTCGAGCAGTTATCAGACAACATCTACGTCCTTAGCGATCTCGAGCCTGCTGACCCCGCACGAAGCTGGCTGCCGTCAGATACATCCGGCTTCGAACCGTTCAACAAGTATGTTTTTCTCGAAGACGATTGCGCATTGTTGATTGAAACGGGCGCCGCCGCCCATGACGAATCCATACAAGAGAGCCTGCGCGAGATTGTGAAAGACCGTTTGCTGGTCATCTTGCCGACGCGCAGCGAACTGGAATCCATCGGCAACATGGGTTCCATCATCGACAATTTCCCGCGCGTGGAACTGATCACGACGACGCGCGCGCTGCCGCCCCTGGGTCTCGCCCATATGCGGCCTGATCGGCGGGAAAGCGTAAAGGCGCGCCGCATCGTGCGTGGCGAAAAGCTTGCCGGCGCTGGCTTTCCGACGCTCGACACTGTGACGCCAATCATCCGCATCCTCAACACGATCTGGATACACGACCGCAGATCCGGAATATTGTTCACCTCGGACACCTTCTCGAATGAACTGTTGCCAGACCAGGAGACGCCGACGATCCGGCGAGACTCATTCGGCCTCCCAGACGTGGCGGCGGTGCGCCGCTCCATTATTGCCCGGTTCGATTGGGTAGAGCGGGCGCGAACGCAGGCGCTGCAAAGGCAATGGGCCGATTTGTTCAAACGCATCAAGCCAACCGGAATTGCGCCAAGCCTGGGGCGTGTCACCATGGGCGCGGATGCTGCCGCCGACGTGATCAATCTTTACAGCCGCGCTTTGTTTGAGTTCAGCGAAGGCTAAACTTTTCTATTTGCCCCACGCCGACGATTGGGGCGGTTGACACTCCAGCCTCCGAGGGGTGAGATGAAAAAAATCCTCGGAGGAAACGTTTATGCTGTCAGCGAAAGATATTTCCGGCCTGATGGCCATGATGCCGGCGTTTGCAACAGACGACGCCGCTGATTATCGTAAGACATCAACAATCGGTATCGAAAAGATGCGGGTCGGGCTTGACCGGATGATCCGTGACGGCGCCAACGTGATCTCGACCACGGGAAGCTTCGGTGAATTTCACACGCTTCTGATCGATGAATTTCGCACCCTCGCGCATGAAGCGGCGAGCATTGTCGACAAGCGCGTTCCACTATTCATCGGCGCAACTTCCATCAACACACGCGAGGTGATGGAGAAGTGCCGCATCGTCAGCGAAACGCGCGCGGACGGCGTACTTATTGGCGTACCATTCTATTTCCCGTCGAGCGTCGAAAACGCCGTTCGTTTCTTCAAGGACGTGGGCGAGGCGTTCCCCAAGCTGAACATCATGATTTATCACAACCCGGCGCTTCACAACGTGAAGCTCCCCGTTGAAGCGTTCAAACAAATCACGAAAAATCCAGCCGTCGTGGCGATGAAGGACAGCCATCGCAGCGCGGATGAGTTCAAGGACCTGATGAATGTCATCAGCGGCAAGATGAACGTGATGGTGAACCAGAACCAGTATGCGGAATACGCAGGCTACGGAGCCACGGGCTTCTGGTCCATCGACGCCTGGATGGGCCCCTGGCCCCAATTGGCGCTACGCGACGCAATCCGCGCCGGAGACCTCGCGCGGGCCGAAGCGATTACGGCTGACCTACGAGCACAACGAGAGGGCGGTGCGCCGAATTTGAGCTGGCGCGAAACAGCCTCCAAGATCGCGGTTCGCATGGCGGGCTATGTCGATCCGGGTCCACTCCGTCCGCCGTTCGTCGAAATTCCCGACGACATCGTCGCAAAGCAGAGCGCGCGCGTCGCCTATTGGAAAACGATCTGCGACAAGTATCGGCCAAAAGCCGTCGCTGCTGAATAGATTTTGAAAGAGTCCTCTTAGTTTTTGTATCAGTGGAGACCATTTCAATGAAAATAAGCGTCTGGGCCTGTCTCATCACCATCGCGTTTGGCTCGCTTTCAAGCGGGATGTCGTTTGCGCAGGACTCCGTCGAAGACTTTTATCGTGGGCGCACGATGAAGCTGACTGTCGGTTCGGCGGCGGGCAGCGGCTTCACACTTTACGCGCGGGTGCTTTCCCGGCATATGCCGCAACATGTTCCCGGCTCGCCCGCCATCGTGATTGAGAATCTACCTGGGGCAAGCGGCCTGCGGCATATGGACCATCTCGTCACGATTGCGGCGAAAGACGGCAGCGTGTTCGGGCTGCTGAATCCATCCGTCACGACCGCGCCGCTCATGACGCCTGACTCCGCCAAGCACACATCGGAGAAGCTTGCGTGGATCGGCAGCGCGAATTCTGAAGTGAGCACCTGTCACGTCTATCCGCACGCAAAGGTGAAGAGCGCTGAAGACTTGCGCTCGCGCGAACTCGTTTTTGGCGGCTCGGGAGCAGCTGGCAGCTCGGGCGTTGGCGCACAACTCCTACGGTCCATGTTCGGCTTTAAGTTCCGCATCGTCTCCGGCTATCAGGGATCGGCGGATATCATGCTGGCCGGCGCGCGCGGCGAGGTCGACGGAGCTTGCATCCTGCTTTCATCAGCCCTGAAGGCGCAATACTGGAGCAATTTTCAGCGCGGCGAATTCAGCGTGATCCTGCAAATGCCGCCGGGCAATGACCCAGACCTGCCGGGCGTCGCCAATACGATGGATTTTGCAACGACCGAGGAGCAGCGGCAGGCTCTTGAGTTTGTGTATGGCTTTTGGGCGTACGGTCGGCCCTTCGCCGCACCCGCACAAATACCAGCAGACCGCCTTGCCGCGCTCCGCGCCGGCTTTAAGGCGACTCTCGAAGATCAAGGCTTTCTCACAGAGGCCAAGAAGGTTGGTCTCGATGTCGCCTACATGGCGCCCGATGAGATCGAACGGCGCGTCAAAGCGATCGAGCGCACCCCAAAGGCTGTTGTCGACAAGGTTCTTGCGCTCATCCCGGCCAGCAGATGACCGGGGATGGGCGGCCCTAACCCCAGATGATTTTGTGTCAGGGGTCCGAACATTCGCGGACGATCTGCTCGTTTGACTTGGCGCCTATGTTCGGTCCATCCTTTTCGTAATAATAAACGCTCGGATTGGGCGTGGAGGAAATCGCTGGCGAGGGATCGCACAATGTCAGACCGCATCATTGCAGCATGCGCATGTACTGCCCTGTCGATATTTCATACGCAGCCATTGCTGGCGCAGGACGCCAGCGCACACTTCAAGGCCAGCCGCACGATTAACCTCTATATCGGCTACGCGCCCGGCGGGAGCTATGACCTGTATGGCCGGATGGTCGCGAGGCATCTTGGCCGGCACATACCGGGCGAGCCAGCGATTGTTGCTTCCAACATGCCGGGCGCTGGTTCGCTTCAGGCCGCCAACTTTATCTATAGCGTCGCGCCGAAAGACGGCACGGCGCTTGGCGCACTAGGCGAAACGCTTGCGATGGAACAGGCGCTGCGCAATCCAGGCGTCAAATACGACGCCTCGAAACTGACGTGGATCGGCCGCATCGCCTCGTCGAACAATATTCATCTCGTCTGGCATACCGCCAAAGCGCAATCGGTTGAGGATGCGAAGAAGTTCGAGATGACGGTGGCCGGAACGGGCCCCGCCAATCTGGCAGAAACTGTACCCAAACTTCTGAATGCGCTTATCGGCACGAAGTTCAAGGTCATCAGTGGTTACGCGTCGTCTGGTCCGGGCATGCTCGCCATGGAGCGCGGCGAAGTTGACGGCTCCGGCACGTCTTGGGCTGCGCTAAAATCAACAAAACAGGACTGGCTGCGGGACAAAAAGGTCAAGGTTATCCTGCAGAACTTACCAGAGCGCGATCCCGAATTGCCGGACGTTCCTGCTCTCCTCGAATTTGCCAAGACCGACGACGACAAGCAACTCCTGAATCTCTATGCGTCCGGCGGCGCTATCGGACGTTCGATCTCCGCACCGCCGGGAATACCTGCGCATATCACAGCCGCCTTGCGTGAGGCTTTTCAGGCCATGGTGAAAGACCCGCAACTCAAGGCCGATCTCGACAAGGCGAAACTTGATCTCGAACCTGCGGACCATGTGGCGCTCGAGGCGATCGTGAACAAAACCGTCAACGTGTCTGACGCGATCAGAGAGCGGGTGCGCTCGATCTTCGGCAGTCGATAGATTGCGCGATGAGGTAATCATGATCGCTCATCGTGGAAGGAAAAAAACATGATCGACCCCGTTCAACTTTATGCATGGCACTTCATGTCCTATCCGTACTTGCCTGCGGATTTTGACGAAAAGTATGATTCCGGCTGGGTGACTGTGCCCAACAAGCTTTGGGACAAGGACCGCTCTCGCGGCCTGCTCAACACCTACATCGACCAATTAGCCTACGCGGACGAGCTGGGCTTCGACGGCATGGTGCTGAACGAGCATCACCAGAACATTTACGGGCTCATGCCCTCCCCTAACATCATCGCCGCTGCGCTGACGCAAAGGACAAAGCGCGGCAAGATTGTCGTGCTTGGCAATCTGCTTCCGCTGCACGCCAATCCGCTGCGCGTCGCGGAAGAATACGCGATGATCGACAACATGAGCGATGGCCGACTCATTGCAGGGTTTGCGCCAGGGTCCGGCCCCGAGACGTTCAACTACAATGTTGCTTCAGCGCCTTCGCGCGATCAATTCTGGGAGGCGGTTGAGCTCATCCGTCAGGCTTGGACGCGCGAAGGCCCTTTCATGTTTGAGGGACATCATTATCCCCTCCGCTATGTGAACCCGTGGCCGCAACCCACGCAACGCCCTCATCCAGACATCTGGATTCCCGGCGCTCGCTCGCGCGACACGCTCACGCAGATCGCCAAGAACGGATACTGCTATTTCTTATCCTCGCGCAGTCACGGCAAGGACACTGCGAAGGCGGTCGATCGTTTCGCCGATACTTTGAAGGCGCATGGCGACCGGTATATGCCCAAGCGCATGGGCATCCTCATGTCGACATACGTGGCGGAAACAGACGCGATCGCGCAGGAAGAGTCGCGAGAGGGCATCTGGTACTTTTTGCGCAATTGCCTGAAGGGACATCAGCGCCGCGAAGGACGACAGCTCACCTTCGGCCCGGGCGTGCCATACATCCCGCCGAACGAGTTCCGCGATTATCTCGCGCAGTCCGACCCAACGACGCCACTTCTGGGCGACACACAAGACTGGGGCGATCTTCAGCGCGCGCAATCGATCATCGTCGGTTCACCGGATACAGTTTTTGAGCGCTTCATGAGCGTTCTGGAACACGCACCGGTCGGGCACCTACTGATTCAATTCCACATGGGCAACATGTCTGACGAATGTGCGCGCAAGAGCATGCGCCTATTCTGGGACGAAGTGGCGCCGCGCCTGAAGAGGGAGACAGGCCGAATGTTCAACGAACGCTTCGGCCGCGACGAAGCCGCCCTTGAAGCAGTGAAGGCCTGAGGAAACTGAAAATGTCCGCACAATTGATTCAAGTTTCTGGCCGCATGGTTTCGCTAATTGAGTCGGGAGGCGGCGAGCCCACCGTCTATCTACACGGGTTCGCCGACGTTCATGGCGTGGCTGGTGACTTGATGCCGTTCCATGCGGCCCTTGCTGAACGCACGCGCCTTATCGCGCCCGCTCATCCCGGCTGCAACGGATCAGACGATCTGCCCGGACCCCATTCTATTGAGGACGCGGTTTTTCACTATCTGGAAGTGTTCGACGCGTTGGGTTTGAAGGAATTCAACCTGGTCGGGCATAGCGTGGGCGGATGGATTGCCGCAGAGATCGCGGTTCGTCACCCGGACATGATTCGCAAGCTTGTTCTGATCGGCGCGACGGGCCTTTTTGTAAGCAACGAGCCGATCGGCGATGTCTTCATGCACACCCAGCCAGAACGTGGCGTAGATTATTCGACGCTGCGGCGGATGTATTTTTCAGCAGCTGATGAGCCGCTCGCGCTGCGTTACTATCCAGATGGCCGCGGTGATCTCGACGAGGAAACACGCCGCTATCAGATGATCCGGTTCTGCTCGTTTGTGGGTTTCAAGCCGCCCTATCTATACAACCGCAGCCTGATTGATCGTCTGCATCGCGCGAAAATGCCTTCCCTGGTCGTTTGGGGAGAGAAGGACGGGCTCACCCCGATAGCGCACGGACACGCCTATGCGCGGGGACTGCCCGGCTCCGGCCCACTGAAGATTATCCATGGGGCTGGTCACGCGGCGCATGTCGAGGCTCGAGGCGAAACCTGCGAGGCTATCGCGGACTTTCTGCGCCGCTGATGCAGATTGTCGGCGTCTGATCGGCAAGCTGAGAAGCAAAATAAGACTCCGGAAGGAAAGTTTATGTCACGCCTGAGTTTCGGAGTTTGGACTCCAGCTCCGCAAGCAATCCGTCCCGATCCCCCGGTGCGGCCCTCCTTCGCCGCACTAACGCAATATGGCGGCGGCGTTGATGAATCCTATCTCTACGCTGTCGACGTTCTGCAGCGCGCCGAGGCGCTTGGATTCGAGATTACTCTTATAGCGCAACGCTATCTGGGCCCAGACCTCGACTCGTGGATACTTGCGACGGCGCTGGCGACGCAGACGAAGAAAATGAAAATTATGGCGGCGCTCCATCCAGGTATTGCTGATCCGCGCATGGCAGCAAAGATGGGCGCGTCTATCGATCGGATCAGCGGTGGACGTTTCTGCATCAATATCGTCAACGGACTGCGCAAGGACGAGTTCGCGATTTATGGTGACTGGCTTGATCAGGATCAGCCCCGCTATCGACGCATGAATGAGTTTATCCAGGTGATGAAGGGATTGTGGACGCAGGACGACTACAGCTTCGATGGCGAATATTATGCAGTCAAAAACGGCCGACTGCCGACAAAGCCTGTGCAAAATCCGCATCCGCCATTTTATGCTGCAAGCCGCGTGGACGACGGCATGGATGTTGTCGCGCGTGAATGCAGCACATGGTTTGTCAATTACGACAAGGATAGGCGAAACTACGCTGCGAGCCTGAAGCGTATTGAATCCGAAATCGCTGTGATGCAAAGCCGGGTTGATGCGCTTGGCCGAACCATGACCTACGGCATCAATGCTCTTGTTTTGATCGGCGACACTGATGAGCAGGCTGAAGCGATGGCGGATGACCATGTTCGAGCTGTCGCCAGTGATCCCCTGACTGCAGTGGGCACATCGGGCGTCGGCGCAGCCCTCATTGGCACGCCGGCGACGATTGCCGAGCGCATCAGGATTTATCAATCGTTAGGCATCAGCCTCTTCATGTTGCACTTTTATCCGATGCGCGAAGGCATGGAGGAATTTGCCGAACGCGTTTTGCCGCTTGTGCGATAGCGGCGGAGCAACTGCCCATTTAGAAGAAAATGAATTGCGGGGACGCGTAATGCAAAAGCTCTTGTCTGCAACCTATCTTGCTCTGGGCGTCGCAATAGGCGTAGCGTCAGGCACGTCTAACGCGATTGGATCCGACGGCGCCGAATTCTACAAGGGCAAGTCCGTCACCGTCGTGATCGGTTATCCCGTTGGGGGCGGATATGATCTCTACGCGCGAGCGTTAGCGCGTCACATCGGCGCGCATATTCCCGGCAAGCCCCCGGTCGTCGTGCAGAACATGCCCGGCGCCGCAAGTCTGACTGCAACGAATTACCTGTTCAACGTGGCGCCGCGCGATGGTACTGTGTTTGGCGCCTTTGACCGTTACATGGCGCTACTGGCTCTGCTGGGCGGCAATACAAACATTCGATTCAAACCCGAGCAATTCACCTGGCTCGGCTCGCTCTCAGCCACCAAGGACGACGCTTTTGTGCTGTGGGCGCGCAAGGGTGCGAAGGTTAACTCTGTCGAAGACCTCAGACGCAAGGGCGGCCCGGACCTTACGATTGGCACGACAGCGGCTGGCGCCACCGACAATGATATTGGCGTCATGCTGCGTGACGCGTTGAGTCTCAACATCAAAGTCATATCCGGCTATCCAAGCACAAGCGCGATTGCGCTTGCTGTTGAACGTGGTGAACTGGACGGACAGTTGATCGGTTTCGTTAGTACAAGGGTTGTTAAGCCGGAGTGGATCAAGCCAGATAGCGACATGCGCGTCCTGTTGCAGTTTGCGCGCACAGCGCGTCTACCTGAATTGCCGGACGCGCCAACGGTGCGCGAGCTTGCGCGCAACGACAAAGATCTGCGGCTGCTTGACGCGGCGGAATTGCCGTATCAACTCGCCCGCCCATTTGCGGCGCCGCCAAATGTGCCTACCGATCGCGCCGCCGATCTTCAGCAAGCATTTGTCCGCACCACCAAGGACCCTGCGTTCTTGGTTGAGGCAGAAAAAATGAAACTGGAGATCAGCCCCGTCTATGCGGCGGAAGCATTGAAGCTCATCGCTCAACTTGCGGCGACGCCTGAAGACGTATTGCAACAGCTTCGAAATCTGAGATAGGCTGTACTCTCAAGTATGAATGACCGGCATCATACACCCGGGATACTAGAGGCATGACGGATAAATAACCCGCTAATTTGACGTCTGTCCGCTCCGCACGACGCTCGCATTAACGGCTGAGCCGCTTTTGCGCCAGCTCGTGGTACGGAGCGGATCACCAAAGGCTATCTGGTCGTTGATTAGTCCGAGTTGAAACCGGGCAAAATATAATCTCGAGGACGGTCTCTCGGATCGTTGGTGCAAGTTCCATCACGGCTCGTGCTGAGATCTCCGAGGGGTCGCCGCTCACAAATTTGGCGCCAAAAGAAATAGGCGCCATGATGCGTTCAAAGACTTCAAGGGGGTGGAAATGTCCGATGTTCGATTCGAAGCGCCGAGTTCATTATCGGAGGCTGTCAAAATTCTGGCAGGAGCCAAGGGCCCCAGCCGCGCCTTGGCTGGCGGAACAGACCTTATCGTTCAAATGGAAAACGATCTCCTTGAGCCCGACCTGATCGTCGACATCAAGAAAATTCCGGAGCTGCGCGCAATCAAGCCGGAAGGCGGCGGCTTCCGCATCGGAGCGACCGTCACCAGCATGGAGATGATCGAGGATGCAAGCCTTTGCGCGAAATGGCCGGGTGTCATCGACGGCGTCAAGCTGATCGGCTCGATTCAGGTCAAAGGCCGCGCCACGATGGCCGGTAACCTGTGCAACGCCTCGCCCGGAGCAGACAGCGTGCCCCCGTTGGTGGCCGCCGGCGCTCTAGCCCGGATCGTCGGGCCGAACGGGACGCGCGAGAGCCCCGTCGAGAAAATCCCGGTGGGCCCGGGCAAGACATCGCTGGCTCCCGGCGAAATAATCGAGTCCTTTTTCCTGCCTGAGAGACCGCGCAATTCCGGCGACGCCTACCTGCGGTTCACGCCGCGCACGGAAATGGACATCGCTGTTGTTGGTGTTGCGATCAATCTAACGCTCGACTCTGCCGGCGTATGCACGCAGGCGCGTGTGGCGCTCGGCGCAGTCGCGCCAACTGTCCTCCTGGTGGACGAATGCGCCAACGCGCTCATCGGGACGCGCGTCGACGAGGCTGCAATCGACAAGATGGCGGCGGCCGCCGCCGCCGCATGCAAGCCGATCGACGACAAGCGCGGCACGCGCGAATTCAGAATCAAGATAACGAGCGTCCTCGCGAAGCGGGTCGCACAGAAGGCGCTCGAGCGCGCGAGGCACACGGCATGAGCAAGAAACATCACATCACGACTATTGTGAACGGCGATGAGTACGAAGCGCTCTGCGAAACGCGGCATACGCTGCTGGACGTATTGCGCGACGAATTGCGGCTGACTGGAACAAAGGAAGGCTGCGCGACGGGCGATTGTGGCGCGTGCAGCGTCATGATGGATGGTCGGCTAGTCTGCTCCTGCCTCGTGCTTGCCGTCGAGGCGGACGGCAAGTCGATCGATACAATCGAGGGCATGGCGAGCGGCAATGAATTGCATCCACTTCAAACAAAGTTTCTCGAATTGAATGGATTGCAGTGTGGCATTTGCACGCCCGGCTTTCTGATCGCTGCGCGTGCTCTTCTCGAGCGCAACCCGGACCCGACGGAATCTGAAGCGCGTTACTGGCTAGCCGGCAATCTTTGCCGATGCACGGGCTACGACAAGATCATCCGCGCAGTCCTTTCCGCGGCAGCCGAAATGCGAGGAGCATGAGTTATGACGACCATTCTCAAGAAGCCCGGCTTCAATCCGGATCGCAAGTATAAGATCATCGGCACTTCGCCGGTGAAGCATGACGGGTTCGACAAGGTTACTGGGCGCGCAAAATTCGCGGCCGACGCTTTCCTGCCAGGAATGCTGGTTGGCAAGGTTCTGCGAAGCCCCCACCCCCACGCCATCCTGAAACGTATCGACACGACGCAAGCTTCGAAGGTTCCGGGCGTGAAGGCGATCATCACCCGCGATGATTTTCCCGAGATCAAGCAGGGCACGGGCGGCGGCGACATGACGCGCTTGGCCATGGCCAGAGAGAAGGTTTACTGGGAAGGTCATCCTGTGGCGGCAGTGGCCGCTACCAGCGAATCCGCGGCAAAAAAAGCGCTGAAGTTAATTGAGGTCGAGTATGAGGTGCTGCCTCACGTGATCGATCCGGTCGAAGCGATGAGTCCGGACGCGCCCATCCTGCACGACTACATGCGCACAAAGGGCGCAAAAGGACCGGACGCGGAGAAACCCACAAACGTCGTCGAGCGGCATGCGCTCGGCATCGGAGACGTGGACAAGGGCTTTGCGGAAGCCGACGTCATTGTGGAGGGTACGTTCGATACGAAGCCTATGCATCAGGGGTATATCGAGCTTCAATCTTGCGTCGCCAATTACTCCGATGACGGCCAGGTCGACCTGTGGTGCTGCACGCAAGCGCCTTGGGTCTATCGTGATCGCCTGACGGAAATCTTGAAAATCGAATCCTCGAAAATCAGGATCCAGCAATCTGAGCTTGGCGGCGGATTTGGCGGCAAGACGACTTTCTATCTTGAGCCGCTCTCCGTTGTTCTTTCGCGAAAGGCGAAGTGCCCGGTCAAGATGACCTTGACGCGCGTCGAAGTCATGCGCGCGACGGGTCCGGTGTCCGGCACCCAGTCGACCATCAAAATGGGATGCAAGAAGGATGGCACAATCGTCGCCGTCGACTCGACGCTTGTTTTCCAGACCGGTCCTTATACTGGCTCAGCCTTCACGAACGCCCCGCAGGCGATGTTAACGCGCTACGATCTGAAGAACGTGCGCACCGTCTCCTACGAAGTGGTCTCGAACAGACCGAAGGTCAGCTCGTTTCGCGCTCCATGCGTGCCGCAAGTTGTGTTTGGCGTGGAGGGCCTGATCGATGAGCTTGCGACCAAGATCGGCATGGATCCAATCGAGATGCGTCTCAAGAACGCAATCGTCGAAGGACACAAGACGATCTACGGCGAGACCTTCAATCGCATCGGTTTTGTCGAAACGCTTGAGGCGGCGAAGGCTTGCGATCACTATCGTGCGCCCGTTCCCAAAGGTCAGGCGAGAGGCATCGCCTGCGGATTCTGGTTCAATCGTGGCGGTGAAACGACTGGCTCGATGAATCTGGCGCCAGACGGCACTGTGACGATTACGCTCGGGACCGCAGATGTTGCGGGTTCACGTATGTCCATGGCGATGATGGCCGCAGAAGAATTGGGGATCCCCGTCGATCGCGTGCGCGCGGTGCTCGCGGACACGCACTCGTTGGGCTACAACCGCGTCACAGCAGGAAGCCGCACGACCTTCTCGAGCGGCATCATCGTGGTCGATTCCGCTCGGAAAATCATCACCGAGTTGTGCCGCCGCGCGGCGAAGATCTGGAACGTGCCCGAGGAAGGCGTCGTCTTCGAAGATGGCGTCTGTCGCCCGGCAAGTTCCAACGTCGGCGAATTCGAGCCGCTGTCGATCAAGGACATCGCCCATAAGACGACGTACACGATGGGCTCCATCTCCGGCCATTCGGAAATGAACGTGACTGGCGCCGGACCCGGCTTCGCTGTTCACATTGTCGATGTCGAGGTGGACAAGGAAACCGGCCTCACGTCAGTCAAGCGCTACACGATTATTGAGGACGCCGGAAAAGCGATCAGTCCCGCACAAGTGGAAGGTCAGTTCCAGGGCGCCGCAGTGCAAGGGATCGGCTGGGCGCTTAACGAGGAATATGTGTACGGATCGGACGGGCGTCTTCAAAACCCGGGTTTCCTCGACTACCGGATGCCCGTCGCCTCCGATGTGCCCATGATCGACACTGTTATTGTCGAGGTGCCAAATCCCAAGCACCCCTTTGGCCTGCGCGGAGTCGGCGAAGTGCCGCTGACGCCAGCGATGGCGGCGATCGGTAACGCCATTGGGCATGCAATCGGAATTCGTCCCCGATCTCTGCCGATGTCGCCACCGAAAGTGCTCGCTATCATCGAGGAAGCTCGCGCACGCGGCGTTTTGCCGGCGGGCTGATCTGACACAGATCGACACAGACGACCTGCATGAAGGAGGTCGCCTGTGTCGTCGTTAACGTCGCCCATGGCGACGCCCGGACGCCACGGCATGTCTCGAGTAAGCTTGGCCGTTTGCTGCGGCTGTAAAGGCGATGCGGCAAAAAAATCGCGCACATCACCCCTGCGGCTGTCACACTGCACGAAGGCTTTATTTGCGGTCCGTCACTTCTTCACCCGGCTCATTTTCTTGATCTTGCGGGGTGGCTGGCCGGATTGACTGGCGATCTCCTTGTCTTGATCCTCGATCGCGCGCCGCGCCGGTTCATCTCCATCTAGGCCGCCAAGCAAAGCCTTGGGCGCGCGACGGTTAGAGCTTCGTGTTCCGTCCTCATACTCAACGTCGAATAACACGTATCCCGTTTCGACTTTTTCTTTCTTGCGAGCCAATTCACAACTCCGTCAGAGGCGTTTGTAGTTCGGTTCTTGATGTCCGCCCGATGGTTGTCAAGCGAAGTGAGCAATTGGCCGCTTTGGCGAAGCGACGCGATCATCCTTTCATGTCTATCGCTACCTAGCTGTTCTTGAGCGGTAGCTTTTTGCAGGCCCCCCGAACTCCCCACCCGTCCGCCAAAAAGCGATGGGATGTGATTAAGGATTCAGGCAAGCCGGGGGCCGGCTCAGCCACGATCAATTTTGACGCCGGGAAACGCCGCCGCTAGACTTTCGAAAACCCCCAAAAAGTCGAAGCGGGGCCATTGGGAGGATGCCGATGCGGGCGACACACTTGGTTCTATGCGGGCTTTTGAGCGCCGGAGGGCTGGGAAACTCCGCCACGGCCAGCGCGGTAGAGAGCTTCTACAAGGGTGCGACGGTTTCGATCAACGTCGGCTCTGATGCGGGCGGAGGCTTCGATCTGGTTGCACGCGTGGTTGCTCGTCACCTGGGGCAACACATACCGGGCAAGCCTGCCATCATTGTTCGCAACATGCCGGGAGCGGGCGGCCTCGTAAACGCCAATTATCTTTACAATTCGGCGCCACGGGACGGGACCGCGCTGGCAGCCCCCTTCAACACCGTTTTTCTGTTGCCGCTATTGGGCGATCCCGCAGCCAAATTCGATCCCCGCGAGTTCACCTGGATTGGCAGCACGGACAAGCAGCAGGGCATTTGCCTCACCTGGCATACGACTCCTTTTAAGACATTTGACGACCTCAAGACACGTGAGGTCGTAACCGGAACAACCGCGCCAAACGCCACTCCGGCGACCTATCCCTTCCTGCTGAATTCGGTTCTTGGGACGAAATTCAAGATCGTCGGCGGCTATTCGACAGGGGGTGTTCGGCTTGCGCTGGAACAGGGCGAAGTCGACAGCATATGCGGAATGGCGATCCAGACGCACATGGCGGTCAGTCCACAATGGTTCGAAAAGAAGCTGGTGAATGTACTGGTTCAGTTTGGCCTCGAAAAACATAAGGACCTCCCCGACGTTCCCTTGGCCATCGATCTTCTGAAAGGTGAAGATCGCGAGGTTCTGGAGCTTATTTTAATCCCCCATGAGTTTGGTCGGCCTTTCGTGGCTCCGCCGCAGATTCCCGCGGATCGGCGCGACGCGCTTCGCACGGCGTTTGAAGCAGTTCTCAAGGATCCTGCATTTCTTAACGATTCCGGAAAAGCCAAACAGTCGCTCGATCCACTTAGCGGACAGCAGATCGAGGCGCTTATCCAGCGCGCCTACAATGCGTCTCCGTCCTCAATTCAACGGGCCGCGCGCATCCTTCGGGGACCAGAATCCGTTGATCAGAAGCGTTAATTAGCTACCGCACGACCTGGATCTATTCAGACCTTTGGCTAGGGATTTCCTTTCTGCGGACGTCGACTTGGGGCGACCTAATCTCGTTAGGGGCCTTCTGCAATTGAACGACAGAGTCATTTAAGAATGAGACTGATTGAAAGCACAGTTCAAATGTAGACATGAATGGGGAAGGCTGGCGACTTGCCAAAGGGAACGCCACCGTCACTGTTCCATATGCTCAATGCAGCGTACTGGGCGCTGCGCAAGCTATGCTTTTGATCGACGGCGCTTGCCGCTGCGAACACCATCTGTACTATTCAAGTCGAAAAATGAGCGCGAAGCGCGCTGAGGCTTCATAAGGAAACGCGCGAGGAGAATTTGATGTTTTCATGGAAAACTCTCCCGGTTGCTTTGCTGTGCTCATACGCTGGTGGCGTCCCGTCCGTTGGGCTGGCGCAAACCCCGGATCAGTTCTTCAAGGGAAAGACTTTGAACCTACTGATACCGACCAGCCAGGGCGGCGAGTACGATACACAGGCGAGGCTCGTTAGCCGGCACATCAGCCGCAGCCTGCCCGGAGGACCACTAGTAATTGCACAAAACATGCCCGGCGCAGGTGGCGTGGTTATGGCAAATCATTTTTACAATCTTGCCCCCCGCGACGGAACAACGTTTGGGATCGTCTACAATGGCCTGCCCACGGTTCAGGCGCTCGGCGTGCAGAAAGTGCAGTTCAATGTGGGCGAGTTTAATTGGCTTGGAGCCATTTCGCCGACAGTCGAAACGATGGCGTTTTGGGGAACGTCGGGCATTCGTAGAGTCGAGGACGCCAGAGGGCGGGACGACGTCGTCGTCGGATCCGCAGGCACAAGCGGAATCACCTACTCGTTTCCGATGCTCCTGAACGAGTTTGCCGGAACGCGAATGAGGGTTGTAACCGGATACAAAGGTGGGAATGAAATTAACCTCGCGATGGAGCGAGGAGAAATCATGGGTCGCAGCAACACGCTTTCCAGTTGGCGGACCACACGTCCGGAATGGCTGGCGAACAACGACATTGTAATCGTCGCCTATGCGGGGCCGAGGCCGAAAGGTTTTGAGAAAATTCCGTCACTCGAGGACTTCGCGAAATCGGAAGACGATCGTGCGCTAATCCGCCTCGTGGCCTCTGCAGGCTCGCGATTGGGTCGGCCATTCGCAACCCCGCCCGGTGTGCCCGGGCCTCGAGTGGAGGCTTTCCGGGCAGCCTTTGCCGCCGTGATGGCTGATCCCGAATTTCTCAAGGAAGCCGAAAAGCTTCGGGTTGAGGTGGATCCCGTGTCAGGTTTGGAACTCGAGAGAGTTGTGACCGAAGTCCTGGCGACGCCGGACCGCGTTCGCGAACGCGGCAAACCATTCTTCAAGTGAGGGAAACCGAAAATCGCGGAAGCGACGATGCGAGATGCAAAGCGATTTGAAGAGCAGAACATCACCAAAGTAAGGGCGCGGACCGATTGCCTGCTTGCGAATTAAGTCTGGAGAGACTGTCCGGTTAGTAAGTCAGGACCTGTCCCGACAAATTCCTTGTGTAGCTGAGCCAGTAAACACCCTTGGGGAAATTGCTGCTGGCCCGATCGTCGTTCAAGAAGTTCACGAATGCGAGCGATCTGAGCCGAAACTTTCCTGTTCGAGTTCATTCGTCTGGCTTTGCAAGGCTTTCAGCTCAGCGAGGGACATGCTTTGGTATCGATAAGCGTACCATTATCGACGATACCTCTAAAGTAGCTGGAGAGACCTGACGAAATGATGGACACCGACGTGATCGTGGTGGGAGCCGGTGTTGTTGGCCTGGCCGTGGCCCGAGAATGCGCAATACACGGGCTGTCCGTCATCGTCTTGGAACAAGCATCGCACATCGGCTCTGAGACATCCTCGCGTAATAGCGAGGTCATTCATTCCGGAATTTACTACCCGACCGGCAGCCTAAAGGCTCGCTTGTGCATCGAGGGCCGGCGCCTGCTCTATCCGTACCTTGATAGCCACAACGTGCCACACAGGCAGATCGGCAAGCTTATCGTGGCGACCGATGAAGGCGAACTCGAGGGCCTGGGGCGCCTATTACGGCAGGGCGAAATCAACGGTTGCGATGATCTGCGGATCATCGAAGGGCCGGCTGTGCGCAGACTCGAACCCATGCTCGCTTCAGTCGGGGGAATGTTGTCGCCCTGCACCGGGATTCTCGATAGCCATTCCTACATGCTCGCGCTGCAGGGAGACGCCGAGGACCATGGAGCGGCCATCGCTTTCCAAACCCCCTTTCTCAGCGCACGCGTGGGTAACGGATACTTCGCCGTAAGAACGGGCGGGAGGGAGCTAGCGGAGCTAAGGACCCGTTTCCTGATCAACGCCGGGGCTCTCCATGCGTCTTGCATTGCACGCGCCATTGAGGGACTCGATCCGAGCCTCGTACCTGAAACCCTCTATGCGAAAGGCAATTATTTTAGGTTAGCTGGCCGTGCGCCGTTCTCAAGGCTCATATATCCGGCTCCCCAGACGCATGGCCTGGGAATTCATCTCACTCTGGATATGGCGGGGTCGGCTCGGTTCGGGCCCGATGTTCAGTGGATAGAGAAGATCGATTACAAGGTCGATGAAACGCGCATACCTTTGTTCCAAAGAGCAATCCGACGCTACTGGCCAGCCCTGCCCGACGACGCGTTAGTTCCTGGCTACTCGGGAATCCGGCCCAAGATTTCGGGGCCCGGCAATTCGGCTCCTGACTTCCGCATAGACGGGCCGGAGGTCCATGGATTGGACGGCCTCGTCAATCTGTTCGGTATCGAGAGTCCCGGTCTAACATCCTCTCTCGCGATCGCCACCGAAACACTGCGCCGGCTCACGGGCAGCGCGATCCACTAAGGAGCAACCATGGGTCACGTCTTGCGATTTCGTCGACGGCTAAAGCTCTGGAGGGCAAGTCAGCTCACTTCCGTCCAGTACAGGTCTGGGGTCAACTGGCCCGACCCCTGTAGGTACTTAAGCTCCGCCAGTCTTGTGAACGGCGAATAATTGAACATCTGCTCCGTTAGACCAACTCGCTTGAAAATGGAGCGTAGCTGAGAAGCGCCACGCGCTGCATCCCACTGACACCGGAAGTCCGGCATCACGCGATGGATCTTTCCAAATGACACTCGATAACTTCGATTATCGCCACCCAGGTCGCCCATCATCAAATCACAACCCGGGAAAGCGGCGGCGACGATCGCGGCGATCTCGCGAACTTGATAGTTTTGCGCATCGCTTCCAACATTGAAGGCCTCGCCCGCAACATCCTGGGGAGGCGCCTTTATAGAGCAGGCAATTGCCTGACAAATGTCTTCGATATGGACAAGGGGACGCCAGGGCGAGCCATCGCTCACCATGCGGATTTGTTTGGTCGTCCATGCCCACCCTGCGAGGTTATTCAGGACGAGATCGAACCTTTGACGCGGACTGGCTCCGAACGCCGTCGCGTTGCGCAGGATGACGGGTGTGAAAGTCTTCGACGCGAGCGCACGCAGCGCTTTCTCCACCAGGGTCTTACACTGCGCATAGGCCGTCTGTGGATCGACTGCGGATTCCTCATCCTTTTCTGCAGAGCCGCCAGCGCCGTAGATGCTGCAGGAGGAGGCATAGATGAAGCGAGAGACGCCCGCCGCCTTGCAATTCTCTGCAAGCCGGGCAGACCCTTCGTAGTTGATTTGCATGGTCAAAGAAGGGTCATTCTCGCCAAGTGGGTCGTTTGATAGTTCAGCGAGATGAACCACCACGTCATATCCGCTGAGGTCAGCAATCTCTATCCGCCGCAAATCCCGGTGGATGACTCTGGGACGGCTCCGCCCATCCTCAAAAAGCCAACCCCGCCGATACAGGCCAGTGTCAATTGCGGTAACGTCAAAGCCCCGCTCCATGAGGTTTGGCCCGAGGATGGCGCCGATATACCCGTCGGCTCCCGTGATCAGCACTTTAGTCATATCTGCTCGCTTGATTGGTGATGCGGTTAGATGACGTTTTTCCTGCAGAGGCTTGGCTCACGCTAATGGTCAGATGTTCTCTCATTGGGCAACTTCAGGGGCTTCGCGCAGCGGTATCTTTCTGCATGCTGTTCGCCCACCCCGTCAAAAGACTTTGTCTTTCGGCAATTGCCGACGTGGAAGGAAGGCCGCAGACCTCCAAGACCTCCTGCCACCGATGAGACCAATCGTGACGTAAGTGGCTCTCCATTACGTTGGTGCGCCTGATCCCGTTCAGGCGCTCCGCGTCGCTGTCGAACTCCTTAAGAATTTCGATAATATCCTCGGGATGCTCTGGAATTTCCAACACTGAATCTGGCCAATCGAAGCACTCTCTGAATTCTGCACACTTCGGCTTTGATCCAATCATCACAGCGCCGCCTGCAGCGCCTTCGAAATAGCGCATGGAAAGGGCGACCTCTCCGGAAGCTTCCCTCGCCTTCAACGCGCTGCCAATTGTGTGGTCGAAGGTAACAAAGTATTTGCTGCGTTTGATCAGATCGGCAGTCATCTGGCGGCTTTCCGCCCAATCGATCACGACGCCGCTATGGGTAGTGTCAAACAGATAAAGGAGATCATTCTTCTGCATCGCTTCAGACAGCTGACGATGGACGGCAGGAGCTCGTCGGCCCATGCTGTAGACGTCAATGCTGCGAGCCGGAAGGTGCGGGAAGGGAGAAGCGGCGACGCAATCCGCAGCCAATGGAAGAAATGTGCAGGGAGCGCGCGTCATCTTCTGTAGATTTGGTATACTGCTCGCGTTCAACAAGAACAGGTGATCGAAACGATCAAGATACTTCATGTATCCTTTTTGATCTTTTAGCAGATTCGACCAGCTCTCCATGATGAAAGCCACACGGAACCTTGAGCATTCTTCCCAGCCGTGAATATTATCAAGATTTGAAAGGTCGTGGACGAAGGAACAGGCATAAAAGAAAAGATCATACTTCTCCTTCAAGCGAACCGGCTGCGCCACTGGCAGTCGAACCATGCCAAGTTGGTTTCTAAACTTCGCGTACGCTCGCCGTAGTTCACGCCCCGCCTTATCGCGGATCGGTTCGGCCGAACGATATAGTTGGCTTGGCTCCTGCAAAGGCGGCGGAGCTAGTAGAGTGCAATCCGACAGCCCGTATGCAACCTTACAGAATTCATACATTATCCCATTATAGGATTGCATGTATGTGTTGTACGGGGAACAAAGCAGGACTTTCGCGTCGGCCATTGGGCTCAGAACCATTGTTAGCTTTAGGTTCATTATGGAGGGAACCTTCAGCGCGGCAAGAAGTTTTCATCTCCGGCGAAGCTTTTTTTTAGAGTAAGAGTGCCCCGGGGGGGTTAGTATGTAAATCCCGGGCTTTCAGATGGAGCGATCATGAAGCTCGTGATCTTGGCTGGCGGTCTTGGGACACGCATCTCGGAAGAAACGGCGATCAGGCCGAAACCGATGGTTGAAATCGGGGAGCACCCGATCATCTGGCACATTATTCAGCTCTATTCCGCCTACGGGATCAATGACATCATCATTTGCTTGGGATATCGCGGATCCGTCATCAAGGAATATTTCTCCAACTACTTCCTCCAGAATTGCGACGTCACTATTGATATGCGCAATGACCGGCGAACGATACATAGCCATTGCGCAGAGCCGTGGCGGATCACGCTTGTGGATACCGGGCTAGAAACAATGACCGGAGGGCGGTTACGTCGAGTCCGTAATTTTCTCGATGCCGACGAGCCGTTCTGCTTTACCTACGGCGACGGCCTTGCTGACATAAATATAGATCAGCTCGCCGCGTTTCATCGCGCCCAGGGCCGCCTTGCGACGCTCACCGCTGTGCGTCCGCCCGGGCGCTTTGGGGCGCTTACGTTGCAGGCGGGCAGCAATTTGGTGGAAGGTTTTCGCGAAAAACCGCAGGGTGACGGAGTTTGGGTGAACGGCGGTTTCTTTGTCCTCCAGCCGCAGGTGATCGACTACATCAAGGGCGATACGTGCATCTGGGAAGCCGAGCCGCTTGAGCAGATTGCTCAAGACGGACAACTCGCAGCCTTCCGTCATGAAGGTTTCTGGCAACCGATGGATACGCTTCGCGACAAGAAATTGCTCAACGATCTGTGGGCGAGCGGGAAAGCGCCGTGGAAAATCTGCCGAGATACGCGGTCGGAAGTCCCCAAATATCGACGAGCCGTTGAACCGGCCACAGGCGGGCGTTGATCCTGAACGGAGACGCTGCTGTCGCCGTTGCAATTTGTTTTTCGCGCCTGTTTCTCGCCAGAAAAATCGGTAGGATCAGCATGCACTTTCATGAGACGCCTCTTGCGGGGGCCTTCGCCATCGACCTTGACGAGAAGCCCGACGCGCGCGGCTTTTTCGCACGCAGCTTCTGCGCTGCCGAATTCAAGGCGCACGGCCTCACGACCGTGATCGTCCAAAGCAATCTTTCTTTCAATCACCTGCGCGGCACACTGCGCGGCATGCACTATCAGAGCGAACCCGCTACTGAGGCCAAGCTCGTGCGCTGCCTGCGCGGTGCTATTTACGATGTAATCGTCGACATGCGGCCGGCCTCGCTGACCTATCTCCAGCACTTTGGGATCGAGTTGAACGAAGCCAACCGTCGTATGCTTTACGTGCCGGAGATGTTTGCTCACGGCTACCAGGCGCTTACCGACGGCGCGGAGGTGTCGTATCAGGTGAGCGCCTTCTATGCGCCCGAATGTGAACGTGGATTGCGGCATGACGACCCTGGCCTGGGCATCGTCTGGCCGATACCTGTCACTGCGATTTCCGAGAAGGACACCGCCTGGCCGCTGATCGCGAGCAAAACAGGCAAGTAAAGCCGCAGCATGACTTGAAGAGGATGCATTTATGATCATTGTCGACTCGGCTCTCCGAAGGCGCGCGGCCGAAGGCAAACCCGTACGGGTCGCGATGATCGGCGCGGGCTTCCAGGCCCGCGGGATCGCCAACCAGATCGTCAACTTTGTGCCGGGCATGCGCCTCGTCGGGATCGCCAACCGCACGCTTTCATCGGCGCGGCGATGCTACGCGGAGGCGGGTCTGACGGAGGACGCCATCGTCGAGGCCCAAACACGGGACCAGGCAGATAAGGCCATCTTGGACGGAAGGGCGGTGATTACCGAAGACCCCTGCGTCCTTTGCGCCGCCGATGGAGTCGACGTCATCATCGAGGTAACCGGAGCGATCGAGCATGGCGCACGCGTGACGCTGGAGGCCATCGCCAACGGGAAGCACGTAGTGCTCATGAACGCCGAAGTTGACGGCGCGGTTGGCCCCATCCTGAAGGTCCGCGCCGACCGCGCCGGCGTGATCGTGAGCGGTTGCGACGGGGACCAGCCGGCTGTGCAGATGAACCTCTATCGATTCGTCCGCAGCATTGGCCTCACCCCGCTGCTGTGCGGCAACGTGAAGGGTCTGCAGGACGTCAATCGGACGCCAACCACACAGAAAGCCTTTGCGGAGAAGTGGGGTCAGGACCCGTATATGGTTACGAGTTTCGCTGACGGCACAAAAATCAGCTTCGAGCAGGCGATTGTCGCCAACGCTACCGGTATGCGCGTCGCCCGCCGGGGAATGCTTGGCTACGATCATAGCGGACACATTGACGAATTAACGACGCGTTATGACATCGACGAATTGCGAGAACTCGGCGGGATCGTGGACTATGTGGTCGGCGCCAAACCGGGGCCCGGCGTCTTCGTGCTCGCGACGCACGACGATCCAAAACAGCGTCAGTATCTCAATCTCTACAAGCTGGGCGAAGGCCCCTTGTATAATTTTTACACGCCGTATCACCTCTGTCATTTCGAGGCGCCTCTCACGGCAGCGCGTGTCGCGCTTTTCGCGGATGCGGCCATCGCACCTATCGCCGGGCCGAAGGTGGAAGTTGTCACGATCGCCAAGCGCGATCTGGCCGGGGGCGAGATGATAGACCGTCTCGGCGGCTACATGACCTACGGCGAGGCTGAGAACGCGGAGGTCTGCGCTGCCGAAGACCTTCTGCCGGTTGCCGTGGCGGAGGGATGTCGTCTCCTTCGGAGCGTCGCGAAAGGCGCCTCGATCACCTATGCCGATGTCGAACTTCCGCCCGGACGCTTGATCGATCGCCTCCGCGACGAGCAGGCAAAGCTCTTCGGATTGGAGCGCCCGGCGAGGCGTCTGCCCTGACACCTCAGATTTTTGCGTGGAAGGCTCCAGAGGTGCAGACGCCGGTGGCGAGGAGAAAACCCCTTCGGTCTGTTGCAGCTTGTCGGCCAGGCCGCGCCTTTGGAACGCTTGCTATTCGCCACTCGCGAGCAACGCGGCGTTGCCTCCCGCGGCCGCCGAGTTCGTCGAGATTGTCTGCTCGATCGAGAATCGCCGCAGGTAATCTGGCCCGCCCGCCTTCGGACCCGTGCCTGACAATCCGCTGCCGCCAAAAGGCTGGCTGCCGACGACCGCACCGATCATGCTGCGGTTGACGTACACATTCCCTGCGCTCATGCGCGCGCGCACCTTCTGGATGGTTTCCTGAATACGGCTATGAACGCCCAACGTCAGCCCGTAACCATTGGCCGCGATGCTGTCGAGCGTCGCGTCCAGATCCGGCAGATCTGCGGCGTTGGGCGACCAGCGCGCGACATGCAACACAGGCCCGAAAATCTCTTGCGTCATGTCGCCAGCCCGGTCGATTGTGACGATGTGCGGGGCTACGTAGAGACCCTCGGGCGCGTCCTTCGTGAAAAAGATGCGGCCCTGCGCACGCATCGCGTCGATGTGGTTTTCCAGCGCCGCCTTGGCCTGCTCATCGATGACAGGTCCCACATGAGTGGACGGATCGCGCGGATCGCCGATCTTCAATTGCGCCGCGGCGCCTGCAATCATTGCGAGGAGGTCGTCGGCGATGTCGTCCTGAACGCACAAAAGGCGAAGCGCGGAGCAGCGCTGCCCCGCTGAACGGAAGGCGGACGTTATCACGTCGTCGGTTACCTGCTCCTGCAGCGCGCTCGCATCCACGATCATTGCGTTTAGGCCGCCCGTCTCCGCAATCAACGGGGAGATGGCGCCGTCGCGGTTCGCGAGCGTCCGGTTTATGGAGCGTGCTACTGCGGTCGAGCCAGTGAACGCAACGCCCGCACAGGCTGGATGGGCGACGAGGGCCGCTCCGATGTCACCGGCGCCAAGTACGAGCTGGAGCGTTGCCGAGTGCGCGCCAGCTTCATGCATCAGCCGCACCGTTTCGAATGCGACCAGGGGCGTCTGCTCCGCCGGCTTCGCCACGACGGGGTTTCCCGCCACTAGCGCTGCTGCAATCTGCCCTACGAAGATCGCCAGCGGGAAATTCCATGGCGAGATGCACACGAAGACGCCACGTCCTCGCCTCACAAGCTCATTCTCTTCCCCACGGGGCCGGGCATGCGCTGGGGCGTGAAAAGCTGCTCGGCCTGCGCCGCGTAATAGCGGCAATAATCCACCGCCTCACGCACTTCGGCCAGCGCGTCGTCTAAAGTTTTGCCCCCCTCCGCCTGCAGAAGCGCGATGAAGCGCCCACGCCTTGTCTCGATGAGATCAGCCGCGCGGCGCAAAATGTTTGCGCGGCTGCTTATCGGCGCCGACGACCATTCGAAGGCATATTCTGACGCGGCGGCCATGGCCATCTCCGCATCCTCCCTTGTGGCCAGCTGAGCCTCCCCAATCACGGCGCCCCCAATTGGGGAGCGGCGCGCCTCGACGCCGCCACTTCCCGCTGCCGCATGCATCAGCGGCATTGCTCTCACGAAACCGGCGCCGCCTGCCGCCTCACGCATCAGTGCTTGCAAACTCGCTTCGTGCCCGAATTCGACGCCGCATGAATTCATCCTTTCAGGCATGAAGAGATGCGCGGGCAACGCAATGCGGCGACTGCGGGCAGGCTTTTGGCGCAGAAGCGCTTCGGGCCGGATAAGAAGGTCATCGATCGACGTGGAGGGGTCGAGGACGCGCGCCACAAACGACGAGTTCGCACCGTTTTCAAGCAGGCGACGCACGAGATACGCAAGAAGATCGCGGTGCGTCCCGACCGGCGCATAAATGCGAACCGCTACGTCCTCCTCCTCCAGCACAGCGCGATAGAGATCCTCGCCCATCCCGTGAAGGCGCTGAAACTCATAGCCGCCAACGCGGCCGGCGCGCTCAATGATGGAAGCGACGGTCAGGGCGTTGTGCGTGGCGAATTGCGGAAGGAGCTTTGGACGAAGGCTGAGCAGCTTTTCGACGCAAGCCATGTAGTTGAGGTCAGTCATCGCCTTGCGCGTGAAGACCGGAAAATCGTCGAGCCCACGCTCCTGTGCGCGTTTGATCTCGGTGTCCCAATATGCGCCCTTGACCAGGCGCACATGCAAGCGCTTGCCAGCAGCACGCTCGGCCAGCCAGTCGATCAACGCGGGTGCGCGCTTTTGATAGGCCTGGACCGCCAGTCCAAGCGCCCCGCCCTTCGCTTCGCGTAAGGCGACATCGAACATGTCGAGCGTGAGTTCGAGACGATCAGCCTCCTCCGCGTCGACAGTGAGCGCGAGCCCTTTGTCGCGCGCGCGGCGAACGAGTTCTATGAGGCGCCCGCCTGCGTCTCGCAGGACGCTGGGGCGCGAGATAGCTTCGAAGCGAGGGTGAAGCGCGGACAGTTTGACCGAGATCGCGCTGCTGACGTCTGAGGAGCCGGCGGCGGCGTCGCCAATGGCTTCGATTGCTTGCGCGTAAGCGTCAAAGTGCCGGTCTGCGTCGGCTTCGGTTCGCGCGCCTTCGCCCAGCATGTCAAACGAATAGCGCCAGCGGCGCCCCTCCCCCCTCGCGCGAGAAAGGGCATCGCCGATCGTTTCCCCGATAACAAAATGCGAGCCCAGGACGCGCATCGCCTGGCGCACGGCAATCCGCACCGCTGGAACGCCTATCCGGCGCACGAGGGCGGCCAACGACCCGCCAGGCGTATCCTGCGCGCCCACGATGCGCTGAGCTAGGGCAAGCGCCCAGACAGATGCGCCAGCGACTAAGCTTTCGCCGCGCAACACATGGTGCGCCCAGTCGCCTTGTCCTATCTTGTCCTCGATGAAGAGGTCCGCCGTCCTGTCATCGGGTATCCGCAAAAGGGCTTCGGCAAGCATCATCAACGCGACGCCTTCGGCGGTCGATAAGGAGAACTCGTGAAGGAGGTCTTCAATGCCGCCGATGCGGGATCGCTGCCGAATCGCAGTGATCAGAGTGCGTGCGCGCGCATCAATGCGCGTCTCCGCCTCGTGCGGAAGCGTTGCACGCGCGACGAGGTCTTCCGCAATCACGTCGTCGTTCCCGCCCCACGGGGCCCGGAACGGGGCGCCACCATCTGCTAAGGCCATCGATGCCTCCTTCCGACAGGAACGAGCGGGCTGTGGCTCCCTTGCGCCGCCATTCTAAGCAATACTCGCCGAGAGAGTTGACCGAATAGTGGCGCGCTGGTCCAGCCAGCGGGCGAACGAAATCAGTGCGCTCGAAACGGACCCGAAATCGTCGCGCCTGCCAACTCCTGCCCGTCGATACGAAATCGTATCCCGGAACCGAAGTCCACGACGCCTTGAACATATCGAAGAAAACCGGGATTTCATTTGGCCCGGCAAGCGCGTGATTACTGTCGCTCCTGACCCATAAACGAACTGCGAAAGGTTCGCTTGCGCGTCATGGACCAGATCGCCGCAGCTCTCCACAGGTTAGCGCCCGTGACCCCAATACCCGTTCAGAAATCATTGTGGATCACTGACTATGTAGTTCAGAAAACGCATCGATCCGCTCCAGCATGTAACTAAAGAATGGATTCGATGACATACGCATTAATGTATCCATACCTATTACAAGGACGCCCCGCTCACCTCGCGTAGCAATGGCCCCGAGGTTAACGCCAAAATTTTCTTCAGGATCGGGATGCATTCCATAGAGAGAATCGCTCAGTGGAAAGGGCAAAGCGATATGCGACAATGAGTAAACTTCACGGGGGTAGGCTAACCCTAGCCTGCGCTCACTCGGAGTTGACGAACCGGAAGATGTTACGCGCTCAACCATTTCGAGACTTGTGGCGGAAGCGTTCGTGACAAGCCTGTTCGTGAAGTCACGGGCTCCTGGCGCAATGACCCGATCGAACGTTGCTGCCGCCCCTGCACTTACAAGTGGTCCGAATCTTGTACTTCTGTTAATGTCAAATATAACCAGTTCACTGCCGTTTATCGGAAGATGATTGTATAGCATATCGACAATTGCCAGCGAGCTAACTGTAAAGTCCGCCACAGACTGGAATGTCTGTATGGGAGCAAGGTCTCTGATGCGGCCATTGACACTTAAACGTCGAATCTTATCCTGTAGCATACGGGTCAAAAGATATGACTGACGTGCGGCGTTGACTGGAAAAGAATTGTACTTAAATGGATTGAACTCAGGCACAATACTCAGCCACGCAGCCTTTGCAAACGGCGGGAACAAGGCTGGCAAGCCTGCCACCCCCGCGAAGCGAGCAAACCTCGTGACGCCAATCATCGGAGAGAAGAGTATAATTTTGTCTGGGCGTGTGATGGAATTGTTCTCAAGGGCGTCAAGCGCATAGTTAAGAGCTAGCGCGCCGCCATTTGAGTATCCGATAAGATGCAATGGCGCATCGTCACCAACCAACCTGCGGCCTTCTTGCACCGCCAAATTAGCAGCCTGAGCCCAGTCCTCCCATGTCGCCTTCGTAAGTCCCGCCGGCACAGTACCGTGGCCAGGCAAGCGAATTGCGAGGGCGACAAATCCCGCATCGCTATAATGCCGTGCGATGTGCCTTAAGCTATATGGTGAATCCGTGAGGCCATGAAATAGTACGGCGACGCCTCGTACTGGACGAGATGGGTGAAACACAAACGACCTGTTCCAGTCATGAACGAAGTTACTCGGATTGACGGGACTGCCCTCAAAATAGCGATTTGATGAAGTCTTCGATTCAGGGGTCAGTTTCCCTGATAGTTCGCGGCGCACATCCGTGAAGACTTTTTGCTCACGGGCAAGATGGTCGGTCCACGTTGCATGAACCAGTTCGCTACGCTTCAGCTCTACCGGAACGTATGTATGCCAGGCTTCGAGTGGCGGTCCTCTCTGTGAATCATAAATCCGAAAAACGAAGAGCGACAAAGCGGAGACCGCAATGATCATGGCAATCTTCTTGAGCAACCTGATCACTGGCGTCCCAAGGCCCTTTGCATGAGTTATGGCTCCCGTCATGGACGACTGTACTCAACGCCCTCAGCAAACAGGACCCTCAAGCAGGATGCTCGAAATCATCTTGGATATCCGGATTATGCAGCCGGGACTTTTACACCAGTTGTGACAAACGCGCCGCTAGAACGATCCAAAGATCGACCCCAATGTGAGGACAGCTATCAGTGCGATGATGACGCTGACAATGACCGTCATCACCATATCCATGTAGCTTTCGCGATGAGTGAGGCCGCTGATGCTCAGCAACAACAGAACGGTTCCGTTGTGCGGCAGCGCGTCCAGCGTTCCGGCGCTGATTGTCGTGACGCGATGCATGAGCGCGGGATCAATGCCGTACTGATGCGCGAGCTGCAAATAATGGTCGCCAAGCGCGTTGAGCGCAATGGCCATTCCACCGGACGCGGTTCCCGTGAGCGCGGCTAGCGCATTCATTGCGATGGTCAGTGAAATTAGCGGTCCGCCGCCTACGTTCAGCACGGCCTCACTGACCGCCGTGAAAGCTGGCAAAGCTGCCACGACCGCGCCGAAGCCCACCAAACTGGAGATCATGAGAATTGGCAAACCGGCGGATGCGGCGCCCGAATCAAGGCTCTCACGAAGGTCCGGCAGGCGAGCGTAATTCAAAACCACGAGCGCTACATTCGCCGCTGCCAGCGCGATGATAACCGACCACACGCCCGCCACGGCGCCGAGCGACGTTCCGCCCCACGCTTCGCTTGCCAAGAACGGGAACGAGAGACGGGGAAATACGATGAGAGACATCATGAAATTAACGGTGATGACGACGACAAGTGGAAGGACCGCTATCAAGAAAGGCGGCAGATTGGAGGAATGCCTACCGTGGTGAGCCTCAGCCGGATCGAAATGCCCCGAAGCGCTGGCCTGCATGCGGGTGGGTTCGTCGATCACGGCAATTGTGTCGAGCGGACCTCCATACCCCTCCCCCGCGCGCCGCGCGGCAGCCTCCGCGCGGGCCAGCCACCACAGGCCGAAGGCAAGAATGATCGCGGAGGCGATAATGCCGAGGCCGGGCGCGGCAAAAGTGGTCGTCCCGAAATACGGCATCGGGATCGCGTTATTCACTGACGGAGAGCCAGGAAGAACGGACATCGTAAATGTGAAGGCGCCAAGGCCGATGGTGGCGGGAAGTAGCCGCTTTGGAATATCAGCAGCGTGGAACATGGCCTGCGCCATCGGCACCAGGACAAAGAACGCGACGAACACGCTGACGCCGCCGTAGGTGACCACCGACGACGCGATGACGACAGAGAGAATCGTATTTTGCGTTCCCAGACGTTCACTCAGGAATTTGGCGATCGACTTGATGGACCCGCTATCGTCCATCAGTTTGCCAAAGAGTCCGCCGAGTAAGAACATCGGAAACCACCGGGTGAAGAAACCGGCCGCGCCCTCCATGAACGTGATCGTCCAGTGCGCCAGCAGCGGTTCGCTTGAAACCGCGGCGGCGACCAGAGCCGCAAGCGGCGCAACAAGCAAAATGCTCCAGCCCCGGAACGCAAGCCACATCAGGACGGCCAGCGCGAGGATAATCCCGAATAAACCCAACATCGCCCCCACCTTTCATTTCATGCGCTGCGATTTCACATCGCGCGCGGCAACACTTAGTTTTATGCAGTGTGATGGCTCGCGTCATCGCTCGAAGCAACAACGCCGGGCTCACCCTGTCGACTCTCAAGGCATTGCCGCGGCAAAAGGAACAGCCAGGAAACGATCACGAACGGCGCAGTCAGGGCTGGAATAGCGAAAGGTGTAAGTGCGACATTCAATGCCGCTTGCGCGATCACCGTGAAAACGACTCCGATTGCCGCGTAGGTCGCCACACGGAGACTTGGGCTGTAGGCGACCGTACCAAGCAAGATCGCCGTCAGTACCGGGCTGAATCCGAGAAGGCCGCCGGTGATCAGGTCGCTCTCGGCTCCGAGAACATGAGCTGTGAGGACGGCCAGAACAGCGCCACCAAGAGCGAAGAGCGCAGTTGGCAGGGAACTCACGGCCAATCCGATGAGGAAGAGTAATGCGGAGACGCCGCTGGCTTTGAGAAACACTTGGGAAAGACTGAGAACGACACCCCTACCCAAGTCGATGATATTAAGCGGATCGACTGCGAACGGCTCAAACGCCGCCACCATGTTGCCGGTGGGCAATGCGACGCCCTTCAGGCCCGCGAAGCCGTAGGTGGCGAGCAGAAGCAACCATGTCGTCAGGACGAACGGGAATGTGAGGGCCGTAAGGCCCCAGTCTTTTACAGCGTTGCTGACGCCCAGCATCACGATGACAGACACCACCGCGCCAAGCACCACATAAACCCACAGAAGAGGACCGGGCGCGAGAAACGTCGCCAATGCTAGGCCGACAAGAACGCCATTGTATCCGCAAAGTCCGGCGTTCAATTTCTCCTGCGGAACGCGCAACCACATTGCGGCGAGCGACGACACGACCAGCGCGAGAAGACCACCGAAGAAAATGTGCGGTGCCCCGGCGGCAAACGACCCCCAGGCAACCGCAGCGAGAAACAATGCCCCTGTTAGCGGGTTGTTCTGAAACATGACCTGCCCGACGCCGCGAAGATTGACGTCGACAAACCGCAAGGCGTGAGATGAGCGGCACGCTTTGTCCCATTCCATTAACAAGGCAGTCATGTCGCCCTCCGACGAACGTAAGCCTCACCGTCCAGCCTCCGACGCAGTCAGCGCCAGAAAAACTTGGGCCGCAGATCGCGACCCGTCACTTCCTTACGCACAATGCCCGCGAATTCGCGCACCTTCGTTTTCACAGCCTCTGTCTCGCGGCCAGCGACCTTAAAAATAAGACCCGCGCCGTTTGGCATCCTAGAAACACCGAACGCGAGGCCATTCACGAGATCGATGCTGTTGCCGACTTTCTCGTAGATAGATTCCGCCTTGTCGGGCGGTGTGCAAAGCATGACGTTGCCGAATACGTCAAACGACCCCATCACCCCTGCCCGTCGCAACGCATACTGACCAGGCTTGATGACGAGTTTCTCCGTGAATAGCAGGCTCTCGTCAGGGCGGTACGCCGACGTCGCAATCGACAGAAGAGTTGCGCCGAACCACTCGTCGTCGCGATGGTGCATTCGACCGGGCTGAATGATGTCCGCCATTAAAAATGTCGCGGAGTGTGCGACGGAGACTTGCGTATCGCTGATAAACCGCGCTGCGCGATGAGGAATCAACGGGTCCGGCAAAAATTCCAGATAAGCGCCTTCAGCGAGTGAAAAACGCTGTGTCTGGGCCGCGTAATTTGCGTCCATGCTGTGAATCTTGGTCGCCGATTGCGTCGTCACGTGGGCACAGGCGCCGGCGGCAACGGACACGTCGAGCGCCAGACGATCGCCCTGCAGCACGCATCCAGTGGTGGTGATCACAAACACATGCGCGAGTTCTGGCATTGCTTCGTCACAATAGATGACGCGCTGCGCCATATAGGGAATGCGTCGATCGTTTTCCGCCAGGATCGTTCGCCCATTTCGTTGCTCGAAGCCGAGACGAAGGTAGCCCGATTTGCCAACGGCGCCGCTTCTCATTTGTTGCGGTTCATCTTGGAAACTTGCGAACTCCGGCGCTGTCGCTCCGATCGTGTGGACGTCAGAAGGCAGCGCTTGCCACGCAGGCATCATGCACGCTCCGGTGCGTTGAGCTTGAGATCGAAAAGGAACTCGCGTTCGATCAATTCAATGAGAGCCGATATTCCCTCGCCTGTCTTGCAGTTTGTGAACACGAACGGCTTGTCCCCGCGCATAAAACGCGAGTCTGTATCCATTCTTTCCAGACTTGCGCCGACGTAAGGAGCAAGATCCGTCTTATTAATCACGAGAATGTCCGAATGTGTGATCCCCGGGCCATTCTTGCTTGGTATCTTGTCGCCGGCCGCTACGTCGATGACATAAATGAAATAGTCAACTAACGCTGGCGAGAAGGTGAGCGTGAGGTTGTCTCCGCCACTTTCGATCAATACGACGTCGCCATCTGGAAAGCGGCGCTCCATGTCCTCCACAGCGGCGAGATTCATACTAGGATCCTCGCGAACCGCTGTATGCGGACAAGCCCCTGTCTCAACGCCGAGAATGCGCTCTTCCAGAAGGATTCCCTTGAGCGTCCGCTGAACGTGCTTTGCGTCCGCAGTCGTCACCACATCGTTGGTGATGATTAGCACCTTGACGCCGAGATCAAGGAGGCGCGGCGTTATTGTCTCGACCAGCGCCGTTTTACCCGAACCGACTGGTCCGCCAATACCAATTCGCGTGACCTTTTTCGCCATTCCCGAACCCCGCGCTCTAGCTCATGAACAAACGCACATGCGCCTTCGTATGATAGGCTAACAGAATATCTGTTTCCGGCGAAAAACCAGCCATGTCGGACAAGTGCGCGTTAGATGCTTCCAAAAACGCGTCTTCAGAAAGCTCATTTACCTCGTAAAGGACTTTTTGCGTGTCAACATGACTGACCTTCAGTAGCCGGAGCGCGGCGCTCAGAATTGTGGCAGTGACTCCATACTGATGAACAACGAACGCGGTACGCGCTGGCAAGCGCTGGACGGCGAAGGTTATTCCGAGCGCCACCGGAAAACACCCCGGCGTCGCGCTTGTCTCTATGCAGTTACGCCATTGCGCAAGAAGATCGTTCTTAATAAGCTCACAATTGAGCTCTACAAACTTACGACCCATCCGTGTCGTCATCGTGCGCGCTTCTTCGGACATCTTTCGCGCGTGAACATGCCTGTCTATAGTCAAAAGCTGGTCGATATCAGCTAAAGTTGCTGCTTGGTGAGCGCACAACATGGCAATAGCGTCGCCGCGTGCGGACTGCTCGACCGCCGTGAGAACAAACTCACGCAAAGTATCGATGCACCGCACAAGCTTCGTCTGAATAGCCGACTCAAGACCGCACGAAAAAGAAAAGCCGCCGATTGGAAACGTAGAATCACCGAACTGGAGCAAGCGCATGAGAGCGACTGCGCTCAGACCACTTTCCATCTGATTTAAGTTTATCATTTTCTGATTTGACCATGCGAATCCGCGTGGGCATGAGCAATACCTTCTGCGCCGCCGAATAGACGTCTCGTTTCGTGCGGCGCCAGGTAGGGGATCACCTCGCGTCCCGGCACAAACTCGTAGGCGATATTTTCGAAGGCATGCGTTCGCATCACCGAGTCCATAACCTTGCGAGCTAGGACCAGCGGCACATACACCTTGTTGTTCTTTACTAGCGCGGGCCAATGCTGATTGCCCATCGCGTGACCAATTTCGATGCACGTACGCATCGCTAACACCGGATCAAGACGTGAAAGCTCGGTAAGATCGACAACCATGACCTCGCGAACATCGATCCGCGCAACCACTGCACAGTAGCTATCGGCTTGCCAGTGGAGGACATCGCCATCGTGAATATGCATCCCGCGTTCTAGAGAAATCGCCAGTTCCTGGTCACTGACTGTCCGCTTTCGCAGGCGGCTTTTTTGCGATTCCCATTGATCGAGTTCAAGAAAATCGATCTTGGCAGACGCAAGAAGCGCCTGCCACTTCGGTTCGTTACGATTGCCAAGAACCGCCTCTACCAGAATCACAGCGCACCCCTCAGCTGAAGAAGTATTTTTGATTGAGCGAAACAGTTTTCAGTGGCGCAACCGTTGCGTGAGCCCCGTCCACCGTGACGGCGAACGTTTCCGGATTCACCTTAATGTCAGGCGTTCCAGTGTTTCGAACCATGTCCTTCTTGCCAATGTTGCGCATGTTGCTAACAGGCAGCACATGGCGTCGTAATCCAAGTTTCTGTTTGATGCCGGACTGGAACGCTGCGTTCGACACAAATGTTAAGCAGGTATCGGAGAGCGCGTCTCCATAAGCGCCAAACATCGGACGGTAATAGGTCGGCTGGGGTGTCGGCAATGATGCGTTCGGATCGCCCATCACCGCCCAAGAGATCATGCCGTTCTTGATCACAATCTTTGGTTTGGCGCCAAAAAAACCAGGCTCCCAGAGGACCAGATCGGCAATTTTTCCAACCTCCACGGAGCCGAGAACATCTGATATCCCATGAGAGATCGCCGGATTGATCGTGATCTTCGCGACATACCGCAGGACGCGAAAATTGTCGTTTCCGGGGGCGTCCTCAGGCAGCTTTCCCCGTCCGGTTTTCATCGCGTCCGCGGTTTGAATGCAACGCAACCAACATTCCCCGATCCGGCCCATCGCCTGCGAGTCGCTCGAGAACATGGAGATGACGCCGAGATCCTGAAGAACGTTCTCCGCCGCGATTGTTTCGCCGCGGATCCTGCTTTCGGTGAAGGCGACGTCGGACGGAATATCGGGGCTAAGATGGTGGCACACCATGATCATGTCATAGAGTTCAGCCTGCGAGTTCACACCGTATGGCAGCGTCGGATTTGTCGAGGACGGCAGGACGTTCTCCAGCCCAGCAATCTTGATAATATCGGGCGCGTGCCCGCCACCGGACCCCTCGGTGTGAAACGAGTGAATGGTCCGGCCTTCGAACGCATCTATCGTCTCATCGACAAAGCCAGATTCATTCAATGTATCTGTGTGAATACAGACCTGGACGTCCATCTCGTCTGCGACCGTCAAAGCCGACCGCAATACGGCTGGAGTAGTGCCCCAATCTTCATGGCACTTGAAACCCACGGCGCCCGCTTCGATCTGCTCTACGAGTGCAGCCTTGCCATGCCCGTGACCCTTGCCAAGTATGCCCACGTTGATTGGCCAGCCTTCAAAAGCGCGAAGCATCCGCGTGATGTTGCCGGGTCCGGGCGTCACTGTCGTAGCGTTCGATCCATCGGAAGGCCCAGTGCCGCCACCGATCAACGTGGTAGTTCCGTTTGACAAAGCTGCCTGCGCCTGCTGCGGCGAGATAAAGTGAATATGCGTGTCGATGCCAGCAGCCGTCAGGATGAGATGTGCGCCTGAGATCGTATCTGTTGCGAGGCCAACTTCGAGCCCCGGGGTGACGCGATCCATCGTATTCGGATTCCCAGACTTGCCGATCGCGCAAATCCGCCCATCCTTTACACCCACGTCCGCTTTTACGACGCCGAGCATTGCATCAATGATTGTGACGTTTGTGATAACCAGATCGGGCGCCCCCTGCCCACGCGTGATCTGATTGTCCATGCCCATGCCTTCGCGCATGCTTTTCCCACCGCCGAAGACGATTTCGTCCCCTGGGCCGCCACGTAGATCGCGCTCTATCTCTACATAGAGATTGGTGTCGCCCAAACGGATGCGATCGCCCGTAGTGGGGCCGAACAAACCGACATACTCCTGTCGGGAGATTGTAGGCATTGAACCTCTCCTTGGCGGATGATCGTTCGAGGCGCGACGACGCTGTTACTCAGCCTTGCTGGATGTACGAAAGCCGCGGCTGTTCGCCAAAGCGACAGCGGCGGCCTTGTTTGCTTCACCATCCGGCCCGGCGGTTGCGCCGTCGACGAGATTGTTGAAGCCGTAGGCCGCGCGCTTGCCGCCGTAGCGAACAAGCTCGACCGGACGTTCGTCGCCAGGCTCAAATCTGATGGCGGTAGACGAGGGAATGTTGAGATGAAGACCGAAGGCAGCTGCCCTGTCGAACTCCAGCGCAGAATTCACTTCGAAAAAATGGAAATGCGAGCCCGCCTGAATGGGTCGATCACCAGTGTTGCGAACATTCATGCGCGTTATGGGCCGGTCCATGTCGAAAGCGACCGGCGACTTGCTGCATACGTAGCCCCCCACCGGCACATCGACGCCAGCGGGGTCCTGATCGGGTTCGACGGATGAAACCATTTTGGAGCCGGCCATGAACGCCTCCTTCGAAAATGCCTATTGGATTGGCGAATGGACGGTCACCAGGCGGCTCCCGTCCGTAAAAACCGCTTCGACTTGCACAATGGGAATGAGGTCGGCGACGCCGTCCATCACATCTTGTTTTGTCAGGACGCTTCCGGCCTCCTTCGCAACTTCCTCAATGATCTTGCCCTCACGCGCCCCGTCCAGCGCGGCTGCCGATATAACAGCAACGGCCTCCGGATAATTGAGTTTTAGGCCTTTGGCCTTTCTCTTCAGCGCGACTTCGGCCACCATGTAAATGAGAAGTTTATCGAATTCTCGGGGTGTCAGTTGCATTTTCTGAAGCCCTTAGTTTCATGTTGGTGGGAGATTGCCATACTTATTCGAGGCCGACAATAGTATCTTTGGGCCACGTATTTGAAAGCTCTAATACCTAGTTGTTTCGCCAATGAACCAAATACATCATTTCGATGATGCGACATCTTTAGGACTTTTGACATAGCTCAAAAACACGTTACCCTGACTCGGGATAACGTCTGTGTAGTATTACATTTTATTATGATATGGCTGCGATCGGCCTTTGAACTGCGGGGCGAAACATGAGGCAGCGACACCTTGCTCTACACCTTGGTAGTTCCGTTCTCCTCGGATTGTATTTAATTGCTGGCCCGGCCGGCGCCGAGAATTTTAATCCCGCATTTCACAGGTTTGCACAGGCCGAGACTGCCGTAGTTCCCGAACAAAAATTGAAAGAAACCGCCGCAACAAACGCTGCTTACAGTCTGGAGGACTTGTCATATTTGCTCGCGCCAATCGCGCTGTATCCTGATCCATTGCTCGCCCTGGTGCTGGCAGCCAGCACGTTTCCAGTGCAGGTGGTCGAAGCCGACGAGTGGATAAAGCAAAATAGACAGGCCGTAACTGATCGGGATTTCTCCAAGGTCGACGCAACGCCGTGGGACAGTTCCATCCAGGCGCTCGCGCGATTTCCGGACGAGATTGCGATGCTCGCTGAACATCTCGATTGGAGTCAATCCGTCGGGATGGCTTTCGCGCAGCAGCCATCAGATGTTTCCAACGCGATACAATTACTGCGTGCAAAGGCGGAAAAGACCGGCAATCTTCGCTCAACGCCTGAGCAGAACGTCCAAATCCGCGAAGATGCCGGCTCTCGAGTGATTTATATCGCTCCGACAAATCCGGACCGCATCTATGTACCGCGCTATGACACCGCCACCGTATTCGAAACGTTCCTCCCCGGCGCCGTCATTTTCGCCAGCGCCGTGATCGTTGGTTCGGCATGGAATAGCCGATGGGGTTGGAACAATAGGGGCTGGAACCAGGTGTGGGTGACCCCTCCTGCATGGAATCCGCCGCCGCCAAACTGGCGCCCGCGGCCTGACCGGCCCGGAGCTGTCAGACCGCCGACAGCATTGCGTCCTGACAGGCCGGGTACGCGACCAGACCGTCCAAACCTGCGACCTGATCGTCCTGGTGTTGGACGTCCGGATCGCCCCGGCGCCAATCGTCCTGAACGTCCGCCAGTCACACGACCCGACGGACCAGGCGCAAACCGCCCCGAGCGGCCGCCAGTCACGAGACCCGACCGGCCAAGCGCAAACCGCCCCGAGCGTCCTGCAGCGCGTCCGCAGCAGCCTTCTACAGGCGCGAACCGGCCAGGCTCCCAAAGGCCGGGGACAACGCGCCCTGGGCAAGGCGCACGGCCTGGGCAAGCAACGCGACCTGGGCAAGCAACGCGACCAAACCGGCCAGCGGCCCAGCAACGCCCGCAGCAGGGGGCGCGCCCTCAACCTCAGCGCGTCCGTCCGCAAGCGCGACCGAACCAGCAGCGTGTCAGACCGCAGCAGCAACGCGCTCGACCGCAAGCGTCGCGTCCCCGCCCGCAACGATAAAAAAATCGCCGCTACGCAGCTGAACAGACAAGCGCGCGTCAATCTACAACGCGCGACATTCGGCATACAGGAGTTCTAGATGATCAAAGCGATCACGCTCCCGATCAGCCAGCTCGCACCACCTACAGGACGCTTTCGAAATCGAAGGTCGATTCGACGCCAATTCGAGTTGCGTGACGAGCGATGAATTCGCTGGCGGCGCGCCGCCCCTCATCACGCAGCATCGTCAGGAAAGCCCATTCGGCGTTCAGCTTCGATGACGCGCCGAGGTCGCGCATCATGTCGCTATTGATGAGATGCAGTCGCATTTGCGCCCATTGCCAGCCCTCACCATCGCTGGCGTCGCAAACCTGACGCAGAAGGGAGATCATCTTGAGCTCTTTCAGCAGCGTCGCGTTGAAGGAGACCTCATTAATCCTGTTGTGGATGTCAGCGGCGCTCTCCGGAATCTCGTCACGGACAACGGGATTGATTTGCACGATTAAAGTATCGTGAGATTGACACTCCTGCACCAGCGGCGTGATCGTCGGATTTCCGGAGTAACCGCCGTCCCAATAGCCTTCCCCGTCTATCATCACAGCTTTAAACATCGTCGGGAGGCAGGCTGAGGCCAGTAGAACGTCGGGCGTTATCTCGCCGTTCCTGAATATGCGGCCACGGCCCGTGCGAACATTGGTTGCTGTGATGAAAATTCGGATGCGACTTTCCGCAAGTCGATCAAAATCAACGCAATCGATCAGGATGTCTCGCAGAGGATTAGCCCCTCCTCCGCCAAGCGAATAGGGCGACACGAGGCGAGCCATTAGATTTGCGGCGACATAGTTTGGCGAATAATCGAGCGACCATCGCCCCAGCATCATATCGAGCGGTGTGCGTTGAAACGGACTGAATGCGGCTGCGGCCGAGACCTTTCGCCAGAAGGATTCCAACGCCGCCTTTGCTGCGAGGGGACCACCCGTCAACATTCCGTATGCGAAGACGGCGGCGTTCATGGCGCCAGCGGAGGTGCCAGAGACGCCGTCCACTTCCAGCCATGGCTCCTCAAGAAGCCTATCGAGGACGCCCCATGTAAATGCGCCGTGGGAGCCCCCGCCCTGAAGCGCAAGGTCAACCAGCAGCGGCTCGCGCGCGCCTGATCCGGGAATGCTCTGTCCATCAACTACGTCTGACTGTCCGGGCATCAAAGGCTCCTGACCCAACGACCATTATTGTCTCAAGGCGCGCAACCTCCACCAACATATCGTTCAGCCGAGATTTTCCTGGCTTTGCAATTAACGTTCGTTGGCCCTGCCCGAGGTTGTCGATGACCAGGCAAATGCCGCGAGCAAGACCGTGACGGCGGCAAAGGCGCCAAGTGCAAGGAATGCGGTCTCCAGACCAAGTTCGGCGCCAATCCATCCAGCGAGCAAGTAGGCGATGAAAAGAAGCGAGTAGTCGAATGCATAATGCGCCGCATAAAGGCCAGTCCTGTCGTCGTTTTCGCTCATCCGGCGAAGCAGAAGTTGAATTGGCAAGTGGCAAAGGGTCGAGCTCACGCCAAGGCCGAACCAAAGGGCGAGCAACATCGGATACGTCTCCATCTGTATGCCGATGAAGAGAAACGCAGCCATGGCGGAGCAGGCGCCGAGCATGATGAACTTTACGCCCCATGCAGCGACGCGTCCTGGCAGTCCAAACGCGGCGACAACCCCGCCGGCGCCAAAGGCTGCAAGCGCAAAAGCTGCGGCGCGGTCATCCAGGCCGAAAAATCCGCGCACAAGCACAATTGTATTCACGAGCACAGCTGCGTTGATCACGATGGACGCGACGCTCAGAATCAGAGCGCCGCGCGTGTCTGGGCTGAGAAGCAGTCGGCGTAGATTATAAATTGTGCGAGCGAACATTCCGCGCAAGGCGTTGTCCCCACGCGGGATGCTGATGAAGGAATTGATCGCCGCAGAGACGATAAACGCGATCACCGCGACAATAAATATTCCGCGGAAATTCATAACACCGAGCAACAGGGCGGCGAGCAACGGACTAAACACAGCCTCGACATCATATGCTATTCGGGCTTTCGCGGCCGCTTCCGCGTATTGCGCTTCATCAGTGACCATGTCCGCGACAATAGCGAGATATGCGGCGCGGAAGCATGCGGCGGCAGATTCGAATACAATGATAAGAACAAATATTTGCCAGACGGCTGATATCCACGGAAGCACCAAGAGGCAAAGCGCTCGGATGACGCACATCGCGACCAACCAGACGCGCCGGGAAAAGAATGAAGAGATGCTCGGCGCGAGGAACGGAATAAAAATGTTGATGATCATTTTGAGCGAAAGCGCGGATCCGACGACCGCGCCCGACTCGTCGCCCGCGAGCTCGTAGGCGAGAAGCGCCAAAGCCACTGTCGCTACGCCTGTCGCCACGATAGTCAGGGCATTCGCAAGGAATAACCTGTGATATTGCGTGGACGAAAAGGCGCTGCTCATTTTGATAGCGCAAGGCGGTTTGCTGGCGCAAATCGCTCGAACCACGTTACATAGAGGACCGGCAGGAAGACAAGCGTGAGAAGGGTTGCGACCATTAGCCCCCCCATGATGGCGAAGGCCATAGGGCCCCAGAATACGGTGGGCGCAATTGGCGCAAGGCCAAGCACGGTCGACAATGCGGTGAGCATGAGAGGACGAAACCGTGACAGCGCCGCCGTCTCGACCGCGTCACGCACATTCGCGCCCTGCGCCCTCTCCTCCTCGATTTGCGAGATAAGAATGACAGCGTTTTTGGCGATCATGCCGAATAGGGCAAGCACGCCAAGGATAGCCACGAACCCGAGCGGTTTCTGTACGACGAGAAGAATCCCGACAACACCAATCATGCCCAACGGAATGATTGTAATCACCATTGCGAGACGCTGGAAGCTTTGAAGCTGCAGCATCAGAAATGTCAGCATCAGAAGCAACATGACAGGGACGACGGCGAGAACCGATGCACGGCTCGCCGCGCTTTCCTCCGCAATGCCCCCTGTTTCGAGCCGATACCCGGCAGGCAGTTTCGCGTTAAACGCAGCGATCCCGGGAGCGAGATCGCGAACAATCGTATCGGGCAAGGCGCCAGGCGCAATTTCCGACTGAATGGTAAGCGTCGGCACGCGGTCGCGCCGCCAAACAATTGGCTGCTCCTGTTCAGCTGAGAATGTAGCGAACTGGCTGAGTGCTACAGTTCGTCCATTTGGCAGAGGGACTTGCAGTGTTCGCAACGTATCGAGGGCGACACGGCCTTCCTGCTGCGCGCGTGCAACAACATTGACAAGGTAAATGCCATCGCGCAATTGCGTAACGGGCGTTCCACTTATTGCTGTATTTAGCACAGCCGAGAGCGCTTCGCTGGAGTAACCGATACGCCGCGCTTCATTCTGATCGACGACAATCCGCAGTTGCCGCGCAGGTTCAAGCCAGTCGAAGCTCGTTCTGCGCGTTGACGGATGCGCGGCGACAATATCCGCGAGCTGCGGCGCCAGAGCGCGCAGTCGCTCAACATCCGGGCCCGCGAGCCGATACTGGATCGGCCATCCCACGGGCGGACCAAGCTCAAGAGGATAGACGCGAGTCACCAGGCTCGGGAACTCCTCAACCAGAAGCTTTTCCAACTTGGTTCTAAGACGCTCGCGCCCAGCCAGATCCCTAGCGACGATCACCTGCTGCGCAAAGAAGTCGTTCGGCATCTGCACGTTAAGTGGCAGATAAAACCTTATGGCGCCACGACCGACATAAGTGCTCCAGCGGGCGACGTCCGGATCGGCGGCTAGTACTTCATCAAGCTTTGCCGCGACAGATTCGCTTGCACGTATGGATGAATTTTGTGGAAGAGTAAGGTCCACCAGTATCTCGGTGCGGTCGGACGATGGAAAGAATTGCTGCGGAACAAAGCGCAGCCCCCAGACAGCAATACCGAAGAGCGCAATCGTGCCAAGCAGGGTGATGGCTGGAAACTTTAGTCCATTTGCAAGAAGCGCCTTGTAGTTCCGCATCACAATATCAGGACGCGCATCCGCAATTGTTCTAGGCTTCTTGAGGAGCAAACTGGCTACGACCGGCGCAAAGATGACAGCTACGATCCATGAAACCAGCAAAGCTATCGTGACGACGGAAAATATAGAGAACGTGTACTCTCCCGCCGAACTTTGTGCGAATCCAATCGGCACAAAGCCGGATATCGTCACAAGAGTGCCTATAAGCATTGGCGCCGCCAGATTTACGTAAGCAAACTTGGCCGCTGCCGGAGGATCGTCACCAGCTTCAAGTCGCCGGATCATGGCGTCGACGGTGGTCATCGCATCATCGACCAACAGACATAGCGCTATGATCAGTGCGCCAAGTGAGATCCGGTGAAGGTCGATGTTTAAGACGTTCATCAGCATCATTACGATTGCAAGCGTCAATGGTATCGCGACCGCCACGACCGCGCCCGGGCGAAAGCCAAGGCTCAGGATGCTGATAGCGAGGATTATGAGGACTGCTTGCCAGAGCGAGGTCGTGAACTCACCAATCGCAACATCAACCGTTACTGCCTGATCTGAAATAAGGACAGGCTCAACGCCGATCGGCAAATCGCGTATGATGGTCGCCATCGCAGCCTTTATGTTTCTCCCCAGGGCGAGAATATCGCCCTGGTCACGCATGGCGACGCCGAGCCCGATGGCCGGTTGACCGTTGACCCGAAACGTTGGCCGCGGCGGATCCGAATAGCCGCGCACGACTTCTGCAATATCGCCAAGCCGGACGATCCGCTCTCCGATGCGAATGTTTACATCCAGAATGTCGCTTTCCCGCTCGAAAGATCCGGAAACCTGCAATGCGACGTTCTCAGCACCGGTTCGGATTACGCCTGCGGGCGAGACAACGTTTTGAGCAGCGATCGCATTGAAGATAGCGGGATAATCGAGACCGAGGGCGGCTACTCTGTCGTGCTGAAATTCTATCGAAATCTCTTCGTCCTGAGCGCCAATGATTTCAATTTTTGCAACATCATTGACTGACAGCAACTTGGATCGAATATCTTCGACATAATCCCGCAATTCCCGATGCGTGAAGCCGTCGGCGCTGAATCCATAAATAAAGCCGAAGGTATCGCCAAAATCATCGTTGAAGAACGGTCCGAGCACGCCACGAGGCATCGTATGGCGGATATCGCCGACCTTGTTGCGGATGTCGCGCCAGACGTTGTTGACCTCGCTGGCGCGCACCGTATCCTTGAGATCAATGAAAATGGTCGCTTCACCTGGGCGCGTAAAGCTGCGGATGGCGTCGACACTCGAGACTTCCTGAACTTTCCGCTCAATGCGCTCGGTCACCTGGTTGGTCGTGTCGAGCAATGCGCCGCCCGGCCAGACTGCGCGAATGAGCATCGTGCGAATTGTGAAGACGGGATCCTCCGCGCGGCCCAGCTTCACAAACGCCGCCGCGCCCGCAACCAATGCAACAATCATAAAGTAGAAGACCAGCGATCTACGCGTGACCGCCCATGCCGATAAATTGGGTCCTAACATCAGTTCTGTCCCAGGAGGCGGACACGCTGGCCGGGACGCAGCGTCTGCACGCCCGCCGTGACAACGATCTCGCCAGGAGAGACGCCGCTCAAGAGCACCACCTCTGACGTCCGATGAAGGGCTACCTGCACATTTCTCTTGCTGACGGTGTTTGCTGCAGCATCGAAAATCCAGACGGCGGGCTGGCCCTCCAATCGCGCAAGGGCGCTCGGCGGGATGGAAATGCCGTCCGAGCCCTCAAGACGCATCCGTCCGACTACGGTCGATCCAAGACGCATCTCAGGAGGCGAGTCGGACAGGCCGACGCGAATGCGGAACGCTCCGGTCGTTGGGTCTGCCTGGGGCGATACCTCGCGAACGCGACCGACCGTATTTACAGCTGGATCAATCGAAAGGGCGACTGTGACGGAAGCATCCCGACGACCACGAGAGAGTAGAGAGGCCGGAACGTCGAAAACAGCGTCGCGACCTTCCTTGCGCGCAAGCCGCACGACCATCTGCCCCGGAGTAACGACTTGCCCAGCCTCCACGGCCCGGGAAGTGACCTCGCCCGGAGCATCAGCGAAGAGCGACGTATCATCAAGACGATTTTGCGCGATCAGGACCTGCGCATTGGCGGCGTCAACCTGCGAGCGCAGCGTGCGAACCATCTGAACGACTTCATCATAGCGCATTCGTGTCGTAAATCCGCGATCGAGAAGCTGCCTCTGGCGAGCGTAATTGGCCTCGGCTTCCACAAGTTGGCCTTCGGCCGCAGACAAGGAGGCCTTCGCAGCGCGTAATGAGTTCCCTTCGTCCTGCGCGTCGAGTCTAGCAATAATTTGGCCAGGCTTCACGCGGTCGCCAACATTCACGAACCTCTCGACGACACGCCCGCCGATCCGGAAGCCTAGATCAACTTCAGTCTGGGCTTCAACCGTTCCCGAGAGGGTGATGACCTCTCCGCCTGCCCTTTCCTCCACAACAACGACACGTACAGGCCGGATTTCAGGCGCGACCTCACCGTCATTGCGATCACAACCACCCAACACCGACGTAGCGGCCAGCACAGAAATGAAGAGCAAAGTTATCGAAATCCGCCTCGCGCCAGTTGCGCGAACAAAAACGTTCATGACCAGCCTTCCGTAAGTTACCGACGCGTTTCAACAAAGAAACCGCAGCTAAAAATTTAACTATGCGGGCGCTCGACCGGCCAGGATAATGTAAGCCCATCCCTCCATTATGAGTTTGACGCCTACGAGTACACCGATCGTCCACGCGGCTGTCGACGGCAGGCCGGAAATGATCATCCCGCCTACGATGAGAGCAGCAACGCCGGAAAATAGAATCCAACCCCAACCGGGCGCAGGGCGAACTGTCAGGCCAATCGCAATTTCCATAACCCCCTGGATAATCACGAATATCGCGACGAAGATCGTCAACGTCAGAATGCCCGAAACGGGAAAGAATGCGAGCCAAAAACCGGCAATGAGATAGAGCACGCCCTCAAGCGCTTCCAGAAAGAAGGCGCCCCAGGTCCTTGTCCGAAACGCATGAACCAGATGCGCGACCCCGCCAATGATAAACAGCCAGCCAATCAAAACCTTAGTGGCCATCGTCGTCAATAACGGGAAGGTGATGGCGAGGCTCCCAAGGATCAAAAATACGACCCCGAGAGCGATGAACCAAATACGGTGTTCCGCTACTATTGCATTTAACGCTTCGCCCGGGCGGGCCGCTTGTTCCCCGGTAGACGTCATTTTCAACGCTCCCGTAATAGCGTCATGGTAACATCGAATAGAATGACACGAAAGATGTATGGATCCAAACTTCGGAAGATTAAAAAAAATGACACACTCTAGCGGACTGGTCGGCCGACCCATCGGCGCCGGAACCAACAAGGGGAGCATATGCCATTCCTAATAGACCCGCGGGCCGGGGACTGCGAGGACGACGCCTCAAGCACCGATCAGCGTCCGCTTCTTGCGATTGCAGGCACGATGCTGGCGGAACTGAGTCTCATCAAATTAGCCGTCACCTGGCTTCTCGTGGTGGCGATGCCAGCACTGGTTATCGGGCTCACGATTCCGTTATTGAGCGCATGGCTGACCAAAGTCTCCGATCGCGCAGCCGCCTTCACCGGAATTGGATCAGTCATTGTCCTCAGCGTACTAGCGGCCGTCGCCTGGTTCGGCCTGCGTCCGCTTCTGCGACTCGCTGAAAGTAATTTCTGGGCTCTTCATTCAATCGTCGTACAGCCGTTCTACACTCTAGCGCGGGAAGGCATTAGACATGTCGCCGAATTGAGTTTGTTCGCAAAAGCGAATGAAATCACGCGGGCGAAAGCTCGATCCGCCATATCACTTTTCGCCGCTGCTATTTGTGTCGCATTGGCGTGGATGATCGTTAGCATTACTTGGCCTTATACTCGCTGGGACGCGAACGTCGGCGATCTGGCCTCCATCACTACCTGGATCAAGCCGGCCATCGCCAACGCTATCGTCGTAATCACTGCCTATTTCGGCATGTTTTCCCTCATCTCCGGGCTTAGCGACGCGCTTATGGACCAGCCGGTGCGCCTTGCGGCTTTCGACGGACCGGGGTTTGGAGACAAGGTGTTTCGCGTCGCCCATCTCTCAGACCTGCACATGATCAGCGATCCATATGGATTCAGGATCGAAAGCGGCCGCGCTGGACCGCAGGGCAATTCACAAGCCGAGCGCCTCTTCGAAGAAATGTCGAGGATCAACGAAAAGGAACCGCTCGACCTGATCATCGTCAGCGGCGACGTCACTGATGCGGGCAGGTCCGCCGAATGGGCGGCGTTTTTTGATATTATCGAGAGCTATCCGTCACTGCTCTCACGAATGCTGATCACGCCCGGTAACCACGACCTCAATATCGTGGATCGCGCAAACCCAGCCAGGCTTGAACTCCCCATGAGCGCGTGGAAGCGGCTGCGGCAGATGCGGACCATTTCAGCGCTGGAGCGCGTTCAGGGTGAGCGAGTTCATGTGTTTGACCGAAAAACGAGGAAGATCGGGCCAACCCTGTCCCAGAAACTCGAAACGCACCGGCGCGACATTGCCGCCTTTGCAGAGCGCACTTCCCTCTGGGGCGCCTACAAACTATCGCCTGTCTGGGCGGATTGCTTCCCTCTTGTTTCGCTTCCACTCTCGCCCGATGGCGTCGGAGTATTGATCCTCAACTCCAACGCAAATGCGAATTTCTCATTTACAAACGCACTCGGCCTAGTCCCGGCGGAAGATGCGGCAGCGCTGGTGACAATCATCAGAGAGCATCCACAGGCGAAGTGGATTATCGCCCTGCACCACCACCTCGTCGAATACCCGATGCGCGTTAAGCAGTTTTCCGAACGCATCGGCACTTCGCTCATCAATGGGAGCTGGCTCATTCGGCAATTGAAACCGTTTAGTCATCGGGTCATCATCATGCATGGGCATCGGCATGTCGACTGGATCGGCGCATGCGGCGACCTGAAGATCGTTTCGGCCCCATCTACAGTGATGCGCAAGCCGAGTGGAGCGGCGGGAAGTTTTCTTATTCATTCCATTTTTGCGCGTGAGGATGGCTCCATTGGCCTGACTCCGCCCGACCGGGTCATCGTAGGCGAGGCGCGTAGCGGTGAATCGCTCGCTGCTACAGAGCGACCGGGAGGCCTGATGTGAAGCCTTCGCGATCAAACTCTCGGTTCGCCCTCCTGCCCATGGCGCTGCTGTCGGCGCTCGCCGCTATCGCACTGCAGGGCTGCGCACGGGAACCCATGCCTATCCTCGCGCCTGTTGCGCCGAGCGCCGGCTCAACTTCGGTCCCCATTCTCACGATCACCACCCGCGCGCCGGACGTCGACGCTGGCCTGATGTTTACCGGGGAGCGCGGGTCGCAGGTCTCACTTTCATCGATCAATGTCACCATCCCGCCGGAACGTGTGGTCGGCGCTGTGCAGTGGCCGCGCCAGGCGCCTGCGAACCCCGCGCGAGAATTTTCGGTTTCGTCCGCGAAGTCGATTGATCGCGCGCAGGCGGTTGCCTGGATAAAGGCGCACGCCGGACGCCAACGGCGAATGTTTGTTTACGTGCACGGGTTCAACGTACCGTTCGGCCAGGGCGTGTTTCGCTTCGCGCAGATGATTCACGATTCCCAGATGGCGGCAGCGCCTGTCTTGTTTTCTTGGCCGTCGCGTGGGCGCCTTCTTGATTACAAGCGCGATCTTGATAACGCGACATATTCGCGAACCGACCTTGCCAACTTCTTGCGCCTTGCTGCCGCAAGTCCCGCAGTCGATGAGATCATAGTATTCGCTCATTCGATGGGCAGCTGGCTTGCAGTCGAAGCGGTCAGAGAGCTTGCGCTGGAAAAGGGCGGAACCCCGGTTAAAATAAGAAACCTGATCCTCGCAGCTCCGGATCTCGACGTCGGCGTTTTCAGACGCCAGATCATCGACATGGGTTCGCGCAGGCCAACGCTCACGCTGTTCATTTCGCAATCAGACCGGGCCCTGCAATTGTCACAGTTTCTGGCGCGGGGCGGCGCAAGGCTTGGAGCCGTCGATCTATCGGCTGATCATTACCGGGAGCAGCTGAAGCAATTACGGGACGTCAATGTGATCGACCTCACCGCGCTACGACAAGGTGATCGGATCAATCATAGTCTTTACGCGGCGTCGCCGGAAACGGTGAGGCTTATCGGCCGACAGCTCGTCGAAGGACAACCGCTTGGCGGCGTCGACTCTTCCGGGGGCTTTGAAGTGGTGGAAACCATCGGGTCCGCGGCGCGGCTGATCATAGCGACTCCGGTTCTTATTTTTGACGCGACCGCTGAGAGATGACGATGGCGCAGCGCCCGCACTCCAACAGCATACAGCAAGGGGCACGCACGATATGACATTGGACAGAATTCCCAAGACGGGGATCACGCTTGTCGCCGTCATATTGACCTGCGCAGCACTTATGTCGGCAAGCTCTGTATTCGCGCCCTTGGCGCTTGCCCTTTTTGTAATCGCGCTCGTATGGCCGATGCAAAACCGCATCGAATCTATGGCTCCAAAAGGGATCGCGCTCCTCGCGTGCATGGCGGTTATATTGCTCGCGTTCTCCATTTTCGGATGGCTCATCGTTTGGGCCGTCAGCCGTATTTCCCGCGCGATGATCGCTGATAGCGCGAAATTTCAAGCAATGTACGAACAAATCAATATTTGGGTCGCATCGCATGGTGTGGACATCACCACGCTTTGGTCCGATCATTTCAACGTCGGCTGGATGTTGCGCGCGGCGCAGGCCTTTGGATCGCGTTTAAACAACCTCATGAGCTTTTCGGTCATCGCGCTCGTCTACGTCTTGCTCGGATTGCTCGAAGTGAATGCTTTCCGCGTCAAAATTAAAAGTATGAAGAACAGAACGGCGTCTGAGGTTCTCCTGAACGGATTGCGAGTAACCTCATACAAACTACGACGCTACACGTTTGTTCGTTCGCAAATGAGTCTGATTACTGGCCTTCTCGTGTTCATGCTGACATATGCGATCGGCCTGCCTCTCGCCAAGGAATGGGGCGTCATCGCCTTTGTCCTCAACTTCATTCCGTTTCTTGGGCCGTTCTTTGCGACGCTACTTCCCACCCTGTACAGTGCGGCGGAGTTTCAATCCTGGCAGGCGACGCTTGGTCTTTTTATAGGACTCAACGCCATCCAGTCGACTGTCGGGAGTTACGTTGAGCCGCGCGTTTCCGGCTCAGCGCTTTCGATTTCCCCGTTCATTGTTCTGCTGTCGATTTTCTTCTGGACCTATATGTGGGGAATTTTCGGTGCGTTCATTGGTGTTCCAATCACCATCGCAATCCTAAGCTTTTGTGCACAGCATTCCGCAACCGAATGGATTGGGCTTCTACTAGCGAACGGCGCTCTCGCCGTCGAGGACGACAAGGGTGACGCGCAAGCGTAAGTTTGTGCCCATCGGCTTGGAGTTCGAAATATCGGTCAGCGGGCTCACCAGCCCGCCCATCGCCTGCAAACTTGGCGCACGCACAAAAAGTGCGGGAACTGATCGGCGCCGCTCCGCACCGTCACCCCATATTTGAATCGCAGCGACTGTGACTTAATGTTCATCGCCAGTTTCGTAGCTAGTCAGATTGATGAACTCCAGCACTGTCCCGTCCGGGTCGCGGAAATAAATGCGCGGCCCGTTGACTACCCCTCCCTGCCGATCTTCCTCACCAATTATTTCAACGCCGTTCGACCGCAATCGCTCGACAGCCTTGTCGAAACACTCTGGATCAATCGAAAATGAGTGATGAACACCTTCGGAGCTTTGAAGGACCGGATTGATCACGCCCTCTTGTCTTACGAGTATTAGGCACACTCCGCCAGCATCGATAAACGACATGTGTCCCTTTGGCGTACTGAAGAGATGCTTGCAGCCGACGATATTGACGTAGAACTCTCGGCTTATGGCGACATCCCTTACGGGAATGCTGAAATGTGCAACACCGACGATATCCGACATCGATTTCTCCCAATACGTCAATCAGCGCCTGCAACGCGATTACACAATTGTTACCCTTGCGTCGATAATAGATGCTGGGACTTCTGGTCCAGGTCCCCAACTCATTACTGCCGACGCGCATAAACTGATACAGCCCAGAAAGATAAAATAGTGGAAAAATGCGGTGGTATAAATCTGTTTTTTATCTCCATTGAAACGTTAGTTTTCGCCCTGCTCAATTCCGCACTGAGCTGACGATGCTCAGACAGACGGCAGCGAGTACTTCTTGCTGGAGAGCCATTCGCCGGGAATGACCTTGTTCGTCCCTTCCTCCATCAGCTTGCGATGCAGGATAGCGCCGCACGCAACGAACTGGATCGCGAGGCCTGTATTGTTTTTATAGTAGAGAATCGAGTCCGGCGCCTGCCTGACGCTGACCTTGCCGGCGACAATGTCGCCCAGTTCATGCACGTGGGCGCGGTCAACAAGACCCTTCTCGATAGGACCGAGGAGTTCGGTCTGACGGTTTCCGATCACGCTCTCCCAGTCGTTGATGATAATGTCGGATGCGCGCGCGAATGTGGCTTCGTCCACCTCGTTGCGCTTGTCGATCACGTCCGAATTGCAGATGGAGATGACCATCTGGCCGGGCTCGAGCCATTCGCCCCGCAGGACCGGCACTTTCGAATTCGTTGCGCAGCAAACGATGTGCGACCCCCGCACGACCTCACGAGGATCATCGACAGTGATGACCTCAACCGGTTCGTTCGCCATGCGCCGCTTGAACGCCTCGCGATGGACGACGCTGGGGCTATAGACCTTCACGGTCCTGATTGGCCGCACGGCGCAGATTGCGCGGCAGTTCGGGAATGCCTGATTGCCTGTGCCGAAAAGTCCCAGCACCTGTGCGTCCTCGCGCGCGCACTGGGACACCGCCAGCCCCGTCGTCGCGCCGACGCGAAAGCCGCTCAGGTGCGTCTCGTGCATGAAGGCGAGCGGCTCGCCAGTCTTCAGGCTGTAGAGGATGATGATCGTCCAGTTCACCGGATCGGGATTGTCGAGCGTGCGCCGCTCGGAGCTGCGCTCGTCCATCAGCATGAAGTGCGAACCCGCGCGCACGCAGGCCGCATCATAACTCTGCACCGCGCCTGCATGAATATTGGCGAAATAGTTTCGTCGCGGGTCCTTCGTGCCCGACTTGTAGCGCAGACGCGGCGGGTTGACCGCCTTGCCCGTCGCAAGGTCGCTGAAGGCGACGCGCATCCCCTCGATCGCTTCCGGGATCGAGAGAAGACGCGCCGCGTCGTCGTCGGTGATAATGATAGGCATCTGGTCAGTCCTGTAATTGCGAGTGCGGTCAGGGAATGATTCCAAGAATCTTGCGCGTCCGCTCGACGACCGATGCAGGCGAACTGAAGATGTCTGCGACCGTTTTCTCGACGATCTCGTGCCCCAGCGGTTGGATTTCGAGATTCAGCTTGGCGGCCTCCGTGAGGAAGTCTTTGTCCTTGAAAGTCGCCATGAACGCCTCACGGAGAATCTTGAGCCGGTCCGCTGGTATCCCTTCGGGTCCGAGTACAGGACGGCCATAGGTCCATGGTCCGAAGATAAGCGTGAGCACCTGCCGGTCTTCCTCCGACTTCGCCATGTCGAACGCATTCGGGACGTCTGGAAGGTCTGGGTGTTTCGTCAGCCCCATCTGAATCGGGACTTTCGCAATACCCTTTTTATAATCCGCCCACAGGTCGGCCTTGAGACTCGAAACGGTGAGTCCGCAATGTCCGTCAACTTCGCCCTGCTGCGCTGCGAGCCGCGCTTCCGCGAGACCGGGATAACCGGTCACGATCTTGAAATTGAAACCGAGAACACTTGCGACCACACGCGAGTCGAGCGTCGATCCCGCCGTTGGGCCCGTCGAGCCCACAATAACAGGCTTCGTGCGGAGATCTTCGATGCTCGATACTTTGGAGCTCCAGAATCCGCAGGTGCTGATCTCTGTGTTCATGCTGCCGATCCAGGAGAACTTCCGCGGATCAAAGCGCGCGGCCTGTGGATTGAGAAGCGGCTCGACGGTGTTCACCGGGTTCGGCATTCCAATTACCGAGCCATCCTTTGGCGCGACGTTCGCAATGTAATTCGTCGCCGTGAGGCTTCCCGCGCCAGGCATGTTCTGGATTACGATTAGCGGGCGCCCGGGAATGTGTCTGCTCATGTGCCGCGACAGCGCGCGCGAATAGGTGTCGAACGTAGCGCCTGTCGGATAGCCCACAATGAAGCGCACCGTCTGCCCCTTGTAGAAATCCTGCGCCAGCACCGGCGCACACAGGCTACCTGCGGATGTGAGCGCGAACCCCGCCAGTAAAATTGTTCTCATATTTCCCTCCCTATCGTTAATTCACAGTGCGCGGCCGCCCCGCGCTCGGCAGGCCATGATCGAAAGATGCGGCGGCTTCACAACGGCCGCAATTGGAGCACGTCAGCAAAAGCCGGATCTTCACTTGAACAAAAGAAAAGCGACGCGGCTTTTGCAACTTCAAACCGGGCTGCGCGTCATGCAGAACAGAGCCTTCAACGTCACTGTTTTCGGTCCTCGATCTTGCCAGGCCGGATCAACGCCCGGGCGCGCTCAACAATGGCTTCCGGCGCATTGACGGTTTGCGCAGCGACTTTCTGCAAACGTTCGCCAGGCAAGGGATTAATGTCCAGCTCCAACTTCTTCGCTTCCGCGAGGAAGATTGCGTCGGCAACCGTCTTGTCGAAGGCGCGACGCAAGGCTTCGACCCGATCAGCTGGAACGTCCGGCGGCGCAATCAGCGGACGTCCAAGCGGGGATCCCGACACGATTAGCTCTAGCGCCCGGCGGTCGTTTTCATCCGTGACCAGATTTGTGATCAGCGGAACCTTCCTACCCATGTATTCGGCGACTTCAGGCTCCGGATCGAGGCCCCATTCCACGAGAAAACTGAGCTTTTTCTCCTTGAGCGCTTGGCCGAGCGTCGCTTTTACGGACGCCCAACTGTTTGACCCACGGCAGTTGACCTCGCCGCGCTCCATCGCGAGGTTGACCTCGTTGCCGCCGGGATATCCCGAGATGATCCGGATATTGGCGTTGAAGAGGTTGTTGAGAATTTGCGGATTGAGCACGGAAGGCGACGTCGCCCCGCTGCCCCCGCATATCAACCCGCCTTTCTTCAAGACGTCCTCCATGCTGTGGAGACCGGAGGGGGCCCAGGCGAAAGTGTAGTTATTGTCTACAATAGGGTTTCCTATCCAGTTGAATTTAGCCGCGTCGAACTGAATGCCCTTTTCGCGCAGCGCCTGGTCGAGAGGCGTGTTCTGGCCCACCATCGCCATTGCGGTCCCGTCCTTGGACGCGACGTTGTAGAGCCAGTTCGCTGCGACGCGGCTGCCCGCCCCGGGCATGTTCTGCGGCACTATGTTCGGATTTCCGGGGATATGCCGGCCCATGTGACGCGCTAATGCCCGAGCATAGGCGTCATAGCCGCCCCCTGGGCCATATCCAATGGCTAGCTGAATCGACTTTCCGGAATAAAAGCGCGAGACATTGTCCGAAGCTGCGGCGGGGAGCGAGGCAGTGGCCGCGATGACCCCGATCGACGCCATGAGGATTGTCTTCATTCCTTCCCTCCCAGTTTATGTTTCTTCTTCGGATGATCGTAGACTGCGAGCGACGCAAAGGAAAGACTGCGGAAATGCCCGCCGTGACGGAGCGCATCGCCCCCGCGGGTTGGCGGATGCTGTGCATGCCGGCGGCGGCTTCGAATGGACGGGCAAACGCAAAGCCGCGCCGCAGCGCTGCGACCGATCACCAGCCGCGACCTCGCCAGATGATCTGGGCGAGCGGCCCAGTGTGTTTCCGTCACCCTCATACGATCACTGTTATTTTGTGACTGCTTCAAGCTTTCGGAGTTACCAGCTCCGCTCTCCGGAATTCGCGTCGGCTGATGACGGCGACACACTTCGCGGGATTTTTGATCGACGCCGAAGGGCTGGAGTGCGGTGGCCGACACTTGACGCACCGAGCAAGGCCTTTGCTTTTGTCGAGACCGCCTGTAAAGGGGAAGCGTGATCTGGATCCGGGCTCGACTCCCGGATGGCTCTTCCGGCCGCCAATCCGCCGGACAACCACTATTTCCACAGCGAAATATTTGCCGAGCTCGCGCTCTGCTGAATCACATGGATAATTGATGTTCGCATCCTACAAGGAGCAATGGCTTGGCAATGTCAGAGGTGACCTGCTTTCAGGTCTCGTCGTTGCACTGGCGCTTATCCCCGAAGCAATCGCGTTTTCAATCATCGCCGGCGTAGATCCAAAGGTCGGCTTATACGCCTCGTTTTCGATCGCGGTCATCACCGCGATCACAGGCGGCCGACCCGGAATGATCTCCGCTGCAACGGCGGCGACAGCGGTGCTGATGGTCACCCTGGTTAAGGAGCACGGGCTGCAATATCTTCTGGCGGCGACCGTCGTTGCGGGTCTCTTGCAGATAGCAGCCGGGATTCTTCGGGTCAGCTATGTCATGCGTTTCGTGTCACGGTCGGTGATCACCGGGTTTGTGAACGCGCTGGCAATCTTGATTTTCATTGCACAATTGCCCGAGCTGGACCCCAGAAAGGTGACGGGGCTTACCTACGCGCTGGTCGCTGCGGGACTGGCGATTATTTATCTCTTCCCGCTACTCACCAAATCCGTTCCATCGCCACTGGTTACAATCGTTGTATTGACGGTTGTGACGATCGCGCTCGCATTGGATGTACGCACCGTCGGCGATATGGGCGCTTTGCCTGATACGCTGCCGATATTCCTCATCCCCCAGATTCCACTGACGCTGGAAACACTACAGATCATATTGCCTTACTCCATAGCGGTGGCGGTTGTCGGGCTCCTGGAAAGCCTCATGACCCAAACCATTGTCGATGACCTGACCGATACATCTTCCAGCCGAAATCAGGAATGCGTCGGACAAGGGCTCGCCAACACGGCTACCGGCTTCATTGGGGGCATGGCGGGTTGCGCCATGATTGGCCAGTCGATCATCAACATAAAATCAGGTGGTCGCGGACGGCTGTCCTCGTTCACTGCTGGTGTGGTCTTGCTGTTCATGGTCGTCGTCCTTGGCGATCTGGTGGCTCAGATTCCGATGGCCGCTCTTGTTGCAATCATGATCATGGTGTCAATCGGCACCTTCAGCTGGACGTCGATCCGCGGTCTGTGGAGTCACCCAACCTCATCGTCGGCGGTCATGCTCGCGACGGTTATCTTTGTAGTGCTTACACACAATCTGGCGATTGGCGTCATCGTGGGCGTGCTTCTGTCCGGCATCTTCTTTGCCTGGAAGATATCACAGCTGTTCCGGGTAACGTCGGCGATTTCCTCAGATGGACGTGAGCGCACGTACATCGTCGAGGGTCAGCTCTTTTTTGCTTCGGTAGAAGATTTCATGAAGTCGTTTGACTTCAAGGAAGTCCTGGAGCGGGTCGTCATCGACGTCAGCGCCGCACACATATGGGATATCTCATCCGTTGCGGCGCTTGACATGGCGGTTCTGAAGTTTCGTCGCGACGGAGCTGAAGTCAAAATCGTGGGCATGAACAAAGCCTCCGAGACCATCGTTGATCGGCTTGCAATTCATGACAAGCCGGGCGCAATGGACAAGTTGATGGGACATTGAGATGATGAGCATGACCCAGAAGATAATCGCTCTCGTCGATGGATCACTCTACGCGAGGAGCGTTTGTGACCACGCGGCCTGGATCGCGGGACGAACTGGCGCCAGCATAGAGTTGCTTCATGTTTTAGGCCGCCGCGAAGCGCCGGATCAAGCGGACCTATCCGGTTCATTGCAGCTTGGCGCCCGCACCGCGCTCCTGGAGGAGTTGGCGGCTCTCGACGAACAGCGCGCCAAGCTTGTGGTGCGACGAGGCCGGGCCATTCTAGAAGACGCCCAGGCTATTCTCGAGGAAGCAGGTATCTCGCAGAATACAGCACGGCTCCGTCATGGCGATCTGATCACGACGGTCGCCGAACAGGAAAAAGACGCTGCCATGATCGTCATTGGCAAGCGAGGCGAGGCGGCCGACTTTGCACGGGGACATCTGGGCTCCAACCTCGAACGCATCATCCGGGTGAGCCACAAGCCTGTCTTTGTGGCTTCGCGATCCTTCAAGCCCATTTCAAAACTTCTGGTCGCATACGACGGCGGAACCTCAGCCATGCGAGCCGTTGACCACATTGCGCACAGCACGCTCTATGCGGGCCTTCAGGTTCATGTTGTCACAGCGGGCGTAGAAACCCCGGACATCAGGAAGGGGCTCGAAAACGCGCTTTCGATTCTGACTGCAGCTGGAATAGACGGTCACATCAGAGTCGTCCCTGGACAGCCGGACAAGGTTTTAAGTCAGATAGTTGAGGATGACCATTTCGATCTCCTGCTCATGGGCGCCTATGGTCATTCGCGTATTCGAAGCCTTATAATAGGCTCGACGACAACCGAGATGATCCGTTCCTGCAAGATACCAGTTGTTCTGATGCGGTGATAAATGCATCTGCCAGCAACGCCTCAATCGTTATTTGCCTGAGCGCATCCACCGGACAAGACGATCTGGGAGGGCGCTGTCTTGCCAGCGTAGAAGTCGGCGGCTGATTGCGCGGCGACTCCAGTAGCGCCTAGTCCAGGCAAAGAAGCAAAACACTTCCGTCTGCGGCTCCGCTGAACTTATCAGAGTGCAAGCGGAAAAATCTTGACGCCGCAAGCGGTCGCCCTGCTGGCCTTGTTGTCATCGTGGCGATTCCCGAAAGCTTTGAGTGCGACGCAAGGCGGAACAGACTTTCGCTTGAGCGCCGCAACCGTGTTGGCGGAACTGCGACCTGTGGTATCCTCTGGCTGTACGCGCTCTTGAGAAGGCGTTTCGACGGGAGGTAGCGCCATGGTGAAGCAGGCTCTTTTGGCTGGCTGCTGGGCAGCCGTTGCTTTCGCAATACCAGCTCTGTCCAAGGCAGATGAGGTTGCGACCTTCTATGCCGGGAACACGATCCGCATCATTGTCGGCTACGATCCAGGCGGCGGGTATGACGCATACGCCCGCATCTTGGCCCCAGCCTTCGGCAAGCACATTCCAGGAAGCCCACAGGTTATCATCCAGAACATGCCCGGCGCAGGAAGCATGAAGGCTGCCGATTTCATCTACAACGTCGCCCCTCGCGACGGGACGCAATTGGGAGTTTTCTCGGCTGCCACTGCGTTGGAGCCGCTGTTTGGCAACACGTCCGCCCGATATGAGACGGTGAAGTTCGGTTGGATTGGCAATATGTTTCGTGACACGCACGCTTGCGCGACGTGGAAGAACTCCGGCATCGACGACCTTCAGCAAATCATCAGCAGCGACAAAGAGGTGGTCTTTGGAGCGACCGGCGCAGGCTCCGCAGGCAACCAGCACGCGCTTGTCCTCAAGAACATGCTCGGAGCCAACATCCGCGTGATCAACGGATACAAGGGCATCCGCGATGTGGGATTGGCTCTGCAAAGGAACGAGGTGCAGGTCGCCTGTGCAATGGCTCTTTCAACAGTGAAGTCGAGCTTTCCAAATGACTACGCCAGTGACGACCTGAGGATGCTGGTGCAGTTCGGTAAGGAGCGGCACCCATTCATGAAGGACGCGACCCACTTCTACGATCTCCTCAGAACAGAGGAGGATCGTCAAGTCGCCGACCTGTTCTTTGGACAGTCAGCCATCGCTCGTCCATTGGCGGGACCTCCTGACCTGCCTACGGCCCGACTGGCGGCGCTTCGCAGCGCGATGACAACGGCTCTCAAGGATCCAGGTCTTTTATCGGCAGCGGATAAAGCGGGCGCGGATATCGTGCCAGAGACTGGGGAGGAGCTGACGACGGCCTTCAGCGCCTTCTACCGCACACCCCCTTCTGTCGTCGAGCGCGCCAAGCAAATCATGGAAAGGAAATAAACCGATCACGTCAGGCGCGAGCCATTCTTTCGCAGGTGCTGAGAATGTTGCCGACTGCCTCGATCTGATGTCAGTTCGGCTTGTCATGACACCCTCGGGGTTTTTAAACCGGCGGGTCGTAGGTCAAGAGTGGGCTCTTTGCTGCCGGGCTCAACCGCCCCAGCAGTTTGGCGCCTGTGCAGACAAGCGGAACAATTAGCTGCGCTGCTGGTTGTTCAACGCCACGTCACAGAGAGGACCGCGTTTATGGACAAGGATCGCATCAAGGGTTCGGCGCGAAACGTTGCGGGAAAAGTCAAGGAAGCCTTCGGCAAGGCTATCGGTGACAAGAAAATCGAAGTCGAAGGAAAAGGCGATCAGGTCGCTGGCAAAGCGCAAAACGCTGTCGGTGGCCTGAAGGATACCCTGCGAGGTAAATAAGCACGCAATGGGGCGCGTTTTAACTGCGCCCCGCCGCTGATTTTCACACATCAGGCGCTAGCGTTCAGGATCAGAGGCAGGCAAGCATCCACAGGTGGTCTGATGGATGCTGAACACCCGAATTTATCAATAAGAGGCTACAAATGCCGCTCGTTAATCTCGTCATTACGTTGATCGTAGTTGGAGTTCTACTTTGGCTGGTCAACACCTACATACCGATGGATCACAAGATAAAAAGAATATTGAACGTCGTTGTTGTGATCGCTGTCGTTTTGTGGCTGCTTCAAGCTTTCGG
>JAUXWZ010000045.1 GCA_030684835.1 Beijerinckiaceae bacterium
GAGCGAATCGCCAGATCAGGACAGAGTTCGCGCCAGCGACGCACGCGCTCCAGGGTCTTGTCCTGGGTACCGGGACGCTTCATCGCCTTCAGCACCTTTGGCGACGCATGCTGGAACGGCACGTCGATGTAGGGAAGCACAAGTCCCTCGGCCATCAGTTCAATGGCGTCGTCCACGTGCGGGTAGGGATAGACGTAATGCAGACGCACCCATGCGCCCAGCGATCCCAGTTCGCGTGACAAATCGAGGAATCGCGCGCGCACCGAGCGGTCATTCCACATGCTCTCGGCATATTTCACATCAACGCCATAGGCGGACGTGTCTTGCGAGATGACGAGCAGTTCCTTCACGCCCGCTTTCACGAGCTTTTCGGCCTCGCGCAGCACGTCACCGGCGGATCGGGAGACAAGCTTGCCGCGCAAATCGGGAATGATGCAGAAGGAACACGTGTTGTTGCAGCCTTCTGAAATCTTCAGATAGGCGTAATGGCGCGGCGTGAGCTTCACGCCCTGTGGCGGAACTAGATCCACAAATGGATCATGCGCAGGCGGCGCGGCCAGGTGCACCGCATCCATCACGCTCTCGTAAGCCTGCGGGCCAGTGATCGCGAGTACATTGGGGAAAGCCGCGCGGATTTCTTCGGGCTGCGCGCCCATGCAGCCAGTGACGATCACCTTGCCGTTTTCGCCAAGCGCCGCCCCAATCGCCTCAAGTGACTCGCGCTTGGCCGAATCGAGAAAGCCGCAGGTGTTCACGACAACAGCGTCGGCTCCCGCGTGGGATTTGGTCAGTTCGTAGCCTTCGGCCCGCAGGCGCGTGATGATTCGCTCTGAATCCACCAGCGCCTTGGGGCAGCCGAGGGAGACAAAGGAGATGCGCGGGGCGGGCTTGGCCGAAGTTTCGCTGGTCTTGATGTCTGACATGTAGGTTCGCTTGCCACGGAGCCGCTGCAGGGGCAAGCGAGGAATGCGCCGATTCGGGATCGCCGGTCCCTCACAAGAGAAAACCCGGCGTTTCCGCCGGGTTTCCGAAGCTCAAGTGATGACGCTGAAGATCAATAGCGCGCGACGACCGGGCTGGAATAGCCGCCAAAGCGGTAGTTCAGGCGGAGTGTAACCGTCTGCAGCTTGGGGTCGAACCTGTCGTTGTCGAGGCTCGCGTAGGTCACCGACTTCGTGTTCAGGTTATAGTAGTTGTACTCCAGCGCTGCTGACCAGTTCCGCGTGAAAGCGTACTCGACGCCAGCGCCGAGGAGCATGCCGGTGTGCCAGTTGGAGGTCGCATTGACGCCGACGTTAAATGGTACGGCGTCAACCGTGCTGCGCTTGATGTCCACGCCAGCGTAACCGATCTTGCCGTAAATCAGCGCGCTGCCGAACGTGAAGCCGCCGCGAACGGCGCCGGAAACAATGGTGCGGTACTTCGTGCTGAACACATCATCGGCTGCGCCGAAAACGGACAGGGCCGAATCCTTCACGTCAGAATAGGAAGCAGAGCCTTCGAGGCCGACCACGAAGCTGTTGAACTGCCAGTTATAGCCAAGCTGAGCGCCGCCGAGCCATCCCTTCTGATCATAGCTGAACGCGGCGCCAGCGACACGGTCAGTGAACAATGACGCCTGCGGTCCAGCAACCCACTTATCGGTAGCCCAGCCGTATCCCGCATGAATACCGACATAGAAGCCGGTCCAGTTCATCGCAACGAAGACAGGAGCGGGCATCGGGGCAGGCGCCGGACCCCGAACGGGAAGGTCAGCAGCGAGAGCCGTTCCAGCCATGAGAGAAGCTGCGAAGGCGGACAAAACGATCTTGCGCATAAGAAATAACCCTTCGAATAAAATGCCATGCGAACTGCATTGTCCGCAGAATCGCAACATATTGCCCGTCGAGCCTACTATGAATGGTCGAGGTTTGGATACAGCATAGGCAGAGGCGCCTCAATATTGCCCTGATGTGTTGCCCTGCGGCAACTAGACCGGAAGTGCGCGGCGTTTGGGCCCGGAACACGAAAAAGCCCGGCGCGAGGCCGGGCTTTCGTTTTTAACTTCGTTTTTTGCTCGGCTATGCCTAGCAGTCCTTAGTAAGCTGCGACAACCGGGCCAGAAGAGCGACCGCCGCCGAACTTGTAGTTCATGCCGACGCGCACAATGTGCATGCCGCTGTCGTCACCGCGACGCACGCCAACAATGTTGTCGAACGGAGCGCCGGCGCCGACCGAGGTGTAACGATGGCTGCCGCCGCGATCGAGATCTACATACAGATACTCAACCTTGGCCGTCCAGTTGTCGGTGAAGGCATGCTCGACGCCTGCGCCGATCGCATAACCCCAGTTGCTGCTGGAACCGCGAGAGGTGTAGGTAGCCACGAGCGCGTCGCCAGCGAAGGGGTCAGTCACAAAGGCCGCGCCGCGACGGTTGCCGCTGTCGGAGTAAGCGAGACCACCAGTTGCGTAGACCATCGTGCGGTCAAACGCGTAGCCGATGCGGGCGCGAAGCGTGCCGAAATAGTCGCTGCCACGACCAATGCCGCCAACGGTCAGATCGAGGTCCGTGCCGGCGAGGTTGAGGATGGTGTAGCCACGATCAACCCGACCGCGGTCGAGATAGTTGATGTCGGCTTCAACACCGGCAACCAACGCACCGAACTGCCAGTTAAAGCCGAGCTGGGCGCCACCGGTGAAGCCAGTGTTCCTGCCGCCACGACGGCCCGCAAGCGCGAGGTCAGCATTGATTCCGGCGATGAGGCCGGGATCGACGGAACCTGCAGGGCTGTCGAACACGTAATCAGAGCGACCGCTGTTGCTGCTGCGGAATCCTGCGCCAGCGTTCAAGCCGACGTAAAAGCCCGACCATGTGAAGATTGGAGCAGCGTACATCGGCGCCGGGGCCATAGCCGGCGCGCGAGCGGGAAGGTCTGCAGCGACGGAGGCTGCAGTCATCACTGCAAGCGCAACCGAGCTAAGTAGAAGTCCACGCATATTGATATTCTCCTGAGTAATCGTTTGCCCGTCAAGCCGTGGCGTTCCCCACGACAAAGGCATAACTCGGTAACTCGACTTTCGCGAGCTATGGCGAAACTATAAGACAGCTATTGGAAAAATCGGTGACTTAAATGCAACATCTGGCTACGCTCAAGCTATACTTTATTTACCACTTATATTTTTGAATTCCATTCATCATTTACTGTTTAGCTTCGCTTTGCAGCGGGCGTGACACGAAAACGCGCGCGCCGTAGAATGTCGCCTTGGGAAGCATCGGGGGCATTCAGTGAGCTATTGTTTAGCAACATACCAGTCTGCCGATGGTCCACGGGCGGCCATTATCGTTGGTGAGCGAGTCATCGATGTTGCAAAGGCAACCCGCGTCAACGGCGACGTAAGCGTAATGGGTATCCTTGCGGACTGGAGCAAGGCGCGCACGCGCCTTGACGCGCTGGCGGAGCGACAGGGCGCCAGGGGCCAGCCGCTTTCAAAGGTGAAACTGATATCGCCGCTGCCGCTGCCGGGCGCGGTCTATTGCGCCGGATCGAATTACGGCGATCACGCTGCGGAGATGGCGCGGGTCAAGGGCCTGCCGCCGCCGCCCGATCCGCACGAAATTGGCCTGGAGCCGTGGCACTTCATCAAATCGTCGCGCTCTGTGACGGGCCCCTATGCCTCGGTCAAGCTCCCCGCAGCCTCCAAAAAAGTCGACTGGGAAGCCGAGTTGGCTGTCGTAATCGGCCGCAAGGCCTCCAATGTGTCCGAGAAAGACGCCCTGCGCTATGTCGCGGGCTACCTGGTGGCCAACGATTTTTCGGCGCGCGACCTTGGCCGCCGCGCTGCGGCTCCCGCCGGGTCGCTTTTTGCGACGGACTGGACATCCCACAAATCTTTCGATGGGGCATGCCCCCTGGGCCCCTGGATCACTTTGAAGCGCGAGATCAAGGACCCGCAGAAGCTGGGCATCCAGCTTGATGTGAACGGCGTGAGGAAGCAGGACTCGAATACAAGTCACATGATCTTCAGTATCAGCGAACAGATCGCGTTTCTTTCCAGCCGCATCACGCTTTGGCCCGGAGACGTCATCCTGACCGGCACGCCGGATGGCGTTGGCAATGGGCGCGGGGAGTTTCTCAATGCGGGGGACGTCGTGCGCACGCGCATTGAGGGGCTGGGCGAACTCGTCAACAAGATGAGCTGACACGGGCCCAAGCCCGCGTCACTAAGCCCGCGTCACTAGGCCCGCGCCGTACTATCAGTCGATTTCGACACGATTGGCGCCGACATTAATGCGCACGTTGACGGCGCCTTCGCTGCGCCTCCAGCACTCCAGCCGGTAGGTGCGGAACCCTGCTTTATAATAGGGGTCCGCCTGCGCGATGGCGTGCGCATCTTCAGCATTATCCGCGCGGACGATGAACATGCCGCGCCCGTTGGGCATACCGTCTTCGCCCAGAAACGGACCGGCTCCGAAAAGCCGACCGTCTGCTTCAAGCTCCATGACCTTCGCGATGTGCTGCGGATGAACCACCCTGCGGTCGCCCATGTCCGGCACGGGCTCCCAGAAGATGAGGAAGTATATCTTGCCAGCAAGTTTCTGCCCGCTGGGGTCTGTGGAACCGCTCATTTAACCGGCCATCTTTTCGGAGATGACGTCGTCGCACGTTTGATTGCGCTCTTCGATCAGCTTGCCAGCCATCGCGTCGCGCATGCGCGCGGACGGAAGCATCTTCGCGCCGGCCCAGGCGCACGGGCGCAGCGGCACGCTTTGCCAGTAATCCTCGCGCCGCGACACGTAGTCGTCGCCGGCTTGATCGACGTCGGTCGTGTATTCGATGGCGTAACCGTTGGGGTCGACGAAGTAGGAAAAGACATTGCGTCCCGGACCGGCGTGACGGCCAACCCCCCAGCCAACTTCTTCATCCGCCATCCGCATGCGGCCAACGCCGCGCATCAGGCCGTCGTAGTCCTTCATTTCGAAGGCGATGTGGTTGAGGCCTGCGCCGGCGGCCTTGGCGATCGCGACAGAGTGATGGTTGCGCGAGCAGCGGATGAAGTGCATGTGCCCGCTGAAGTCAGAGAACTTGAAGCCGAGCGCGTCCAGAAAGAACTGCATCTGATTGTCGATATCGGGAGAATTGAATACGACATGATTGGCCCGGACCGGGCGCGTCGGGTCAGCGATCGTGTCGGCATGGCGCGCGACATCGCTCGAAATGCGGATCAGGTGACCTTCGGGCGTGCGCATGTCGAACCCGTAGCCGCCGCCGCCCTCGGCCGGCAAGGAAGCGGGCGCAGCGACGATCTCGACGCCCATGCCCTTGGCCTTGCCGTGCAACGCGTCCACCGCCGCGCGGTCGGCCGCCGCCATGTTAACGGCGACAAGTCCGGCCTTGGGGCGCTCGTGCAGCGTGACGATGTGATGCTCTTCGCCGGTGGCTCGAAGATAGGCGCGTCCACCGCTTCGGCTGACTTCGCTCAGACCCCAATTTTTCAAGTAGAAATCGACACTTGAGTTGAGATCGTAAACCGCCAGCTCAACTCCGCGCAGTCCGTTCACTCTGGGTTCGCTCATTTTCTGTCCTCCCGGCCGGGCAGGCCGTTCCTCACCCCGGCAAAATTCTTGATGCAGCATAACCGCTCCCGCCGACATATGCATCCGTCTCGGCAGACCATAGGTGGATGTTCCGATGACTTCAAAAGAACGTCAATTGGCGCATTGCCTCAAGACATTTTACCCGTTGCAGCCCATATACGGCGAATGTTCGACTTCGCGCCTGCAGGAACCCCACTCCTCGTCTTCAGCAACCCAGGGCACAACAGCCACGCTTTTGATGCTGTGATGGCGGAGGCGGCTCGCAGGGGCGTGCAGCGCGAGAATATTTTCCTTCTATCCCAAGAGGGGTTATCCGCTTCCGTTCAGGCTGAGGCCGACGTGCGCCTCGCGCCCGCCCGCATGTCGCTGAACGGATGCACGATGCGCTTTCTGGCCGTCGGCGCAGCCCAGCGGGTTTTCGCATCCAGCCCTGATCGGATCATCTTATCAGAGCTTACGGCAAGCGGATCTGACGTCGTAATCGCCGCCGGCGCGCTTCCATTCACATTGATCGCCGACGGGAAAGCCTGGCATTCCTGCGGGCCGCTGGCCCGACCTGCAAACGATGGCGCCACGCGAGTGTGGTGCAGTATCATCGAGGCGGGCAACGAGTCAGGGTCGCTCATCTTTGACCATGTGGCGTTGGAGTACGATCACAAGTCTGCCATGCAACGCCTTGCGGATGCTGACAAAAAGCATGAAGCGCAGGAGCTTGTGACCGGTCGCTGGAGTTCAACGGCGTTGCTGCCGAAGGACGAAGCGAAGGCGACTGGCGCGGCACTTTCGCCAGAACCGATTATCTTCGCAAAGGGCGCGGAGAACTTTCGCTGGCCGGCCTTTATCAAGGCGAAAACGCTGGCGCCGCAGAAATTCAACGATCCCGAGATCACAGCGAACGGAGATCGCCGCGCACGCGTGGAGCTATCATCCTTGCGCTCGTTGTGGATCAACACCGGAACGCTGTGCAACCTCTCATGCGCGAATTGCTACATTGAATCTACACCGCGCAATGATCGTCTGGAGTACATCACCGCGAGGGAAGCTCGCGCGTATCTGGACGAGATCGCCAGCGACAACCTTCCCACCCGTGAGATCGGCTTCACAGGCGGCGAGCCCTTTTTGAATCCGCATACCATCGAGATGATGGACGACGCGCTTTCACGCGATTTCGACGTGTTGATGCTGACAAACGCCATGAAGCCCATGCGCCGATATGAGCGTGAACTTATCTCGCTCAATCAGCGTTTCGGCTCGAAGCTTACGATGCGTGTATCAATCGATCATTACACGCAACGGCTGCACGAACTGGAACGCGGACCGCGCTCCTGGCTACCGACGGTGGATGGCCTGAAATGGCTGTCGCGCAACGACTTCCGGCTTCACGTTGCAGGACGGCTCTACAGTGGAGAGTCCGAGGCGGCGGTGCGCGATGGATATGACGCGCTTTTCCGTGAGATTGGCGTGCGCCTTGATGCATCCGATCCGGTCGCTCTCGTGCTGTTTCCAGAAATGGACGCCACCGCCGATGTGCCCGAGATCACGGAAGCGTGTTGGGGCATCCTCGCGAAGTCGCCATCCGACGTCATGTGTTCAACGTCTCGGATGGTCGTGAAAAAGAAAGGCGCCGAGCGACCGTCAGTGCAGGCATGCACGCTGCTTGCTTACGACGAACGATTTGAAGTCGGCCGAACCCTGCAAGAGGCGTCCGGCCCAGTTTCGCTTAACCATCCCCATTGCGCAAAATTTTGCGTGCTCGGGGGCGCTGCGTGCAGCAAGTAAATTAGTCCGCTCGAATGCGGTTACGAGTTAGAGCCGCCCTTGCGCCCAGCGTCTGCGGCCAATTCGCGATCACGTGAGAAGCTGCGATTATCTGCGTGGACGCTTTGGCCACCCTTGCGCCCAGCCTGCGCGGCGAGGTCGCGATCCTGAGAGAAGCTGCGATTTTCGGGAGCAACGCTCTGGCCGCCTTTACGTCCAGCTTGTGCTGCGAGTTCGCGATTTTGTGAAAAGCTGCGCTTGTCGGAGGGCACGCTGCGCCCACCCTTGCTCGCGATTTCTTTCTGCTTGGAAGGATCCATGGAAGCGAAGCCGCGCGTCGACCGAACATTTTGGGATGAGTCGTTTTGCACCATGTCCGAGGCCCTTTGAAAAGGGACGCGCACAAGGTCAACTCGCGTGGCGTCCCGGCTCCAGCGTGTGCTGGTTAACGGGGCAACGTCTGCTGCTGACGATCCGTTCCGCCATAAAATCAAACACTAAACGGCCACGGCATCGCTCAGGCTTGGGGTATGGCTAACCATTGGAGGAGGGCCTTGTTGAGTGCGTCCGGCTGTTCGACGGGGAGGAAATGTCCGCTGTTTTCAACAATTTCCAGCCGCGCGCCCGAAATGGCCGCTGCGATGGCCTCATGGTCGGCAGGCGGGCTGAAACCGTCCTGACGTCCGCACGCAATCAGCGTGGGGCATTTGATCTGCGCCAGCACGGGGCGCATGTCGGGTCGGTTGATCAGAGCGCGGATTTGCTTCTCGTGATCCAGCGGCGAAAAGCGCATCACCATTTCTGTCAGCGGCGCTGTGAAAGCTATGTCGTTTCGGCGCGTCTCGTGCAGCATTGGCGGCAGCCACGCCGCCGCAAGCGCGGCCATTCCGTCGCGGTTGGCGATATCGACCAAAGCTTGCCGTTTCGGCAGCTCTGCTTCCGAGGCCGGAATGACGCCCGTATCGAAGGCGCAGAATCGCTCAATGCGGTCCATCGCAATCGACGCCAGGCGGAACGCCACGCGTCCGCCCATGGAAAACCCAGCGACAGAAAAACGTGGTGGCGCATCGGCCAGAACAGCCTGCGCCATGGCGTCAAAGGAATCGAGGCCACGGAAACTCGGCACGCGCACATCGCAAACATCGGATAGCGCTGCGATCTGCGCCGCAAAGACCGCCTCATCACAGAGAAGACCGGGCAGCATGTAGAGGACGGGGCGGCTCATCGCAGGCTCCTTTGGACGTCTTCGCTTTACACAAGTTTACGTGGCTCGCACACGGCAGAAAAGGTGGCGCGCCAATCTCCTCTCATCGCGGAACGCTCCGCCGGACGAAAAGGAAATTGGTTATGGCCAACAGCAAAACCTCTAAGCGTGGACTGATCGTCGGCTCCGTCGCCGCCGCACTCGTAGTTGTCGGTGTCGGCGTTGCCGCTTCACAGCCGTGGGGCGGACATGGGTTCGGCGGCGGTATGGGTGGCCCGTTTATGAACATGCGCGCCGAATGGGGCGTCAATCGCATGCTCGATCGCCTCGACGCGACGCCTGAGCAGAAGGAAAAGGTGACAGCCATCGTCAAGAAGACGCTCGCCGATCTTGAACCCATGCGAAATGGCCGGACGGCTTTTCGCAATGACGCGGCGAAGCTGATGAAGGCCGACAAGGTGGATCGCGCCGAACTTGAGAAGCTGCGCGCCCAGCACCTCGCGCACGCCGACACAGCCTCCAAGCTCGTCACGCAAGCGGTCGCTGACGCAGCGGACGTTCTGTCGCCCAAGCAGCGGGCGGAACTCGTGGGCCGCATAGAAGGCTTCGCCTTCGGCCGCGGCATGGGCCCGGGGGGCAGAGGCCCTGGCGGCATGGGGCCTGGCGGCATGGGGCCTGGCGAAATGGGCGGCGGACGCGGCTATGGCCCGGGCGGCGCTCAGTAACGAGTGATCTGACATGCGCGCGGGTTGCGTCTAACGTGACCCGCGCGAAATTATTGCGAGTGAACCATGGCCCGGGTGTTGTTGATCGAGGACGATGTGCGGCTCGCCGGGATGGTCGCGGATTATCTGCGCGCCGCCGGGATCGAAGCCGCCCACGCGGCCACGGGCGCCGCCGGGATCGCGGACTTGCAGCGGGGATCGTTCGACCTTGTGCTGCTTGATTTGATGTTGCCCGATGGGGACGGACTGGATGTCTTCCGCCGAATTCGCAGCCTGCGCGGCGAGTCAGCCCAGACGCCCGTGATCATGCTGACAGCGCGCGGCGATCCCCTGGATAAAGTCATCGGACTCGAAATCGGCGCCGAAGATTACATCGCGAAACCGTTCGAACCGCGCGAATTGCTGGCGCGCATCCGCGTTGTCCTGCGTCGCGGGCAAAACAAGGTCGAGCCTCGCACCCCCGCCATGCGCTTTGGCCTGCTTGAAATCGACCGCGAGTCCCGTGCTGTGCGCGTCGGCGGCGCAGACAAGCAGCTCACGAGCCGGCAGTTCGATCTGCTTGTTGTGATGGCCGAGCGGGCAGGGCGCGTTCTGTCACGCGAGCAATTGGCCGAACTCGTCGGCGGCGAGGCGCAAGCTTACGATCCCACGCTGGATCGCTCCATCGACGTCCATATCGCGCGTCTGCGCTCGCTTTTGGAGCATGATCCCAAGTCCCCGCGCCGCATCATCACCGTGCGGGGCGCCGGGTATGTTTTCGCGAAGGTGCAAGACGAAGGATTTAAGCACGAAGGATTTAAGGACGAAGGGTTCAAGGACGACGGGCTGACCGGGGCGGGGGCATGATCCGCCACCTCTACGTGCGCATCTATCTTGCCGTGCTGGCTAGCGTGATCGTGTCCGTTCTATTGGCGGGATTGGCGTGGCGCATTTTCGGCGATGGCGAGCGCGCGCCCAATCATGTGATTTTCCGAGAAGCGGCGCAGACGATTTTGCCAGCCGCTGGAGCCGATCCGGGCGCCGTCAGCGCGGCTCTACAGCGGTGGTCCGTTCTCACAGGTTATGATCTCGCCTTGCTGGATGCCGGGGGACGCCCTCTCGCCTATGCGGGCGGGGACCGCGCTCAGGAACTGGCGTCGGCGCCTCGACGTCCTCAGGGTGGCCCGTTCGGACCCTTCGTCGTCGCGCTCGACGATGGCCGCATGCTGATGGCCGCTCGCTCGCCGCCTGCTGGCGTTCCGTTCCGCGGTTTTGGATTCGTGATGGCGCTAATCCTCGCAGCGATGGCTGTGGCCTTGTGCGCGTGGCCCATCGTAAGGCGCCTGACACGCGGGCTGGAAGAGCTGGAGCGTAACGTGATCGCGTTTGGCGCTGGCGATTTGGCCGCCCGCGCCGACGTTCGAGGCAAGGACGAAGTGGCCCGGCTCGCTGACGCCTTCAACGAAACGGCGGAACGCGTCGAAACGCTGATGCGCGCCAATCGCACGCTGCTGGCCAACGCCTCGCATGAACTGCGCTCCCCGCTTGCGCGCCTGCGGATGAGCGTTGAAACGCTGTCAGTGGAGGCGCCCCCACGGATGCGCGACGAGCTTGCGCGCAATATCCGCGAACTTGACCAATTGGTGGACGAGATCCTTCTCGCCAGCCGCCTGGACGCGGGCGCGGTCGAGGCGCCGGTGGGCGAGGAAGTGGATCTGGTTGCGCTGGCGGCGGAAGAATGCGCGCGCGCCGGCGCTGATCTTGAGGCGCGCGACGCCGTCGAGGTGATCGCGGACCCCAAGCTGCTTCGCCGCGCCCTGCGCAATTTGATCGAAAACGCAACTCGCTATGGAGCCAACGATATTGATGTTCTGGTGGCCGCCGAAGGGCAGGGCGCGCGCGTTGACGTGTGCGACCGCGGCCCCGGCGTGCCCGAGGCTGATCGCGAAAAAATCTTCGAGCCGTTTTATCGCATCAAGGGAGCGTCCGAGGCTGCTGGCGGCGTTGGACTCGGCCTGTCTCTCGCCCGCAAAATTGCGCGCCTGCACGGCGGCTCGCTCGTCTGCCTGCCGCGCGAAAATGGCGGCGCCTGCTTCCGTCTGACGCTGCCGCGCGCGGCCAAAAGCTGATATGAATCTGCCCTCGCACTTCGAGGAGATTATACATGCTGCGCCAGCTCGCCTTATCCATCGACGACGCCAAGACTATCGCCGCCGCCGCGCGCGCCGAAGCCGAGCGCAATAGCTGGAGCGTGGTGATCGCTATTGTCGATGATGGTGGCCATCTCATGTATCTCGAGCGGATGGACGGCACGCAGAAAGCCTCCAGCGTTGTCGCGCAGGAGAAGGCGCGGACTGCGATCCTGTTCAAGCGTCCAAGCGCCGCTTTCGAGCAGGTTGTTGCCGGCGGGCGCGTCGCCGTCATGTCGCTGCCAGGCGTAACCACGGTCGAAGGCGGCTTGCCGATCATTGTGGAAAACCAGTTCGTCGGCGGCATCGGCGTTTCTGGCGTCCATTCGTCGCAGGACGGACAGATCGCCAAGGCCGGCGTCGACAAACTCCTCGCCTGACCATCACAGCCGTCGGGCGCGAAGATCGCGCCGATACTGGAGGATCGTTGCGCTTTGCACGCGACGTTGCGTCAATTCCATCGAGAGGTTGGCGCTGTCGTGCAATTGCTCGATTGAAAACGGCTTCACCAGAAAGTCCGTGGCGCCCAGTTCGAGAGCGCCTCGCCACGCGTCTTCTGACAAGCTCGCGGTGACGAGAATGAACGGGACGTCTCTTGTCGCAGCGTTTGCCCGCACGGCCCGGAGCAGATCGAGCCCATTGTAGGGCGACATATTCCAGTCGCTGACGATGAGATCGAGCGGGCGCTGCGACGCCACGGTCAAGGCAGCCTCCACATCGCCCGCGCCTATCGTCTCGCTGAAGCCGCCAATCCGCAACATCATGCGGATGCACTCTCGAAAGTTGCCGTCGTCATCTACCGCGAGAGCAATGCTCTTGCGAAGTCCGCGCTTGATTGAGGTGATTCCATTGCCGCTGTAATGCATGGGGCGAACATCGGCGACGCTCTTTCACGATTAATGAAGGTAATCGTTAAACTTTTATCGATGTGTTCCTGTGTCTTGCCATATCAGTGACTTAAGAAATTGAAAGTTGTCGATAACTCCATCCCGCCGCCCATTGGGGGCTGCTGGCGCCTCCAGAAAGGCCCCTGTCCGCGACTCAAACGGGCTTGGCGTCCACAAGCACGAATGCGAGCACGGCATCCTGATTCGTCCGGTTGCTCCACGCGTGGTTCGTGCCGCGCTGAACGAGGACGTCGCCCTGTTTCAGCAGCGTCTCGCCCTCATCCATCAGGGCCCAGATCTCGCCTTTAAGGACGATGGCGTAGTCAATCGTGTCGGTCTTGTGAAAGCCTGGATGGCGGGGATTGCCCTTGTCGAGCGCCTTCATTCGGCCGCTGCCGTCATCGTGCTGGTCGGCCCGTTCACGGGCGAGCGCGGCCAGCCTTTGCGTGTCCGGCGGATAAACAATGATCCGAAAGACGCTTCCAGCGCCCGGTGTGAGGGAGTACGCGCCTATAGTGGGGTCATCCTTGCCGACGTTGTCCGCTGGGGCGCTGTCGGTCCGCCATAGCTCGGTGACGATGGTAGAGCCGGGGCTGCGGCAGCGCACATGAGGCGGCGCGCCATCCATAATGAACAACGAGCGTCCCTGATCGTCGTGACCCGTGACGACGCGGCGGATTGTGTCCGGCATAATTCTTCCTCCCCAGCACGCCCCCGTGCGGCGCGGCTCAGAGTGGACCGTGGGGCCTCGGAATTTCAAGCGCTGCTTTGCACGTCTGTTTTTCACCCTTCTGCAAGCGCGCCTTGCGCGCAGGGGGGTGTCGGCGTTATTTCTCACTCCGTCCGTGCACAGACGCGCGTTCGACTCGGTGGAGTTGCCATGACGGCGAAGATTTACAGGCCAGCGAAGACCGCCACCCAATCGGGTCAGGCGAAGTCCGCCCGGTGGGTTGTGGAAATGGAAGCCGCAACACCCCGCGAGATCGAGCCCCTCATGGGGTGGACCAGTTCATCGGACACGCGCACGCAGGTGAAGCTGTCTTTCGCCACGAGGGAGGACGCGATCGCATACGCCCAACGCAAGGGACTTGCGTATACTGTCGCCGAGCCGCACGAGACGACGCGACGGGCCATGGCATATTCTGATAACTTCAAGTCAACGCGCTTGGGGCAGTGGACACACTAAAGAATTCGACTCACGTTTTGGCTGATCTCAGGCCTTGATCGTTAAGAACAATGAGATCCCATAGCTCAGCTGGATAGAGCAACTGCCTTCTAAGCAGTAGGTCACAGGTTCGAATCCTGTTGGGATCGCCACCATTTAGTAAAGCTGTGATGGTGATACGTTGCGTGCGAAGCACCGGTGCATCGCGCACGGGCCGCGTAGGGCAGGTCATGGGGTTCACGAATGGCGCAGGCGGAGGGTTACTTCGAAGGAGCCGCCCCTGCTGGCGGGCCTGAGCCGTATGACGACCAGGCCATCATCCCGCGTGACATCCACTTTGGCATCTCCGCCAACCCGACCCGCCACTGGAATGGCGGCGACCCGATCAAGACCCTTGTTATCGACGGGTTCTCAATCTTCCTGCCAGAAGGGGAGCGCTTCTTCATAAGATCCCTCAAGCATTATGCCGCTACCCTCGAGGATAAACCTCTCGCGCGGGAAATCAATGGCTATGCGATGCAGGAGGCTTTCCACACACGCGAGCACGAGGATTATAATCGCTCGCTGATTGCGCTCGGTTACGACGTGAAGAAGATGGAGCGGCCCATTCAAGTGATACTCGGCAGCGTCAAGCAGCCGGTCATGCGGCTGGCGATCACCTGCGCCATCGAGCATCTAACGGCTACGTTTGCCAGCTCAACCCTGCGTCATCCGGAGGTTTTTTCGGATGCGGACCCGCGGTATCGCAGATTGTGGATGTGGCACGCGTTGGAGGAGCTGGAGCACAAGGCGGTGGCTCTGCACGTGTTCAGATCGGCCACCAAGGACACCGCGCGTTGGAAGCGCTACCTGCTGCGCGTAATGGCTATGAACAGCGTCCTCGTGCCGTTCATCGTCATTTATGTGCGCAATTCCGCTATCTTTGCTCGTCACGACGGCTTGAAGACGGGTCCCCGATTTTGGGCGCGCTTCGCCCGCACGATGCTTTTTAATTCTGCTCTACGGGCGAGCAGCCTGGGGATGTTGCTGCGCTATTATTGGCCTGGCTTTGACCCGAACAAGACGGACGATTCACAGCTCATCGAACGCACGCGCGTCTGGCTGGCGCAAGAGCTGTCGGGGCTGGATTCCGCAACGCCCGCGCCAACGCAATGAAGGGGGCGCAATCATGAGCCGGCTCTTTGTCCGCCTGGTCGAAGCCATCGACAGCGGGGCCTTTCCGCAGAGCCGGAAGTGGGTCTGGCGGCGGATCTACAACGTCATGTCGACATTCTGGCGCGACGATGAGTGGCGCTTTATGAACTACGGATATATCCCGCCCGGCCTCCCGTTCGCGCTCGATAGCGACGATGAGCCGGAGCGCGCCTTCATCGGGCTTTATCAGCAGGCGGTTGCTGACCTCCCTCTGGCCGGGGCGAGGGTGCTGGAGATCGGGTCCGGGCGCGGCGGTGGCGCACGTTACATGGCGCGCTATTACGATCCGGCTTCAGTGGTGGGGCTCGATTATTCCCAGAAAACGGTGAAGCGCGCGCAGGCGTTGAACGAGGGCGAGCCGGGCCTCAGTTTCGAGGTTGGAGACGCTGAGAAATTGCCATTCGCGGACGCGTCCGTCGACATTGTCGTGAACATTGAATCTTCCCATTGTTACGCGAATGTTCCGGCCTTTGCCGC
>JAUXWZ010000046.1 GCA_030684835.1 Beijerinckiaceae bacterium
TCGGCAAAGCGCAGGCGGCCGCCGTCTTCCACGATTTTGTCGAACGTGCGGCCCACGGCGAACAGCATCGTTTCGCCCTCCTGCATCGTGCGCAGGACGGAGAAATTGCTCCGCGCGCGGATCACGCCGCCCGAACCCCCGCTATCTTGCGAGAGCACGCGGACCGCGCTCAGCATGTGGCAATAAACGTGCGGCTCAAAAATGTTGGCCGTGCGCAGCGCGCTGATGCGGTCGGCCATCATGCCGCGCCCGTCGCAATAGACCATCGCGAGCGGCAGGCCGTTGTCGTAGTTTTCGCGCGTGGTGACGCGGTAGATCGCGTTGTCCGTGAACAGGCCGGGCCATTCCTCCAGCCGGTCGTCGTCAATCGTGTGCGCGTATTCGGCGTACAGGTCTTCCACGCGCAGGCGCAGGGAGAGATCGGATTCGGTATTTGTCATCATCGCCCCCTTAGACGCCCATGCATTCGCGCCAACCCTTCCAGAAACCGCGCACGGCGGCCTCGGTGACGCGCGATCCTTTGCTGGCTTCAATCGCACGACCGCCCATGGGCATGATCGTCATGGCCTCGGGGTCGGCCTTCGCCGCGCGCTGCACCCAGCCGCCCACGCACCCGTCCTCCATGGAGATGAGACCCGCGGGGCCGACGAGATTGTTCACGCGCAGCCGCAGTTCCTGCATGTCCGCGTCGTCATCCTCAAAGCCCAGAATCGTCCACACGAGTTCGGTGCGATCGACGCCCTTGGGCTGGATCTGCCGCACCGCGAGCGCGTTCAGGATTTGCTGCACCACGAGCGAGGGGAAGATGGTCTGGATGGCGTTCGTCACCTGATCGCCCAGTTCCAGCTTGTGCTCCATCATCGTGACGTCGTTGAGCTTGTATTGCTCCTGCAGCGAGCGCACCTTTTCCTTGGCCACCACCTCGTCCCCCAGCGACTCGCGCTGCGTGTAGGACAAATGGTGCCAGCCGTTATCGGAAATCTTCACGCCGCCGCCCATGTTGGGCCGCACCACGCCGAACGTGTTGTGAAACACGTGCAGCAGGCTCGCGTGATATGAGTCCTTGTTGTTCTCGGCGTAGAGCTTCCAGTTGTTGGGCAGCACCTGGCAATGATAGCCGAGCACTTTGAGCTTCTTGGGGAACACGCGGTCGATGTTGGCCGCCAACTCCGCGCCAATAAAGTCGACGAACGGCGGCGTTTCATCGCTGAACGTGCCGAAGATGAGGCCGTTGTAGGTTTCCACGCGCAGCTGGCGCAGGCCGTTGGCCTTCATCTCGAATTCGTCAGTGAGCCCACCCTTGCCGCCAACGCCCTTGCGGAACGCGACGCCGGTGAGGTTGCCGGCCAGATCATACGTCCAGTTATGATAGACGCAGTTGAATTCCGCGACGTTGCCCTTGGGCTTGTAGCAGACGAGCGCGCCCTTGTGGGCGCAGCGGTTCAGCATAGCGTTGATGGCGCCGTCCTTCGCGCGCGCCACGATGATAGGCGCGTCACCTGCGAAGGTCGTCTTGTAGTCGCCGGGATTGGGGATCTCGCACTCGAGCGCGAGGAAATTCCACACCGGCCCCTGAAAGATGCGCTCCTGCTCCAGCGCGTAAATGTCAGCGTCGGTGTAAACGCGAAAAGGCGCGCGCGAGGTGTCCTCGAACGGCCAGACAAAATCGACGGCGGTGGCGGCGCTCGACACTGGACTCTCCTTGAACAAGCGGTCTGTACGATCTTGCGTCACTGTAGCGCCGCGCAAGTCCACCATGCAATTGCGCAAGGCGACCGGACGCCGCAAAAATGGAAAAAGCCCGCTCAGCCACCCTGCGGTTTCCCGCTCGCACCCCGGCTGAACAAGAAATAGCTCACTCTGCCTGCCCGCTCGTGGCCGGAGCGGGCGGCCCACAGGCGGCGCCTTGTGCCCCGGCTGCCGGTTTCTCCCGCCTCGCCAAGCTGATCTACTTCGTCGCAGCGTCCGCGAGTTTTGCGATCACCGCAACGTCCGATGGAAAGTCCGCCGCGATCCAGGCTTCTTCCACGCGCTTTAGCGCGGCGCCCATGGCGGGCCCCGGCTTTACGCCGCGCCCCATGAAATCGCCACCGCGCACAGGAAGCTTCAACTCCGGCGCATCGCGCAGATGAGCGAACGCTGCGCGCCATGCATCGTCATTGGCGGGGCTTCGGCTTTCGGCGTGGGCGAGAACAAGCGCATCAAGCGCGGCTTGTCGTCCGTGACGATAGAGAGATTCGCGCGCCTTTTTTTCATCTGGCGGCGCTTCAAAGCCATGCCATGCGACGAGCGCGCGCGCGGCGCTCACAAGACGCGCTGCATGTGCGTTTGAGAGGCGCAATCGCCCGCGCAGCCGTTCAGCGTCTTCCTCCACCTGCACGGCAAGCGCGGCAAGCCCAAGCACCGCGTCGGTCGCAACGCCATTGGCGATCGCGATGGCCCGCGTCTTGCGCAAGCGCGCGGGATTGGGCGCGCTCGCGAGCGGATCATTCAGGAGGCCGCAATGCGTCATCACCTCGATGGATTCATCGGCGCGTCTTGTAATTAGCAGCTTCATCAGCTCACCCTGCACGCGTTCGCGCGAAAGACCTGCAAGGCCGGCACGCAGCTCAATGCAAGCGTGCATGGCCTCGGCGTCCATCGCGCCATCTGCATAGGCGGCATGAAAGCGGAAAAAACGCAGAATTCGCAGATAATCTTCAGCGATACGGGTCATCGCATCGCCGATGAAGCGCACGCGCCGCGCGGCGATATCGTCAAGCCCGCCCGCGTAATCGTACACACGGCCTTCAGCGTCGACGGAGAGCTGGTTGATGGTGAAATCGCGCCGCAACGCATCGGCGCGAAAGTCGCGGCCAAAGCGCACCGTCGCGTGCCGCCCGTGCGTTTCCACATCCTCGCGCAACGTCGTCACTTCAAAGGCGACCCCATCGCACACAAGCGTAATCGTGCCGTGTTCAATGCCGGTCGGCACGGCGCGCAATCGCGCCTGCTGCGCGCGGGCAAGGATCACATCCGGCGTCGCCGTCGTCGTCAAGTCAACATCGTGCACGGGCTCGCCCAGCAACGCGTTGCGCACCGCGCCGCCAATGACGCGCACCTCTTCGCCCGCCCCATCAAGCGCGCGAAGAACGCGCTTCAGTCGCGCGTCGCTGAGAAATTGCGCGCCCGAAAGCAGGCCTTTCTCAATCCGCACAAAATGGTCCTGACGTTCGCTCACAGATAAAGTCTTTCGTAGAGGTTGCGCAGCATGCCCGCTGTTGCGCCCCAGATGTATCTTTCGCCATAGGTCATCGCATAAAAGCGGCGACCGTCATGCTCACGCGTGACAATCTGGTGATTAACCGGGTTCATCAAAAAATCGAGCGGCGTTTCGAAAACATCCTCCACTTCCGCTTCGCACAGCGTGAGATCAAACGGCGGGCAAACAAGCGCGACGACTGGCACAACGCGATAGCCGGTGCCGGTCTGGTAGGCGTCAAGATAGCCAAGCGGCGTAACGCTGGACGAGGTGAGCGCGATCTCCTCATGCGCTTCGCGCAATGCGGCGGCGAGGGGATCAGCATCTTGTGGATCAATGCGGCCGCCAGGAAAAGCAATTTGCCCGGCGTGGCTACGCAGAGTGCTGCGTCGTTGCGTCAGCAGAATGGTCGCTCCCGCTGGACGCATCACAATGCCCACCAGAACCGCAGCAGGCTTGCCCGGCGGAGGCGGCGGATCGGGCCATGCGTTCAAGTGATAATCCCCGCGCGACGGCGGCCCGGCATGTGTGAACACGTCATGAGGAAGCTCGAGGCAAAGGCGCGCGCGGGCGCGCTGCGCCAGATCCTGCGCGCAGTAACTGGGCGCACTCATGTTATCCTGGCTCATGTCGCGTCGCTCATGCCGCGCCATTCATGTCGCATCCCTCACGCCAGGTCCTCAATCTCGTGCGCGGGCGCCATCGCGAAGAATGCGCCGCCCGACGCCACGCCGAACATGCGATCGCCGTCGATGTCGCGGATTTCGCCCAGTTCGACAAGGTCGAGAAAAAGCGGCCGCGTGACCAGCGCCCAAAGATCCCCGCGAACCAGCACATATGGTTTCACGCCATCAGCCGCAGAGCGCTCAAAGCGGATCGGCCGATCCTGTCCTGCACGGGTCACGTCATCAAGATTCGTTCGGAAAACGAGTTGGGGGCCTTCCGGTCCCTCCTCCCGGCGCATCGCGACAGCAAGAAATGGCGCGTCTTCCACCTCTACCAGCACCATTTCCACAGGCGTGACGAGGACGTGGCGATCCGGATCTTTACGCAAAATGGAAGCGAACAACTTCACCATGGGTAGTCGGCCGATAGGGCTGCCCTGATAAAACCATGTGCCGTCTCGGGCGATTTTCATGCCGATATCGCCGCAAAATCGCGGATTCCATAGGTGGACGGGCGGAAACGTGCGCGCTGCGCCTGTCTCGTCCTGTGCCGAACGGGCCGCAGTCGCCAGATTTTCGAGCCCCGGCGCGCCGTTCGCCGCGCCTGCGCCCTCACTCGATGCAACATCCGCCATAATTACCCACCACCACTTTCTGACTGCTATCGCATGACGAGGCTTGGCCGAACCGCGGTACTGTCAATAATGTGACAAGGCGACTGATCGACAAGTGCGCGCCGAACCCTAAAGTGAGCAAGGTGCAGAACCGCTCGGGCCAATATGGTCCGGGAGTTGAATGTAGCGAAGGCGCCCTGAAACGAAAACAGGCGCAGGCGCAGGACGATGAGCCGCTCATCGCGGCGATCTGGAGGCTTTATGAGCGCGACGCAGAATTTTCAGCCTACGTCCATGCAGCCTACCTCCATGGAAGAGGCGGTTGCCCGTCAGGCTGAACAGGCGTTGGAAAAGGCCGCCGCCGCTCGCGCGGCGATCGGCGAAATCATCTTTGGCCAGAAGCAAGTGGTCGAGGAGGCTCTTGTCACGCTGATCGCTGGCGGTCACGGCCTGCTCGTGGGCGTGCCCGGCCTCGCGAAAACGAAACTTGTCGATACGCTTGGCGCCGTACTGGGCCTTGACGCCCGCCGCGTCCAGTTCACGCCCGACCTGATGCCCGCCGACATTCTAGGCTCGGAAATCATGGAAGAGGGCGAGAACGGTCGCCGCGCCTTCCGGTTCGTGCGCGGCCCCATTTTCGCGCAGCTTCTGATGGCCGACGAAATCAACCGCGCCAGCCCGCGCACGCAATCGGCGCTCCTGCAATCCATGCAGGAATATCATGTGACGGTTGCTGGCGAGCGCCACGACCTGCCGCGCCCGTTTCATGTTCTCGCGACACAAAACCCGCTGGAGCAAGAAGGCACCTACCCCCTGCCCGAAGCGCAGCTTGACCGCTTCCTGATGCAGATCGACGTAAATTATCCCGATCGCGCCGCGGAAAAGCGCATCCTCATCGAGACGACCGGCGACAACGACGTTCGCCCTAAACAGGCGATGACGGCTGAAGATCTGCTCGCCGCCCAGCGTCTGGTGCGCCGCCTCCCTGTCGGGGACCGCATCGTGGAAGCTATCCTCGACATCGTGCGCGCCGCGCGCCCCGGCGAGGGCGATCCGCAAATCACCAAGTTTGTCGCCTGGGGTCCGGGGCCGCGCGCCGCGCAGGCGTTAATGCTGGCTTCACGCGCCCGGGCGCTCGTTGACGGACGCCTGTCACCCTCGCTCGACGACATCGCCGCGCTCGCCGCGCCCGTGCTCAAGCACCGCATGGCGCTAACCTTCGCCGCACGCGCGGAGGGAGAGACGATCGCGGGCGTCATTGCCCGTCTCATCAGCCGCATCGGCTAACGCATGGCCGAGGCGCGCCCTCTTGAATCAGACGAAAGCGCCATCGCCGGGACGCATCGCCAGGGCGCGCTCGAGCTTGCGCGCCGCCTACCGAGCCTCGTCGTCGCCGCCAAGGAGGTCGCCGCCACCGTCATGCATGGCGTCCACGGACGCCGGCGCGCGGGCGTTGGCGAAACCTTCTGGCAGTTCCGCCCCTTCATGTGGGGCGAATCGACAACCAGGATCGACTGGCGCCGCTCCGCTCGCGACGATCGGATTTACGTGCGCGAGCGCGAATGGGAAGCCGCGCACACGGTGTGGATCTGGATGGATCGCTCACCCTCCATGGCCTATGTCTCGACCCTCGCCCTTCAATCGAAAGTGGACCGCGCCCTCACGCTGGGCCTCGCCGCCGCAGACCTGCTTGTGCGCGGCGGAGAACGCGTCGGCGCGCCGGGCCTCACGCGCCCCATGGCCGCTCGCAACATCGTCGACAGGCTCGCTGAATCGCTGATTGAGGAAGCGGGCCGGCGTGACCACACGCCCGCCGAACTGCCGCCCCCGGACGCGCTGGCGCCGCGCACGCAAATCGTAATCCTGAGCGACATGCTCAACGCGCCTGACGACATTCGCGCGACAATCCACTCCCTCGCCAGTCGCGGCGGCATTGGCCATGTGGTGATGATCTCCGACCCGATTGAGGACACGTTCCCCTTCGCAGGCCATACGGAATTTCTCGACGTCGACAGCGACGCGCGCCTGCGCGTTGGCGAGGCGCAGAGCTTCAAGGCCGAGTACGTGCGCCGCCTCGCCGCCCATCGCGACGCCGTTCGCGAAGCCTGCGCGTCACGGGGCTGGAGCTTTGCGCTGCATCGCACGGATCGTCCGGCCTCCGAGGCGCTTCTTGCATTACGCATGCGCCTTGAAGGCCCGCAGGGAGGGACCGCCTGATGTTCGGTCTTCCGCTCGCCTTTGCGGCTCCACTAGTTCTAGGCGCGCTCGCGGCGCTGCCGGTGCTCTGGTATTTGCTGCGCATCACGCCGCCGCGCCCCCGGCAGATCGCGTTTCCTCCGCTCAGGCTGATTCTCGATCTTGAACCCAAGGACCAGCAACCCGCGCGCACGCCGTGGTGGCTGCTCGCCCTGCGTCTCCTGCTCGCAGCGCTGATCATTCTGGCGATGGCCGGACCAATCTGGAATCCTCCCCCGCGCGGACAAGCGGGCTCGGGCCCGCTCGTCGTCGTTCTCGACAACGGCTGGCCCGCCGCGCTCGACTGGGACAAACGGCTCGCAGCGGCCAACGACGCCATTGTGTCCGCCGCGCGCGAGGGCCGCGCCAGCGCGGTCTTGGCGACGTCCGAAGCCGCCCGCGATGTCTTGCCCGCCGATCCCTCCCGCCTCACCGAGCGCCTGCGCGCACTGAAACCCGTGCCCCACGCGCCTGATCGCAAATCCGCTCTGGCGCCCATTACAAAATTCGTGGCCGCAAATCCGGGCGCGGACATTCTTTGGATCTCCGACGGGATCGATCAGGGCGACACGCGCGCTTTCGCAGAAGGCCTCATTGCGGCGGCGGGCGAAAAGTCGAGCGTGCGCATGCTCACCGGCGCGCGTTCGCCCGTGGCGATCACCAACGTCGAGAACGCGCCCGCCGCGCTTGATGCGCGTCTTGTTCGCGCTGGCGCGGGCGGCTCCGAAAACGGCGTCATGCGCGCCTATGATCTCAAGGGTCTATCCATCGGCGAGACGCGCTTCACCTTCGCCGGTGCGAACGAAACGACAGCTCGCCTCGATCTACCAACAGAATTGCGCAACGAAATTGCGCGCCTGGAAATCGAAAACGAGCGCACGGCAGGCGCCGTGGCGCTTCTGGACTCGCGTTGGAAGAGGCGGCGCGTCGCCATCGTCTCGGGCGTCACCGCCGACCTTGCGCAACCGTTGCTGTCGCCATCGTATTACGTGTCGCGCGCGCTGGCGCCGTTCGCCGAAGTTCGCGAACCGCGCGCCGGAACACGCGACCCCATTATCGCTGCGCTGGATGAACAACCAAGCCTCATCGTCCTCACCGATGTCGGCGTGATCTCGGGTCTTGCGCGTGATCGACTGACTCGTTTCATCGAAGAGGGCGGCGTGCTCCTGCGGTTTGCAGGCACACGGCTGGCGTCAGGCGCCAACGACGATCTCACGCCTGTTCGCTTGCGTCGCGGGGGCCGGGTGCTGGGTGGTTCGCTCTCATGGGACACCCCGCGCAAACTTAGCGCCTTTGATCGCTCGTCGCCGTTCAGCGGCATCGACATAAGCGAGGAAGTGTCTGTCACACGCCAAGTTCTCGCGGAGCCAGAAGCGGGGCTTGTGACAAAAACATGGGCCGCGCTCGATGATGGAACGCCGCTCATCACGGCCGACCGGCGCGGCAAGGGACTCATCGCGCTTGTGCATGTCACCGCAGACACGACATGGTCGAACCTGCCGCTCTCCGGCCTCTTCGTGAACATGCTGCGCCGCATGGTGGCGCTTGCAGGCGAAACGACAGAGGGCCCCGCGACTGGCACATCCAACACGCCGGGCGCCTCGCGCGCCGAAACAATTGCGCCCACCCGGACGCTGGACGGGTTTGGAATTCTCGGCGAACCGCCGGTGACCGCGAAACCCATCCTCGTCAACTTTGGCGGACCATCGACCCCCGATCATCCGCCCGGATTTTACGGCCCGCCTGACGCGATGGTTGCGATCAACACACTGGCGCCGGACGCAAAACTGAGCGTCCCAAACTTCGATGGACTGAAACTCGACATGCAGGCTCTTCGTCCAGCTGAACCGGTTGATCTGCGTCCCTCACTGATCGCGCTCGCATTCCTGCTGTTCCTCGCCGACGCGCTCGCAACGCTGTGGCTGGGAGGCGTGGGACGGCGCGGCAAAACAACTGCAACGCCGGCGCGCGCAGCAATCGCCTCATCGCTTGTCGCCTGTCTCGTCGTTGTTCTGTCGGCTCACAATGCGCCGGCGTTCGCGCAGAGCGCCGCGCCGGCCAATCCGGTGTTGAACCAGAAGATGATCGAGGCCGCGCTGACGACGCGACTGGCTTACGTGGTGACAGGCGATTCGCAGATAGACGAAGCAAGCCGCCTCGGCTTGACGACGCTTTCGCGCGCACTTGGGCAACGCACCGCGCTTTCGCCGGGCGAGCCCATGGGCGTTGACCCCGGCCGCGATGAACTGGCGTTTTTCCCAATCATCTACTGGCCGATAGCCGCCAATCAGCCGCTGCCCGCGCAGGCGACGGCGACGCGTATTTCCGAGTTCATGAAAAACGGCGGAACCGTTATTTTCGATACGCGCGATGCGCTCACCCAGCGCCCGGGCGGGCCGCCGACACCCGAGACTGCATGGCTGCGTCGTCTTCTTGCAGGCGTGGACGTGCCAGAGCTGGAACCTATCCCGCGCGATCATGTGGTCACGAAAACCTTCTATCTGCTCGAGACCATTGTCGGTCGCACCACTGTGGGCCAGACGTGGATCGAGGCGATGCCAGCTTCGGTGGAAGAGATCTCGCAACGGCCTGCGCGCGCAGGCGACAGCGTATCCCCCATCATCATCACGTCGAACGATCTCGCCAGCGCCTGGGCTTCGGACCGATCCGGCCAGCCGCTTTATCCGCTGCAGCCGGGAACGGGTCGCCAACGTGAAATGGCGATCCGCGGCGGCGTCAACATCGTCATGTACGCGTTGACCGGCAATTACAAAGCCGATCAGGTGCACGTGCGCGATCTTCTCGATCGGCTCGGTCTTTAACGTATGACCAATTTTAACATCGCACTCTCCCCCTTGCTGCCCTGGCCGCTTCTTATAGCGCTTCTGACTGGCGCAATCGCGGTCACGGCGCTGGGCGTGTGGAGCGGGCGTCGCGGCGCACTGATCCGTGCGCTGGGCCTCGCGCTCATTCTCTTTGCGCTCGCCGATCCCTCGCTTGTGCGTGAGGACAGGCAACCGCTGAAGGACGTCATCGCCGTTGTGGTTGATCGCAGCGCCAGCAATGCGATCGCCAACCGCACCGCGCAGACGGATGCCGCGCGCGCGCAGGTGCGCCAGTCGCTCGAGGGCATGGAGAACGTCGAAATCCGCATGGTCGAAGCTGGCGCCAGCGCCGGACAGGACGATGGCACGCGGCTGTTCTCGGGGCTGGCGTCTGCGCTCGCGGACGTCCCGCCCGAACGCATCGGCGGCGCGGTTCTGATTACCGACGGCGTTGTGCACGACATTCCGCAGAGCGCCGAACAGATGGGCTTTCGCGCACCCATTCACGCGCTGATCACAGGCCGTGAAGGCGAGCGCGACCGGCGCATCGAACTTGTGGAAGCGCCGCGCTTCGGCCTCGTGGGACGCGACCAGACCATTGTCGTGCGCGTGCATGACACGGGCGACCGTGGCGAGCCGATTGAACTTATCGTGCGCCGCGACGGACAGGAAGTGAGCCGCGTGCGCACACGGGCCGGCGCCCTCGCGCGCGCCACAGTGCGCGTTGAGCACGGCGGCCCCAACGTGGTGGAGCTGGAAGCGGCCACCGTCCCCAACGAACTCACCGCATTGAACAACAAGGCTGTCGTTACGATCGACGGCGTGCGCGACAAGTTGAAAGTGCTGCTCGTCTCGGGTGAACCCCATGCGGGCGAGCGCACATGGCGCAACCTTCTCAAGTCCGACGCCAATGTCGATCTCGTGCATTTCACGATTTTGCGCCCGCCGGAAAAACAGGACGGCACGCCTATCGGCGAACTTTCGCTGATCGCGTTCCCCACAGCTGATCTTTTCGGCCGCAAGATTCGCGAATTCGATCTCATTATTTTCGACCGCTATTCAAACCAGACGGTGCTGCCGCCGATCTACTTCAACAACATCGTCAACTACGTGCGCGAAGGCGGCGCGCTGCTGATTGCGGCGGGGCCCGATTACTCGGGGCCGGATGGATTGTTCTATTCGCCGCTGGGCAAGATCGCGCCAGCGCGCCCTGATGGCCGCATCATCGAGCGCGCCTTTCGTGCGCAGATTACCGGCACCGGCGGCCGCCACCCTGTTACGCGCGCCCTGCCCGGCTCGCAGCAGACGCCGCCCGCCTGGAGCGAATGGTATCGGCAGGTGTCGGCGGAAGCCACGCGCGGCGTGTCCGTGATGTCGGGCGTCGAAGATCGCCCGCTACTGCTTCTCTCACGCGAGGGCAAGGGCCGCGTCGCGCTGATGCTCTCGGACCAGATCTGGCTGTGGGCGCGCAATTACCAGAACGGCGGGCCGCATCTGGAATTGCTGCGCCGCCTTGCGCACTGGCTGATGAAGGAGCCGGAGCTTGAGGAAGAAGCGCTGCGCGCCACAGCGCGTGGGCAGGAGATCTCCATCGAGCGCCAAAGCCTGAAGGACGACAAGTTTAACGTCGTCGCGTCCTTCCCGTCCGGCAAGAAGGAAACCTACGTTCTGGAAAACGCCGAACCCGGCATTGCGCGCGCGAAAGTGAAAGTCGATGAGCTTGGCCTCTTCACGATCACCGAAGGCGATCTCACAACGCTCGTGAACGTCGGCGTGGAAAATCCGCGCGAGTTCCGCGAAGTTGTCTCGACGCTCGACCCGCTGCGCCCGCTCGTCGAGGCGACGGGCGGCACGATCCGCCGCATCGCGGCCAGCGGCGACGCGGTGAACATCCCGCGGTTCTCGTCGATGCGCGAAAGCCCCGTGTATGGCGGCGCCGATTACGCGGGCTTCAAGCGCACGGGCGCGAGCGTGGTGACAGGCGTTGGCGTTGCGCCGCTCGCAGTGGGCTTCATCGGCTTGCTGATCTTGCTGGGCAGCGTGCTTGCCGGATGGTTGTGGGAAGGCCGCAGACGGCGCGCGTAAGCTCAGGTCGCTTTCAGCACCAGGCCGCCGACGGCCTCGAACGCGCCTTCGACGAGTTCGCAGATGAGAACGCGCGCGGGGTCCACTGGCCCCGGCAAGACAAGGCGCCCGTAAGGCGCGCGCTTGAACCCAAGGCGGGCGTAATAGGGTTCGTCGCCCACCAACAACACAAGTTTCTGGCCCGCAGCCCGCGCAGCCTCAAGTGAACGCGCGGCCAGCGCCTCACCGATGCCGCGCGATCGAAACGCGGGCTCAACCGTGAGAGGCCCAAGCAGCAGCATCTCTATGGCGCCGCACTTCACCGGCGTCATGATGTTGGAGCCCACCAGCAGCGTGCCCACATGCGCGACAAACGACAGCGCGAAATCAGGGCCAACGCCTTCGCGCAGACGGTACGCCGTGCGCGCAAAGCGCCCCGGCCCAAAGGCGCGCTCGTCAAGCCGCTCGATCTGCGGCAGGTCTGAAGGATGCAGAGGCCGCAAGCCGAGCGCCGGAAGATCGGGCGCCTGCGTGAAGCCGTTAAAGGGGGCGGCGGTGCTCATCATCGGTCCTGGAGGGGCGTATCGTCCGTTCTCCACTATGGCCAATGACGCGCGGGCGCAATGGCGGCGGTTACCGGGCGCTTACCAATAAGCGCTGCGTTGCGCGCCCTGAAAGACTTCCGCGATCCGCGCCAGCGTCGCCGCGCTGGTGTCGCCCGGCAGCGCATTGAGCGGGAAGAACTCCGCCGCCGCGATTTCCCAGTCCGGCGGGCGCGGCCCGAGCACCCGCACGTCGCGCGCCACAAACAGGCCCACGTGGTCACGCCGCGACGCCTTGTGATTGAAATAGAGGCCAAAAAATTCTGGCGCGCCGGCAATCTCGACGTTGCCCTCTTCGCGCACTTCGCGCTCGACGGCCTGCGCCATCGTTTCGCCCGCCTCCACCCCGCCGCCGGGCAGCAGCCAGCCGCTGGCGTAGGTATGCTTCACGAGCAAAATCCTGTCCTGGCCATCCAGCACAACGCCACGCGCGCCCAGCGTCATCGGCCGTGAAAACCGGGACCAGACATGCACGAGGCGGCGAAAACTTTTCTCGAATCTCATGACTTGCGCTTCTCCACGTCGAGTATGTTGGCGCCGCGCGATCTGCGACAAGCGCCCTGCGACCTTCAGGGGCTGGAAACTTGCGCGAACCTTGATTAGAAAGATTCTAAATTTTACGCGCTGCTGCGCGCCCGCCGCTGGAGCCAGCCTTGAAAACGTTCGCCGAACTGACCGAGCGCGAAATCCTCGCCGTGGCTATCGCCTCCGAGGAGGAGGACAGCCGCATCTACATGTCGTTCGCCGAGGATCTGGCCGAGCGTTATCCGTCGTCCTCGCAGGTGTTCGTGGAGATGGCGGAGGAGGAGACGCGCCACCGCCACATGCTGCTCGAAATGTACCAGCAGCGCTTCGGGCCCAATCTGCCACCCATCCGCCGCGACGACGTGAAGGGTTTTTTGACGCGCCGGCCCGCGTGGCTGTCCAAAAACCTGCCGCTCGACACCATCCGCAAGGAAGCGGAGAACATGGAGTTTCAGGCCCAGCGCTTTTACGCCAAGGCCGCAGAACAGACGCGCGACGTCAACATCCGCAAGCTTCTGGGCGACCTGTCCGAGATTGAAAAATCGCACCGCGACACGGCGGGGAAGCTGGAGGAAGCTCATCTCACCGAGAGCGCGCGCGACGCGGAAAACCGCACCCGTCATCGCATGTTCTTGCTGCAATACGTGCAGCCGGGCCTCGCCGGCCTCATGGACGGATCAGTCTCGACGCTGGCCCCGCTATTCGCCGCCGCGTTCGCGACGCAGAACAATTGGCAGACGTTTCTCGTTGGCCTCGCGGCCTCCGTGGGCGCGGGCATCAGCATGGGCTTTGCCGAAGCCCTGTCCGACGACGGCTCGCTCACCGGACGCGGCAGCCCGTGGATCAGGGGCGTGGTGTCGGGCATGATGACGGCGCTGGGCGGCATCTTCCACACCCTCCCCTACCTCGTGCCCGACGCGTGGCCGAACGCCTTCTGGATCGCCACCGGCATCGCGGGTTTCGTGGTGCTGATCGAATTGTGGATCATCGCGTGGATCAGGGCGAAATACATGGACACGCCCTTCCTGAAAGCGGCGTTCCAGATCGTGGTGGGCGGGTTTATCGTGCTGATGTCGGGGATCATTATCGGCGGGGCTTAGCAATTTTCCAAAATCTTGAGCTTTGCCATACCATCCGGTACGTCGCAGCAGGGGATGCAGATGACCGGCTTTTTGATTCAACCGCTCACGCTCGATTTTCGGGGCATTGATGCAGACGAGCATGTGGTCGACGCCCTACTGCTGGGCCGCTCACTCGGCGGACTGGCAAAAATCTATAATTCGGCGGGGCAAGTCTACTTCTTTGGGCCTGAGGATCGAGCGCCGAGGCTAATACGAACATGCGTGGGACCACCACGTGAAGGCTCGGTAACTTATGCAGTTTACCTCTTGCTCGTCCATGGTCAGCTACCCCTTTACCCAGAAGCACTGGGCAAATTCGCTGACTTCGCAATTCCCCGCTTTGTCAAAGCGATTATTGCAAAGCGTGTGGGACAAAACCAGATGTCAGAAAAACTCATCGAGCAGATCGCCAAGCAACAGCAAGACAATATTGACTTACTCAAAGCGGCACAAGAACGAGGCTTCGCAACAGAGCAGCGGTTGTTTGACCTTGTTGAAGGCTTAACGTTTCAGAATCGTCGCTCTCTGTCCGACTTTGCGTCTCCAATCGGAAAAACTGTCCGTGTTATTCGCCAAACAAGCGCGGAGAGCGAAGACATAGAGATAGATCCTGCGACAGCAGACGCTCTTAGGTCCAAATCGAATTTGAAGGTTGGGGAGATCATAACGGTCATCGGTACGTTATCGAAAATTGATAAGAAAACTGGCAGTTGTCGAATCCAAACGTCCGAGACGAAGCAGGAGATCAATGCAAAAATCGTTGATCCGGTGCTTCAGACAGAAGCTAACATTTATACGGAAGCCCTACATTCCGGCAGACCTATTGTCGCCACCGGCAAGCCTACGACCCAGGATGATGGATCGATTTCCAAATTATTTATAAGCGATACCCGTTTCGCAGATTAGTAATCCTCGGACCGTGTTCCCGAGTTACCCAAGCTCGTAGGATTCTGAGCTGGGCACCCTCTCCCGCGAGGGAGAGGGTGCCAAAACCTCAACCCGGCTTCTTGCCGTTCAGCACGTCATAAACATTACACGCGATGCCAGTGGCCTCATAACCGTCCTGCCCGGTCGCCTGCGCGATGGCGAACATCTGCTGGGCGAGGCCGACGAAGGGCATCGGCACTTCCATGTCGCGCGCCATGTCGAGACCGAAGCCAACGTCCTTGGGCATCCAAGACTTGCGCGGCTTGTACTTGCGGCTGACCACCACTTCCATGATGCGGCGCGTCGCAACCGAATCCTGCTGCGAGTTGACGAGGATGGTCTGGAACGTGGCGTCGTCGAGACCGCCCTTTTTGAGCCATGAGCCGATCTCGACCAGCGTCATGTGTTGCACGGCGGCGAGCATCGCCATGGCGTTCTTGACCATCTTCGCGTTGCCAAGTTCGCCCACATAGAGGATCGACTTGCCCATCGGCTTGAAGATGTCCTGACAATCCTCAAACAGCTCCTTCGAGCCTGACACCCAGATTGCCAGCTGCCCGGCGGCGGCAACCTCTTCCACGCCGCCTGCCGAGGCGTCGAGCAGCGTCCAGCCCGACTTGCCCAATTCTTCGCTGGCCGCCACGATGGTCGCCTTGTCGATGCTGCTGAAATCGATCCAGACCTTGGCGCCCTTGGTCGCTTCGGCAAGACCGCCCTTGCCCGTCGCCACCATGGTCACGGCGCCATTGTAGGGCAGCATGGAGAGCACGATGTCGCTGGCCTCCGCGACAGCCTTTGGCGAATCGACAAATGTCGCGCCCGCCGCCTCAAGCCCCTTGGCCTGCGCGCGGTTGAGATCGGTCACCACCAGTTTGTAGCCGGCCTTGATGAGATTGGCGGCCATGCCGCTACCCATGCCGCCGGTGCCGATGAACCCCAAGGTCTTCATGCTTCTCTCCCTTTTCCCAATGTTGAGCCCCGGGCCTGGCCTAATGCGCCCGCGTGGCCGCTTTCATCGACCTTAGCGGGCCCTCTGGCAAGATGTTCGTGAACCACGGGCGCGGCGCGGCGGCCCCCAGCGCGAGCAGGAGGCCGACACTGGCGCCTAACCGCTATTCGCGTGGATAGACCGCGCGCACCCGCTCAAGCAGCTGCGGGCTCATATTGGAAAAGTCGACGACGAGTTTCTGCAGGTCCTCACCCTTCATGGGGCCCATATCCATCCTCATGCGCTTGAGATCTCCACCAAATCCGGGGTCGGCCATGGTGGCGTCAAAAGCGCGGCGAAGCGCGGTGAGGCGGTCAGCAGGAACGCCCGGCGCCGTGAAGAATGACGTTCCGATCTCGCTCGCGGACATGATGGCCGTGAGAACCTCGCGGGCCTGCTCATTGGGCGCGCTTTCGATGGCGGTGGGGACATTCGGAAGATCGGGCAGTCTCTTCAGCCCGAACTGGGCCAAAATATTGATGCTGCCGTCCGCAAGCCAACTGGGCTTGGCCGCACGCACGGCCTCGAACGCCGTGGAGTGCCCCTCGACCTCGCCGCGCTCCACCGCGAGCATGGCCTCGTTCGATCCCCGGTAGCCCATCACCAGTTTGAATTTCGTGCCAAGCACATTGTTGAGCACGAGCGGGTAGACGGAAGCTGTCGAGCCCGCCCCGGTTCCGCTGAGCGTCGCCTCGCGCTGGCGCGCTTGCTCCAGCGTCTTTACGGGCGACGTTTTCCACGTGAACGCGATGTTGACGAGCGGACCAATGCGCCCGACCCAGTTCAGCTCTGCGGTCTTGAAGCGCACGCCCGGATTGCCGAGCTTTTCGTCGAGCGCCATCGTCGGGGCGCCCAGCGCAATAGACGTCCCGTCTTTTGGCGCGGCGGCGTAGATGTGATTGACCGCGAGGAAGCTGCCCGCGCCCGGCATGTTGCGAGCGATGACAGTAGGATTGCCGGGAATGTGCTTGCCAATGTGTTGAGCCAGCATCCGCGAATACGTGTCATTGCTGCCGCCCGGAGCGTAGCCGATGATGATCTCGAAATTTCGACCCTTGTAGAATTCGGCCGGCGATTGCGCGAACGCAAAGCCGCCAGAAGCCACTAATCCTGCTACGCCGAGAGTCGCCACACGAATGCCCATAAAGTCCCCTCCAGATTCAGCCCATGCGGGGGACTGCGTTCTGCGATGCAGATCATTCCGCGGAAGCTTATCACCGGAAAGTCTGACGGCAATTGCCGCGGACGGGCCTCTGACTGCGGAAAGTCTTTCCGCCTCCGCTTGACCTGACGGCCGGAGCCCTTACACCACCTTCGTGACCAGCTTTTCCCTTGCCCACCTCTCCGACGCGCATATCGGCCCGTTGCCGAAGCCGCTGCGCCGTGAACTGCTGAACAAGCGGTTCACCGGCTACGTGAACTGGATTCGCCGCGCCCACATTCACGATATGAAGGTGCTCGGCTCCATCGTCGCCGATGCATGCGCGCAAGCGCCCGATCACATCGCCATGACAGGCGACGTGATGAACATCGGCCTGCCGGCGGAATTTCCCTTCGCCAAGGCCTGGCTGCAGACGTTGGGCGAGCCGCAGAATGTGAGCTTCACGCCCGGCAACCACGACGCCTATGTGCGCGGCTCGCTGCCGTTCATCACCGAAACGTTCGCGCCCTGGTGCTCGAACGACACCGAAAACCATACAGTTTTTCCGTTTCTGCGCGTGCGCGGCGAGGTCGCGCTGATCGGACTGTCTTCGGGCATCCCAACCTTGCCACTGCTGGCCTCCGGACGATTGGGCGCGGCGCAGCGCGACGCGCTGGCAAAGCTTCTGGACGATACGGGCCGACGCGGCCTCATGCGGGTTGTGATGATCCATCATCCGCCGACCCAGGGCGGCGCCAAAATAGGACGCGGCCTGACGGACGCCCGCCATTTCGAGCAAATTATCGTGCGCCACGGCGCCGAGCTGATCGTGCACGGGCACAACCACCGCCTGCAGGTGCGCCACATTGAAGGCGGCGGGCGCCGCGTGCCGGTTGTGGGCGTGGCCTCCGCGTCTGCTGTTCCGGGCACGCCGCTGCATCGCGCGGCCTATCATCTCTATCGCTTCGAGAAGCTCGGCAATGGCTGGAAGATCGAAGCGCGCATGCGCGGAACGTCACCTGGCGGCGAGCATGTCAGCGACCTCGGTCCCATCGAGCTTTGACGCTCTAGCGAAGCTGCGCGTAGCGCGAGATCCACAGGTTTTCGCCAAACCGCCACGCGAAATAGATCGCGCCAATCAGGATAATGAAGAGCACAATCGAACCCAGAAGCTCGATGGTGAAAAGCAGCGCGCTTTCCGCCAGCCTGCGCCAGCGCCGTTTGGTGGGCGGCGCCGCATGTCCAGCGTTATCTGGCGCAGCACCTGGGGCAACAAGGCCCGGCGCCACACGCGCTGATTCAAACGCGGGCCGATTCGCGACTTCCTTTTGCGCGTAAGCGCTTGTGATGTCTGCGGCCAGCGCCGCCTCGCGCTCCACCAGGCGCCGCGCGATGTAATCGGTCATCGACTCGACAATGGGATCAACCCTGTCGCCCTCGGCGAGCGTCATCCGCCCATGCCGCGTGTCTTGCACAAACCGATAGGTGCGCTTGTCGTGCCCCATCTCGACAAAGGCGATCATGTCCACAAACAGGCGCGGCCGTTCGCCTGGCGCGATCCCGCAATCAAACAGGTCGACGGACGCGGGAACCTGCGCGAGGATTGGCTTGAACGCGTCATGGAGCAATTCAAGGCGCGCGAGTTCGGCGCGGCGCAAATCGCTGACCACGTCGGAGCGCTCGGCCTGTTCAACGCGCGCCTTGCGCACGGCGGACTTTAGGCTCGGCGGAATAATGTGTGCGTCGGGTTCGTCCACAAGACTTCCGTATCTGCTCGTACATTAACGCAGCGTGAACTATATCGTTTGCGCATTCTGCCGCCACACAAACCAAGGAATATGGTGAGCGCTTATGGCTAACGCTGCGGTCGATGCGCGCTGGCGTTTCTGGATAGACCGGGGCGGCACGTTCACCGATGTGGTGGGCTGCGATCCGAACGGGCGTCTGCATGTGCGCAAGCTGCTGTCGGAAAACCCTGCGGCCTATTCAGACGCAGCCGTTGCAGGCATTCGCTCCCTGCTTAAGCTTGAACGCGGCGCACCCATTCCGCGAGGCGTCATACATAGCGTAAAGATGGGCACGACGGTCGCGACCAACGCTCTGCTCGAGCGCAAGGGCGCGCGCACCCTGCTTGTCACCACGCGGGGCTTTCGCGACGCGCTGGAGATCGGCAATCAGGCGCGGCCAGATATTTTCGCGCGCAACATCATCAAGCCGGAACAGGTATACGCGGGCGTCATCGAGATCGACGAGCGCGTGCGCGCGGATGGCGCGCTTGAACGCGCGCTCGATGAAACAGCTGCGCGATCGGCGCTGCGTCAGGCGCATGCGCAAGGTTTTGAAGCCATTGCAATCGTCTTCATGCACGCATGGCGCTGGCCGCTTCATGAGCAACGCGTCGCCGCAATTGCGCGTGAGATCGGCTTTACGCAGATCTCCACAAGCCACGAGACAATTGCGCTCGTTAAATTCGTGCCGCGCGGCGACACCACGATTGCCGACGCGTATCTCACGCCGATCCTGCGCCGCTATGTGGATCGCGTTGCTGAAGAACTTGGCGCGCAAGAACTTGGCGCCAAAGAAGACGGCGGGCCGCGCTTGCTCTTCATGTCGTCAGCAGGCGGCTTGTCCTCCGCACGTTTTTTTCAGGGCAAGGACGCCATTCTGTCCGGTCCAGCAGGCGGCGTCGTCGCCATGGCCCGCACCGCGCAAAGCGCCGGGTTCACGCGCGTCATCGGTTTTGACATGGGCGGCACATCGACCGACGTGACGCATTATGCAGGCGCTTATGAACGCGCGTTCGACAGCGAAGTTGCAGGCGTGAGATTGCGCGCGCCGATGATGCGTATTCACACCGTGGCGGCGGGTGGCGGCTCCATTATCTCCTACGATGGCGCGCGATTGCGCGTTGGGCCGCAATCGGCTGGCGCCTCGCCCGGCCCCCTTTCCTATCGGCGCGGCGGGCCCCTCACGGTGACAGACGCCAACGTGATGACGGGCAAAATTTTGCCCGAGCATTTTCCCACCCTCTTTGGCGAGGGCGGCGATGAACGCCTCGACGCGGACGGCGTGCGCGCGGCCTTTGCGGAGCTTGCAAATAGCATCGGCGATGGCCGCACGCCGCAAGCTGTCGCCGACGGTTGCATTGAAATCGCCGTGGCGGGCATGGCGGAAGCGATCAAGAAAATATCAGTGGCGCGCGGCTATGATGTGACGCGCTATGCGCTCAATTGCTTTGGCGGCGCGGGCGGCCAGCACGCCTGCCTCGTCGCCGATGCGCTGGGCATGAACATTGTGTTGCTGCATCCGTTGTCCTCCGTTCTGTCGGCTTACGGAATGGGGCTCGCCAATGTGAGCGCGTTGCGCACGGCAGCTCTTGAAGACGCGCTGGATGCAGAAGGCCTCGCATCACTCGCCGCAAGCGTGAACTTGCTGGCGCAGGACGCGCGCGCGGAACTGGAAGCGCAAGGACTCGCAGGCGAGTGCGTTACAACGCAGGCCCGCGCCCATGTGCGCTACGCGGGTTCCGACGCGGCGCTCGAACTCGATCCGCCCTTCACAGATGCGGCTGCAATGCGTGAGGCTTTCGAGAACGCCCATCGCACGCGTTTTGGTTTCATCGATCCATCGAAAAGCCTGATCATTGAGGCCGTCAGCGTAGAGGCGTCGGGCGGCGGCGAGGATCGCGAGGAACCGCAGCTCGACGAGGTGACGGCATGCCCACCCGCCCGCGCGCAGACTAGGTTTTATTCGCGCGGCCAATGGCGCGACGCGCGTCTGTTTGTGCGCGAAGACATGTCCCCCGGCCATACGCTGGCTGGTCCTGCGCTCATCATCGAGGCGAACCAGACCATCGTTGTGGAAGACGGCTGGTGCGCGCAGATCACGCGCAAGGATCACGTGCTGCTCACGCGCGGTGCGCCGCGCGAAAAGCGCACCGCCATTGGCACAAAGGCCGATCCTGTTTTGCTCGAAGTGTTCAACAATCGCTTCATGTCCATCGCAGAGCAGATGGGCGTCACGTTGCAGAACACCGCGTCCTCGGTGAACATCAAGGAGCGGCTTGATTTCTCCTGCGCGATTTTCGACGCGCACGCGAATCTCGTCGCCAACGCGCCGCACATGCCCGTCCATCTGGGCTCCATGGATCGGTCGGTGGAGACCATCGCGCGGCAGAACGCGCAGAATATCAGGCCGGGCGATGTGTATGCGATCAACGCGCCCTACAACGGCGGCACGCATTTACCGGACATCACGGTCTGCACGCCGGTCTTCGACAAAACAAACTCTCGCATCCTGTTCTGGATCGCCGCGCGCGGCCACCACGCAGACGTGGGCGGCATAGCGCCCGGCTCCATGTCGCCCCGCGCGACAAGCATCGAGCAGGAAGGGGTCTATATCGACAATTTCCGCCTCGTTTCGGGCGGCCGTTTCGCCGAAGCCGAAACGCTGGCGCTGCTCACACAAGCAAAATACCCAGCGCGAAATCCGGCGCAAAACATCGCCGACCTCAAGGCGCAGGTCGCCGCAAATGCGCGCGGCGCGGCGCTGTTGCAGCAGATGATCGACGAATTCTCGCTGCCTGTTGTGGAGGCCTACATGGGCCACGTGCAGGACAACGCGGAAGAAAGCGTGCGCCGCGTCATTGCGCGCCTCGCTGATTGCGCCTTCACGCTTGAACTCGATCAGGGAACGCAGATCCGCGTCGCCATTCGTGTGGACAAAGACGCGCGTGCAGCGACCATCGACTTCACCGGAACCTCGCCACAGCAGGCCGATAACTTCAATGCGCCCGAACCGATCACGCGGGCGGCGTGCCTTTATGTGTTTCGCATGCTGGTCGACAGCGACATTCCCATGAATGCCGGCTGTCTGCGTCCGCTAAATATCATTGCGCCGCAAGGCTCGCTGCTCGCGCCGCGCTGGCCTGCCGCCGTCGTGGCGGGAAATGTCGAGACAAGTCAAGCCGTCGCCGATTGCCTGTTTGGCGCGTTGGGCGCGCTCGGCTCCGCGCAAGGCACGATGAACAATCTCACCTTCGGCAATGCGCGCCATCAATACTACGAGACGATCTGCTCGGGCGCGCCTGCGGGCGAGGGCTTTAACGGCGCCGCCGCCGTGCACACGCACATGACGAATTCGCGCCTCACCGACCCGGAGGTGCTGGAGCTTCGCTTTCCGGTCGTGTTGGAGGACTTCCACATCCGGCGCGGCTCGGGCGGCAGAGGCCGCTTCAAAGCGGGCGATGGCGTCAGCCGCACGATCCGCTTTCTTGAGGGCATGGAATTGTCGATCCTATCGGGGCGCCGCCGCGTGCGCGCCTTCGGGGTCGCAGGCGGCGAAGCGGGCGATCTCGGGCAAAACTGGCTTCGTCGCGCGGACGGGAGCAACGAGCAGCTTGCGGGCTGCGCCTTCACCGAGGTTGCGCCCGGCGATTGTGTCACGATCATCACGCCGACGGGCGGCGGCTGGGGACGAAACTAATTCGTGGGTGTTCACAAGATCGACACTTCCCCAATTGATTGCGGCATGGCAAAACTCTGCCATAAGCGAGTTTAAAAAACGTCTTGGGAGGGAATATGAAAAGCATCATTTCACGTGCTTTGGTCGCCAGCGCGCTGGTCATCGCACCCAGCGCCGCGATGGCGCAGAAGGCGGAAACCGCCACGCAATATCCCAGCCGCCAGGTTCGTCTCATCGTGTCGGCGGCGGCCGGAGGCGGCAACGATCTTATCGCCCGCATCGTCGGCGAACGGCTTCAGAACAGGTGGGGCCAGACAGTCACGGTGGAGAACCGCCCCGGCGCCGGCAACAACATCGCCGCCGAATTCGTCTATCGCGCGCCCCCCGATGGCTACACGATCCTCGTGTCCCCGCCCGCGCCTCTCGTCGTCAACGCGGCGCTCTTCAAGGAGCTTCGGTTCGATCCCAAAAAATTGGAGCCGGTCTCCGTCTCGTCGTCGATCCCCAACATGCTGGTGGTGCGCGGCAACGCGCCGTGGAAAACCGCGCAAGAATTCATCGCATTCGCCAAAGCCAACCCCGGCAAGCTCTCCTACGCTTCCCAGGGCAACGGCACGACTGGCCACCTCACCGGCGCCCTGTTTGAAATGTTGATCGGCACGAAACACGCGCACGTGCCCTATTCAGGCGCGGCGCCCGCGCTCAATGATATCGCGGCCAATCACGTTGACTTCATGTTCGCTGACATCGGCACGATTTTGCCGCTCGCGCAGGCCGGCAAGGTGAAGATGCTCGCAGCGACCATGAAGGAAACGCCCAAGCAGGCGCCGGGCGTGCCCACGATTGCTGAAGCCGGCATGCCGCTGCTGCTGTCGGACACGTGGACCGCATTCACCGCCCCTCCGGGCACGCCTCTCGACATCCGCCAGAAATTCGCGGAAGCCGTCCGCGAGATCATTTTTTCGGCGCCCATTGTCGCGCGGCTCGATCAGCTGGGCGTTGTGCCTCTGGGCCTGCGCCCCAACGAGATGGCCGATCTTGTCGCCTCCGAGTCAAAGCGCTGGACCGATGTGGTCGAGAAGGCGAACGTCAGGTTGCAGCAGTAAGCGCGGTCCTGCTATCGGGCACGTTAGCGCTCGCCGACTCGGCGCGTGATTCTTGCGACGGCGAAAAACTACGACAGGCTACAGCGTTTGCCTGTCGTTGCGGTCGGCCTTCGCTGGCCGTGACGCGGAAAGACAGAGGCTTCTGCTAATCCCCGATTTCGCCCGGCGGCACGAACACCCCGTCGTCACGCAGCATGCCGCCGCGCGCGGCGAGCGCGGGCTGTCGCTGCGGCATCTGGAGGGGCGCCCCAACATCGAGCCCCATGCGCCCGCCATAACGCGAGGTGGCGCCCATCGGCGCTGGCGGCAGCGGCGCAGCGCGCACCAGCGCGGCCGTCGCCTGGCGGCTCATGGCCAGCTGATTGCGATTGCCGCCCATGCTGCGCGCCATATCGATTTCCGGCTCCAGCATCGGCGGGTCCGGCAGGTCGTCAAGTCGCGGGCGCGGCGGCAAGTCGCGCAGAATGGGCCGGCAATAGCGGCGCGGGCCCTGAGACGTGTTGCCGTGCATCGCGAGATCGACATGGAAATGGTTGTAGTGCAGCGCGTTGGAGCCGGGCCCCAGCACGGTCGTGAAATGATTGCACGCGCCGATATGCGCCTCGCGCAGGAAGCCCTTTTCCTGCTCGTCGCCCTTGGTCCATCCTTTGACGAGCGTAATCTTCTGCCCGTCAGCAAGGCGGAAGCCGCCGATGTCGATGGCGTTGCCGAACGCGTGTTCGGATAGCTTGGCGCCGCTCTTGTTATTGATTGGCCGGCATCCGTACGAGCCCATCGTATCGATCTGCGTCACCGGCTGTTTGAATCGCGCCCATGCAGCAGGCTGAACCACATCCAGCATCCACTTTTCAAGCGCCTCGGCCATCGGGCAATTCAGCGTGGCGGAGGAGGAGATCGCGACCGTGCCATCCTTGAGAGCGGCGACCTTCAAAGGCTGGTTGAGGCCGCAGATGCCGGGACCATTGATGGAGCGGGCCGGTTGAACGTAGGCGCTCATGCGCACGGTGCGGCGCGCGGCGCAGGCTTTGTCCGCAGCCTCGCGCCACGCCGGACGCTGCGGGCGCTCAAAGAGCCCGCATCCGGGAAGCGTCGCGATCACGCCCGCGACTAGCATGAAAGGCAGAACTCTACGCGCCATTCGCGACAATTGCGCACGAATGATTAAGCACGCTTAAAGGATGACGGTTAACGCAGAGGAAGGCGCAAATTCAGAATTGTATTTTTTTCAGCGGCATCGATCACGTGCGCGAGAACGGCCTGAGGCGCACAAAAAAATCCCCGCCTTGCAGCGGGGATCTGTCTTGCTTGCATTTAGCAAAAGGCGTCAGGCGCTGGCGCGGTCCTCAGCCTGACCGGTGCGTTCGCGCATGAAACGCTCGAACTCTTCACGATCCTTGGCTTGACGCAGGCTCTCGATATAGTCGGAGAACTCACGCTCTGCGGCTTCGAGCTTGCGGCGCTCTTCTTCAAGACGGGCCAGCTCACCCTCGCGCCAACCATCGAAGGCGCTGTTGCCCGATGAACGGCTCGCGGTGAAACCCCAGTCACGCGCGACGGACGCGCTATTTGTGCGGCAGGCAAAGCCGGAGGTCATTCCAGGCCAACGCTTCATCACATTCTCCTCAAAAGCGCCGCGCGCGGCGGTGATCATGTCGGTGGGATAGCCCTGCCGGTTGCGCCAGAGCTTGATAGCAAGAAGGGTTAGGCCAAGCGCCCACCACACCATGAAACCGACAACAACAGCTGCGATCTCGATGATCCGCCACCGTGGCCGGGGCGCGTAGGCTTTATCGCGCGACGATGCGCCCGACGACGCATTGGCGGTGTTGGACCAGGAATTGGACCAGGCGTTGGAGGACGAACTCATGTCACGGGCTCCTTCTGGGTAGCATGTGAATGTAATTTACATTCACATGGGTCCAGCTTCAAGGGCGCGGACGCAGCTTTTGAAAACTTTACAAAAGTCTGATCAACGAACCGGGAGTCCGGTCAGGAGGCGCGGGACTCGCGCGGAAGGTTCTGGGCGATCTGCCAGACCTTGTAAGGCTTGGAGATGAACGGCACATCCCGCAACAGGACCGGGATCTCGTGCCGCAATGCGCCCGACACAAAGACAAACGGGATCTTGCGGCGGCGCAATTCAGCCGCCACCGGAAAGATCTTGCCGTCCGGCATATCAATATCGAGGAAAGCGAAGTCGATCGGCAAATGCGCACAACGACGCGCCTCCGCCAGCGTTGAAGCCATGCAGATGTCCGCGTCGGCGGAGTCTCTCACAATGCATTCGAGGTCGAGAGCCACAAAGGGGTCGTCTTCAACAATGAGAATCCGCACTACTCACACTCCGTTCGCGGATTCAGCTGGCCCCTCCGCTGTGTACGCAATGCGTCATATCGTCGAAAGTTCCAAAATCAGATGACGGTAGTGTGAATGCTACGCTTCAAATTTGCGGGGTAAACCCATCATCCACCCGCACCAGAGTTCGCAACCCGGACTCCAGCAAGCTATAGGCGTCCGACCCGCCCGCGCCCGGCAAATAACCGCCGAGCATGAGCGTCGCAGCGCCGTGCGACAGCGCCCAAACTTGAAGCGCCAGGTGGGCGGGGTCACAACCGCTGCGGCGGCGGGCCCGCAGCACCGCGCCCGCCGCCTCGTTCAGCAACGCAAAGGACTGGGCCGCGGCAACCGGGGGACCGACACCGCCGGGCGGACATGATGCGTCAAGCTCCGGCGCCCGGGTGAACATGCTCCGGTAATACCCGGGCTCCTGCCGGGCAAAATCCAGATAGGCTCGCCCCATGCGGGAAAAAGCGGTTTCAGCTTCGGGCCGACCTTCATTCCAGGCTTGCCTCAGCCTGTCGTTGAACAGTTCGAACCCGCGCCGGGCGACCTCGCCCATCAGCGCATCGCGGTCGCTGAAATGGCGATACGGCGCAGCCGGGGTCACCCCCACGAGACGCGCCGCCTCGGTGAGGCTGAACCCCTGGGGGCCCCGTTGCTCGATGAGGTCACGTGCAGCTTCGATCAGCGCGTCTTTGAGCCGGCCGTGGTGATATCCCCGGCGGCCCGTCGCGTTGTCGCCTTCCCCGCCGTCGTCTGCCGCACTGCCGTTCAAGGTGTCACCCAAATTATTGATAACGTTTATTTTCAGAGACTTGCGGCGAAAAAACACCAGTTGCAGCATCGCACGCGCCCGACTCGCGCTTGGCCGAAAAGCGTTTGTAGGTTAACATTTTGTAATCCCATGTGCGGGCCGCTTCCATCCCGGATGCGTGTCCACCTGTGAGGAGCGAACGATGATCGGAAGCCAGGCTCTGGAGTTCGTTGGAATTGTTGCGTCTCTTCTCTTCATTGGGGCGATCGCGCTTGGCGTTTTTTAAGTCAGCTGTCGCACCCGTATATCTTGGTAGCAATCACTCCGTATCTGCCTCACTTGCAGTTGGGCCTAAGCAGTCCGATATTGACGGCTAGAGCGTGCGTTGAAACCGCACGGCTCAAAGGGAGAAAATTCATGAATTCGCAGAACAGGCGTACCGCGGGCCGCTTCACGGCAGTTGCCGCAGCGCTGGTCCTCGCGTTTGCCCCCGTGCTGGCCGAGGCTCGCGCGGGTAAAGGCTCAAGCTTCGGCAGCCGCGGCTCGCGCACCGAGAGCGTTGCGCCGCGCACGAACACGGCGCCCGGCGCAGCGCAATCGTTCCAGCGCTCCAACCCGGCCCAATCCACCCCGGCCACTAGCGCGGCTCGTCCGGGCGCGGCCGCAGCCGCAGCTCCCGCCGCAGCCGGCGGCATGTTCTCATCGCCGCTTGCACGCGGCATCATGGGCGGCCTCATTGGCGCGGGCATCATGGGCATGCTGATGGGCTCTGGCCTGTTCAGCGGCCTTGGCAGCCTCGCAGGCATCTTTGGTCTGTTGCTGCAGCTCGCACTGATCGGTGGTCTCGTGTGGCTGGCTGTGTCCTGGTGGCGTCGTCGCCAGCAGCCGCAGATGTCAGCCCCAATGGGCTATCAGCGCGCAACGGGCCCTGATCCGGTCGCCCCCGAGCAGCCCCAGACGAGCGCCCCGCGCTCGGCGCTTGGCGGCATCGGCGGCCTCGGCGCGATCGGTGGTGGCGCTGGCATGGGCGCTGGCATGGGCGCCGGCGGCGGCTCGGCCTTCGGAACGCAGACCCGTCCCCTGAAGCTGGACGGCGCTGATTTCGAGCGCTTCGAGAAGGTGCTTGAAGAAGTTCAGGGCGCCTACTCGCAGGAAGACATCGGGTATCTGCGCCGCATCTCGACACCCGAAATGGCGACCTTCTTCGAAGAGGATCTCGCCGAACAGCAGGCGAAGGGACTCATCGCGAAGTCGGGCGGCGTGAAGCTCCTGCAGGGTGACCTGTCGGAAGCGTGGAGCGAGGCGAACGGCGATTACGCGACCGTGGCCATGCGCTACGAAATCTTCGACGCAGTGCTTGAGCGCGCAACCAACAAGGTAGTCCACGGCGATCTCAAGACGCCGACGGAAATCACCGAGATCTGGACGTTCCTGCGCCAGCATAACGCCGGTCCGCAGAGCTGGGTGCTCGCCGCGATCCAGCAGGTCGAAGACGAAGAGCAAGCGTAATAGCGCACGTCCTACGGAATGCGAAAGGCGGGCCTCGTGCCCGCCTTTTTTGTATCCCTGGTCCAGTCATGTCGCGCCGGGGCGCGCGACGCAGGTTTAATGCCCATTCGCCCGCGCATGCGCAGCCTGCGCTACGATCGCGTCCGCCTGTTTGCCGGTCAGTTCTGTGAGATGATCGAACTGCGCGCTGAACGAGCCAACGCCCGCCGTCGCCGAACGCAATTCCACGATGAGATCGTTCATCTCGCTTTCGGGCATGAGCGCACGCAGGTCGTCCCATCCATCCCAGCCCTCGCGCGCATCGTACCCGAGGATTTGTCCACGCCGCGCAGAGACGATCGCCGACGCCTTCGACATCGCATCGGTGGGAATGGAAATCGTCACCGACTGAATTGGCTCCAGCAGCACCGGACGCGCTTTGGCAAGCGCCTCTTGCATCGCAAGTTTTGCGGCGGCGCGAAACGCCATGTCGGATGAATCAACCGTGTGATACGAGCCGTCGAGCAGCGTCGCCGCCACATCTACAACGCGAAAGCCGAGCGGCCCGCGCGACAATGCATCTTCGCACCCCGCTTCGACGGAGCTGAAATATTGCTTCGGCACCGCGCCGCCATGCACGCTTTCTGCAAAACGGAAGCCATCCCCCCGCGCCAGCGGCGCAACGTCGATGACCACGTCACCGAACTGCCCGTGCCCACCAGACTGCTTGCGATGGCGCCCGCGCACGTTGACGTGGTCGCGAATGGTTTCGCGATAGGCGATGGCTGGACGTCGCGCCTCCGCCATAACGCCGAAGCGCGCCGCCAGACGTTCGAGCGCGATGCGCAAATGCATTTCGCCCTGCCCCAGGAGCTTCAACTCGCCGTTTTCCTGATCCTGCACGAAGGCGAGCGACGAATCTTCGTCGATCAACTTTGCAATCGCGGACGTGAGGCGCACTTCATCCTTGCGGTCCCGTGTGGATATAGCAAAGGCGTGAACGGGCGTGGGGACGTGGGGGCGCGCAATCTCAATGGCGTCGGCGCTGCTGGCGGCTTTTGCATCGACGAAACTGTCGCCAGTAGTTACGTTATCCAGTCGGCCAAACGCGCCCGTCTCCCCCTCCTCCGCTTTTGGTATGCGCGACACCGCAGAACCCATCAGCCGGGAGACGCCAGCGATGCGATCTTCGCCGCTGCGCGAAGCGACGACGCCGCCATCAGCGAAGGATCCGCGCAGCACACGCGCCAGCGAAAGCTTGCCGCCGTGGGGCGTATGGACCGTGCGGATAACGCGCGCCAGCGGCGGTCCTTCAGCGGGCACACCCAGTCGGTCACGCGTTGCGGCGATGCCTGGCGCCTCATGACGCAACGCTTTCAGGAGCCGCGTGACGCCATTGCCGCGTTCGGCCGAGCCGATCAGCAGCGGCACGACAAAGCCCTGTCGCAAGTCCTGGGCGAGGTCGTCAAAGATCTGGTCGCGCGGCGGCTCGATGTCGCTGAGCAATTCCTCCATCAGCGCATCATCATAATCAGCGAGCTGTTCGAGCATCGAATAGCGCGCTTCCTTTTCGCGCGGCACTTCGCCCGCTGGCACGTCGATGATGGTCGAGGGCGCATGTTCGCGATAGACGAACGCGCGCTCGAGCGCGAGATCGATGAAGCCTGTCGCAATGCCGCGCTGCCAAATGGGGATTTGCCGCAACAGAAGTGGCGTGCGCGAGGCGGGCTGGAGCATGGCGAGCGTTTCGCGCACCCGCATTGTGGCCGTATCAATCTTGTTGAGAAACAGGAAGCGCGGAATCTTCAGGTCTTCGAGTTCGCGCAAAATCAACTGCAGTGCAGGCATTTTTCGTTCATCGGCTTCGCACACGACAATCGCGGCGTCGCAAAGCGGCAACGTGAATCGCATGTCGTTGAGAAACTCGATAGAGCCCGGACAATCGACAAAAGTGATGCGGTCTCCAAGGTATTCGGCGCTGGCGACATTCGCCTCGACGCTCATGGCGTGGGAGCGCGCTTCGATCGACGCATCGCCAACGCTGGTGGAATCCCGCACCGAGCCCTGCCGCGACAATGCGCCGGTGCGCGCCAGCAAGCTTTCAAGAAGGGTCGTCTTGCCGCTCTGAAAAGGGCCAACGAGCGCAATAAGCCGTGGCCCGGCAACGCGTGTGGGGTTCCGCTTCGCCGTTTCGACCATCGCCGCCTCCTGACGCATGACTCGTATGTTCGGGTCGCCCCTGGGGGCTCATTTTTGAGGCGCGAAGTGACTGGCGCGACTTCTTTACCGGATGGTTTCAGGAGTGGCGCGGCTTTGCAAGCGTGACAACAAAGAGCGTTGGCGTGGCGACTCGCAATCCCGGCTTCGCCGCGTTATCTTGTGAGCAGGAACTCCGGAGTTGAGTAATGGAATCCTCGCGCAGATCGCCGCGCGACATCGCCCGCCGCATGTCGGAGAAGTCGCGCGCCATGAAAGCCAACGGTGGCGGCTCCTGGCGTCGCGAAACCTATCTGCTGCCGCGTGGCGAAGCGCGCGCAAAAGCCCGCGAGTGGTTCGACCGGTTCCCCAAAGCGGCGTACATGACAGAGATCGAATTTTGGCGCGAGCTTGACGGCGATGTCATCGAATTCACGATCCGGCGCTTGCCCAGCGCGGACTGACCCTCGTCCGGTACGAGCGTCATCGCAATAAATGAGCGTCACCTTTCACGTGTGAATTGGGCTCCGACAAGTCTAGCGGAAGCCTCATCTTGCGGCCCCGATACTTTAACACATCATTAAGCCAACTGACCCGTCGTAAGCCCGGTATTCGCGAGCCGTTGATACATCAACACAAGCCGTTAACTGCGTTCGCGCGCAACCATTGAGGTAAACGCTTTCGCTTTTAACGGGTGCGGCGAAAAGCCAGCAGAACCGCCACTTTCGCGCCGTTTTGCGCAAGTGTTGCGACACGAATTTGCTTACCTTTACCGTCTATGAATCCAACCCATCGACTTCGCGCAATTAGCGTCGTCACACATGACGGTCGCCCATCTGGCGGTCCTTCTGTTGGAGTAAATTTGATGCGTATTTATCGTCTTGCCGCTCTGGCGTTTCCCTTCCTTGCCGTCGCCTCGGCGCAGGCGGCTGACCTCCCGAACCGTGGTTATGCGCCCGCCCCGGCCGCAGCGTACTACACCCCGCCCGTCTTCTCGTGGACCGGCTTTTATGTCGGCCTCAATGGCGGATATGGCTGGGGATCGCTCGGCAACGTCGGCAACACCACGTTCGGTAAGCCGTCTGGCTTCACGCTTGGCGGCACGCTTGGTTATAATTATCAGATCAACCAATTCGTCGTCGGCCTCGAAGGCGACCTCAACTGGACGAACATTGATTCCACCGGCCGCACGCTCGTTGGCGGCCCGCCCGCTTCCGCAGTCGTCAGCACGGCTGGCGTGAACTGGATGGGCACCCTGCGCGCGCGCGTCGGCTTGTCACTTGATCGCGCGCTGATCTTCGCGACCGGCGGTTACGCTGGCGCTTCGCTCGACACGAAGTTCAACGATATCACGCTCGCTATTGCGGGCAAGGATTCCGGCTGGCGTAATGGCTGGGCGGTTGGCGGCGGCATCGAATACGCCTTCAGCAACAACATTTCGGCGAAGACCGAATACCTCTACACTTCGTTCGGGGCGAAGGACGTCTTCGCCGCAACGCCTTATGCTTCGCGTGGCGACTTGTCCGTATCCCTGGTCCGGGCTGGCGTAAACTACCGCTTCTGATCGCATCAATCTGCAGTCACGCATTTGCGAAGGCCCGGCTCACGCCGGGCCTTTTGCTTTCAGAACCTATTGCCTTCGGCTATGATTGCAGACGCCGGAACGTCGGCGCTATTTTGAACCAAGGGAGATTTTCATGGGGCTCTGGAATTTCGCCAAGTCCGTCGGCGCGAAATTATTCGGCGCGTCCGAGGCGCAAGCGGCTGACGCTGACACGCTCAAGAAGGAGGCCGAGAAGCACGGGCTCGACATGTCAGGCGTCGACGTCAAGGTTGAAGGCGACAAGGTCGTCCTCTCCGGCAAAGCCGTGAGCACGGAAGAACTCGAAAAGATCATGCTTGCCGTCGGCAACACGACTGGCATTGCGCAGGTCGAGAGCAATGTCGCCGTCACCAAGTCGACGGCGGAATCGCGCACCTACGAAGTCAAGAAGGGCGACACACTCTGGAAGATTTCGGAAGAGATGTACGGCAAGGGCAAGGGTGGCCAATACAACGTCATCTTCGAGGCCAATAAGCCGATGCTGACGGATCCCGACAAGATCTATCCGGGCCAGATTCTGCGCGTCCCACCCGTCTGATATTCAGGCGCGCTAGCGATTAGAGGAGCCGGAGGTTCACAGCCTTCGGCCCTTTGCCCTTTTTGTCCGGCTCGATGTCGAAGCCGATGCGCTGGCCTTCGGTCAAGCCGGCTAAACCGGCCTGCTCCACAGCGCTGATATGGACGAAAATATCGGCGCCGCCGCTGTCCGGCTTGATGAAGCCATAGCCTTTCTCAGGCTTGTAAAACTTGACCGCCCCCTGCTGCATGACGCGCCCCATGTTGGCCGATCATCCTGGATCGGCATTCGGGCGTCCTGCAATTCGTGAAGCCCGCCGCTCTTCGGCTTCACGGCTCCGATCCGCCAAGGCAGCCGGTCCCCTCGTTAAGCAGGTAAGGAGCGCCTGCGCTCCATCCTCAAAGCTGGTCCATTGCGCGGCGTTTGGCAAGCGGCAAGCGTAACCGCCAGTTCAATACGCCATTCAGGGCGCACCCTCTTCGATGCGCACGCCCGCTCCGGGCCCATGCGCCAGAACCTTGCCCAGCCATGGCAGGAGCGCGCGCGCCTCTTCGGCAAGAACGAAAGGCGGGTTGATAATGGCCAGGCCGTTCGCCACCAGCCGCCCCTCTGGCGCGGGCGCCGCCACCGCCAGCTCCAGCCGCAGCAGCTTGCCGCCACACGCGTTCGCAAGGCTGCGATAAAAATCATCCACGATCCGGCCGTCCTTGACCGGATGCCAGAGCGCATACACGCCGGTTGGCCACTTGGCGTAAGCCGATGCGAAAGCCTTGGCGAGCCGCTCGAATTCGTCAGTCGCTTCAAACGGCGGATCGACCAGCACAAGACCCCGGCGTTCGACTGGCGGCACGAAGGCGTTGAGCGCCATGTAGCCGTCGATGGCCAGCGTCTTCATGCGATGATCGCGGCCCATGGCCGCCCGCAACCTTTCGATGTCGACGGGGTGCAGTTCGCAGAGCGTCAGCCGGTCCTGCTTGCGCAGCATTGCCTGCGCAAGCGCGGGCGAACCCGTGTAAGACTCCGGCTTCCCCTCCTCATCGCAGGGGCCCAGCGTCTTGAGCCAGGGAGCCAGAAGCGCGGCAATCTGCGGCGGCCGCTCCGCCTTCATCACCCGCGCAACGCCATCGCGCCATTCGCCCGTGCGCGACGCCTCGTCGCCCGCCAGATCGTAGCGGCCGACGCCAGCGTGCGTATCGAGATAGCGCAGCGGCGCGTCCTTGCGCATCAGATAATCGAGGATGCGCGCGAGGATGGCGTGCTTGAAGACGTCAGCAAAATTGCCGGCGTGGAACGCGTGGCGGTAATTCATGCCGGCATCTAACCAGATGTGTTGCGGTGTGCTGACTTAATCCGCCGCCGCCGCAAAAGATAGCGCGCCCGATGAATCAGTGCGTGGGCGCGCTCACGTTTTGCGCGCGGCAACCTGACCGCACGACATCGGGACACGCTACGAACCCGCGCAGATCCTTGCTCATGCAAACCCGCACTTCCTGCAGCATGCCGCGCATGCAGGTGGTCGTGATCATGCCCGCGCGCAGGCCCTGGTTCGCCTCAATGAACTTGCGCTCGATGTCGCGCGGGTTCACACGCCCGCCCTCGCGCGCTTCGTTGAACGTGTCAGGGATCTTCACCTTCTCGACGGCGCGTTTCACTTCAGCGAAATAGCCCGTCGGCGTCTGCCCGGCGCATGTGCCGTGCTTGCGCCATTGGTGCCGCGCGAGCCCCTCCTCCGGGTACAGACCGCGGATCTGCTGCATCACGGAATAGGACGCATTGCGCACCGGGTGATCGCAATTGGAGGGGAAGCCGCGGTCGTACTGCGGCCAGAGCCCATGCAGCACGAAACCCTTGGCGGGGCCGTCGCATTGCGCCCGCCCCTTCTCGCGCCCTTCGAGCGCGCAGAAGCTGGGCGACCACGACAGGGCCAGCACATAGAAATCGAAATTGCCGGACCGAGACTGCGCATTGGCGGTGCCGCTGATGACCCCGCAGGCAGCCACGGCTGCGAGCGAGGCGAGGATGCGCTTCACGGCTGGGCGGCCATGCAGGAGCGGCCCCATGCGTAATTGCGATCAAGCCCGACGATGCACCATTCCACGCCCGGACCCCAGCCAATGATGCTCTGGCTCTCGGCGATGGCGTAAACCACCTGGCGGACCTTGCCGTCATTCATGACAGCAGCGGCGCGGCAATAGCGACGTGGGATGTAATCCAGCCCGTTCGACCGGTAACCGGTCTCGCTAACCTTCTCATAGCCGAGGATTTCGAGGCCGGAGCTCCAGTATTTTTTCTCTCGCTGCACGAAACGGCTGGCGATGCGCTTAAGCAGCGCCGGGTCGTGGCAGCCCGGCAGATCGCCGGTATAGGGCTGCTGGCGCCGCTCGGCGGGCGTAATGGGCCTCGCATCGGCGGGGAGGAGGGACACGGAGGCGAACCCCAAGGTCGCGCAGGTCATCACAATGGCGGACTTAAATTTGCTGGTCATCTCGAACTGACTCCCGGACATTGTGGGAACGATGCGCGGGGGCACCGCGCGGGTCAAGAGCCTCACGCGCCTCATCCCCCATCTGCGCGGCAAGCGTGGCGCGCGGGACACGCAAGCGGACACCAAATCGGGCCAAGCCGGTCACGCCGCCTTCTTCTGATAGTCTTTCACGTCGGAGAAACGCACCCCGGGAAACTTGTCCTGCTCGTATTTCAACGCCCACGCCGACTGGGCCAGAAACACCGGCGCTTTATCGAGATCGAGCGCGATCGAGGACGGATAGGCCCGGACGAACTTCTCCAGCTCCAGCTTGTCGTCCGCCGAAATCCAGCGCGCGATTTCGAATCGGCTCTGTTCGAAGGCGACCGGCAGGCCGTATTCGTTCTGCAGCCGCTCTTTCAGCACGTCGAGCTGCAACGCGCCGACGACGCCGACAATCGCGCCCGAGCCATCATTCGGGAAGAACGTCTGCACGACGCCCTCCTCCGCCATCTGCTGCATGGCGTCGCGCAGCTTTTTCGCCTTCATGGCGTCGTTGAGCTTCACGCGGCGCAGGATTTCCGGCGCAAAACTGGGCACGCCGCGAAAAACGATGTCCTCGCCCTCGCTGAGCGTGTCGCCGATGCGCAATGTGCCGTGGTTGGGTAACCCCACCACGTCGCCTGCGTAGGCCTCGTCCGCAATGGAGCGCTCCTGCGCAAAGAAAAATTGCGGCGCGGTGATCGCCATCATCTTGCCGGTGCGCACCAGCTTCGCCTTCATGCCGCGCGACAGCTTGCCCGAACACACGCGCATGAACGCGATGCGGTCGCGATGATTGGGGTCCATGTTCGCCTGGATCTTGAACACGAAGCCAGTCATCTTCGGCTCGCGCGCCTCCACCATGCGGGTGGCGCTTTCCTGCGCGCGCGGCGGCGGCGCAAAGGCGGCAAGCGCGTCGATAAGGTCCTGCACGCCAAAAGTGCGCAGCGCGGAGCCCCAGTAGAGCGGCGTCAGATGCCCTTCGAGAAACGCGTTGTGGTTGAAAGGCTTCAGCGCGCCCGCCGCCAACTCCAGCTCCTCGCCGAACGCTGCACGCTCATGCTCGGGCAGCATGTCGATGACCTTGGGGTCCGTCGGCCCGTTGACCTGGATGAGACCCTCGTCGGAGTCCACCTTGCGGATCGCGCTCTTCACGATGTCATACGTGCCCGCAAACGAACGACCGCGCCCGATGGGCCACGTCATCGGCGCGACATCGAGCGCCAGCGTGCTTTCGATCTCGTCGATCAGTTCAAACGGATCGCGCGTCTCCCGATCAAGCTTGTTGATGAAGGTGACGATGGGAATGTCACGCATGCGGCAAACTTCGAACAGCTTGCGCGTGCGCGCCTCGATGCCCTTGGCCGCGTCGATCACCATGACGGCGGAATCAACCGCGGTGAGTGTGCGATAGGTGTCTTCCGAGAAGTCTTCGTGGCCCGGCGTGTCGAGCAGGTTGAAGACGCAATCTCCGTACTCGAACGTCATCACCGAGGTGACGACGGAAATTCCGCGCTCACGCTCGATGCCCATCCAGTCCGAACGCGTCTGGCGACGGTTCGCCTTGGCGCGCACTTCGCCCGCAAGCTGGATCGCGCCGCCAAACAGCAGCAGTTTTTCGGTCAGCGTCGTCTTGCCCGCATCCGGGTGGGAGATGATGGCGAAAGTTCTGCGCCGGCTGACGGGATCGGGGGCGGCCATTGATGTCCTCGGGATGGCGGCCGCGCACGGCCTGCCGGGGATTTGCCCCATTGGGGGCGGGAACGCAAATGGTTGAAGCCGCCTCCGCTCCTCCAGCTATGAAAGGAAGGCGCTACTCCGCCGGATTCAGGTGAGCCGCCCGGCGCTCGTCGCCTGCCTTCGCCAGCGCCGCCTTTTCGCGGTCGCGCGAGCGTTCGCGCGCCAGGAATGTGTACATTACCGGCGTGACGAACAGCGTGAACAGCGTGCCAATCGCCATGCCGAAGGCGATGACGATGCCGATGTCCATGCGGCTGCGCGCGCCCGCGCCCGACGCGATCATGAGCGGCACCATCGCCACCACCATCGCCGCCGTGGTCATCAGAATCGGCCGCAACCGCACGCCGCACGCACGTTCAATCGCCTCGCGCCGCGACATGCCCTCTTCCTGCAGCTTGTTGGCGAACTCGACCATGAGAATGCCGTGCTTCGAGATGAGGCCGATGAGCGTGACGAGACCCACCTGCGTGTAGATGTTGATCGACCCCGCGCCCATCATGCCGAGCACGTTGAGGGGCAACAACGCGCCGAAGATCGACGTCGGCAGCGCGATGAGGATGATGAACGGATCGCGGAAACTTTCGAACTGCGCCGCAAGCACGAGATAAATCACAATGAGCGCGAAGAAGAACGTGATCGCCAGCGTATTGCCCTCCTGCACGAACTGGCGCGATTCCCCCTGAAAATCGTACGAATAGCCCGCCGGGAAGCTCGCTGCCTGATCACGCAGGAAGTCAACAACCTCGCCCATCGTGCGCCCCGGGAACGGCGCGCCCGACAGCGTGGCGGAGCTCAATTGCTGGAAGTTCGTCAAGGCATTTGGCTGCACGCTCTGCGTCACCGTCGCCACTGTAGAGAGCGGCACGAGTTCACCGCCCGCCGTGCGCACCTGATAGCGCGTCAGCCAATCTGACGTGTCACGGAACTCGCGCGGCGTCTGCGGCACAACCTGATAGCTGCGTCCGTAAAGATTGAAGCGGTTGACGAAATTGCCGCCAAGCAGGGTTGCGAGAGACGAGCCGACATCCTGCATCGATATGCCGAGCCGGTTCGCCTTGTCGGCGTCAACCCTGAATTCAAACTGCGGCGTGTCAAACTTCAGATCGGTATCGGTGAAGATGAACAAGCCGCTCGCTTGCGCGGCCTTTTGAACATTCTCCAGCACCTGCGCCAATTGCTGGTAATCGCCGGTAGAACGAATAACGAACTGCACGGGCGGGCCACCGGCCGAACCCGGCAACGCCGGTGGCGAGAACGCGAACGCAGCGCCGCCCGTAACCTCGGGGAAACGGCCTTGCAATTGCTGTTGCACCTGCTTGGTCGAGCGTTGGCGCTCGCTCCAGGGCTTCATGATGACGCCGACAAACGCCTGCCGCACGCCAGCCATCCCGTTGATGGCGAAGACATGCTCCTTCTCGGGAATTTCATCAATGATCTTGCCAACCGCGGCGGTCGTGCGTTCGAGATAATCGAGGTTGGCGTATTGCGGCGTCTTGACGATGGACAGCAAGAATCCCTGATCCTCTTCCGGCGCAAGCTCGCGCGGCGTGGACACATAAAGGACCGCCGTCAGCGCCAGAACGCCCGCAAGAACGACAACGGTCATCGCGCGGAAGTTAAGCGTCTTGTGCAAGCGCCGCTCATAGCGCAGCCGCAGCCGGTCAAACAACCTGTCCAGAAAGCTCGCAAAACGGCCCTGCCCTTTCGCGCTGTGCGGCTTGAGAAGTTTGGAGCACATCATGGGCGTCAAGGTCAGCGCGATCACGCCCGACACGATGACCGCGCCAGCCAGCGTAAACGCGAACTCCTGAAACAGCGCGCCGGTGAGGCCGGTGACGAAGCCGATGGGCGCATAGACAGCCGCCAGCGTGATCGTCATGGCCACAACAGGCCCGGCAATTTCCCGCGCCCCGCGTAATGATGCGTCGAACGGCGTCATGCCGTCCTCGATATGCCGATAGATATTTTCCACCACGACAATGGCGTCATCGACCACAAGGCCGATGGCCAGCACCAGCGCAAGCAGGGTGAGCAAGTTGATGGAATAGCCCAGCGCCATCAGCATGATCATCACGCCGATCAGCGAAAGCGGAATAGTGACGACGGGGATAAGCGTCGAACGCAGATTTCCAAGGAACAGGAAGATGACCACGATGACGATGATCGCGGCTTCACCCAGCGTCTTGGCGACCTCGGAGATGGACGCCCGGATGAACACCGTTGAGTCGTAGGCGATGCTCGACTCCATGCCCGGCGGCAATTGCGAGACGATGTCCGGCATCGCCTTGCGTACGTTGTCGATCACCGTCAGCGGGTTCGCGGTCGGCGTGCCGTAGACGCCGACAAACACCGCCTTGAGTCCGTCAAACACCGAGGATGAATCCACCGTCTGCGGTCCAAGCTCTACATCGGCGACGGCCCCAAGACGGATGAGCGAGTCGCCGCGCGTCGCAACCACGAGATTGGAAAACGCTTCCGGTGTGTCGAGCGATGTCCTCGCATTGATGCTTGTTTGAACAAACTGGCCTTTCACTTGGCCCGCGGCGGAGGTGAAATTGTTGATGGTGAGCGCGTTGCGCACATCGGCAGGCGTCACGCCGCGCGCGGCCATCCGGTCGGGGTCGAGCCAAATGCGCATGGCGAAGGTCTGTCCGCCAAGAATTTGCGCGTTGCCGACGCCATCCAGCGTCTGCAAGCGCGGCTGCACCACGCGCGTGATGTAGTCGGTAATCTGCGATGCGGTGAGAACTTTGGAGCTGAACGACAGGTACATCAGCGCGAAGCCCTGCCCCGTTGTCTTCACCACGACGGGGTCATTCGCCTCGCGCGGCAATTGCTGACGCACCTGATTGACCTTCGACAGAACGTCCGTCACCGCGCGGTCCGCGTCCGCATTCAGGCGCAGGTTGAGCGTGATCGTCGAAACGTTCTGCTGCGAGGACGACACAAGCGTGTCGATGCCCTCCGTGCTCGCGACCGCCTGTTCCAGCGGCGTCGTGATGAAGCCTTTGATCAGGTCAGCGTTCGCGCCGGGATACGCAGTCGTGATGGTGACGGTCGTCTGCTGGATTTCGGGATATTGCCGAACCGGCAAATTGAACGCTGCCTGCAATCCAAGGAGCAGAATAAGCAAGCTGACAACGGTCGCCAGCACAGGCCGGCGGATGAAGAGATCGGTGAACGCGCCCATGGTCTACTCCCGCGGCAGCGTGTTGGGAGCGCCCGCGAGCGCGCCCGTTCCGATCTTCACGCGCGCGCCGGGCTGCAGACGAATCTGCCCCTCGGTAACGACGCGCTCTCCCGCTTTCAGCCCTTCAGCAATCGCAACGCTCTCGCCGCGCGTCTCGCCCGTGCGCACAAAGCGGCGCTCGGCCTGCAGAACGTCGCCGCCGGCCTTTGGATCAGGCGCGACCACGTAAACTGAATCGCCATAGAGCGAGAAACTCACCGCCGTGCGGGGCACGGTCACAACACTGCGCGCGGCGCCGATGAGCACGCCCACATTGCCGAACATGCCGGGCCGCAGCTTCTGATCGGCATTAGCAATCTCGCCGCGCACGATCACGTTGCGCGTTTCAGCGCTCACACGCGCATCAATAGAGCCGATCTTGCCGATGAAGGTCTCGCCCGGGTAAGCATCGACTTCAACTTCGATGACCTGACCCACCTTCAGATCGCCGAGCCTCTGCTCGGGCATCGGAAAATCTATGAACATCGGATCGAGCTGTTGCAGCGTCACAAGCGCGGTCCCCGGGGACACGAATTGCCCCACGTCCACGCGCCGCAGTCCCAGTCTCCCGCTGAAGGGCGCGACAATTCTCTTCTGCGCGATAAGTGCGCGCGTGCGGTCCACCTGCGCCGATCCCTGATCGCGCGCCGACACTGCCGCATCAAGGTTAGCCTTCGTTGTCGCGGCAGACCCGACGAGTGTGCGCTGACGCTCGAGCGCAAGCTCAGCATTTTTCAACGTCGCTTGGTTGGCCTTCAAGTCTGCCTGCTCGACGGTGTCGTCGATCTGCACGAGGGCGCCGCCTTGCTTGACGTCCTGACCCGATTCGAAATTGATCTGCACAATGACGCCGGCCGCCTGGGGCGCCACGTCAACGCCCTGCACGGCGCGAAACGTGCCGATGGCAGGCGCGCGCGGCAGCCATTCATCCTGTTTCGCGTCGCCAACGGCCACAGTCGAAACTGGCTGCGGGGCAGCCGCAATGAATCCGCGGATCATCTCCGGCTTGTAGATAAAATGAAACCACGCCAAGCCGGCGGTAAGCCCAGCCAGAAGAATCAAGACGATCGTGAGTAAAACAGCGCGTTTCATTCCAAGCACCAGGGGTCGTGGATCGTCAGATCCGATTTCGGACATATTCAACTGACCTGGGAGCGGGCCACGGGGACGCTTCTGCCGAGCGACCTTCGAACTGCCAACAAAGAGCCGGTGCGGCGACCCTCGTCTTCCTCGCGGGGGCTAACTAGCACGCATTCGCATGAAAAGCGAACGCTCATTCGTTATCAATTTGGGTTAAGCGAGCGCGTGTTACAAAAACGTGACTTGCCGGGAACGCGGGCGCCGTCACGCTTGAAGAGCCTGAGGGATGGATGAAATCGACACCCGGGGGCGACGCCTCTCTTCAAGGCGCATTGCACACGCCTTGAGCACATAAAACGAGCCATCAACGCTCAACATTTATTCAAACGCGACCTATGGCGCGGTTTTGATCTGGCAAGCAGTGGTATAGGCTTTGCAACCGACGGGTTGACGCTGAGCGATGCAATTTGCTTGGCCGCTTGGGTGAGGCGATGGTCGAGAAGAGTTTCTGGGACGAGATGACCGGCGGGGCGGGCGACATCCGCGCCGTCTATGCACGGATTGACCAGTGGCTTCGCGACACGCCGCCAGACATCCTTGCAGCCCGCCGCAGCCAGGCCGAGCTGCTTTTCCGGCGCATCGGGATCACCTTCGCCGTGTATGGCTCCGCTGACGCCGCGGAACGCCTGATCCCCTTCGACATCATTCCCCGCGTCATTGCGCAGAAGGAATGGCATCTGCTCGAAGAGGGCCTCATCCAGCGCGTGAAGGCGATCAACGCCTTTCTCACCGACATTTACGGCCCCCGCGAAATTCTGCGCGCCGGCATTATTCCCGCCGACCTGGTGTTTCAGAATCCGGCGTTTCGGCCCGAAATGGCGGGCCGCCGCGCGCCGCACGACATCTGGGTGCATATCGCCGGCATCGACGTCGTACGCACGGACGAAAACGAGTTCTACGTTCTCGAAGACAATGCGCGCACGCCCTCGGGCGTGTCCTACATGCTGGAGAACCGCGATGTGATGATGCGGCTTCTGCCGGATCTCTTCGCGGCCCACCGCATCGCCCCGGTCGAAAATTACACGGACCTTCTGCTCAAATGCCTGCGCTCTGTCGCCCCGCCCACGGCCTCCGGCGAGCCCAGCGTCGCGCTGCTGACGCCGGGACAATTCAACTCGGCCTATTACGAACATTCGTTCCTGGCCGACCGGCTCGGGGTCGAGCTTGTCGAGGGCAGCGATCTTTTCGTGCGCGATGACGTGCTGTACATGCGCACGACGCAGGGGCCCAAGCGCGTCGACGTTCTCTATCGCCGCATTGACGACGATTATCTCGATCCGCTGGTCTTCCGGCCAGACTCCGTGCTCGGCGTGCCCGGCATTCTCAACGCCTGCAACGCGGGCAATCTCACGCTCTCAAATGCCGTGGGCACTGGCGTCGCCGACGACAAGGCGATGTACACCTACATGCCCGAGATCGTGCGCTTCTATCTTGGGCAAGAGGCAATCTTGAAAAACGCGCCCACGTGGCGCTGCCGCGACGCCGATTCTTTGAAATATGTGCTCGAGCATTTGCACGAACTTGTGGTCAAGGAAGTCAACGGCTCCGGGGGCTACGGCATGCTGGTTGGCCCTCACGCCACGAAGGAAGAGCGCGAACGCTTCCGCGAAAAACTGCTGGCAGACCCTGCTAATTACATCGCGCAACCGACCCTCTCGCTTTCCACGTGCCCGGCGTTCGTGGAAGAAGGCATCGCGCCGCGCCACGTCGACCTTCGGCCATTCGTGCTGACTGGCGCGAACGGCTCGCGCGTTGTGCCAGGCGGCCTGACGCGCGTGGCCATGCGCAAAGGCTCGCTGGTCGTTAATTCAAGCCAGGGCGGCGGCACCAAGGACACCTGGATCATCGAAGATGCCTGACATGTCCGCCCCGCGTGCCCTCATCCCATCCAAACGCCGGAGCGCCTGATGCTTTCGCGCACAGCCGACAACATTTATTGGCTTGCACGCTATGTGGAGCGCGCGGAGTTCACGGCGCGCATTATCGACATTACCTCGCGCCTCGCCGCATTGCCCAAAGCCTACGGCGGCACCGGCGTTGAATGGGAAAGCGCGCTTCTGGCGGTTGATGCGCACGATGCGTTCAAGGAAAAGCATGACGTCGCAGATGAGCAGACTGTCCTGCGCTTCCTCGTCTTCGACCCCGACAATCCATCCTCGATCCGTTATTGCGTCGAGCGCGCCCGCACCAATGCGCGCGCGGTGCGAACTGCGCTGACATCCGACATGTGGCAGGCGATCAACTCGAGCTGGATCGAGATACGCAACATCGAGCGCGCCGTCGCGCCGTTCGAGCGAATGAGCCGCGACCGTATCGACCCCGCGCTGGACGCCGTGAAATCGATGTCGCGTGACTTCGATGGCCTTGCCTATCGCTCCATGCTGCGCAACGACGCCTACTGGTTCAACCGGCTCGGCCTTTACATGGAGCGTTCGGACAACACCGCGCGCATCCTCGACGTCAAGTATCATGTCCTGTTACCCGAAACGGAATCGGTGGGCGGCTCGCTCGACTATTTCCAGTGGACCTCGATCTTGCGCGCCGTGTCCGCGCTCACGGCCTATAACTGGGTTTATCGCCAAAGCATCAAGCCGTGGCTGGTCGCCGACCTGCTGATCCTGCGCAAAGAGATGCCACGCTCGCTCGTTTCCTGCTACGACAACCTCTCGCGCTTTCTTGACGACATCGCCAGAGCTTACGGCGCGCAAGGGCCCGCGCAACGCCACGCACGCGCGATGCTGCTGCGTCTGGAGAGCGCCACGATAGAAGATCTCTTTCGCTCCGGCCTGCATGAATTCGTGACCGAGTTCATCGACGACAACAACCGCCTTGGCGTGCTGCTCGCCGAACAATACCTGCTGAACTGACAGCCCCTGGGGCGAACCATGCGCATTCACATCCGACACGAAATCGCGCACACCTTTGAACCGCCAGTCCGGTTTTTGAACGCGACGTTGCGACTGACGCCGCGCAGCCATGAGAGCCAGCACATCGCGCGCTGGCGCGTCGAGATCGACGGCGACAGCCGGATCCGCGCGTTCGACGACGGTTTTGGCAATTGCATGCATACGCTGAGCATGTCGGGCCAGACGGAAACGTTGCGCCTCTTTGCTGAAGGCGTTGTCGATACGTTCGACGCAGCCGGCATCGTGCGCGCGACTGTCGAACGGTTCCCGCCCGAATTGTTTTTGCGCGAGACGGCCCTCACATCGCCCGATGATCGCCAGCGCGCGCTGGCGGCGAAGATTGAAGGCGAAAACAGAATCGAGCGGCTGCATGCGCTGCTTCTGCTTCTGTCGGACGATGAGAAGCCGGAAGAGCCGGCACAGGAGCAGACACAGGCAAAAGAGCCGGCTGCGCAGAAGCAATCACAAGAGGTTCCGGCGCCAAAAGCGCCGACTAAGGAAGACAAGAACAAGGTCAAGGCGCTGGTTCACGACTTCATCGTCTGCGCGCGTCTTGTCGGCGCCCCGGCGCGGTTTGTCAGCGGCTATCACCTTCACCCCAAGACGCAGGCTGGCGGTTTTCATTTCTGGGCGGAGGCGCATGTAGAAGGCGTCGGCTGGATCGGTTTTGATCCGGCGAACGCGATCTGTCCGCACGAGAGCCACGTACGTATGGCGGTGGGCCTCGACGCGCTGGACGCGACGTGCATGCGCATAGCGCCCTCGCCCCAAACCGAAATAGAAACGGTGGATGTGCGCCGCCAGAGTTGAGAAGCGCGTCGCGCACAGATAGAAGAACCGCTTAACGGGGAATCTGGCGTTATGACGTATTGTTGTGGACTTCTGGTGCGCGAAGGCATGGTGATGATCGCCGACACGCGCACCAATGCCGGCCTCGACAACATATCCACGTTTCGCAAACTCCATCTGTTCCACACGCCGGGCGAGCGCGTGATGATGATCGCCACTGCTGGCAATCTCTCGATCTCCCAGAACGTCATCAATTATGTGACCGAAGGACTCGAAAACCCGGAAACCGGCGAGATCGAACGTCTGATGCAGGCGCCAACCATGTTTGCGGCGGCCGAGCTGATCGGCCGCGCCGTGCGCAAAGTGCGAGCCGTGCAGGGCGAGGCGCTCGAAGAGGCCAAGATCAACTTTGAAGTCACCATGCTCTTTGGCGGCCAGGTCAAGGGCGGCCGCATGCGGCTTTTCATGATCTATTCGGCTGGCAATTTCATCGAGGCCACGCGCGACACGCCCTACCTGCAAATCGGCGAACACAAATATGGCAAGCCGGTGCTCGATCGCGCCGTCGAATACGACACCCGTGTGGATGACGCGCTGAAACTGGCGCTCATCTCAATGGACTCCACGATGCGCTCGAATCTCGGCGTCGGCCTGCCCATCGACATCGCCGTCCTGCCCCGCGACACGATGGTGCTGGAAGTCGATCACCGCATCGACAATGTCGATCCGTATTACCACGACCTGCGCGACCGCTGGTCAGTCGCCCTGCGCGCCGCGCACATCGCCATTCCTCGCCCCCCGTATCTGAAGAACCTGCCCAAAACGAGCTGAGGCAAAACGAGCTGAAGCCAGGCGGCGCACGGGCCGGCGGATCGCGACATGCTCTCCCCTCCCTTGCCGCCTCTGCGCCTTTCGGCTAACGTCCTCGACATCGCCAGGGGTGCCGACCGGAAATCCGGCGGCTGAGATCACACCCTTCGAACCTGATCTGGTTGACGCCAGCGTAGGGAGGGCGCGAAGGCGGGGGCAATCCGTCTTCCCGAAACCTCCTCAACGTTGGCCAACAACCTCGGCTAAATAAATGCGCCAACGGCGCATGAGCAAAAACGCGCCAACGGCGCATGAGGAGGCAACGATGAACGTACAGCCCAAGCGCAGCTCGCTCGTCCCCGAGACAGTGACCACCGGCCCGCTGCCCGGTTCCAGAAAAGTTTACGCGACCGCGCCGGGCTTTCCCGACGTTCACGTGCCCTTCCGCGAGATTATTCTCACCGACCCCAACGAGCCGACGCTGCGCGTATACGACCCCTCTGGTCCGTACACGGAAACAGACGCCGGCATCGACCTGTCGAAGGGCCTCAAGCGCATCCGCGAGCCGTGGATCGCGCGTCGCGGCTTCAAGCCCTATGAAGGCCGCTCGATCAGGGACGAAGACAACGGCGGCGTCGCCGGCGACAAGCTCGTGCCGCCCTGCCCGGCCAACACAAACCCGCTGACCGGCGAAGGCGCGCAATACGTTACGCAATATGAGTTCGCCCGCGCCGGCATCATCACCGAAGAGATGGTCTACGCCGCGCACCGCGAGAACCTCGGCCGCGAGAAGATGCTGGACCGCGCTGAAGCCGCTGTGGCCGATGGCGAAAGCTTCGGCGCCGAAATCCCCGCGTTCGTAACGCCGGAATTCGTGCGCTCCGAAATCGCGCGCGGTCGCGCCATCATCCCCGCCAACATCAACCATCGCGAACTGGAGCCGATGCTGATCGGCCGCAACTTCCTCGTGAAGGTGAACGCCAACATCGGCAACAGCGCCGTCACCTCGTCGGTGGCTGAAGAAGTCGAGAAGCTCGTATGGTCGATCCGCTGGGGCGCGGACACGGTCATGGATCTGTCCACCGGCCGCAATATCCACAACATACGCGACTGGATCATCCGCAACTCGCCGGTGCCGATTGGCACGGTGCCGATCTATCAGGCGCTGGAGAAGGTGGGCGGCGACCCGCTGAAGCTCGATTGGGAAGTCTTCAAGGACACGCTCATCGAACAGGCCGAACAGGGCGTCGATTATTTCACCATCCACGCGGGCGTGCGTCTCAAGTACGTGCCGCTCACCGCACACCGCACCACGGGCATCGTCTCGCGCGGCGGCTCCATCATGGCGCGCTGGTGTCTTGCGGGCCACCGCGAAAGCTTCCTCTACGAGCGTTTCGACGAAATCTGCGACCTCATGCGCAAGTATGACGTGTCGTTCTCGCTCGGCGATGGCCTGCGTCCCGGCTCCATTGCGGACGCCAACGACGCGGCGCAGTTCGGCGAACTGGAGACGCTGGGCGAACTCACGAAAGTGGCGTGGGACAAGGGCTGCCAGGTGATGATCGAAGGCCCCGGCCATGTGCCGATGCACAAGATCAAGGTCAACATGACCAAGCAGCTCAAGGAATGCGGCGAGGCGCCCTTCTACACGCTTGGGCCGTTGATCACCGACATTGCGCCCGGTTACGATCACATCACGTCAGGCGTCGGCGCTGCGATGATCGGCTGGTTCGGCACCGCGATGCTTTGCTACGTCACGCCCAAGGAACATCTTGGCCTGCCCGATCGCGACGACGTGAAAATCGGCGTCATCACCTATCGCATCGCGGCCCACGCGGCCGACCTTGCGAAGGGCCACCCGGCCGCGCAGATTCGCGACGACGCGATGAGCAAGGCGCGCTTCGAATTCCGCTGGGAAGATCAGTTCAACATCGGCCTCGATCCCGACACGGCGCGTGAATATCACGACGCCACGCTGCCCAAGGATGCGCACAAGACGGCGCATTTCTGCTCCATGTGCGGCCCGAAGTTCTGCTCGATGAAGATCACGCAGGATTTGCGCGCCGAGGTGCTGGCGATGGGCGACAACGAAAGGGCCGCGCTGGAAGGCATGGCCGCCAAGAGCAAGGAATTCCTCGATAAGGGCGGCCAGCTCTATCTGAAGACCTGAATCGTTATTGAACGAGGCCTGCGCCGCAGGCCTCTGACAACATTGCGCGGCGCCAAGGATGGCGCCGCATTGATGGCGCGCGAGCCCGCCTGACGATCCGAGCCTGTCGAGGAGACGAGAATGACCTCTCCCACCCGTCGCAATCTGATCGCGGCCTCCGCCGCAGGCCTCATGTCCGCCCCCGCCATCGCGCGCGCGCAAACGAAGCCGATCGCGGGGCCAACAATTACATGGCGCATGGTGACCTCATGGGCCAAAAACCTGCCCGGCCCCGGCGTCTCCGCCGAGCGCCTCGCCCAGCGCATCACCACCATGAGCAACGGGCGCCTGCGCGTCGACGTGTTCCCTGCCGGCCACATCGTGCCCGCGTTTGGCGTCCTCGACGCCGTGTCGACGGGTGCGGCGGACATGGGGCACACGGCGGCCTTCTTCTGGGACGGCCAATTGCCCGGCGCCGCGTTTTTCACTACAGCCCCCTTTGGCATGGGCGCTTTGCAACACCAGACATGGATCGAGCATCGCGGCGGCCAGCAATTGTGGGACGAATTGTATAAGCCGCGCGGCGTGCGCGGTCTGCTTGCGGGCAACACAGGCCCCTCCATGGGCGGCTGGTTTCGCAAGCCCATTGAAAGCCTCGCAGACATCAAGGGCATGCGCATTCGCGTGCAAGGCATGGGCGGCGAAGTTTACGCCGCGCTGGGCGCGACGCCCCAATCCATAGCGCCCGCAGATATTTATCCCGCGCTTGAGCGCGGCACCATCGACGCTGTGGAAATCCTTGCGCCGGTCAACGATCTGCCGCTCGGGCTGCACCGCATCGCGCCCTATTATTATATGCCCGGCTTCAACAAGCCCAACGGCGCGGGCGAAGCGCTGATCTCGCTCGACGCCTTCGCAAAACTCTCGCCCGACCTGCAGCGCATCGTGGAAAGCGCCTGTCAGGCGGAGCATTCGGCAGCACTGGCGGAATCTGAACACCAGAACGGCGCCGCGCTCGTTGAATTGGTCAAGGCCGGCGCAAAGCTAACCGCCTTTCCCGCCGATGTGATGAAAGCCGCGCGCGAAACCTCCAACGACGTCATAGACCGCAAGGCGAAGGCCTCGCCCATCGCCGGCAAGATCGTCGCGTCCTGGCGCGACGCGCTGAACGCGGGCGGGCCTTGGGCGCGCGTCGGCGCCTACATGGAACACGCGCTGCGCGGCGCGTAGACAATTTTCCTTAGCTTAAACCCGTGCAGCCCATGCCTTATGTCTCCGTCACAGGCCTTCGCGTAAAATCAATCTGGCGCGTTCCGCACTTCTGGTGGCATGCGTTCGCGGCGATGCGGCAGGCCAAGCAGGCGCCGGGCAATCTGTTCGCCGACGCCCGCAGGATAGAAGGCGTGCAGCATACGTTGTCTGTCTGGCGCAGCCGCGAAGACATGCGCGCCTATATGACGACCGGCGCGCATCTTGCCGCGATGAAAGACTTCCGCCGCATCGCAACAGGCTCGACCTGCGGTTTCGAAGCCGAACATCCGCCCACATGGGATGAGGCGATCACCTATTGGCGCGTCCACGGACAAGCTTACTCAACAAGCCGATGAAGCTGGTCTCGACCCGTGCTATAATGGTTAGGTAACAAACATGATGACCGATGGCGCACGCTGATCATTATCTTCTCGCGGGCGTGATGGGGTTTCCCATCATGCACTCGCGCTCGCCCGTCATTCACAACTACTGGCTCGCCGAATATGGCCTGCTTGGCCATTATGCACCGCTCGCGGTGAAGCCAGAAGGGCTGGAGAAAGCCCTGCGCGCATTGCATCCGCTGGGCTATGCCGGCGTCAATCTCACGATCCCGCTCAAGGAACTCGCGCTGCCGCTGCTGGACGAGATTGATCCGGTTGCGCAGGCCATCGGCGCGGTCAATTGCGTGGTCGTGGAAAAAAACGGGCGACTGCGCGGCGTCAATTATGACGCCTTTGGCTTTGTGGCGTCCCTTCAAGAAGCGGCGCCGGGTTGGCGCGCGGACGCGGGCCCTGCTGTGGTGCTTGGCGCGGGCGGCGCGGCGCGGGCGGTTCTCGCGGGCCTTATTGGTGAGGGCGTAGAAGAAATTCGCCTCGCCAACCGCACCTTCGAGCGCGCGCAGAAACTGGCTGCTGAATTTGGCGCCAGCGTTCAGGCTCTGGACTGGGACAAGCGGGAAGACGGGCTTACCGGCGCCTCGCTTCTCGTCAACACCACCAGCATGGGCATGCTGGGCCAACCGCCGCTCGACATCGCGCTCGACGGACTGCCCTCAACAGCGCTGGTCACCGACATCGTTTATGCGCCGCTGGAGACGGATCTGCTGGCGCAGGCGCGCCTTCGCGGGCTCAAAGGCGTGGACGGCCTGGGCATGCTATTGCATCAGGCGCGACCCGCTTTCCGCGACTGGTTTGGCCCCATGCCGAAGGTGACGCCAGACCTGCGCCGCAAGATCGAGGCGTCGCTTTAGGACGCCGCTCAACGCCCCGCCTTGCCCTCGCCCTCTCAATCCGGTAGATCGTTCACGCAATGACCCCGGCCGGCGCCGACAGGATTGCCGCCGGGTTTTTTATGTGAAGGCTGCGCAACGGGGGCGTGCGCGGCCATGAACAAGAGCGAAAACGAACATGGCGAACGTGGTCGTCGTCGGCGCCCAGTGGGGCGATGAGGGCAAAGGCAAGATCGTGGACTGGCTGTCCATCGAGGCGGACGTCGTCGTGCGCTTTCAGGGCGGCCACAACGCGGGCCACACGCTCGTCATTGACGGCGTCACTTACAAACTGTCGCTGCTGCCATCTGGCATCGTGCGCCCGGGCAAGCTGTCGGTCATCGGCAACGGCGTGGTCGTCGACCCCCATCATCTCGTAAAAGAGATTGCGGCGCTGCGTGAAAAGGGCGTCGAAATCTCGCGCGACAATCTCCGCATCGCCGAGAACGCGCCGCTTATTCTCTCCATTCATCGCGAGCTTGACGCGCTGCGCGAGAACAGCGCCTCCGCGGGCACGAAGATTGGCACGACGATGCGCGGCATCGGCCCTGCGTATGAAGACAAGGTTGGTCGCCGCGCCATCCGCGTGATGGACCTCGCCGAATTATCCACGCTCGACGGCAAGATCGCCCGCCTGCTTGCGCACCACAACGCGCTGCGCCGCGGCTTCAACCTGCCGGAGATTGACCCGAACACGATCCGCGACGAACTCGCCGTGGTGGCGGACGAAGTGCTCGAGTACATGGACCGCACCTGGTCGCTGCTCGAAGACCTGCGCCGCGCCGGCAAGCGAATCCTGTTTGAAGGCGCGCAGGGCGCGCTGCTCGACATTGATCACGGCACATACCCTTACGTCACATCGTCAAACACCGTCGCGGGCAACGCCCCCACCGGTTCGGGCCTCGGCCCCAAGGCCGCTCAATATGTGCTCGGCATCGCCAAGGCGTACACGACGCGCGTCGGCGGCGGTCCTTTCCCCAGCGAGCTGACGGATTCGGTTGGCCAGATGCTTGGCGAACGCGGCCATGAATTTGGCACGGTCACCGGCCGGCCGCGCCGCTGCGGTTGGTTTGACGCCGTGCTGGTGCGCCAGACCGTGAAGACCTCCGGCATCGACGGCATCGCCTTCACCAAGCTCGACGTCCTCGACGGCTTCGACGAAATCAAGATCTGCACCGCCTACAAGCTCGACGGCGAGATCATCGACTACCTGCCCGCAAGTCAGGCTGCACAGGCCCGTGTCGAGCCGATTTATGAGTCGATTGAAGGCTGGAAAGGCACGACGCAGGGCGCCCGCTCGTGGGTGGACCTGCCCGCGGCAGCGGTTAAATATGTTCGCCGCGTTGAAGAACTTATTGAGGCGCCGGTTGCGCTGCTCTCCACCAGCCCGGAGCGCGCGGACACGATTCTCGTGCACAATCCTTTTCGAGACTAAGGGTGTTTGCGCGCTTTACTGTTGACGGGCGGCCTTTGGAAATGATGATAACGCCCCATGGCTGATTACTATCCGCTTCTGGCGCGCGCAGTCGCCGCACTGCCCAACTCCACGCGCGAGACGCGCACCGCGATTTATGATCGCGCTCGCAAGGCCCTGCTTGGCCAATTGCGCTCGCTGGACCCTCCTGTCTCCGAAGAGCATCTCCAATCGGAGAGCGACGCTCTGGACGACGCGATCGCGCGTCTTGAAGGCGAGCTTCCACAGGAAGCCTCCGGGGAACCGGCCAGAGAGCCCCCCAAGCCGGCTGCGCCGAGCCCTCCGCCTTCGCCCGTTGTTGTCCGTCCTGCGCCAATGCCGGGAGGGCAGCCTCCGTCGCCGCCGCCTTCCGCCCGGCCCGCGCCGCCAATCCTGCCCGCAGGCGCCACAGGCGCCAGCCCGCTAACACCCCCGCAGGGGTTTTCGGCGAATGGCCGCCCCGAATCCCCGCCAAATATGGCTCATGCGTCACCGGCCGCCAGCGCGAAGCCGCCGCAAGCGGCCACGTCAGCTGGGCCAACGGAGTCGGCGCCTGCAACCAGCAGCAAACCTGCGCAAACATCTGAAGCCGGGCACGCGCCCGTCAGCGGGCTGCCCAGCTCCAGCGCATCGGCACGTCCCTCCGGACGCAACGACGTCGAAAGCGATCCCGTAACGCCCGACGTGACAACACGAACGCCAACAACCCCCGGGGGACGCGGCGACGTCACGCGCCCGGCCGTTCCGATTCGGCCGGAATCAGGGCGCATGGTCTCCCGCCAGATGCTGATCTGGATTCCCTTGATCCTTCTGATCGGAGGCGGCATCGGCTTTGCGGCGTGGCGCTTGCGCGTCCCGCAGGAAGATTTTGCCAAGCCCCGCGCAACCATCGCGGAAGTAGCGCGGCCGCAGGGTTCAGCCAAGATCAACGAGCGAGTCGGGAGCGCGGGCGTCAATAATGCGGCGCCCGTCGCGCCATCGCAGCCGCAAGCGCCGCAGCCAGCCCAGCCGCCACGCGCCGCTGAACAGCCCCCCGCGCAACCTGCCGCACCCCAGCAACAGGCACAGACGCAGCCCCAAGCGCCACAACGACCAGCCAATGTCGAACAGGCGGCCCCGGTGGCGCAACGCTCGGCGATCCTCGTGCAGGCGGCGCTCAACGACATGCAAAACGTCGAGACGCATGTGGGCACGACCGTATGGCGGCTGGAAGAGAGCAAGCGGCCTGGCGCCAACGGATCCCCTGCCGTGCGCGCCGATGTTGAAATCGCAGCAGTCGGCGTCAAGTTCGTGTTGCTGATCGAAAAGAACAACGACGCGACATTGCGCGCCTCGCATATGATGACGCTTCGTTTCCTGCCGCAGGAGGGGGCAAGCCTTCCCGGCGTCGCAGAAATTGGCACGCCGCAAATGCGCAACGAGTCCTCCCCCGCAGTGGAGCCGCTCGCGGGCGCTCAGGCCAAGATCACGGACAACATCTACATCGTCGCACTGAGCGCGGACCCGACGCTGGTTGCGCGCAATATCGACACGTTGAAGACGCGGGGCTGGTTCGATTTCCCCATTCGGCTATCGGATGGCCGAATCTCGAAGATCACCGTTGAAAAGGGTACGCCCGGAGACAGATTGCTCGAACAGGCGCTGGAGCAGTGGCAACGCTGAGCCCCGCGATCCGGCGCGACAAACGCAAAAGCCGCCCCGGAGGGCGGCTTTTTTATAGGCTCGAAGTTCTGTCGGTAACGAGCGGTCTGGGCGGTCCGCTTAGTGCGCGGTGACAGCCGCCGGCGCTCCCGGCGACGCCTCGATCCGTGCGAGGCCATCTTTCACCGCAACCTGAACCTTCTCGAAAGCGCGGACCTCGATCTGACGCACACGCTCACGCGAAATGCCGAACTCGCTCGACAATTGCTCAAGCGTTACCGGGTCGTCGGACAGGCGGCGCGCCTCGAAGATTCGCCGTTCGCGCTCGTTCAACACCCCCAGCGCCTCTTTCAAGGCAGTCATGCGGTTGCTGGTCTCTTCCTGCTCGACGAGAACGGTCTCCTGACTGGTGCCGGCGTCCACCAGCCAATCCTGCCACTCGCCTTCGCCTTCCTGACGGATCGGGGCGTTCAACGACGCATCGCCACTCAGGCGACGGTTCATGTCGATGACTTCTTTCTCGCTCACGCCCAGTTTGGTCGCGATGATCTTGACCTGGTCAGGACGTAGATCGCCCTCCTCCAAAGCCGAGATCTGGCTCTTGGCCTTACGCAGATTGAAGAACAGCTTTTTCTGATTCGCAGTCGTGCCCATTTTGACGAGCGACCACGAGCGCAGAATGTATTCCTGAATTGAGGCGCGGATCCACCACATGGCGTAGGTCGCCAGCCGGAACCCTTTCTCGGGCTCAAAACGCTTGACGGCCTGCATCAGGCCAACGTTGCCTTCAGAGATTACCTCTCCGATCGGCAAACCATAGCCGCGGTAACCCATGGAAATTTTGGCGACAAGCCGCAGATGCGACGTCACCAGCCGATGGGCGGCGTCCCGATCCCCATGTTCCCGCCAGCTCTTGGCGAGCATGTATTCTTCCTCCGGCTGGAGCATGGGAAAACGCCGGATCTCTGCGAGATAACGGGACAATCCGCCTTCAGCGGACAGTACCGGAAGCGCAGCACTCATTCTTCCTCCTCGAGTCCCCTTCAGGGCAACTCCCGATGCGGCCGCAAACGCCGACCGCGCACGTCGTAATATAGGGCCCTGTAACCGTGGCCGAAAGAGGGCGCCCGAGCGTTTCGTGAAGCGACCCTTAATCGCACCCTACGAGATGGCGGGTTCTGTCAATTGGGAACACCCCATGACCGTCCCGCGTTCCATTCGCGAGCCAGACGAGGAGCGCTAAAATGACAAAAGAGCAGAACAAGCCGCAGAGCGACGCCAAGGATCGGGACAAAAATCCGGATATGGACGGCAATCAGGGCGAGGGAAACCGGGGCGCGGCGAAAGCTTACAACGACGCAACGGCCGATTTTGCCAAAAGCGGCAAGGTTGACGAGCAGGCGCAAAAGGCTCGCCGGGATCTTGAGGGCGATGCTGGCGACGAACTTCGTCGCGCCGAGGAGGAAGGCAAAAGTCACTCGAAGGGAGAAGACCCCGCCCTGCGCAAGGGCTAAGAGCGAAATGACGACTGGGACACAGCCCGGGGGTTTGAACGCGCCCGGGCTTTTTTATATCCCTATTGCAAATTTTACTTTGTTAACTGCATTCAGCAGATAAAGTAAGGATGCCGCGTTTTTTTTCATCGGAACGCCGCAAAAGTTCGCATAATCAAGCCATCGCCTTCGAGCGTCGCAGGCGCGATATTGAGGTTCACGTGATGAGGCCGAGCCGCCGCACGTTTCTCTGTTCCGTTGCCCTCGCGGCCATGGCCGGAGCGGCGCGGGCGAGTTCGCCCGGCTCCATTCGGTTCGGCGTAACGGTTTCCGACAACGTATGTTTTGCGCCCGCCTTCGCAGCGCAGGAGCTGGGCTTTTTTGAAGAAGCCGGCTTAAAGGTGACCATCGTGCCGTTGCGCGGGTCCGCCATCGCAGAAGAAGCGCTCGCCGCAGCGCAGGTTGACGTCATCGATCATGTCATCGCCTACACGGGGCGCGACATCAGCCGCGGCAACGATGCGCGCGTCATCGCCACCGCCAGCCTCGGTTTTCTGGGCTGGAGCCTGATTGTGCGCGCCGACAGCCCCATCACAAGCGTTCGCGATCTTGTAGGCAAGAAGATCGGCGTCGGCCCGCGCCTCAGCGTTGGCGACATGGCGGCGCAGCGGCTTTCCGATCAGGTGAGCGGGCGGTTCGAACTGATTCACAACGGCCCCGGCGCGCTTGTGCCGGCGCTGCGCAGCGGCAAGATCGACGCCATGCTGTTCTCCGCATCTGTGGCGCAACGCGAGGTGGCCGCCGGCTACGCCCGGCTAATCCTCGATATGACGGGGCCCGGCGATCGCACGGCGATCTACGGCTACGCCGCCTCCGCTGAAGCGCGCGAGAAGCGCGGCGATGATTTGCGGCGCTTTCTGGCTGCTGTCTTGCGCGCGACGGCCTACATGAAGGAAAATCGCGACTGGTCGCTGCGCTTTCTGAAGGCTTACGTGCGCGTGCCCGACGACGCGTTCGCGGCGATCCTGCAAGATCGAATTATCGCGAATCTTTCATCAAACGGCGAGACCAGGGCCAACGATGTCGAGCGCGCCGTCATGCTTGCAGCCCGCGCGTGGGATTCGCCCGCGATCATGGAAATACCTGTCGAACGGGTCTTCACAAACGAGTTTTTGCCCGACGACGGGGCTTGATCCGGCACGCTATGGCAGCAGCACGACGCTGCCCGCATACTTCCCCGCCTCTGCATCGCGATGGGCCTGAGCCGCGTCTTCAAGCCGGTATGTCGCTGCGATATCGACGGCCAGAACGCCTGACTGCACAAGCGCAAACAACCGCTCTGCGACGGCGCGGAGCCGCGCGGCATCATTCAGAAAATAGCTCACCGCAGGACGGCAGATCGACAGAGACCCCTTCTGCGCCAGATCAATCATGTCTATCGGCGGCACATGGCCCGACGCATTTCCGTAGTTTACAAGCGTGCCGAACGGCGCGGTGCAGTCGAACGAGCGGACGAATGTATCCTTTCCAACGCCGTCAAAAACCGCGTTAACGCCCAACGGCGCGATCTTCTTCACCTCGGTGACAAAGTCGTCCTCACGATAGAGGATAGCGTGCGCCGCGCCGTTGGCGAGGGCCGCACGCGCCTTGTCTCGGTTGCCGACCGTTCCGATGACGATCGCCCCCAGATGCGCAGCCCAGCGCGTCAGGATGGAGCCAACGCCGCTGGCCGCCGCGTGAACGAGGATGATCTGCCCGGCGCGCGGCGGAAAGATCCGCTCGATAATGCTGGCTGCGGTGGCGCCTTTCAGAAGCAGGCCGCAGGCGACGCGATCCGACACGCCCTCGGGGATAGCAATCAGCCGATCAGCCGGCACATTGCGCTCCTGCGCGTAAGCGCCGGTGTTGCGGTAAAATGGCCCATGCATTCCCGCGTAAGCAACACGATCTCCCGCACGCCAGTCCGCCACGCCTTCGCCAACGCTGTCGATAACGCCTGCCGCTTCGTTGCCTGGAATAAGCGGCATCGGCGCCGGCTCTTCCTGATAAAACCCGCCGCGCCTGACGTTGATGTCGGAGAAGTTGAGCGCAATCGCGGTGTGGCGCACGCGCACTTCACCGGGGCCTGGACTTGCGATCTCCACGTCGTCCGCGACCAGCGCCTCGGGACCGCCGTGCGCATGGATGCGAATAGCCTTCATGCCCCCTCCTCCCGCACTATTTCAGCTTTGCCTGCTCCTTGGGGTCGAACCCATAGTCGAACGTCAGCTCCTCGCCTTTCGCTATGTCGGTCAAGGCGCGAAACCAGACGCCGCGACGGTAAAGAACCGCCTCCAGGTTCGGCTTCTTCGAATGATTGATATAGACTGACTCGTTCCCTCCGATCAGACCGTCGATGTAATGCGTTTCGGCGTCAAACAACGCGGTATACCCGATGGAGTGATAGAAGCGGTCGCGTCGGCGCCCTTCGCGACGGTCAATTTTCTCGCCGGTGTACTTCATGACCCAGGTGTCGCAAGCAATTCGCTGTCCCGCGAAAAGCCCGCGCCCCTGAATGCGCGAACGAGCAACGACAACCTTGATAATCTTTTGAGGTGGCAAAGCGTCTGGCCTTTATGACAAGACCGCTGCTACCGCCTGCGGCTCACGGACGCAAGCCATTAACGCCTAACGGCTGGAAACCTTGTTCCATGAAACCGAACGGCAGAGTAGACCGCCCAGCACGCATCCGCTGGTCGTCATTGCGTTTTCCGAATAGGTGATCTTGCTCGAAAATCGCAAGTTGCGCTTCGGATCAAAGGCTGAGCCTTCCATCTGGCCCGGTTTGACGGGCTTGACGTTGAGCACGAGTCGATCGCCGACCTTCTCGTCACCAGGATTTTTCACCCATACATTGATTGCGCAAAATGCATCGCCGCACCTTTGGACGCGGACCTGCGCTAATCCGTCGCCGCGCATCCATGTTCCGGAGGTGATGTCCGCCTGCGCAACAGCCATCCCGGGCGCGAATAGAGCGACGCCTGAAACTGCGGCAGCAAGAAAGCTTACCTTCATGGCCCCTCTCATTCGTTGCAGGTTGCGATCCTGCTTTATACGGCGTGCCTGTGGAGCGGATCACTGACACCGTAATTTTAGCTTGGCTGAAGCCAGATACAATGCCGCCGCATGAAACATAAACAGCCCTGCGCAAGGTCACTGCGGACATCGCACTGGGGATGAAACTTTTAACGATGATGCGAAATTGTAAGCTTCACAAAGTCTTGGCCGCTATTTCGCCGGATATCGCTCGCTAAGAATGCAGCGCGCGTATCGGAGGCCTGCGCAATCCGCTGGCGCTCTTGGAGGAACATCTGTGAAAACAATTTATGCCCTTGGCTTTGCTGCGGCCGCCGCTCTGCCGCTCGCGGGCTGCTACACACCAGAGGACCGCGCCGTGGGCGGCGCATTCCTTGGTGGCGCAACGGGCGCCGTCATCGGCGCTGCAGCGACGGGCCGGCGCAGCGGCGCTGCCGCTGGCGCGGTCATCGGCGCTGCAAGCGGCGCCATCATCGGGGGCTCATCCCGGCCAGCTTACGCGGACCCGTATTATTATCCGGCCCCCGAACCCGTTTACGTGCAGCCGCGGGGCTACGCCGGGGCCCGTGTGTATGGGGCCCCCAGAGTCTACGCCGCGCCAGCGCCGCGCTGCTGGATGGAGCGCCAGCCGGTGGCAGATCGGTGGGGTCGCATTGTCGCCTATCAACGTGTGCGCGTCTGCGGCTGACGCCAAGACCAAGCAAAATGCAAATCATCGTGCGCGCCCAAGGGCGCGCACTTGTTTTCTGGCCCTGATCTTGTGCGACGGCGCCCATGGAACAGCCCATCATAGCGCCATGCCCGCAGGACAGCCCCGTTCCAGGCCGCCAAGCCGTCAACGGCGACGCCAAGGCTTGCCAGCATGATCCTGCGCTTTATGATCCGGTTGCCGGCTCACGGAGAACGTGCCCCAGGCGCACGGAAAGCAGGATGACCATCAAAGCTCCCATCAATGGGCGCCTCGTCGCAGGCGGCGTTGCGGCCGCTGTCGCGGTATGGGCTGGCGCGTTTCTGCTCCCTGCCCCCCGCACGCCTGCCGTGACTGTTTCAGGTCCAGGCATTGCGCTCGCCGCCCCTCCCGTAGACCCCGCGGTATTCGGCGCGCTGCAGATGAGCATGGCGCCCCCTCCGCCCGCGCCGCGCGTCTCCATCCTCGACGCTGCCGGTCGCGTTCCGTTGACGTCGATTTCGCTTGCATCAACGCCGCTCCAGTCCATCGGCGCGACGTTTGCGGAACCTGTCGCTGGGACGGGATTGCCGGAGCTTGGCGGCGCGTCCGCGCTCGACGGGCCAGCGGACGCCGGGCTCGACAGCCCGGTGGCCAGATCCGGCGAAGCCGACACGGCCAACCTGTACCCACCGCCGCCTCGCGGAAAAATCATCGCAATCGACGCGTCGGAGGGGACGAAAATCGACCCCCTGCGTCAGCGCAATTGGGATCTGAACGCCGTTCAGGTCATCCCGCCTATGCCATCGAGCGCCCCGCCCAAGCGCTGAGGCGCGCAGCCCTGTGGATACTTTCATGAAGCTTTCATTCCACGGCGCGTGCCGCTCGGTCACCGGTTCCTGCTTTCTCGTCGAGACGCAACGCACACGCGTTCTCGTGGACTGCGGCATGGTGCAGGGTTCGAAAACGGAGAAGGAGCTTAACTATCGCGCCTTTCCGTTTGATCCCCATCGCATCGACAGCGTTGTTCTCACGCACGCGCACATCGACCACAGCGGTCTGCTGCCCAAGCTCACAAAACTTGGCTTCGATGGACCCATCTACGCAACACGCGCAACAACTGATCTGTGTTCAATCATGCTGCAGGACTCGGCGCGCATTCAGGAAAGCGAAGTCGCGCAACTGAACGCCAGAAATGCGCGGCGCGGCGTCAACAAGGACGTTGAGCCTATTTACACCGTGGATGATGCGCAGATATGCCTCACGCAGTTTCGACCCAGCGCGTACAACGCATGGACGCAAATCGCCGAGGACGTCCGCATCCGCTTCTGGAACGCTGGTCATTTGCTCGGCTCGGCCTCCGTCGAAATGGAAGCGCAAGACGGCGAGCAAGACGGCGAGAGCGTCACCCGCCTCCTGTTTTCCGGCGATATCGGACCCGACGGCAAACTGCTCCAGCATGATCCCGACGGACCGGCCGGCGTCGATCACGTGGTGTGCGAGGCAACCTACGGGGACACAGAGCGCCCTGCGATGACAGACGCCGGGCGCCGCGCCCTTTTGCTTGAAGAGGTGACGACGGCCGCAGGCAAAGGCGGCGCGTTGCTTATCCCCTCCTTCGCTGTCGAGCGCACGCAGGAATTGCTGACCGACCTCGTCTCGCTCATCACAGCGCGCGATATGCCGGCATTCCCCATTTTCATCGATTCCCCGATGGCCGATAAGGCGAGCGATGTGTTCGCCGCGCACGCCAGCGAACTCGACAATGGGCGCGCGCTCACACAGGCGATGACGTTCCATTCCGTTCGCTTTACGCCCGGCGTGGAGCAAAGCAAGGCGATCAACCGCCTGCGCGGATTTCATGTCGTCATCGCCGCAAGCGGCATGTGCGAAGCAGGCCGCATCCGGCATCACCTCAAGCAATGGCTTTGGCGGCGTGACGCGACTGTGCTGCTGGTCGGCTTTCAGGCGCAAGGAACGCTCGGGCGAATTCTTCTAGAAGGCGCGCGGCGCGTGCGCATCATGGGCGAAGAAATCGACGTGCGCGCCAGCATCCGCCGACTCGATATATATTCAGGCCACGCGGACGGCCCTGCACTGGAAAGATGGATAGATGAACGTGCGCCCGTGACGGGAAACGTGTTCCTCGTTCATGGAGAGGAACGCGCCATGGCGGGCCTGCAGGCGCGCATCGCCAAAAGCTTCGCGCCCGAAAACATCATTTCGCCTGCGCTCGACGAAGCGTGGACGCTGGAAGGCGGCGCGGCCAGGATCGCGGAAGGCGGCCCCCCGCCACGACTGTCGCCCGAGAGCCTTGGGCGTGTCGATTGGCACAACGACCTGTCGAAGCTTATTCTCGACATCAACGACGCGATCCGCGCCGAAGCAGACGAACGCAATCGCGCGAAGCTTGTCCGCAAATTACGGCGTGTGCTTGAGGAGGAAACATGACTCCCAGGGGCAGATCAAGCGCCGAACATTAAGCGGCTTCGCGGAGCCGTGCGTCCGCGGGCGCACGAGCGAGCGCAGCGCGGGCCTCGCATAGCGCATCGAAAAGTTCGCGCAGCCCAATCGCCTGCGCAGCGGCCAGCGCAAGCGCCGTGTCATGATCAATCACGAATTCTCCGTCATCGATAGCGCAGTAATCAGCTTCGCCGCGCCGAAGGGCTATCGCCAACGCAATGCGCTCCACAGCAGATTCGTAGAGTTGATCGGACGTCTTCATAAGATGTGTCTCCCTGTCCCAAGTACAGGCATAGGAATTGCGGCGGGCAGAAATATGTTCTCTCTTGGCCGATATGAAGATCGCACGCCAGCGTCAGCGTGAACTTGTCTTGAAGGGACGCGGGGTCAGCATCTCGATACGGCTATTTTACCAGGATACGCCCCTCGGGCTTTGCGCGAATTTGGCTCAGTCGCCGCGCGTGAACCATCACATCATTGGCGATGAGCTGCGCATCCTCGACGCGAGTGCGCAGTGTTTCGTTGTTGAACTCGGTATAGCCATCACCGCCGCGCAAGAAGAAATCAGACGCCGCGACGCTGTAATAGGTCTTCTCATCTAGCGGCTTGCCGCCGATGGTGATCGACGCCACCCGTTCGCCGCTTTTGCGCGATGTGTCGACAATAACCTGCGCGCCCGAAATATGCAGGAAATGACCAGCGGGACGCGGGAGATCCGCATACCCGTGCTCGAATGTTGTTCGCAATTGCGCGCCAGTCAGGCGAAACATGAGCGTCGCATTGCCGAATGGAAGCTCGGACAGAACATGGCGTCGCGTCAGCCGGGCGCCCGCCTCATAGCGCGCGCCACCCCGGATGCCCCCGCCATTCATGATTCCGATATCCGCGTGCGCCGCAGAACGTATCGCGTCGGCGATCAAATTGCCCCATGCCGCCTCGCCGCCGCGCACGACGGCGCTTCGGCTGTCGAGCGGTTCGCCCAACGTCGCAAGCTCGACATCGAGCTCCTGGCTGAGAAGCCCTTCGTAATAAGCGACACGCTCGGCGACAGCCGGATCGGGCGTCACGTCGGCCGTGTCGATAACGCGCACGCGCGGGTTCCAGACGAGCCGTTCGTCGGCCTTTGGCTTTTGCCCCAGTACGACATCGAGCGCGATGACGTAGGTTCCATCTTCGCCGCCCTCAATGAGCACCGAGCGGCGATTATAAATGTAGCGAAAGTCATGGTCGTCGCCGCTCAAAATGACGTCGGCGATTCCAAGATCATACAGGCGGGTGTCGATGTTGCGATCCGCATGCACAACGGCAACGATCATGTCAGCGCCCTGCGCGCGAAGTTCTTTCGCACGCTCCTCCAGCGTTTCCTGCACAGGCGCGATGCGCAAATCGCCGGGGTTGCTCTTCTCGTGCGAGTCCTGCGCAGTAAGTCCGATGATCGCAATTCGGACGCCGCCTTGATCGATGATCATCTCGTCGCGATGACCGGGCAGCACACGTCCGTCCGCCCCGCGCAAGTTGGCGGCGAAAACGGGGAACTTGGCTTCACCCATGCGCTTGAGATAAGTCTCCTTGCCAAAATCGTATTCATGATTGCCGGGCACGAACATGTCGAAGCCCATGCGGTTCATGATGTCGATGACGTGTTCGCCGGAATCGAACGCACACATCAGGCAGGGCGACAACGCGTCGCCGGCGTGAACGACCAGCACAGTGCCGCCCCGCGCACGCTCCTGATTGATGGCGCCGGCAATGCGCGCGTAGCCGCCGCGACCGTTCACCGCGTTCATCTTGTAAACATCGCTCACCACGACGAACGTGACGCGATTCTCAGCCGGCTTGTCCTGCGCGGACGCGGCCAATGAGACAATGAAACAGGCGAAAACAGACGTGACTAGCCGCGCAATGGAAAGACGCATTTATCAGGGCTCGCAATAAAGTTCGATACGGCGACCCTACCGCGCTTTCGCGAACCGCGCATAGCCATTCACTAAGCCTTACAAGCCTTTATTTCCGGGGCGCTCATCATTCATGCAAACCCGGCGCTTCGTGGCCCGTGCGCTCGACATATTCAGTGTAGCCGCCGCCGTATTGGTGGATGCCGTCCGGCGTCAGCTCCAGCAGCCTGTTGGACAGCGCCGCGAGGAAGCGGCGATCATGGGACACGAAAAGCATTGAGCCTTCATATTGCGCCAGCGCATTGATCAGCATTTCCTTGGTCGCCATATCAAGGTGGTTGGTTGGCTCGTCCAGCACGAGGAAGTTTGGCGGATCGTAAAGCATTTTCGCCATCACGAGACGCGCCTTCTCGCCGCCCGAAAGTACGCGACAGCGCTTTTCGACATCGTCGCCCGAAAAGCCGAAACAGCCTGCGAGCGTGCGCAACGATCCCTGTCCGGCCTGCGGAAAGGAAGCTTCCAGCGATTGAAAGATCGTCTCCTCACCGTCGAGGAGATCCATCGCATGTTGCGCAAAATAACCCATTTTCACGCTGCCGCCGACCGCGACTGAACCTTCATCCGGCGCGGCGCCGCCGGCAATCAGCTTGAGAAGCGTTGACTTGCCCGCGCCGTTGACCCCCATCACGCACCACCGCTCGCGGCGGCGGATGGAAAAGTCGAGGCCCTCATAAATCACGCGCGAGCCATAACGCTTATGCACGTTCTTCAGCGTCGCGACATCCTCGCCTGAACGCTGCGGAACTGGAAAATCAAAAAGCACGCTCTGGCGCCGGCGCGGCGGCTCGACCCGCTCGATCTTTTCAAGCTTTTTGACGCGGCTCTGCACCTGCGCGGCATGAGACGCGCGCGCCTTGAAACGCTCGATGAATTTGATCTCCTTCGACAACATCGCCTGCTGGCGCTCGAACTGCGCCTGCTGCTGCTTTTCCGAAAGCGCGCGCTGCTGTTCGTAGAATTCATAGTCGCCCGAATAGGTGGTCAGCGAGCCAGCATCGATCTCGACGATCTTGCCCACGATCCGGTTCATGAACTCGCGATCATGCGAGGTCATCAGCAGGCCGCCTTCGTAGCCTTTCAGAAAATGCTCCAGCCAGATCAGGCTTTCAAGATCCAGATGGTTGCTTGGCTCGTCGAGCAGCATGGCGTCGGGATTCATCAGCAGAATGCGCGCCAGCGCCACGCGCATTTTCCAGCCGCCGGACAACGCGCCCACGTCCCCGTCCATCATCTCCGGGGTGAAACTGAGGCCGCTCAGCACTTCGCGGGCGCGGCCGTCAAGCGCGTAGCCGTCAAGCTCCTCGAAGCGCGCCTGCACTTCGCCATAGCGGGCGATGATTTCGTCCATCTCGTCGGCGCGCTCGGGGTCCGCCATCGCGGTCTCCAACGCCTTCAGCTCGGCGGCAACCTCGCTGACGGGGCCCGCGCCGTCCATCACCTCCGCAACCGCGCTGCGGCCAGACATTTCGCCCACGTCCTGGCTGAAATAGCCGATGGTCACGCCGCGATCGACGCCCACCAGCCCCTCGTCAGGCTGCTCCTGACCGGTGATCATACGGAAAAGCGTCGTCTTGCCCGCACCATTAGGGCCGACGAGTCCAACCTTTTCACCCCGCTGAAGCATGGCGGACGCTTCGATGAACAGGATCTGGTGGCCGTTCTGCTTGCTGATATTTTCGAGGCGGATCATGCGGCGGCCTAATGAAATCGCCGCGCCCATGGGAGCGCGGCGGATATTGCTTTGACGCCAGTGGCTATAACGCAAAACGCCGGGATGCAACCCTCGCCGCGGCCAAAGCCATGGCGCCCCTTGCAAAGTCAAGCTGCGACCTGTCTACTTCGACGCAAAGAAAAGAAGCAAATTGGGAGGATACATGCGCGGACTTTCCGTGGCGCGCGTCTGCGCGAGCCTCACGCCCTCCGCCATCATCGCGGCCGCCCTGCTTATGCTCATCGCGATGAGCAGTGGAAAGGCCGACGATGTCGCGGATTTCTACAAGGGCAAACGCTTGACGATGTTTGTGGGATCCTCGGCGGGCGACGGCACCGATCTTTACGGGCGCCTGATTGCGCGACACATGAGCCGCAAATTGCCCGGCGGCCCCCAAGTTATCGCAACCAATGTGCCCGGCGCGAACGGACTGGTTGCGGCCAACCAGCTCTACAATCTCGCGCCGCGCGACGGCACTGCGCTGGCGACGTTCAGCCGTTACGCCGCCTTCGAAGCGTTGTGGAAGAACCCCGCCGCCCGCTTTGATCCGGATCGCTTCAACTGGCTCGGCAACGTCAACGTCGATGTAAGCATTTGCCTGACGTGGCACACCGTGAACGTAAAATCGCTTGCGGAGTTCATGAAGCGCGACCTGAAGATCGGCGTCACGAACGAGAGCCACGTCAACATTCTCAACAACCTCTTCGGCGCAAACCTGCGCGCGATCAAGGGCTATCCGGGCGGCAACGAGGTCAACATGGCGATGGAGCGCGGTGAAGTCGACGGCCGCTGCAACATTTCATGGTCCGCTGTCATGGCGGCGCGCCCCGCTTGGGTGCGCGACAAGCAAATCGACATTCTCGTTCAGTTCTCGCATCGCAAGTTAAAAGAACTGCCCGATGTGCCGCTGATCACGGACCTTGTGACGAGCGATACGCAGAAGCAGATCATTAATCTGGTTCTCACCAGCCAGATGATGGCGCGGCTTGTTGTCACGACGCCGGACGTGCCGCCAGATCGCGTTCGCGCGCTGCGGCTGGCCTTCGACGAAGCCGTGGCCGATTCCGAGTTTCTCTCGGAGGCCCGGCGGCTGGGCGCGCCGGTCGATCCGGTAAGCGGCGTGGAAGTGCAGCACGTTGTGTCGCAGATGATGAAGACGCAGCCGGACGTGGTGAAGCAGTTTCAGACCGTGGTTGGCGGCCGTCTTTGACACAAGGGGAATTTGCGATGCTGAAGTCAGTGTGGCTCGAAGTCGACGGCAGCCCGATGGAGATGTTGGTGGCGTTGCCGGCGGGCGATGCGCGCAGGCCAGGCATTTTACTCTCGCATTACCAGCATGGACTTGGCCCCTTCACGCGGCGCAATGCGGAGCGCCTCGCGGCGGAAGGTTACGTTGTCGTTGCGCCAGACCATTATCATCACACACCCGGCGAAACGGACCTGAAGAAACGTAAGGTAGGACTCATCGACACGCGCATTATCGCGGACATGGTCGCGGCGACCGATTATCTTCGCGCGCATCCGCGTACGATACCGGACCGCACCGCCATCATGGGCCATTGCATGGGCGGCCGCCAATCCCTGCTGGGCGCCGCCACGATACCCGGCTTCGCCTGCGCGATTGATTGTTACGGGGGCGGCGTCATGCGTGCGCAAGGCGAAGGGCCGACTGTTTTCGAGCGTCTCTCCGGCATCAAATGCCCGGTTGCCGGCTTCTTTGGCGTGCATGATACGAACCCGCCGCCAGAAGACGTTCGCAAAGTGGAAGCAGAGTTGAAGCGGCTCGGACTGAAAACAGATTTCCACATATACGACGACACCGGCCACGCCTTCATGGATCCCGACCAAAAGCGCTACGTCGAAGCCTCGGCTACAGACGCGTGGACGCGAATTTCCGCTTTCCTCGCCGAGCATCTCGCGCACGAGCCAGCAACAAAGGACCGGGCATAGCTCGGGTTCAGCTTGCCGCCAGGCCAAGTCAAAACGCCCGTTACCGCACGGGAACTGGAATTCGTCTGATCCGTTGGCTGTTTGCTGCGATGCAACATCGTCGCTATGGGAGCCTGATATGACAAACAGCTATGTTTCACGCCCGTCAGGCCGAAGGGCGAGTCGCCACACTGGATCACCATCGTGGGTGCGCCCGACGATCATCGGTTCTTTGCTTGTCGGCGCCACCTTGGCCTTGGCTGCAGGTGTAAACAACGTTTTAGCGCGCGAGGCGGAACACGCTCACCCCCCCAAAGGGCGTTTCATCGAAGTCGATGGCGTCCAACTCCATTACGTCGAACGCGGCTCGGGCGCGCCCGTCGTGCTCATTCACGGTAACGGAGCTTCCAGCGACGAGTTTCTAAGCAGTGGGCTAGTTGATATCCTCGCGAAGAACTATCGCGTCATCGTTTTTGATCGGCCAGGCTACGGCTTCAGTGAACGGCCGCGCGGCACAATATGGACCGCCGAGCGACAGGCTGAGCTTATTTATCACGCGCTCGTTAAGTTGAACGCGCAGCCCGCGACAATATTCGGGCACTCCTGGGGCACGCTGGTCGCACTCGCTTTGGCTGAACGTTGGCCCCACGGGGTGAGCGCTCTGACGCTAGCGTCGGGTTACTTCTTCCCTAGCGCGCGTATGGATGTAGTCGTGATGTCGCCGCCAGCGCTGCCGGTCGTCGGGACTTTGTCAGCCGCAACAATGGCGCCTCTCATCAGCAGGATGATGTGGCGGTCGCTCGTGCGCAAGATATTCGCACCGGCGCCGGTTCCCGCGAAGTTTCATCGTTACCCGAAGGAACTCGCCATACGGCCATCGCAGCTTCAGGCCAGCGCGGGAGACTCGGCACTCATGATCCCCGCAGCCAGCAAGCTGCAGCACGCTTATCAAAACCTGACCATGCCAGTCTCCATCATTGCCGGCGGCGGCGATCGGGTCGCCAACATCGACAAGCAATCAGCCAGGCTCCACGCCCTGCTGCGGGACAGTCACTTCGTGAAACTCCCGGGAGTCGGGCACATGGTTCACCAAACCGAGCCGCATGCAGTGGCCGCTGCTATCGATTGGGCGGCCCAGCAAGCTGAATCAGCGATGAGCCCGAAGATGACGGCAGGTTTCGATACGCCAACGCGTGAAGGCACAGGCACGGCACAAGGCCGCGTTGTTTCATAGCATCGATCTAAGCTTCTGAAATATCGATCAGGCGAGTCCGCGCGCCCTTATTGGCTTCACAATGTCTCAGATCGCCGATGGCGACTTGAGACATTGAAGACTCTTGTTTCGGAACGACCCATTTCGATCACGTTTCGGAACGATCCTCTTCGATCACACCGTTCACCTATCGAAGCGCAGGCGCCCTGTGGCAGGAGGGGCCCTGCCGAAAAACGGCGCGCGTGAGCGATCGAGACGCTTGGTGCTCCCTAGGGGAGGCGAACCCCTGTTTTCGCCGTGAGAGGCGCCGAGCGAAGCCTACTTTGACAAGAGCTGGCCCGTGCCGAGCATCGAATTGATCGACTGAGTCAGTGTGAGGTCGAGGATCTGCTGGCCGTATGCGGCATCACAATCTCTTACTAGGAACTCCGACGCTGGATCTGCGCGAAGCCGATTCGAAAAACACCTCGGTGTTAATTAGTTACATGCGCTGGACACGAGAAACCGTGGCGCACAAGTCGCGAGATGGGTTACCGCGGGATCAAAAGCCGTCGATGAGCGCGCGCAGTTTGTCCTGGTTCACAATTTGGATGCGACGGTAGTTGCGTTTTGTCAGGCGCGCATTCTCGAGTTCGTTCAGAATGCCGTTGACGGTTGTCCGCGCGAGATTGGAGATGACGGCCAGATCTTCTTGGCTAACGTCTACTTCATAAACGAAAGAATTTTGCCCCGACGGCATTCTGCAACCGGCAAGACGCAACAGCAGCGCGATAAAACGCTGTTTGCTGTCGCGACGCATCAAATCTGAGATGACGCCTACGCTTAACTCGGTGTGCTCGGCTGCAAGGAGGCCAAGATAACGCCATCCGCTTGGATCGGCCGCCAGGATCTTGCTTAAAGACGGCGTGGGCAGCAGCAAAAGAGCAGATTCTCTCGTCGTTTGAAGGCCCACAACGTGCTGGCGGCCGGTGAGGGCGGGAATCTCGCCAAACCAACTACCGGGTAAAAAGAAGTGCGCTACGACGGGAATGGCGTCGTCCGGAGCGATTGATGCGCTCACTCCCCCAGCCGCCAGACCGATCAGCCCGCGAGGCTCTTCTCCGGCCAGAAACAACACTTCTCCCGGCTTCATAAGCTTGAACTGAACCTTACTGATCACAGCGTCGCGAAACCAGGGCGCCGTCCGCGATAACCATCCTTCGCTACTGAGGAAGTTCTTGGCTTCATCGGAATTCATCACGTTGTTGAGCCCCAACTATCCACCCTCGGACAATTCATAATTGTTACCTCTGCTATTCGACTCAAACAAGCCTTTGCGCACGCGACACAAAGCTTACTAGCGGCAAATTATCACCACCCTAGGTTGCATGATGGAGATGAGAATGTTTTGGAAACGAACCTTCGTAGTTCTAGCAGCTATCGCGCCTATTATTGCGACGGGCGCGGTTGCGCAGCAAACAAAGCCGCAAGCCCCTGCCCCGGCTGCTTCGGCTAAAAAACCAAATATCCTGGTTATATGGGGCGACGATATCGGCCAGTTCAACATCAGTGCTTACAATATGGGCATGATGGGTTATCGCACGCCCAACATCGACTCCATCGCGCGCGAAGGCGCCTTGTTTACAGATTGGTATGGTCAGCAATCCTGCACGGCGGGCCGCGCCGCCTTCATTACAGGACAATCGCCGATCCGCTCGGGCCTCACGAAGGTCGGCCTGCCCAGCGCACCGGAGGGCATGAAGATCGAAGATCCGACCATCGCCGGCCTTCTCAAGCCTCTCGGCTACGTCACGGGACAGTTCGGCAAAAACCATCTTGGCGACCGCGACGACATGCTGCCTACCAACCATGGTTTCGATGAGTTCTTCGGCAATCTCTATCACCTCAATGCGGAAGAAGAGCCCGAAAACGTCGACTATCCGAAAGACCCCGAGTTCAAGAAGCGCTTCGGGCCGCGCGGCGTCATCCATAGTTTCGCAGGCGGCAAGATCGAGGACACAGGACCGCTGACGCGCAAGCGCATGGAGACCATCGACGACGAGGTCACCGAGAAGACGGTCGCCTTCATGGAAAAGGCTGTCAAGGAAGACAAGCCGTTCATGATTTGGTGGAACTCCACCCGAATGCACGTATTCACGCATTTGAAGGCGGCCTCGCAAGGCAAGACCGGCTTCGGCATATACGCCGACGGCATGGTCGAGCACGACGCCCACGTCGGGCAATTGCTCGCAAAGCTGAAGCAGCTTGGCGTCGATGAGAACACCATTATAATGTACTCGACGGACAACGGCGCCGAGACGTTCACCTGGCCGGATGGCGGGACGACCATGTTCCGCGGCGAGAAGAACACAAACTGGGAAGGCGGATATCGCGTTCCCACGATGATAAAATGGCCGGGCGTCATCAAGCCGGGCGCCATCATCAACGACATCGCTGCGCACGAGGACATGTTGCCGACGCTGCTCGCCGCCGCTGGCGCGCCGGACGTGAAGTCGCAACTTCTCACGGGCACAACCGTCAACAATCGCAACTACAAAGTGCATGTCGATGGCTACAACCTGCTTCCTGCCCTGAAGGGCGAGGGCGCATGGCCGCGCCGCGAATTTATCTACTGGACCGATGACGGTTCGGTCGCCGCGCTACGTTATGGTCCGTGGAAGATCACGTTCCTCAAACAGAACGCCGAAGGCCTTCGTGTGTGGCAGACGCCGTTCGAGGAACTGCGCGCGCCGCTGATTACAAACCTGCGGATGGACCCGTTCGAGCGGGCTGAGCACGAGAATGCGATGGGCTTCCAGCGCTGGTACATGGATCGCATGTTCGTTATCGCGCCTGCAGTAGGCTACGTCGCTACATGGCTTCAGAGCTTCAAGGAGTTTCCGCCGCGCCAGAAGCCGGGCAGCTTCAACCTTGATCGCGTCATGGAGTCGGTCTCGCGCGGATCGAGACAGTAAGCCAAGAACCTGGGAGCGGATTTCATGAAACGTACACTTCTGGCGCTAGCGCTCACACTCGTAGGCGCGTTCGCTGCTGTTGCGCAACAAAGCAATCCGCTCCCATCGTGGAGCGATGGCCCCTCGAAACGGGCCATCATCTCCTTCGTCGAAGCCGTGACGAAGCCGGGCTCAACCGACTTCGTTCCACCGGCGGAACGCATTGCTACATTCGACAACGACGGCTGCCTGTGGGTCGAGCAACCAATCTATACGCAGGCTTTTTTCATCGTCGACCGTATGAAGGCGCTCGCGCCCTCGCGCCCTGAGTGGAAAAGCAATACACTGTTTTCCGCCGTCATAGAAAAGGGCCTCGCCGGACTGTCCGGCGTAAGCGAGCATGATCTGGCTGAGCTGGTTGCAGCCACGCATGGCGGCATGACGCCGGCGGACTTTCGCGCGCTTGTGAGCGACTGGCTCGCTACAGCGCGGCATCCGCGTTTCAACCGGCCCTTTACCGAACTCGTCTATCAGCCCATGCTTGAGATTCTGGACTACCTGCGCGCCAACGGCTTCAAAACCTACATCGTCTCCGGCGGAGGCGTAGAGTTTGTCCGGGCCTACGCCGAGCGAGTGTATGGCATCCCTCCCGAGCAGGTCATCGGCTCGCGGGCAAAGGTCGCATTCGAAACGAAGGACGGTCGCGCCACGCTCACGCGTCAGGGTTCAATCGAATTCATCGACGACAAGGCTGGAAAAGCGATCGCAATTGAGCACATCATCGGCCGACGCCCGCTGGCTGCGTTCGGCAATTCCGACGGCGATTTAGAAATGCTGCAATGGACGACCCAAGCTGGCGGCCGGCGCCTGGGAATGATTGTCCACCATACAGACGACGTGCGTGAATACGCCTATGACAGGGAATCTTCGGTCGGCCGTCTGGCCCGCGCTCTCGATCAGGCGCCCAAGGAAGGCTGGACAATCGTCGACATGAAGTCTGAGTGGAATGTCGTCTTCAAATAGCGAGCTTATCGAAGGCGCAAGTCTGAAGCGTCTTTAGGACACCCCTAAACCTCGGTATTTTGTTGCGGAGACTAGAATGCGGGTCATGAAATTCGCGACGGCGCTGGCGGGCGCAAGCCTTGGTTCGTTTGCCTGCTCTGTTGCCGCCCGGGCCGCCGACCTGCCAAGCGCAGCGCCCCCGCCGCCTCCCGTCCCTATATTCACAACATGGGAATTTCGCGCGACGGCCTATGTTTGGGCCTCCGGCGTCAAGGGCGTCCTGGCGACCGTCCCGCCCCTGCCCGCCATTTCTGTCGATGCGAGTTTCGGCGACGTCCTGAAAAATCTTGGCGGCTCTCTAATGGGATCATTCGAAGCGAAGTACGGGCGCTTCATCCTCTTCAATGACATCATGTATACCAAGCTAAAGCCCGGAGTTTCACGCGCCCGGGGCCCGCTCGCGGTCTCGGTCAACATTGAGTCATCCTCACTGGTCGGACTGGCGGCTGCGGGCTACCGCGTTATTGATGGGGGCCAATTCACCCTGGACGTTTTTGCAGGCGTTCGCGGCTTTTACATGGACAATGATGTCAGTGTGCGCGTTGCGGCCGGCCCCTTCCTTCGGGGGCAGACGTTTGGAGAAACGAAGTCATGGCTCGACGCGGTCGGCGGCGTGCGCATGAGCTACCAATTCGACGAACAATGGTTCGCCGCAGCAATTGGCTTTGCCGGCGGCGGCGCCTCCAAGTATCAGTGGGACATCTACGGCGGTGCGGGCTATTCGTTTAATCTCAACTGGGCGGCTTTCGCCGGTTACCGCGCTTTCAAGGTCAACTACCAGGACAGCGGTTTCATCTACGATATTCTTCAACATGGTCCCCTTTTCGGCGTTCAGTACCGTTGGTGAAGTCGCTCTTTGTTTCCCAAGATAACTTCATAAGCGCCCCCTCTGCCGCGTTTTATCTGCTCAAAGCCCAGGGCCCCGCAGCGCCGGGCGGCGCGCATGGCTACGTGATCAACGGAAACATGATCGCCGGGCACGCTCTGATCGCGCACCCGTTGAAATGGGGCGAGACCGGAGTCATGACGTTCATCTGCAGTCATCATGGCGCGGTGTACGAAAAGAACCTTGGGTCAAACACGTCGCGCGAGGCATCGCAAATAAGACGATTCAACAATGACTCGACATGGCGACCTGTCGACTAAAAATTAGAGGGGCGTCGATGGGCGCCCCCTTCGTTCAGCTACAAACTACGGCGGAACAAATTGAAGACCTTACGTATAGCAGGCGCCCTCCTCCTTGTCGTCGCGTTAGCTGCGCTTGCCTACTTCTCCTCACGCGACTGGTCGACGCTACGCGCGGCCGTGCCGCCACTTGGGCCGGTTGGCCAACGCATGTTGCAGGATCTCGCACGCGAGAGCGTGAAGGATAGCACTTGGCTGCGCATGCGGCGTGTAACGGTCGACGATCCGGCGGCGGCGGCGGAGGCCATCGACAACCGACAAGCTGACCTTGCTCTCGTCCGGTCTGATGTCGCCATGCCGCGCGACGGCCGCACTATTGCGGTCTTTCAAACCTTCTACGCTTTCTTGATAGTTCCGCCGCGCTCAACAATCAAAGACTTCAAAGGCCTGAAGGATCGGACCATCGCAATTGTTCCTGAAGGCGCAGCCAATGAAAAGTTGCTTGATCTGATTCTTTCGCAAAACGGCGTGCCGGGCGCAAGCGTTCGCCGGGAGCCAATGAAAGCGGACGACGTCGGGCCCGCAATGCAGCAACGCAAGATTGCGGCCGCCTTTGTTATAGGCCCGATCGGTGGCGTTTCAGCTCAGACATTTGCGTCGATCCAGAGAGCGATGAAGGGCGCGCCTAAAGTCCTGGGCGTCGAAGACGCAGAAGCCGTTCGCCGAAACACCACCGGCGTAACCGCAACAGAAGTGCCTCAGGGTGTTTTCGGCGGCTCACCTGCGCAGCCTGAAGAGGAACTAACGACGATCGGCGTCACAGTAAGGATAGTCGTGCCAGCGAGAATGTCATCCATGGTCGCAGGCGAACTGACGCGTGTGCTTTTCGAAGGAAAGGCCAAGGCGCTCCAAAGCAATCCCCAGCTGCGCGAAATGCAACAGCCCGACAGCGACGACAAGGAATATTCAATTCATCCCGCGGCGCAGGCATATTTTGACGGCGAAGCGCCGACACTAATGGAACGGGTTGAGAGTATTTTCTGGATTGGCTCCGCTGTACTCGGCCTTCTCGGCACCCTCACAGGCTGGATTCTCGCCAAGATACGCACAACGGAAAACCCGCTCACAGACCATTTCGACAAATTGCTCGAATTCCTTGAAGAAGTGCGAACCGCAGATATCAAGCAACTTGATGATCTGCAGGAGCGCGTGGACAAGGCGGTACGGCTACTTTTCGACCAGCGTCAAAGCGATAGCATGAGCGCAGATGCGGTCGCCATTTATTCTCTGGCCATCGAGTATGCGCGCAACACGATCAATGATCGGCGCGCGAGGCTTTCCAGTCCTCAAGCGATGGGCTGAGGTTCGTTCGCCATCATTCTCTGCAGGCGAAGCATAAGTGCAGCGCCGCCTAGCAGAAAGACAAGCGCCACGCTGAAGCCTACTCGCTGGCTTCCTGTCGCCGCTGTGACAAGCGCAACAAGCGCAGGTCCTGCGAAGGATGTTACGCGTCCCGACAGCGCGAGAAGTCCGAACATCTGGGTAACGCGGTCACGTGGCGCGAGATGCGCCATCAAGGTTCGAGACGAAGCTTGCAATGGCGCACCTGCAAGCCCGATCAGGATAGCAAAGACCAAAAAAAAATGGGGCCCACTCAAGCCCGCGATCGTCATTCCAAAAAAGCCGTTCCGGTCGACGCCAAGCAACCCGATCGTCGCAAAACAGAGAACGACAATGCAGCAGGTCACAATCCGCTGCGGACCGATGCGATCATCCAGGCGGCCGGTGATCAACAACGCGGGCAGACCGACCAGACCCAGCACAACGCCCAGCCCCGCCAGCTGAATAGGCCCCCAGCCGAGAATGCCTGCCGCATAAACCCCGCCAAACGAGACGAGGGTGATCAGGCCATCCGAGAAGAGAAGGTAAGCAATTAGGAAGGTCGTCTGTTTTCGGTCTTTTCGGAGCTCGGCAATCGTCGTGCGAAGATCCTTCAAACCTTTTCGCGCTGATGACAGGAAGCTCTTTTCGCAGCTTCTGTCATCCGGCATCCAAAGAAGCATAGGGATGAGGAATACAGTGAACCAGAACGCGACGAGTGGGCCAACCATCCGGCCAGCCGTAGATTCCGGAGGATCGAAGGAGACGGCCGGCGCCCATCCTCCGATTGTAAGTCCGGTACGCGGATCGATCGCCAGCGCCGCCAGCACTACAAGCAGCGCAGCGACCCCTCCTGCGCCGCCCATCGCCCATCCAAATGCTGACAAGCGGCCGAGCTCCCCCCGTCGCGCGAGCAATGGCAATAGCGAATTATGAAAGACAATAGAGAGCTCCGAACCAATAATGGCCACAACGACGGCTGCGATAGCCCACGGGATGGCTATTTCAGCTCCCGGACGCGCCCACCAAAGAACTGCGCTCCCCGCCACAAGCAGAGCGCCGAACACAGCGATCCAGGGCTTCTTCGGCCCAGCCGCGTCGGCGACCGCCCCCAACAACGGCGCGAGGATTGCAATCGCGAGCCCGGCAAGCGCAATTGTCAGACCCCACGCAATCTGCCCCCGGACGGGGTCCGTATGAAGGCTTGCTGCAAAGTAAGGGGCGAATATATAACTTAGTATAAGTACGTTGAAGGGCCGCTGACCCACGTCAAACGAGGCCCACGCCTGCCATGGCGTGATGCGATTACCGAGATCTCTTTTTCGTATACCTTTTGCGTCAGACAAGTCCCGATGGCCCCTTCATTGATTTTCACGCCTCAGAGCACAACAAACTGCGGCGCCGAAGGGCGCATTCACGACAATTAAGACAAGCTATTCACACTCAGGCTTAAATCGAGTTTCTTCACCGTTCGGCGCAGTAGAAATCAAGCCGCACAAAACATGCTAAATCTTATGGTTTAGGCTTGTCAAAAGCAAACTCCCAAGTCATCGTAAATCCTTGAGTCCCGTCATTACGGGGCGCAACTGTCGCGATACCCGGCCGGAAGCGCCAAAGATGAACCCTCATGGAAAACCAAAAACCAAAAAAATGACGCCTGTCGAACCCAAGAAGGCGCCAGCGAATTCAAAAAGAATTATTGGGTTTGCAATTCTGGTTCTGGGCATCCTTATAACGGCAGGCTTTTTGTTTCTTGGTTTTCATTCAGAAGCTCTTCGCACTGCCTTTCGCAATCCAGACATTGATGCGCCCGCCCGTTTTGTCGGCAGCGAGGCGTGCGCCACATGCCACCGGCGCGAGACCGAGGCCTGGCGCGGCTCGCACCACGCGAAGGCTATGGCTCACGCGACTGAAAAGACCGTCCTCGGTGATTTCAATAATGCGTCGCTCGATTATTTCGGCCTTCGCTCCCGCATGTTTCGGGATGGCGAACGCTTCATGATCGAGACCGACGGACCGGACGGAAAGCTGGCGGCATTTGTGATCAAGTACACGTTTGGCGTTGAACCGCTTCAGCAATATCTGGTCGAGTTTCCAGACGGCCGAGTTCAAGCCCTTTCCGTGTCATGGGACTCAAGGCCAAAAGAGAGCGGCGGACAGAGGTGGTTTCATCTTT
>JAUXWZ010000056.1 GCA_030684835.1 Beijerinckiaceae bacterium
GGGACGTCATCACTCGTTCACCGACATCAATTGTCGAGGAAGCTTCTCAGCTTGCGGCTGCGGCTTGGGTGCTTCAGCTTGCGCAGCGCCTTCGCCTCGATCTGGCGAATACGTTCACGCGTCACCGAGAACTGCTGGCCCACTTCCTCGAGCGTGTGATCGGTGTTCATGCCGATGCCGAAGCGCATGCGCAGCACGCGCTCTTCACGCGGGGTAAGCGAGGCGAGCACGCGCGTTGTGGTTTCGCGCAGATTGCTCTGGATCGCCGCGTCGATCGGCAGGATCGCGTTCTTGTCCTCGATGAAATCCCCGAGGTGCGAATCCTCTTCGTCGCCAATGGGCGTCTCAAGGCTGATCGGCTCCTTGGCGATTTTGAGCACCTTGCGCACTTTCTCAAGCGGCATGGCGAGCTTTTCGGCCAGCTCTTCGGGGGTCGGCTCGCGGCCGATTTCGTGGAGCATCTGACGGCTCGTGCGCACGATTTTGTTGATCGTCTCGATCATGTGCACGGGAATGCGGATCGTTCTTGCTTGATCGGCAATGCTGCGCGTGATGGCCTGACGAATCCACCATGTCGCGTAGGTCGAGAACTTATAGCCGCGGCGGTATTCGAACTTGTCGACCGCCTTCATCAGGCCGATGTTGCCTTCCTGAATGAGATCGAGGAATTGCAGGCCACGATTGGTGTATTTCTTGGCGATGGAGATGACGAGACGCAGGTTCGCCTCAACCATTTCCTTCTTCGCCTGGCGGGCTTCGCGCTCGCCCTTCTGCACCATCTGGACGATCTTGCGGAACTCGAGAATTTCGAGCCCCGTCTCGGACGCCAGCGCATGAATGTCGGAGCGCAGATCCCTGATCCGGTCCTTTTCATTGGCGACAAAATTCTTCCAGCCCCGAGCTGAAAGTTTGGAGACGCGCAAAATCCACTTGGGGTCGAGTTCGCCGCCCTGGTAATTTCTGAGAAAATCCTCGCGACCCACGCCGTGGCTTTCGGCCAGACGCATCAGCCGGGTCTCGAGTCCGATCAGCCGCTTATTGATATCGTAAAGCTGCTCCACCAGCGCATCAATGCGGTTCTGGTTGAGCGACAGCGACTTGACGTCGGCGACGATCTCTTTCTTGAGCGACTTGTACTTGCGGTCTTGCGCGGGCGTGAGCGCCTCGTTGCGCAGTTTGCCCTCGACGTTCTGGTCCTGCAGCCGGCGCAGCTTCTTGTAGGCTGAGGCGACGCGGTCGAAAGTCTCGAGGACCTTGGGCTTCAGCTCCGCTTCCATCGCGGAGAGGGAAACAGAATTCTCCATATCGTCGTCGTCGAACGATTCGGAATTGGCCTCATCCTCGCCGGCGAGCGGATCGGGCGGCGTTTGCGGCGCGGTAGGCGCAATGACGACGGGCGCGCCATTGGGCGCTCCGTTCAGCACGATGCCGTCGGTTTTGGGGGCGCCCTTCCCTTCCGGGCCAGCGTAGGTCGCCTCAAGATCGATGATGTCGCGCAGCAAAACCTTGCCGTCGTTAAGTTCATCGCGCCAGATAATGATGGCCTGGAAAGTGAGCGGGCTTTCACAAAGCCCGGCGATCATCGCCTCGCGACCAGCCTCAATGCGCTTGGCGATGGCGATTTCGCCTTCGCGCGAAAGCAGCTCAACGGAGCCCATTTCGCGCAGATACATGCGCACTGGATCGTCGGTGCGGTCGGCGGGCTCGGCCGTGCGGGTCGCGACCACAGCTGCGGCGCGGGGCGCTTCAACGAGTTCGCCGCCCTCAGCTTCCTCTTCCTTGGTTTCTTCTTCTTCGCCCTCGGCCTCCTCGGAGTCGACGACGTTGATGCCCATCTCGTTGAGCATCGCGTAAATATCCTCGATCTGGTCGGAGGACACTTCCTCGGAAGGAAGAACCGCATTCAGCTCATCATGGGTGACAAAGCCGCGCTTTTTCGCGGCCTTGATCATCCGCTTGACGGCGGCATCGGAGAGGTCCAGCAACGGGCTGTCGACGGTCTCGACTGCAGCGCCCTCCTGCCCCTTCTCTTCGTCCTTCTTCGCCATTACCAACTCCGCGCGTGGCGCCACAAGGACGCTCCCCTGCCGGGAAATAGAATTTCGGGCCGCGAGCGGAGAGTCCGCTGATTCGCCGCCACCGCCCTAGAAGCATCAGGGCCGCTTAAGCGCCCCTTAACCCTATAAATCTCATTCGTCCACGCCCCAGCTGGGCGCTTAGTTAAAGTACACGCGTCTGCCGGCCGGACATGAGCCCAAACCCCTCGACAGCCGCCTCGCGGCCTTCAAGGGCCGCCAGCTCACTTTGGATTTCCCTCAGCCGGTCCAAATTCTGATCGGTCGCGTCCCGGCCTAGCTCTGTTTCAGCCAATTTCAGTTCTCTATGTAACGCCCTGGCCCTTCTATGCAAGGCCAGAGCCTGCTTGAGCGATTCGCCCGCGTCTTCCTGGGCGGCCGCCGGTTGCACGCACCACAAGTTCGCCACCACCTCAACGGCTTCCACCCGCTGAAGCTCGGCTGTCAGCCCGATTGCCTGCAACGAGTATCGCATCTCCTCGGCGCGCGCGTGAGCCTCCATCGCCAAATGAGTGAGAGCGTCGCGTAGCCGCGCGGCGTCGCGGCTCACAAATTCCAGGTCGGCGAGATCTTCAACATACCGGGCCAGCAGCCCGGGATGATTGATAAGGGTTAACACGATCTGGGCCTCGCGAGCCGGTGTGCCGCCCGCGCCTGCGAAGGCGGATGTCTGGCGCAGACGATCACTGGCCGCGGCGGGCTGCCCCAAATAGGCCTGCTGTCCCGCTGGCTGAAACCGGCCTCCCCGGCTGGGGCCTGCGCCCATGCGGGGCCTGAATTGCTGGACGGGCGCGCCGCCTGCCTGTCCGCCGCCGCCCCGGCGGGGATTGCGGGCCTGCGAAAGGCGCTGGCGCATGTCTTCCTGATAATAACGTCTAAGCGTTTCGTCCTTGATATCTCGCAGCTTTTCCGACAATCGCCGATGTAGCGCGGCCCAACGCTCGGGCGTGTCGAGCGGTCCCGCCTCCGCTTCACGGGCCCACAACACCTCCACGAGGGGCTTTGACTGCGAGAGCACGCGGGCGATCGCCTCCTGCCCGCCCGAGCGGGCGAGATCGTCAGGGTCTTGTCCATCGGGGAGAAACGCAAAGCGCAGACTGCGGCCCGGCCCGAGCAGCGGCAGGGCGGTGTCGATGGCGCGGTGAGCGGCCTTGCGCCCTGCCTTGTCGCCGTCAAAGCACAAAATTGGCTCCTCGGTCATCCGCCAGAGGAGTTCGCACTGGTCTGGCGTCAGGGCCGTGCCTAGCGGCGCCACAACATTAGGAAACCCGGCGGCGCTCATGGAAATAACGTCGACATAGCCCTCAACCGCGACCACCGTGCCAAGATCATGCGCCGGCTTGCGGGCGTTGTGGTGGTTGTAAAGCGTCGCGCCCTTATGGAAGAGGGGCGTTTCCGGCGAATTCAGATACTTGGCCGGTACGTCCTTCTCCAGTGCGCGCCCCCCGAAGGCGATCACCTTGCCGGACCGGTCGCAGATCGGAAACATCACCCGGTCGCGGAAACGATCGTAGGGGACAGCGATATCCTCGCCGTGGATGAGCATCCCTGATTCGCACATAGTCTCGACGCTGGCGTTCTTGGCCGCCAGCCAGTCGCGAAGCGCGAACTTTTCATCCGTCGCGTAGCCGATGCGAAACTGCGCCTGCACGGCGGGGCCCAGCCCTCGATCCGCCA
>JAUXWZ010000064.1 GCA_030684835.1 Beijerinckiaceae bacterium
CACCATCCTCTCGCCCATCCCGCTTGCCCCGCCAGCCCTCTTGCGGCTATTGTCCGCCGCGTCGCGGGTGTAGTTCAATGGTAGAACGGCAGCTTCCCAAGCTGCATACGAGGGTTCGATTCCCTTCACCCGCTCCAGCCACCCAAACTTAAGCGTTTTTCCCGCAGCTCGATGCGGGCATGCTCGGGTGCGCGGTTCTCGATTTCCTAATCATCGGCGCGCGCCTTGGCGATTCCCTGCTTGATCAGAAGCAGGACGACGTCGAGGCCCGCGACGCGGCACACCGAAGATCCTCGGCGCCTCGCCTGACCAACGACGGATCGTAGGCGGTGTCGATGCCAAGCGCGCCTCCGTCCACGACCTGACCGTCAGCCGCTCTAACGTGTGTGCTGGACAACAGGAAGACAGCGATCCACACTTGCGCCCAACGGAATTGAAACACGTCATGCCTTGACCCGGCCTTTTCAACGAATTCGCATTGCGCGGATAGCCATCATAGCCTCCACTTACATAAGCTGACGCGAATTTTAGTGTTGGCCCGAACACTGCATGCAAATCGGGAGGCGCTGGCAGCTGGAATTGTTGACGCCAGCATGAAGGGAAAAATTCAAATGAATATATTTTCAGGCTCCCGCGCGCGAATTTTATCCCTGGCCATAGTTAGCGCAATCGCGCAATGTTCTTGGGCAACAGCGCAGGACAATGATGCGCTAGCTGCTTTCTATCGCAACAAAAATATTGATATTTACATCGGCTATTCCGCCGGCGGCAGCTACGACGCCTACGCAAGAATTGTCGGACGCTTTATCGGCAATCACATTCCCGGTCAGCCGCGCGTCGTGATGCGGCAAATGGCGGGCGGCGGAAGCCGCATTGCGGCAAACCATGTATTCAACATCGCCCCGCGCGACGGCACCGTTATGGCGACGGCCGATCAGGCGATGCCTGTGCAACAGGCGGTAGGCGATCCCGACATCAAGTTTGACACCAGCCGGCTCAACTGGATTGGCAATCCAACGGCCGACAACAATCTTCTCGTCGTCTGGCACACCTCGGGCGTACACACGCTGGACGACATCAAGAAGAAGGAAGTCGTCATCGCATCGACTGGCATCAACACCTCGTCCCAATATGCGCAGGCGCTCAACTCGATAGCGGGCGCCCGCTTCAAGATCGTCCTTGGATATCCCGGCGCCGCCGAGATGGGTCTGGCGATGGAGCGGGGCGAAGTCATGTCTCATACAGCGCCTTGGGCGGCGTGGAAGGCGAACCGGCCAGACTGGGTGCGCGACAAGAAAATCAACATCATCTTCCAGGTGGGCCTGACGCGCTCGCGCGAGCTTCCCGATGTGCCGCTGTTCATGGATTACGCGCAGAACGATCTCGACCGCGCCGCGCTGCGCTTGTTTTCTGCCGCTGCGACGATTGGCCGGCCGCTTTTTTCGACGCCCGATACGCCGCCCGAGAGAGTTGACGCGCTGCGGCGCGCTTTCGATTTGACAATGCAGGACCGTAGTTTCCTTGATGCCGCGGCCAAGACGGGCCTCGATATCGAGCCCGTATCCGGCCTTGAGCTGCAGCGCATCGTCAATGACATCGTGAACACGCCCAAAGAGGTGACCGCCAGGCTTGCGGCGATCATCGCGCTCCCCGATCAGAAGAAGAATTAGCTGCACGCGTTAAGGCGGCGCCTGAAGTTCCGCGCGCCATAAATTCAGGTCGACGTCTGCGCGCGCCTCGCGGTAGTCTCCGTCCCAATGAGAATTCCCGCCAACGGGATAATCAAGGGGAGGTCGCCATGAAGATCGCACACATGCGCATCGTGTCCGTGCTTGCTTTGGCTGTTGTAGCGCTCGCGCCAATGAAGACGTCCGCCGCCGATTACTATGCCGGCAAGCAGATCACCTTCATCATCGGCACCTCGCCCGGCGGCGGGTTCGACATCTACGGGCGCACCGTTGCGCGGCATTTGCCCAAGCACCTTCCCGGCGCGCCGGTGATCATCGTGCAGAACATGAACGGCGCCAGTACCATGCGCGCCGCAGGCTTCATTTATAACATAGCGCCAAAGGATGGCACGGTGATTGGCGCGATTTCGCCTGGCGCCGTGGTCGGCCCGCTGCTCGATGGCAAGGCGGACGCCCTTTACGATCCGACAAAGTTTCATTACCTCGCCACGGCCAACAATTCCGCGCGCGTGTGCGCGACGTTCGGCACATCGAAAACCAAGACGTTCGCCGATGCGCTGAAGCAGGAAACGATCATCGGTTCAGTGGCCGAAGGAGGCTCGACGCGCGACTACGCCTACCTGCACAGGAACACGTCGAAGGCGAAATTCCGCATCATCGCCGGCTACAAGGGCACACCCGATGTGCTGCTCGCGATGGAGCGCGGCGAGGTGGATGGCATCTGCGGGCTCGACTGGTCAAGTTTGCGCGCGCAGAAGGGCGATTACATTCGTGACGGCAAGCTCAACATCCTCGTGCAGACAGGGCTTGAGCCCAACGAGGAGCTTACAAAAATGGGCGTGCCGCAAATCTGGCGGTTCTTCGAGAACGACGAAGATAAGGCGGTTGCAGAACTTGTCATCGCGCAGCAATTGTTCGGGCGGCCCTACATCGCGCCGCCCGGCACGACGCCCGAGGCCGTGGCGCTCCTGCGTGCAGGTTTCATTGCGGCGTTGAGCGATCCGGCTCTCATCGCTGACGCGGCGCGCTCGCAGATTGATTTGGCGCCCGCTGGCGGTGAACGCGTGCAGGAGGGTGTGCGCAAGATCTATGCTGCGCCCACTAGCATTGTGGAGCGCGCGCGTGAGGCTATCCGTAGATAGGGCTGCGACGGCCAGGCAAGTTCAACACACCCCCGGATTTATTCGGCGCCGCCGCCAAGCGCCCACGGGCTCAACCAGGACAGGCGCGCCCGAATGTTTCTATCTGTCGGGCTGGAGGCGGATGAGATCATTCCTCGTGTTCTGGCGCGAAGCCGCTGTAGCGGCCTTCCGCCTCGTGATAGCTGCGCGCCAGATCGCTCACGACCGCGCCAATGCGTTCCACGACAGCTCGTTCCGCCTGCCCAACAGCCTTGCGCCGCTCCAGCCTCACCAACGAGCCCATGATCTGTAATTGATTGCCGAGGCGATGGTTGATTTCGCGCAGCAACCGGACGTTTTCCGCCGTCCGCGCCGCCACTTCACGCTCAAGCTCCAGTGCGCGCTCGCGGGGCGACGCAATGCGCAACGCGCGAGGCACAATCGCGATCAAAGCCATGGCGGTGACGACAGAAAGCGCGGCGCATATGGTCTTGACCGTAGCTTCGAGCACCGTGTGCTCGAAGGTGGTGTACGGCATCTGCAGCGCATGGACGAGATGGGTCAGGCCGCAGGCCACGATGAACGCTGCAAATAACGCAAGCATCCACGGGTAGGGGATGTCGAGGAGCCGCTTTCGCAGGACCATGATAAGGCCAATTGGAATTGCGAAATAGGCCAGCGCAATGCTCAGGTCTCCCGCAAGCACAAGCTTGCCGAGCGGTGACATCGCTCCGCACAAAGCCAAAAAGTCGAAGGGATTCATCCCGCCTGCGCCGCCCCATTGCCCCCGTGTGTACGTTTAGTGACACAACTGGGTTTAGGCTACTGCGAAATAATCTAAAATAAGCTTGGCTTTTTCGTTGCTGCAGCTTGGCTGAAGAGGAACGCCAGGGACGCCGCTAATTCAGCGGCGCGCCACAAACAACCAACGCGGCGCGCGTTTTGACCGGGCCGGCTCAGGCCCCCCCATCTGCGTCGGCCTTTCTAATGGCACGTCTTATCGCGCAATCCGCAACATGGTCATCTGCTGGGCGATCGCATTGAAGGCGGAGGACAATTGCATCGCGTTTGTCGCGTCGAAATACTTGTCGGCAGACGTGGCGCACGCACGAAGCAAATTCTTGATCGAGTTTGATGTAACATCAAACGCGATGGTGAAGACCTGAACACCGTCCGCTTTGATGTTGGTGCACAATTCAGCGGTCAGGGCGTTAGCTGTCGCAGTGTCGTAACCGTCGTGCTTGGGATAGGTCGGAGACATGGTGTTCTCTCCGTCTGTCATGAGAACGACATATCGCTGCGTCTTGCGGTTAGCATTCGTCGGCTCGCTGAAAGGCTCGATCGGCGACAACGTCGCCCAACCCCACATGAGGCCGGATGGAATATACGTGTTGCCGACCGCCGCGAGACCATTGATCGCGTTCAGCACTGTCGATCGGCTTGAGGAGAGGGTCGTCAGTGCGGGCGGGCAGCTCACGTTCATCACGCCGGGAACAGGATTGGTAATATAATTCTGATCGCGCACGTTCAGCGGATGATTGCGCGATCCCACACAACCTTTCCATGTCAGCGTCGTCGTCTGGTTTTGGCAAGTTTGATAATAAGGGCCATAATCGTGATCGCAGACTTCCCATGTGCCGGACCTTGGCGTAGCGACGCCATCATTCCAGTCTGTCCATGAATGAAACTGCATGCGGCAATTGTAGGTGCGCGTTATGTCGCGGGTCTGCCAGCAGGCCTGCTGTGTCGTGGATGAATCGGGCGGAACTGAAAGCCACGGCTGGTTCCTGTTCGCGATCCCTACATTCACGTATTGCGCGAACGGCACGACCGCCATTTTAATCTGGTTGCCTTGCGTCAGCTTGTCGTAAAGCGTGTTCACCATGCCGGATGCCGCCGTCTTAAGGCTGGTGAGTTTGCTGCCGAGCATGGATGCGGTGACGTCAAGCACGAGCGCGATCTGGATGTCCTGATCGTTACCGAGAATGGCGTCGCTGACTGAGCGCACGGGGCGCGTGTCGACGCCCATCACCTTTGACAAAGTCATGGGTACGTTCGCCGTCACTTCGACGCGAAAGGCGCTATCTGCGCCCTTCTTGAAAGGCGCGGCGGAAAAAGCAGCGACAAGGCCTGATTGGGTGAAGTTTGCATCGAACACCTGACGCGCCAGCGCCACGGCCTCGTTGGGCGGCGCTTGCGCTGCGGCAAGAGCGGCTGCGTCAGCCGCGGAGCTGAGCGCCGCGCGCGTGTTTGTCATCCGCGAATAGTCGAGACCCGCCGATGCGGCGCCCAAAAGCGCAAAAGTGCTGAGCCCGAATATCGTGGCGATATTGCCGGATTCATTCGTCGTGAAACGTCTCAGCATTTTCCTGCTCCTCAATGGTCTGCGGCGCCCGCGCAGGGCGCGGGGGGCTTTCGGCATTGCTGCTTATCGAGCGATCCGCAATTGCGAGAGTTGGCCCGTGATCCCTTTGAAGGCTTCACTGAGCTGCACCGCGCCAATCGCATCGAAGTATTTATCAGGCGAAGAGGCGCAGATACGAAGCTGATTCTTGATAATATTGTTATCAACGTCAAAAGAGATGGTGAATATCTGGACGCCGGAAGCCTTGATGTTCGTGCACAATTCGGCAGTCAGCGCATCCGCCACTGGCACATTGTAATCGTTGTGATAGGGGTAGGTCGGCGACATCGAGTTCGCGCCATCCGTCATCAGGATCAGATATTTAGTTGTCTTGCGGCCCGGGGCGTCGGGCTCGACGAGCGGTTCGTTGCCCGATAAGGCCGCCCAACCCCACGTCAGACCCGACGGAATATAGGTGTTGCCGACAGGCTGTAGTTCATTAATCGCGGTTAATACGGTGGACTGGCTTGGCGTCAGCGGCGTCAGCGGAACCGGACAATGGACGTTCATGACGCCGGGGGCGCGATTGATGAGGTAATTGTCGTCGCGCACGTTATTCGGATAATTGCGCGATCCTACGCAACCGTCCCATTTGAGGGTCGTCGTTTGATTAAAGCAATTCTGGTAATAGGGACCATAATCATGGTCGCAGACTTCCCACGTCCCCGTTTGCGTGCCGCAAACGCCGTCTACGCAATGTGTCCAGGAATGGAATTCCATGCGGCAATTATAGGTTCGGATGATATCGCGGGCCTGGTTGCAGACCTGCTGTGTGGTCGTTGAATCGTTGGGAACATCCATCCACGGCTGGTTGCGGTTGCCCATGCCGACGTTCACATATTGCGAAAAAGGCACCACGGCCATCTTCACCTGGTTTGCCTTCTTCAGTTTGTCGTAGAGCGCGTTCACCATGTCGGTGGCGGCGGCTTTCAGGCTGGTTATCCTTGTGCCAGCCATTGACTGCGTCACGTCGAGAACCAGCGCGATCTGAACGTCGGAATCGTTGCCTGCAAGGACTTCACTGACCGCGCGCACGGGTGCGGATGTAAAGCCGATCGCCTGCGTCAGCGTCATCTTGACGTAGGCGACCGCTTCGACGCGGACTGCGTCATCCTCGCCTCTCTTGATGACGGAGGTGGTGAACGCGGTGACCGGATCCCTCTCGCGGAAGTTGGCGTCGAACACCTGCCGCGAAATCGTTTGCATGTCATTGGCTGGCGCCTGAGCGCCAGCAAGTGCGGCCGCGTCGACGGCGGCCGATAACGCCGCACGCGAGTTGGTCATTCGCGAATAATCGAGGGTGGCTGAAACAGCGCCTATCATGGCCGTGGCGCCGAGCGCCACGCCGATGCCAAGACTGCCGCGTGAATCTCGGGCAAAAAACTTGAACATAGAAAAGCTCCGAAAGGCAATTTGGTTCTCGATAAAAAGTGCTCGAACCTAATATAGCGAAATCGGATTACTTTAAGCTAAATACCCTAGTTCAAGTTTGGTGGTATTTGCTATTTTGCGATGCGTAAATTTGTCATCTGACGCGCAATCGCGTCGAACGCGTCCGAGAGCTGGGTTGCACTCGTGGCGTCGAAAAAGCGATCGCTTGACGATGCGCAATTAGTGAGGAGCGTCTTTACGCTCGACGTTGTGACCTGGAACGCGATGCTGAAAACCTGGATGCCAGCAGCCTTCACGTTAGCGCAGACTTCCGCCGTGAGCGTGTTGGCGGTCGCAACGCTGCCGCTGTTGTGGTAAGGATAGGAGGGTGAAATTGTGTTTTCGCCGTCGGTCATCAAGACGAGATAGCGCTTTGTATCGCGCTGTGGGTCCGTCGGCTCGTTGAAAGGTTCGCCCGGAGACAGTGCTGCCCAGCCCCACATGGCGCCTGCCGGAATATAAGTATTGCCGGTCGCCGCCAATCCGTTGATCCTGTCCAAGACATTTGTTTTAATTGCTGTGAGCGGCAACATGGCCGTCGTGCAATTGACGTTGTGGACCGCCGGAACGGCTTTGTTGCCGTAGTTTTCATCTCGCACATTCAGCGGATAATCGCGTGACCCGACGCACCCGCTCCATTTGAATTCGGTCACCACATCCTTGCACTGCCATATGGTTTGACTCTTTACCTTAACCCAGCCGCAGGACTCTGCAGTCGTCGTATAGTCGGCGGCGTTCGATACCCAACCGGCATTGCGGTTGTCCATTCCGATGTTGACGTATTCCGAGAACGGAACGACTGCGATTTTAACCTGGTTTGCGCGCTGAAGCCTGCTGAACAGTGTGTTCACCATGTTGGATGCGGATGCTTTCAGGTCCGTTAATCTTGTGCCGCTCATCGATCCCGTGACGTCCAGAACGAGTGCAATCTGCAGGTCGGCGTCGTTGCCCACGACAACTTCGCTTGTCGCGCCCACGGGCGCCGACGAATATCCGATTGCCTGCGACAGCGTCATCTTCACGCTTGCTGTCGCCTTGACGCTCATGACCTCGTCGTTGCCGCGCTTAAACGAAATAGCCTCGAAAGACGTCAGGTCTGCAGAATCGCGGTAGTTCGCGTCGAAAACCTCACGGGCAATTGTTTGCCTGTTGGCTTCGGGAGCCTGGGCTGCGGCGAGCGCGGATGCGTCCGTCGCCGCGCTAAGCGACGAGCGCGCACCGTTCATTCGCGAATAGTCTAGACTTACTGAAATGGCGCCAACCATCGTCAGAGAGCCGAGCATCATTATTGCGCCGATGCTGCCCTTTTCGTCTTTGGCGAAGCGTCTCAACATCGAAATTCTCCGGTATGCGCGTAGTGGGAGCGTCGTCCGTTAGGCGACAGGGCAGTTTCCTGTCCCGGTGACAAAGGGTGCGCCGTCGAGGCGCGTCTGCATGTAGGCGGTTTTTCTGATTTCAATTCCAGAACCGGTATTCGTCCAGCCGGTGAAGCCCATATTCTGCGGCGCAAAATTGGTCGTGAGAGGCGCGGCGAAAGTATAAATAATGTCCACGACTATAAATCGTCCCGGGTAGTACATGCCTGACGGGAAGCTGGTGAGGGCGGGCGAGGCAGTGTTGGCTATCTTTGTAAGCAAGCCGCAGGGCCGGGCGCTTGCCCCATTGCGCGTGACCGACCATGTCGTCCGGGCTGAGCGAACGTTGGCGGCTTCCGTCACGTCCACGCGTGAAATCGTCACCTTGAGGCTGGTGGAAGGAAAAGGCGACATGACAAGCCGTCCGGCCGCGTAGATCTCGTCAACCATGGCGGCCGTGACGTCGGTCGCGCCACGAATTTGGGCCGTAAGATCGGCCATCGTGCGGGTGGCAGTCGCGGCCTTGCGCGCGGCCATGACGGCTTGCGTAATTTCCGTGCCGCCAAGCAGCGTTACAAGCAGCAGCGGCGAGATCATCGCGAATTCGATGGCTGCCGTGCCGGATTTGTCCCCGGCCGCGCGGGCGATTTTCTGCCGTGTCGTGAGAAAGCTCATCAGCATGGCGCCGTTCCTCCGAACGGTTCGTTACGAAATGCAGTGGCTGCCGACATTGCATAAGTCATGACGCCGTTGACGTTGACCTGACCGCTCGTGATTGTGCCGTCTGCGACGAAGCCGTTGAGTGCAATGAAGGGCGCGAAGATCGGCGCGTGATACAGGACTCGTACAATGATTACGTCGCCTGCGCCGCCTATGCAGGACGCCGGGTTTGCCGTGTCGAACGCTGGCACGCCGCTTGCGAATTGGGCGGCCTTGCGAATGTCGACAACGAGCTTGGTGCAATCGATAAAGTTGGGCAGCATCCGCACATTTGGCGCGTCTGGATTGCAGATGTATTTGTCGCGGAAAGCGGCTGCGGAGGCGACTCCTCCGCTCTCGTGCACTTGGCCGGTCATCACCATGCGGCCAGCTTCCTGAACGGCGGTATCGAGTCCTTGACTAACGAGCAGGCTGGTAGACGTTTGGAGAATGGCGAGCACCAGCGCCACGAACGGCGCCGCCAGCATACCGAATTCGACGGCAGTGGCGCCACTTTCGTCCCGGAGTATGTTTCGGCTTCGTCTGGTGTCCATCTCAGCTTGTCCCATCCCCATGCTCGACCTCGGGTTTTGCCGCAGCTGAAAGCATGTACGTATTAGGTCCAGCTGGTTCTGCGCTGGTCGGTTTAACGAAGACTGAAGCGAAACCAGCAGGAAACGCAGCTTTCACTGCGTGTATTGGCTTTTCAGGGTGATTTTCGCGCAGATATGATGCGGCGACTGACGCCTTGGGGCATGACGCAATTGATGTATTCGGACCGCTTCGCAATCCGTTGAACGCTTTGTTCACCAATGTTGCTCAAATGCCGGTCGCTTTTGAAATAGATTGGGGTTTCGCTTGCGTCAGACTTCGGAACCTCCAGTCTTCCCGTCCGTTCGACTCTCGGGGGCAAAGGGGAGGACAACATGAACAGACGATATTTCCTGCTGGGTATCATCGGAGCTGCGGCCAGCGGCGCTGCAATTGCATCTGCGCAGGCGGCGCCGGCACAGACGTTATGGGACGATCTTCAGGGTCTCGACGCGGCCTCGCCGGCTGAAGATCTGCCCGCGGAGGGCGCCTCAGAGGCCCAAAACCAGCGCTCCCGCGGTAGGGGCCAGTCTCGCGGCCAGAATCGTGGCCGCTCTCGCGGGCGGCGCGCCTATGGGCAGCCATACCGCGGCCGTGGTCGCGCCTATGGGCGCTCGTATGGGCCGCGCAGGCCCCGGCGTCGTGTGTGCAGGGTCGTGCGTAATCGGCGGGGCGTTCTCGTGCGCCAGTGCTGGTACCGTTAGTCACAGATCTTCAAAGGCGGAGCCGCAAGGCCCCGCCTTTTCCTTTGGGCGCTTGGCGATGTTAGGATGGCGCGGCCCCCGAACGGGGCGGTCATTTTGAGGGGGAAGCAGCCTTGGCCGGCACATTGGACATCACTATCGCGCTTGATCGTTATGATCGCCACTTTCCATTCTTCGACGGGACGGTGAAGGCGCCGGACGGTATTCGCTACAAGGCGTTGCAGGTTGGACAGTCCGATCAGCTCCGCGATGGTACGGACCGTCATGGCCAAATGATTCACAACAAGGCTTACGACGTCGCCGAGTTCTCGATGTCGACCTTTCTGATGGCGATTGACCGGGGCCTGCCGCTGATTGGCATTCCTGTTTTTCCGCGCCGCCTGTTCTCGCAGAGCTGCATGTTCGTGCGCGCTGACAGCGACATCGAGCATCCGCGCGATCTTATCGGCCGACGCGTGGGCCTGTCGTCGTTTCAAACGACCTTGTCGCTGCTTGCAAAGGGCGATCTCAAGTTCGAATACGGTGTTGAATGGGAGCAGATCAAATGGCTGCTCACCACCGATGAGAAGGTGAAGTTCCAGCCCAAGCCTGGCGTAGTGATCGACCGCGCACCAAAGGGCACGGACCTCGGCGAACTGTTGGGACGTGGCGAAATAGACGCGATATTCATGCCTCATCCGCCCCATTCGGTGATGAAGGGGCACGTCAAGACGCGGCGCCTGTTCAAGGACCCGAACGGCGAGGAGAAACGCTATTTTGACAAATACGGGTGGTGGCCCATCATGCATATCGTCGCCATGCATCCTGACCTTGTCGCAAAGGAGCCGGACCTTCCGCTTGCTTTGATGGAGATGTTTTCGCAGGCTCACGAAATCTGCGACGATTATTATACGGACCCTAATTGGTCGCGCCTGCCGTGGATCCGATACGCCTATGAGCAGTCTCAGAAGGCGTTTGGCGATCCGTGGGTGAATGGCTTCAAGAATAACAAGGCCAACCTTGAGCAGTTCATCATGTATTCGCACGATCAGGGCCTGATCGGCGAGCGTTACGCCGCCGAACGTTTGTTCGCCGCCTCGACGATCGAAACCTAATCGACACTTGACGCGAGCCTGCCGACTTGCAAAGGCTCGCGTCCTCATGAGGCGCGAAACAGAGGGAAGCCCTCGATCACGTCGCCGCCCGCCTTAAAGGGCGAATTGGGAGGGGAAAACGCATGACCACCAATCGGACACCCGCTATCGGCCCATCTGGCTCCAAATGCCTGATCGGCGGAATGACTGTCGTGGCCGCGCTTGCCGCGGGCGCCGTTCCCGCAACAGCGGAGACAGTGGCCGAGTTTTACAAGGGCAAGACCATATCGATGGTCGTGCAGACGACGACCGGCAACGACTACGACAATCGCGGCCGCCTGTTCGCCCGCTACATGGGCGAGGTTCTGCCCGGCAAGCCCACCATCATTTCGCGCAACATGCCCGGTGGCGGCGGCGTCGTCGCCTCCAACTGGCTCGCCAAGGTGGCGCCGCGCGACGGCACTGTCATTTCCATGCTGATGCAGACGGCAAGCATGAACCAGGCGCTCGGCATGGGCCAGATTCAGTACGACGTGCGTGACCTGGGCTGGATTGGAAACACGTCGGACACGCCCAGCGTCGTGACCGTGTGGCATGGCGCCGGCGCCAAGACGGTTGAGGACGCCAAGGCGAAAGAAATCGTTCTGGGCGGCACGGTCGGCACGGCCTCGGTGATTTATCCTAATGTCCTCAACGAACTCGTTGGGACAAAATTCAAAGTCGTCACAGGCTATCCCGGCGGCAACCAGATCAATCTCGCCATGGAGAGTGGCGAGGTTCAGGGGCGTGGTTCAAACTCGTGGTCGTCGTGGAAGTCCACGCGCCCCGAATGGGTTGCGGAAAAGAAGATATACAATCTCGTGCAAATCGCTCTTAAGCGCGCGCCCGATCTTCAGGATGTCCCCTTGATGATGGAGCTCGCGCAGAACGACTTCGATCGCGCGGTGCTGCGCTTCCTGTCCGCGGACACGGCGATCGCGCGCGCCATGGTGACGACGCCGGGCGTTCCCAAAGACCGGCTCGAAGCGCTTCGCAAGGCGATGGCTGATTCGATGAAGCTTCCCGCGCTTGTCGAAGAGGCAAAGAAGCTCCAGATGGACCTTGAGTGGTTGAGCGGCGAAGAAAGCCACCGCGTCGCGACGTCGGTAATCGAAGCCGACCCCAAGGTTGTGGCGCGGGCCAAGGCGATTATTGGTTCGCACGCAAAGTAAGGCAGCGTAGCATCTGCGCTTGAAGGCGGCTTACGAGCCGCCTTTTCTGTCTTTGTGATGAAGCGTCCAGAAACGCTCCATGTGCATGTACGTGAACGTCGCCGACCAGGAAATCATCACAAGTCCGGTGAGGGATTCAATCGCCGCTACGATCCGCATGGGGCCTTGCGCGTAGACGTCGCCAATTCCCAATGTCGTGTAGGTCGTCGCGGAGAAGTAAAAATAGTCGATCGCATCGACCTTGAAATCGCCATGCAACGACCCGAGCGCGAAATATTCGCTCATCAAAAAATAGCTGAAGGCGAAAAGGGAAATGGCGATAACGTGCACAATAAGCGTCGTCATCAGCACGAACAGAATGCGTCGCTGAGGATGGAAGACAAGCCGCGGAATGAGTTCTGATGTCAGACGCAGAGCTTCATAGTGGATCAGCACGCTCGCAAGAACCACCATCACCGCGATGAATATGACAGCAAGCATTTGCCTCTTCCCGATTTGATTCGGCTCCAGTGTACTCTTGGCGCTGGCTCTTGGCGCTGGCCATTCCGGCCATTGCCCGGACCGCATAGCCTCTGTAGGTTCGCACGAGTCTGGAGAAGCCGACATTGACCCCGATCTATAAAATCGCGACCGCTGATCAGTGGCGGACAGCGCAAGCCAGCGGCCGGTTCGAGGGCGCGCCCGTCGACCTGGCGGACGGCTACATACATTTCTCGACCGCCGAGCAGGCGCGCGAAACGGCTGCAAAACATTTCGCTGGGCAGGAGGGACTTGTCCTGATCGCGCTCGACGCGGACGCCTTTGGCGAGAAGATGGTGTGGGAACGCTCGCGCGGGGGCCAGTTGTTTCCGCATCTCTATCGCCCGTTTCTGACCACGGAAACGCTGTGGGCGCGTCCATTACCAACGCGCGCGGACGGCTCTCACGATTTCGATGGGTTGCTTCCATGATCCGTTTTCTTGGCGCTCTTTCGCGTCCGATTCTATTCGCGCTGGACGCCGAAACGGCCCATCGCGCTACGGTTGCGGGCCTTCGCTACATGCCGTTGCCCGCCGCCGCGCCTGCTGATGCGCGTTTGCGCACGCAAGCTTTCGGCCTCGACTTTCCCAATCCTGTCGGCATGGCGGCCGGTTTCGACAAGGGCGCCGAGGCCCCGGATGCGCTGCTGCGCGCAGGCTTCGGCTCCGTCGAGATTGGCACTGTCACGCCGCTTCCCCAGCCCGGCAATCCCAAACCGCGCCTGTTTCGTCTTGTTGAGGACGAAGGCGTCATCAATCGTTTTGGCTTCAACAGCGAGGGCCATGACGTGGTCCATGCGCGTCTGAAGGCCCGCGCGGGACGCGCCGGGATCGTCGGTGTGAATGTCGGCGCCAACAAGGAGGCGTCCGATCGAGTCGCCGATTATGTTAATGGCGTAAAATTGTTTGCCGACGTCGCGACCTATTTCACCGTCAACATCTCATCGCCCAACACGCCGGGCTTGCGCGATTTGCAACAGGCTGGCGTGCTGGATGATTTGCTGGCCCGCGTGCTCAGCGTGCGCGACGAGGCGAGCGCTCGCCATGGTCGCAAGCCGGTATTGTTGAAGATCGCGCCAGATCTCACACTTGAAGATCTCGATGATATCGTGCGCGTATGCGTCGCGCGCGGTGTGGACGGCATGATCCTCGGGAACACGACAATCGACAGGCCGCCCTATCTGCGCGCGAAAGATGCGCCAGAAGCGGGCGGCCTCTCAGGCAAGCCGTTATTTGAAAAATCCACCCGCATGCTGGCGCAGCTTTATCTGCGGGTCGATGGACGCTTCCCCATCGTGGGCGCAGGCGGCGTGCATGACGTCGCGAGCGCCTTCGCAAAATTCGAAGCGGGCGCAACGCTCATTCAGCTTTATTCCGCGCTGGTGTTCGCTGGCCCGGCCCTTGTCGACGAGATCCGCCGGGGCCTCGCGGACAGATTGTCTGGCGAGCGGCTTCCTTCACTGGCGTCTGTTGTTGGTCGCAGGGCGCGCGACTGGGCGGTAGCCTGATCGTGCGCGTTCGCGTTGTCAGCGCCTCGAGTTGAAGAGGCGCAGCACAAACCAGACGGGGATGACGATGAGCGCCCCGACGATGACATAATCGATGATCTCGCGGACGGCCGCGAAGCCCAGACGCGAGAGACGGTAGAAGAAGCGCTCAATGGCGTGGAACACCTCATAGGGCCTGATATCGAGCCACATCAGGATTGCGCCAACGACGAGCGACACGACCAGAAGGCGAACAGCCACCATCGCAGGGCTGCCGCCTATGAAGCGCTCAAACCCAGACACAGGGCGCGCATCTGCTGGCGGCGCGGGCTGTTTGGCTGACCAGTTGGCGTTCTCCCAGCCCGCAGGGCGATTGGACTCGGTCCGGGGCGGTGCATTCTGGTCGGTCATCGGGTTCGGCTCCTCATTCGCGTCCGTTCAGATCCGGTCCTGAGTGGGACTTTCGCGGAACAGATTCATCATACGGCGCATCACGCGTTCCATAAAGCCGAGCGCAGTGTCGATCTCCTTCTCGCTGGGCAGGGCGTTGCGAAGCCGGTCGCCCGGGGTGACCTGCGCCATCTTGCGTTTCAGGTCTTCGTTTTCTCTCGCCAGGCGATCAATCTCCGAGTGCAGAGCCGCGCGTTCGTCTGCACCGCTGCGGCATTGCAGGGCGCCGTCGACGAGCCGGCAATGCGAAACGGCGCCAGTGCGCGTGTCGAGGCGCAGGAATCCACCGTCAGGCGCGGGTGTCATGGAAAATCGCCCGTCGCGTTCGCCGGGCGCTGTTGGCGCAATGGGTGCGGGCTGCGCAAAGGCGCTTGCGCCAGCAAAAACACCGGCCGCGACAAGGGAGTAAAGAACACGCGTCATTAGACAAAGCCTCCGCTGGCTGCCCTGTATATAAGGAGCCAGCGGCGAAAACGGGGCGCTTGCAGACCAGAGCGCCCGATTAGTTTTGCCGGTCAGCTATTGGCGCCCTGCCATTGCCCGGCTTCGATCTTCGCGGCGACGATGACCGCCTGCGTGCGGCTGTCGACGCCAAGCTTTTGCAGGATGGCGGAGACGTGCGCCTTCACGGTCGCTTCCGAGACCGTAAGCTCATAGGCGATCTGCTTGTTGAGCAGGCCTTCGGACAGCATCATGAGCACGCGCACCTGCTGGGGCGTGAGGGATGCGAGCCTGCGCACAAGATCGGCTGTTTCCTTGTCGGCGGGGGCAGCAAGATCCACGTCCGGCGGGGTCCATGTCTGGCCTTCCAGAATGGTGCGGATCGCTGCGCGCATGGCTTCGATCGCCGTGGTCTTTGGAATATACCCCGACGCGCCAAAATCGATACAGCGGCGCATGACCGACGGGTCTTCGTTGCCCGACACCACAACGACGGGCGTGTCAGGGTGTTGCGCCCGCAGATACATGAGGCCTGAAAAGCCGCGAACGCCGGGCATCGACAGATCGAGCAGCACGAGATCCGCGCCGCCGCTCTTGGCGAGCAGCGCGCTCAATTGCTCCAGATCGCCGCACTCTGCGATATCGGATCCTGGCACCGCCCCGGCCACTGCCTCGCGCAGGGCGCCGCGCACGAGCGGGTGATCGTCCGCGATGACGATCTTCGTTGTTGTTGTCTGGTTCAACGGAGCCCCACTCCCGACGGCCATCTTGGTGGGGCCGCCTTTTGATTTCCTCAGCGCTTCTCTATTGTCCTCCGTCCAACCCGGCTGCGCAAGCGGCCCGTCAGTTTCGCCGGAGCCGATGTGAAATATCCGCAATCACGGGACGAAACGCGCACCCGCGCCGCCGTGGAAGGGCGCGTCGCCTTCGTTGCTGCGGCAGTCTTTCTGGCGGGCGCCCTCGTGGTTGTCATCGACCGGGTGGGCGCCCCGGCGCGACTTGTGACTGTCCTGAGCCCTGCCATTCTCATGGGCGGGCTCGTTGTGCTGGGCTTTATTGCGCAGGCGATGAAAGTCTCCAATTTCTACGCGGGCGGCCGCGTGATGGCGCAAAAGTATGTGGGCCTCGCCATGGCGGGACTGGCTGCGGCGCTCATTCCACCCATGCTGCCGCCTGGCCCACCCGGCGGACTTCATGCAGCAATGCTTGCGGGGCTGATCGTCGGAGTGGGGATGGCCGGCTTCGTCTCGGGGCCGATGCTGCGAAAGTCGGGAGCCTTTTCCTTGCCAGATATGTTCGGCATGCGCTTTGAAAGTCCAGCGATGAGGGCGGCAAGCGCCATCGCTGTCGCGATAGCGTGCGGCCTCGTTGCGCTCGCGGGTTTTGACGGGGCTATCCGGTCGCTGCAGGAAGCGCTTGGCTTCGCCGCCGCGCCCGCCGCCGGGATCGTGGGTTTCCTCGTTTTCATCATTGTCGCGCCCGGTGGGCTTTCCGGCAGCGCATGGGGGGCGGCCATTTCCGCCTTCGTGCTGTCGCTTGCGCTGATTTTGCCGCTTGCGATCCTCTCAGCGACTGGGTCGCCATTGCCTGCGCCCTTCATCGGCCGCGCCGATCTGTGGACGGAAGCCTTGGCCCGCATGGCTATCTGGAACCCACCGGGTAACGCGTCGCTCTTGCAATTCAGTGCAACCGCTGCAGCTGTCGCGTTGGGCGTCGCGGCCATGGCCCCGCTACTCTCTCCGATGATCGCCTGTCGAGGCGCGCGATCAAAAGGAAGGGCCGGCGTCATGGCGCTGGGCTGGTTTGTCGTACTCGCAAGCGCGATGGCGGTGGGCATGGCGATTTCCGCGCTCGCGCTCGATGCGCTGGTCGTCGGCCAACGCGCGGACGCCTTGCCCGCGTTTCTATACGCGGCGAGCGACAAGGGCCTTGTGACAATCTGCGGCCATGCCGCCGCCGCACCGCGCGCAGCCGCTCTCCTGTGCAGCGGTGCGGAAAACTATTCCGGCCGGATGGGCCTCGAGAACGTTTGGGCGTCAGGACGTTTCCTTCTCACCGGCTTGCCTGAACTGGGGCGTTTCAGCCTTGCCATTTCTGGGCTGGTGAACGCCGGCTATCTCGCCATCGCGCTGGCGCTGGCCGCGGCCGGGCTGCAGACATGCGCGACTGCGGTGGCGCACGATCTCCTGTTTCCCGCCCGGCACGGACAGGCGCTCGCGAGTCGCCGTCTCGCGGCCGCACGCTTCAGCATGGTCGGGCTTTCACTGGGCATGGCCTACCTCGCGTCGGCAGCGCCACCAGCGCCGCAAAATTTGCTGGCGCTGGCAATCCTGCTCTCAGCCTCCATCGTTGCGCCATTGCTACTGTTATCGGGCTGGTCGCGCGCCACAGCTTCAGACGCCGCATTGGCGTTTGGCGCTGGCGGCTGCGCGGTCGTCATCACGATCGCGCTCGCGTGGCGCGAAGGCGGCTTCCAGATGCAGATCATCTCGGTGGGCGCGCTTGCCGGATTTCTTGTTGCCGTTGTTGTGGGATTCGTATCGAGCCTGCGCCGCAAGGAAAGCGAAACGCGGCCGGGCCGTATTTTTGTTGAAGGGCTTCTCTACGGCGACGGCGAGGTCATGGGGGCAGATCGCGGCGCCTGATCAGGCGCTTGTCTGTTTGCGTTCGCCGATCAATGCTTCAAGTGCTTCCAGCCTGTCGGCTTCGCGCGCGGGTTTGTCCCATCGAATACGCGAAACGCGTGGAAACCGCATCGCCACGCCGGATTTGTGCCGTGTGGAGCGTTGCACGCCTTCGAATGCGATTTCCAGCACAAGTCCAATTGTGCGATTGGCCTCCACCTCGCGCACCGGGCCAAAACGGTTTGTGGTGTGATCGCGGACCCATTTGTCGAGTTGTTTCAATTCGGCGTCGGTGAATCCGAAATATGCCTTTCCCACAGGCACAAGTTCGTCTCCCTGCGCGCCTTCGCGCCAGCAACCGAATGTGTAGTCCGAATAAAACGACGACCGCTTGCCGTGTCCACGCTGCGCGTACATTAACACCGCGTCGACAGTGAAAGGATCGCGCTTCCATTTCCACCATGGGCCTTTGGGACGCCCCGGCGTGTAGATGGAATCGGCGCGTTTCAGCATCAGCCCTTCAATGGCGGGCGCTTCTTCGCCCGCGCCCGCGCTTGCAGGATCGCGGCGATAACGCGCGATGTCATCCCATGATTGAAACGCAACCCGCGCCGAGAGATCAAACCGCTGAGGCCTGCGCATGGCGATGAAGTTTTCCAGCCGTGCGCGACGCTCGCTAAATGTCAGCGTGCGCAAATCCTCCCCCGCCTCGCTCAAAAGATCATAAGCGCGAACGTGTGCGGGGTATTCGGCCACAAGCTTCACGTCGACCTTCTTGCGATTAAGCCTCTGCTGCAGCGCGCCAAACGAATCTACCTTGCCCGCGCGCACGACAAGCAATTCACCATCAATGGCCGCGTCGCCGAACGTGGCTGCGCAGAGCGCCTCCATCACGTCGGGAAAGGCCGGAGAAATATCTTCGCCCGTGCGCGAATAAAGCCGCCCCACGCGCTGGCCATCTGCATCACAACCCACGACCGCTTGCACGCGAATGCCATCCCACTTCCATTCCGCCACGAAGTCTTTCGGATCGAGCGCGGCGAGGTCCGCTTCTTCGATGGCGTGCGCCAGCATCGGCGCATGAAACGGCGCAGGGTCGCTGGTTACGGGACGCAGCGCGCGACCTTCCGCCCACGCGAACAGATCGAGATAGGGGGGCGCAAGTCCGGGCCACACTTCCTCAATGGCGTTGGGTTCAAGATTGCCGAGCGACGCAAGCGCCGTCTTCGCAAGCCGCGCCGATGCGCCGACGCGCAGACTGCCTGTAATGAGCTTCAGAAGCGCCCATCTGCCAGTCTCGTCCAGCTGGTCGAGCAGCCCCGCGAGCGCGACCGGCATGCCCGCCTTCGGCGTCTCGTCGAGAAGCTCAATGATTTCGGTCAGCGTCGGCGCCGGCGGCCTGTTGTGGCCAACGCTCGCCTCATCTGGCGCGGGCCAGAGGAGCGCGACGGTCTCTGAAAGATCACCCACATAATCATAGCTCATCGCAAACAGCACGGGGTCTGTGCGCTCGGCGATCAACTGGCGAATGATGGCGGGCTTGGCATGGCGAAATGTCAGAGCGCCGGTGATCGCCGCAAGCGCCCATCCGCGATCGGGATCGGGTGTGTTACGAAAGAAGTCGGCCATCAGCCGCAACTTTCCATTGCGCGAATGTTCGAAAGCGACGCGATCAAGCAGTTCGGCAAAACTGTTCACGCCGCCGCCTCTTCGCCCGATGTCTCTTCTTCGTCTCCGTAGCCGACAAGATGGAGCGGTTTCGCGCGCAGGCCAATGGTGGAAGCCCAATGGGCTAGCGCATCCGCTTCGCCGTGCGTCACCCACAATTCGCTGCATTGCGTCTCGCGGATCGTGGTGCACAAATCGTCCCAGTCCGCGTGGTCGGAGACGATAAGCGGCAGTTCAACGCCGCGCTGTCGCGCCCTCGCGCGCACGCGCATCCAGCCAGAGGCGAACGCCGCGACGGGATCTGGAAACTTGCGCGACCACAAATCCTGAATCGCGCTGGGAGGACACAAAACGATTTCGCCCGCCAGCTTTGGTCTATCTGCCGCGGTTACTTTTCGAATCTCGCCCAGCTCGACGCCTTCGCGGATGTAATAGTCCGTGATCTTTTCAACCGCGCCGTGAATCCAGATTGGCTTGTCCCAACCCGCCTCGCGCACAAGCGCCATCATGCGCTGCGCCTTGCCAAGCGAATACGCACCCACGAGATGCGCGCGTTCGGGAAAAAGCGCGAGCGACGAAAGAAGCTTTCCAACTTCCCGGCGAGAATCTGGATGACGAAACACCGGCAACGCAAACGTCGCCTCGCTAATAAAAATATCGCAGCGGATCGGCTCGAACGGTGGGCACGTGGGATCGTGCTCGCGCTTGTAATCGCCTGAAACCACAATGCGCTTCTTGCCGTCGCACACGCAAATCTGCGCTGAACCCAAGACGTGACCGGCGGGATGAAACGTCACCTCCACGCCATTCACGTTGACCGCCTCGCCGTAGTTGGCGATCTGGCGCGTCTGGCAGAAATTTTCACCATAGCGCAGCGCCATAATGTCGAGCGTTTGTCGCGTGGCGAGAACGGAGTCATGGCCCGCGCGCGCATGGTCGGCGTGGCCGTGCGTGATCAGCGCTCGGGGTGTGGCCCGCACGGGATCGATATAAAAATCGCCTGCCGGGCAATAAAGCCCCGCAGGCGTCGGTGTCAGGAGAAGTGGGTCCGCCATTGGCTGAAGATAAGCGAGTTGTGCGCGAAACAAAGGGGCCTGTGTGCTTGCGCAGCCCTTAGTGTTTGCAGAACTGGTCGTTCACCGTGCGCACGCTTCCGTTATTAGCGATGACGGCGCGGCTAATGAAAGCGCAGCCGTCTGCATCAAAACTTGAGAACCGCAGTCCCTGCGAAGCGCTCATGCCATCGCTCGCGCGGGCGTAGATCGTCAGCGGCGGCGCCTTTTCGAAATTGGGCTCAAAGCTGCGGGCGGTATGGGAAACGCCCAGCGCGGCGAGGGGCCCCATGACCAGGGCGAGAACCAGAAAACTCAGAAACTTCCGTTCCATGACGATGCCCCTGTACTCTACCTGCCGCCAGCTCCTTGCGTCGGCCCGCAATCCCTATGTATGGGGGCCATCGCATTTTCACTGTGCGCGTATGCACATGATCACAACGTCCAAGGTCGCCAATGGTTTCGTTTGTGTCCGGGAGTCTTCGATGAGCGCAACGTCTGGCGACCTTCTCGCTGACCGCCGGTACGCGTGGGGCGCGGGCGCGTTCAAGGAACGCGATTTTGAAGGGGCGGCTGATCTGTTTCGGCAAGTTATTGAAATCGCGCCGGAATGGGCACCCGCGCACCTGTCTCTCGGCGATTCGCTGATGGGCCTTGGCGACCGTGCAGGCGCGCAAATCGCTTGGGGCCACGCCCTGCGGCTCGACGCGTCGGGCGTTCTGGGCGCGGCGCTGAAAATCGCGGCGTTGGGGGCGGGGAGGGCGCCGGCGGCGGCCCCGCGCGAATATGTGCGCGCGCTGTTTGACGAATACGCCCCGCGGTTCGACACGCACCTGCGCGAAAAGCTCGCCTATCGCGGGCCCGAGTTGATCCTTGCCGCCATTGAGCGCGCTTGCGGACTCAGGGGCCGCGAATTCTGGTTCGACCGAGCGTTGGATCTGGGGTGTGGAACCGGCCTCATGGCGGACGAACTCTGGAAGCGCGTCGATTCCATGAACGGCTGCGACCTGTCGCCTGTCATGATTGAAGGCGCGCTCCTCTCCGGCAAATACTCTAATCTGCGTGTGGCGGACGTGGGCGATTACCTTGTCTCGCAGGGCGAGGATAGCTCCGATCTCGTCGTCGCGGCTGACGTTTTTGTCTACATCGGTGATCTTGAACCATTATTCGCCCAGAGCGCGCGCGTTATAGAACGCGGCGGGCTGTTCGCCTTCAGCGTGCAGCGGGCCGAGGGGGCGGAATGGTCCGTCGGCGCTGATCTGCGCTACGCCCATTCGCGCGCCTATCTGGGGCGGCTGGCGTCAAAACATGGGTTCGAGGTCGCGGTTCTGGACGACGCCTCCACGCGCAAGGACGCTGGTGTGGATGTGCCGGGTCTGGTCGCAGTTCTCGCGCGCACCTAGAATCCGCACGTGACAAAACGATCGCGCAAGACGAACCCGGTGAACGAGGCCAGCTTGCCGGCTGCGTTCGCCAGCTGGTTTTCCGCGCGCGGCTGGTCGCCACGCGGCCATCAGCTTGCTTTGCTGTCGCACGCTCAAAATGGCGAGAGCGCGCTGCTTGTCGCGCCCACTGGCGCGGGCAAGACGCTTGCCGGCTTTCTCCCCAGCCTCATTGATTTAGCCTCCACGAAGCGCCGTGATCGTGGGCGCGGCGTGCACACGCTTTACATCTCGCCGCTGAAGGCGCTGGCGGTGGACGTTGCGCGCAATCTTGATGCGCCCGTCATCGACATGAACCTGCCTGTGCGCATCGAGACGCGCACGGGCGATACGCCCGCCTCGCGCCGCCAGCGCCAGCGCCGCGATCCGCCCGACATTCTGATGACGACGCCCGAACAACTGGCCTTGCTGCTGGGGGGCGCAGACGCACCGCATCTGTTCGGATCGTTGAAGCGCGTTGTGCTGGACGAATTGCATTCGTTGGTCACGTCCAAGCGCGGCGATCTCCTTTCGCTTGATCTTGCGCGATTGCGCACGCTTTCGCCCCACCTTGCAGCCACGGGTCTGTCGGCCACGGTGCGCGATCCCGATGAGCTGCGTCGCTATCTCGTCGCGCAGCGCGGCAGGCGTGAAATGGCGGCGCTCGTGACAGCGCCTGCAGGCGCGCCGCCTGATCTGTCCATGCTCGATACGCGCGAGCGTTTGCCTTGGTCTGGTCACGGCGCATGGCATGCGATCCACGAAATCTACGAGGCGATAAAAGGGGCCAAAACCGCGCTCGTTTTTGTGAACACGCGCGCGCAGGCTGAAGCGATCTTCCAGCAATTGTGGTCGATCAACGAGGACGCCTTGCCCATCGCGCTGCATCATGGCTCGCTTGACGCCAGTCAACGCCGCCGCGTGGAAGAGGCCATGGCGCAGGGCCGCCTGAAAGGCGTTGTGTGCACATCCACGCTCGATCTTGGCATCGACTGGGGCGACGTCGATCTCGTCATCAACGTAGGGGCGCCCAAGGGCTCCAGTCGCCTGATGCAGCGCATCGGCCGCGCTAATCACAGGCTGGATGAATCCTCGCGCGCCATGCTCGTGCCCGCCAACCGGTTCGAAGTCCTGGAGTGCCGCGCCGCCATCGACGCCGCGCGGGAAGGCGCACAGGATTCGCCGCCCTTGCGCACGGGCGGTCATGATGTGCTGTGCCAGCATATTCTGGGCATGGCCTGTGCGGCGCCGTTCCGCGCGGATGATCTGTTTGAGGAGGTGCGCAGCGCCGAGCCTTACGCTCAACTGACGCGCCAGGATTTTGACGCGGCGCTCGATTTTGTCGCCACCGGCGGCTATGCGCTACGCACGTATGATCGCTTTGCCAAGATCCGCCAGAACAAGGACGGAATGTGGCGCGTCGCCAATCCGCGCGTCGCGCAAAGCTGGCGCATGAACGTTGGCACAATCATCGAATCCGACATGCTGAAAGTTCGTCTCGTGCGGGGTCGCGCAGTGCAGGCGAAGGCGCGCGCCACAAGCAGCGGCTCGATGTTATTCTATCCCGCAAAACTGCCTGGCAATGCGGCGTCGCGACCCGCTTACACGGGGCCTCTGGCGCGCGGCGGGCGGGTGCTTGGCGAGATTGAGGAATACTTTCTGGAGACGCTAGCGCCGGGCGACACGTTCGTTTTCGGCGGCGAAATTCTGGCCCTCCAGGGCATTGTGGAAAACGAGGCGCTGGTTTCACGCGCCCACGCTGACGCGCCCAAAGTGCCGTCCTACGCAGGCGGCAAGTTTCCGCTCTCGACCTATCTCGCCGAGCGCGTGCGCAAGCTCGTCTCCAATCCACGCAACTGGGGCGCGTTGCCGGAACAGGTTCGCGAATGGCTCAGCCTGCAAAAGCGCGTGTCGCGCCTGCCTAAGCCGGGCGATCTTCTCGTCGAAACGTTTCCGCGCGGCGAACGCTTTTTTTTGGTCGCCTATCCGTTCGAGGGCCGTCTGGCGCATCAGACGCTTGGCATGCTGCTGACGCGGCGCATGGAGCGCATGGGCCTGCGTCCGCAAGGCTTCGTGGCCAACGAATACGCGCTGGCGGTATGGTCGCTGGGCGATGTCGCGGGCGCTGCACGGGCCGGGCGTGTGTCGCTGGCCGCGTTATTCGATCAGGACATGCTGGGCGATGATCTTGAAGAATGGCTCGAAGAATCCGCGTTGATGAAGCGCACATTCCGCTCCTGCGCCGTCATTGCGGGGCTGATCGAGCGGCGCTTTCCGGGCAAGGAGAAAACTGGCCGTCAGGTGACGATGTCGACAGATCTCATCTACGACGTGCTGCGCCGCCACCAGCCCGATCACATTCTTCTGCGCGCCGCCCGTGAGGATGCGTCGACGGGTCTGCTCGACCTTGCCCGGTTAGCGGATATGCTCACGCGCGTGCAGGGGCGAATCGTGCATGAGGCGCTGGAGCGGGTTTCCCCGCTCGCGGTTCCGGTCATGCTGGAAATCGGCCGCGAACCTGTTTACGGCGAAGCGCAGGATCAGGTTCTGGCCGACGCCGCGCAGGCGCTTACGCAAGAAGCGATGGGCCAAGAAGTAATGGGCGTGTAAGCCATGGATAAAAGGATGCGCCCGGACGTGGTGGAGCAATGAATCTTGCGGTGGTGGAAAAGCGGACGCCGACCGCGCCAGCGCGGCTGAACGTCGGCGGCGTCGCGTTTCTGGCCGACATCTCGGGCGCGCTCTTTCTTGAGGACGAGCGGCTGCTCATCGTCGCCGATCTCCATCTGGAGAAAGGCTCTGCCTACGCCGCCCGCCGCGTACTTTTGCCGCCCTATGACACGGCGGCCACGCTCGCGCGGCTCGCCTCTGTGGTCTTGCGCCTGGCGCCGCGCGCGGTGATCGCACTGGGCGATTCCTTTCACGATGTGCGCGCCGGTGAGCGTATGGCCGAGCCTGACCGCTGCGCGCTGGCGGAGCTTCAACGCGGGCGCGACTTCATCTGGGTCGCGGGCAATCACGATCCGGAAGTCCCCGCCTTTGTTGATGGCGAGCGGTGCGCCACGTTCCAAATCGGCGCCGTGACATTGCGCCATGAGCCCATGGCGGGCGCATCGGCTGAAATTGCCGGACATCTTCATCCCGTTGCTCGCGTGGTGTCGAAAAGCGGGGGCCTGCGGCGCAGATGTTTCGCCAGCGATGGCAAGCGCTGCGTCATGCCGGCCTTCGGCGCCTATGCGGGCGGTCTCAACATACGCGACGCAGCGTTCGCGCCCTTGTTTCCCGCAGGCGTCACCAGCGCCCATGTGTTGGGGCGCAGCGCGGTGTACGGCGTTGGTCCGGCGAACTGCTGGCCAGATTAGGCGAACGTCAGTCGCGCCGGAAAATCACGCTCGCCAGCCAGCCGATCAACAGGGCGATAAGCGAGGTCGCCGCTCCGTAGAGGATCGGCGAGCGGTGGGCTGCTTCCGCAACCCATTGCTCGACGGCGTCTTTTGACACGGTGAACTTGAGGTTCGAGCGCGCAGCAAGGGCGCCATCTGAAAACAGCGCGACTTCAACGTCGTAAGGCCCGAGCGGAACTGCGCCCGGAAGATCGATGTCGGCTCTGAAGACCAACGGCGTGATGAAGCGGACCTTGTCGTCGCCCTCCAAAAACAAGCCCTGCTGCCGACGTATGCGCTGCATGGCGTCGCGGAACACCGGATCGTTGGCGGCCCGCGATGCGGCTTGCGGGGGAATGAGCGCATCGACGCCGATGCGCAGATCGTCGCGCACTTCCGCTTGCGCAATGCGGTTAAGGGGCCGGTTCGACAGGATCGAAATAAAGGCGGGAATGGCGATGTAGCGGCGCGCGTCGAGATTGAGCCACATGAGCCCCCACTTCTCCTTGCGCCGCACGGTGACAGCCCCTCGAGGCCCGCGAACGGTGATCACGATGTCGTAACCATCCTTCGGGCGCACGGCGTTGCCAGGCTCGATGACGCCAAACAGGGCGATGCGTTCGCCTGTGAAGTTCGACAGGATCGGCACGTTCTCGGTGGAGAGCGTCGCCACAATCGATTGGGCCTGCGCGGGCAAGGTGACGAGCAGCGTCAACAACCACGCGACGGCAAAAGCGGGCAAGCGCGCGATCATCGCCCCGTCTCCGTCTGTGTGGCCGAGAATGGTTCGCGCGGCGGCGTGAAAACATCGGTGGCGAAGCGCACGGCGACGATGAGAATGAGCAGGCCAAGCATCAGGCGGAAGTATTCCCCGCGGAGATTCGCGCCCGCGCGCGCGCCAAACTGCGCGCCGAAAACGCCGCCCACCATCAGCAGAAGCGCGAGAAAAAGATCGACCGACTGGTTTGTAGCCGAATGGAAGATTGTCGCCGCGATCATCGTGAACAGGATCTGGAACAGGCTCGTTCCAACGACGATATTAGCGGGCACGCGAAAAATATAAATCAGGGCGGGCACCAGTATGAACCCGCCGCCGATGCCAAGAACGGCGCCCGCAAAGCCGATGAGCATCGCAACGCCCACAAGTGGGATCGCGCTGACGTACAGGCCCGCGCGGTTGAAGCGCATCTTGAGTGGAAGGCCTTCAAACCAGCGATGACGGCCCGCAATTCGGTTTGCTGCGTTCTTGTCGTTCTTGCGCCACGCCGCCCTCGCGCTTTCCCACGTCACCAGCGTGCCGACAGTGCCCATCAGGACGACATAGGACAGCGTGATTACGGTATCCAGCTGGCCGACGCGCCGCATTTGGTTGAAGAACAGCACGCCCAAAACCGTGCCGACAAGTCCGCCGGCGAGCAGCACATATGCAAGTTTGAAATCGATCGCGCGGCGCCGCCAGTAGGCAAGCGAGCCGGTCATGGACGAGGCGGCGATCTGCGGCCCTTGTGTTGCGACAGCGACGGCCGCCGGAATGCCCACAAAGATCAATAGCGGCGTCAGCAGAAATCCGCCGCCGATGCCGAACATGCCCGAGATGAACCCGACCGCCATGCCCATCCCCAGAATGAGGAACATGTCGACGGGCATTTCTGCAATGGGCAAGTAGATTTCCACGCGATCTTTCCAGACGATCTTTCCAGGGATCTCTCCAGGCGCCCAAACAGACGCTCCCTTGCCTCCCGACCGGCTTTCTTGACCGGCTTGAGGTCTAGAAGCAGTCGGGACGCGCGCGCGTCAATGCGTCAACGTGTCTGAAGCGAAGAAAATTTCGGCGCACGAGATGCGGTCGGCTTTGCCGGGCTCTGCTCGGGCGCGGTCGCCCAGCCGCCTTCCGGGTCGAGCGGCTCGTTCGCTGCGGGGATCAAAGGCTTCGCGCGCTGCGCCTTCGCTGTAGCTTGCGCGCGCGCAAGTTGCGCAGCGTCCAGACGTCCCGCGACCTCCTTGAGCTTGGCGCCAGCGTCCGCGTCGCCTTGCGTCGAGGCCGCCAGGAACCAGACATAGCTTTCAACGAGGTCTTGTGGAACGCCTAGGCCGCGTGCGCTCAGAATTGCGAGATTGTACTGGCTGTCACGAACGCCGTGCTCGGCGGCGCGTTTGAACCAGCGCGCTGCGGCCGCGTAATCGGGCTTGCCATCAGCGCCGCCGTCAGCCAGCAAAGCGCCAAGGTTATGCATGGCCTTCACGTTGCCGCTCTCTGCGGCCACGACATAAAGGGCGCGCGCACGCTCGGAATCGCGCGGTGCGCCAATGCCTTTTTCGTAAACCACGCCCAGGCGATATTGCGCTGGCGGAAAGTTTTGGTCAGCCGCCTTGGTCAACCATTCGATCGCCTTGGCCTGATCGCGAGGGCCATTGCGGCCCTCCGCGAAGCGCACGCCAAGCTCATACTGCGCGTGAACGTCTCCGGCAGCTGCAAGTTTGAAAGGATCGCGAGGGCTTGCGGGCGCAATTCCCCGCGCCGAGCTGTTGACGGGCACGCTTGCGACGGGCGTCATGTCCGCAAGCGGCGCTGTTTGCGCAAAGCGGTCTGGTGGCGGCGAAACTGCGCCAAGCTGCGGGCTTTCCGCACGCGCGGCTCTCTTTTCCGGCTGTTGCGCAGAGGTTGGAGCTGTGTTCTCGGCTGTCCGCGCCGACCGCGCCTTTTCCGTTTGATAGAACATGCTGGCGCCCTGCAGCGCGCCCAGAACGACGACAAGGCCAGTCAGCCCAGCCGCAGTCGTGGAGCGCTTGCGTCCGCTAAAGAGCGCCTTGAGGCCAAATCCACCGCCAGGCTTTTTTGTCTGCTGCGCTTCGGCCTCCGCAGCGGCCGCCCGCGCCCGGGCGCGGGCTTCGTCAAGCAATTGATTGCCGGTCGTGCCGCCTTCGCGCGCCCCGCCAACGCTTTGCTGCGCGCGTCGCACGGCGGCGATGAAATTGGCTTGGGCGTCGGCCAGCTCCGGCGCGGCTTCGGCGCCCTCCGGCTGAAGGGGCGCATCGAGGGCCGCATCCATTGCGCTGACGCTGGCCGGCGGTAGCGAATTCGAAGCGGAAGCGCTCGGCTGCTGAGTGAGAGCGGTGGCGACCACGTCGCGCGGGGAGGGTTTGCCAGAGCCGGGCTCAAGCAGGAAATCCTCAAAAGCCGGGCCGCTAATTTTTGCCGCTGTCGGCGCTTGCGGGTGGCGGCGCACGGCGTCCGACGCAGCGCGTTCAGCGACGACAGGCGGCGCGGCGCGCTGCGCTTCGGCGGCTGGCGCGCTTGCTTTGGGAGCCGCAGGCATCGGTGACGCGACGGGCGCGGGCTCTGGCGCTGGCTGTTCGCTAAACTGGGGCGGTCCGAAATTGAGTTCGACGGACGGCTTGTAATTTTCCGTCTCGCGGTACCCCGGCATGGACGCTGACGGCAGGCTCGCCTTCGAGACGGCCACTGGCGCACTCGCCTTTGGCGCCTGGTCGATTTCGTCCTCGAGCATTGCGAGGCGGTCGACGACCTTTTCGAGCGTTTCGTGAACGGCGTTCAGCGTTGCGTGCGTGCGCTTGTCAGACACGCTGTGGAGCGAGCGCAGATCGGCGATTTCCCGCTCGAGCGAGTGGGGGACGGCGCTGTTGGACTCGGAGCGTAGCTGCTCCATCTGATCCTGAATGTCATCGAGCGTGCGTTCGAGCTTCGCCAGGTTCGCATCGCTGGCTTTTTCCATCCGCTGCGAAAGGGCCGCAATCTGGTCTTCAAGACCGCGCATGGCGCTCTGGTCGCTATCGCCTCGCAGCGCCGCGTCCATTCGGTCAGCGATTTGCGCCAACGCCAGCTTGATGTCGCGCACGTCCGAAGTTGAGGCGGACGGATCTTCAATCCGGGATGCAAGATCGTGAACCAGGGATTCAAGACGCGCCGTGTCGAGTTCGGCTGTAACCGGGGCCTCGAGCTTCTGGGCCACGTCGGCGAGCCGCCGTTCGATGGCGACGAGCGTCTCGCCGGTCACGCCGCTTCGAAGGGTGGAGTCAAATCGTTCGATAAGGAGCCGGACTGTTTCCTGAACCTGGTCGGCTGCTGTGATGGGCAGCGGATTGTCGAGGCGCTCCGAAATCGACGCGAGGGACGATTCAATGCGCGCGAGGTCAATCTGCTGGACATTTGGCGTGGGCGCCGCGAGGTCGAGGCGCGCGGCGACGCGCGAAATCTGATCTTCAAGCGCAGACACGTACGCTGGCTCAGCGCCCGCTCCGACGGCTTGATCAATCTTCGCCATCAACTGGCCCACGAGCTCGCGCATTTCAGCCGACCCGACGGCCGGGCGCGCTTGCTCTGTGCGCGCTTGCAGCGCGGCAATCATCTCTTCAAGCTTGCGGTTGTCTGGCGCGCGTTCCGCAAGGTCGCTGTGCATGACGTCAAGTCGCTTGCCCAGCCGGTCGAAGTGCGCGTCGATGTCCGTGCGCGAGGCGGCCTGATCAAGCTTGCGCGCCAGCGCGTCCATCCGCCCGTCCAGCGCTTTGACGGCCTTAATGGGATTCTGCGTTTCCAGGTCAGCGCGGATCTGCGTGACAGAATTGACGATGGCGTCGAGTCCGGCGCTTGTTGCGCCGCGTTCAGCGATGCGATCAAGGCGCGCGCCAAGATCGCCGATCCGTTTTTCCAGCGCCTGAAACTCCGGCCGCTTGGCGGTTGCAGCCTCGAGCATCTCGCGGATGTCGCGGCTGTGCTCCAGCAGGGCTTCAACCGCATCCGGATCGATGCGCGCTTCAGCAAGGGCGTCGACATTGCGCACGAGAGCGCCAATGCGTTTTTCAATGGCCTCGAGCGCCGCTGTCGGCGCCGCGCCGAGCACGGAGCGCTTGAGATCGCCAACCAGCAATTCAACCGGGGCGAGAAATTCTTCGACAAGGCCAGAGGTGCGCGCTTCCGACAGGCGCCTTGAGAGATCGCCAATCGCAGATTCTATGTGCTCGATCGAGTCGCGGGGCGCGAGCGTCGTCAGGCCGCGCGAGATCTGCGCAACTTCGCGCCGAAGAGTCTCAACGTCCTCCGCGCTGGCGCTCTCGACGGTTTCACGCTGCAACTCGGCAAGCGCCTTCGTGACCTTCGCAAGCTCGATTTTCAGCGGCGGATAGGCCGGATTATCATGTCGCGAACTGGAAACCAGCGGGCGCTGCGGGCTGTCAAGTTCGTTCTGCCGCTCAGCGATATCGTCAATCGCCTCGTCGATGGAAAACCGCGCGCGCGCAATAGAGGGGCGCGCGGAGACGCGCTCGCGGTGCGGGCGCCTGGAAACGACTTCAAGAGACTCTTCAGCGCGCGGGTCAACTGGATTGACGTCTTCCAGTTCTGCGACAGCGGTTGTTATGCGGCGCCAGACGCGGTCGTCGGGCTCGCGGGCCTCGCTTTTACGGTTGGCGATGCGGTCGGCGTAGGTGTCGGCCCGGCGTGATCCCTCGGTCGCGGCGCGTAGCCGCGTCAAGCGGCGCGCGACCGCGTAAGCGCGCTCATCGTCGTTGAGGTCGGTGACTGACACGCGGCTGTCTGCGGCATGAATTCGCCAAGTTTCATCGAGCCAGTCCTGCAGCGAAAGTCCAGCGCGCCGGGCGGCTGTCTGTGCCGCGCCCCGCACGTTGAAGTCCGTTTCCTTAGTGCTCCAGGAACTCGCTCTGTTCATCATGCGCTCGCTGGGGGGCATCGCCCGCCATTTGGATACTTGAACCGGCAATGCGACGCGTGCGCCCCTGTACCGAACCTTCTGGCCAGTGTTTCTTAACGTAGTAAACGTCAGGTTAACTTTTTGGCCGAAGGCGCCTGATCGCCGCCCGCGAATTCTGCAACTTGAGGTTGTATTCAACTTGAGGTTGTATTAACGTTGCGTTGTGCCGATGCGTCGCGGGCAGGGCTCCGAGGGGGCCGGCGACAAGATCGGGCCAAGGGCAGATTGATGATCCAGCGCTCTGAGTTCAAAGACGTCGCAGAAACCGCGCCGATTCCCGAGACCGACCGTTTTTCCAAAGAATACTGGACCATCGGCCAAATGGCCGGTCATTTTGATGTCAGTCTGCGGACACTTCGCTTTTATGAAGATCGGGGCCTCATATCCCCATTGCGTCACGGCGCGACCCGCTTTTACGGCGCGGAATGCCGTCGCACCCTGGAACGTGTGCTGCGCGCAAAAAAACTTGGGTTCACGCTCGCGCGTATCCAAAGATTGCTCCTTAATAATGCGGAGGCGGGAATTGCGGAATCGCTGGCGCCCGGTGAAATTGCCGCGCAACTTTCAGTCCTCGAGCGACAGAAGGCCAATCTCGATCAGGCGATCATGGACCTTCGCGCCGCCCATGCGCACGTTGGCGGCGAAGGCCAGCTGATGGCCCGCGCGGGCTAACCCAACACGCCGGCCAGGGCCGACACGGCCCCTGACCGGCGTTATCACGCATGTGCAGGCCTATAGCCTTCTGCGAACCGGAGATGCGACGCCGCAGCGTCCGATTTTGACGGTCTGCCAAATTTCTGCAGCCATTGTGAGCAGTCGGCCATCGCGTCATGCAACGAGAAGATTAGCACGGGCCGCGCGCTGCATGGGCTTGGTTCTCACTTGACTCCCGCCCGCTTCCCGCGCCAATCCAGACGGCGCGACGGAGGCTCAATTGGCTCGCAACTTGTCTTATTATTTTTCACTGGTGAGCCCATGGGCTTATCTGGGACACGCGGAACTTGAACGGATCGCGCGCGCCCGCGACGTTGTGATCGACTATCGGCCCGTCAATCTGATGGATCTGTTTCCCGAAACGGGCGGCCTGCCGTTGCCAAAGCGGCATCCGTCCCGACAGACGTACCGGTTCGTGGAGATGCAGCGCTGGCGCGAAGCGCGGGACGTGCCGTTGGTGTTGCGGCCAAAATACTGGCCGTTCGATTTCAAACTTGCCGATCGCGCGATGTTGATGGCGAGCGGGCTCGGCGATCAACGCGCAGTGCATCTGCTAATCGCCTTCGCTTTTCGCGCCGTGTGGGTTGAGGAGCGCAATCTCGCGGACGAGGCGACGCTCGCCGAGATCGCCACGACTGCGGGCTTTGACGCAAGCAAGCTCATCGAGGCCGCCCGCTCGGACGCCGCAGGAAGCGCCTATGCAGCCAATTTCGAGCGCGCGCGACAAGATGGCGTGTTTGGATCGCCGTCTTACGTGCTCGACGGCGAAGTGTTCTGGGGACAGGATCGACTTGGCATGCTGGATGCTGCGCTTGTCTCTGGGCGCGCGCCTTATCTTGACGCCTGAAGTTACGAACAAAAAAGAATCATGGGAGACATCTGAATGCAGCCGGCCCTTTTTACGCCTATCAAAATCGGCCCCATCGAGGCTTCGAACCGCATCGTGATTTCGCCAATGTGCATGTATGCGGCCGAGGACGGCACTGCGAGCGACTTCCACATTCAGCATGTCATGCGCTTCGCCATGTCCGGCGCGGGTCTGTCCGTACTTGAAGCCACCGGCGTGACGCCCGATGGCCGCATTTCGCCCGCGTGCCTTGGCCTGTGGTCAGACGAAAACGAGCGCGCGTTGGCCCATGTCCTCGCCTCGGCCCGCCGTTGGGGCTTGCCTGACGCCAAGATCGGCATCCAGCTGTGTCATGCTGGCCGCAAGGGCTCGACGCCGCTGCCATGGGAGCGCGGCGGCATGCTGACGCCGGAGAAAGGCGCGTGGCAAACGCTTGCGCCCTCGGCAATCGCCTCTGGCGAAGGCCAGCCCATGCCGCGCGAGATGACCGGCCAGGACATCAAGGACGTTATCCGCGCCTTTGCGCACGCCTCGCGCAGAGCTGCGCGCATCGGGTTTGACGTCATCGAGATGCACGCCGCGCACGGATATCTGCTGCACCAGTTCCACTCGCCGATGTCCAACAAGCGCACCGACGAATGGGGCGGCGACGAAGAGGGGCGTCTGCGCTTCCCCGTCGCGGTGGCCGAGGCCATGCGTGAGGCGACGCCCAAGCACGTCGCTCTTGGCGCACGAATCACAAGCACCGATTTCGTAGAGGGCGGCCTGACCGTTGACGACGCCGTGCGCTTGGCGCGGGAGCTGAAAGCGCGCGGTTTCGACTACGTCTGCGTCAGTTCTGGCAACATCGTGCAAGGCGGTCGCCCTGCCGCGGGCCCCGGTTTCAACATCGAGCGGGCCGCGAAAGTGAAGGCCGAATCGGGCCTCCTGACCCGCACGGTGGGCTTCATCGCCGGTCCGCAAATGGCCGAGGAGGCGATTTCGTCGGGCGCAGTCGATCAGGTCGCGCTGGCTCGCGCCTTTCTGGATGATCCGAACTGGGCGATTCATGCGGCGGAGCGACTCGGAGTCCCCTTACAGGGCTCCCGCCATTACGCCCGCGTCGGGCCCGGAGCGTGGCCGGCGGCCTCCGTCAGCCGAGCTTTCTGACAATTTCCGGGGGCGGTTAACGCTGCCTCCCTCATGGATCGTTGAAAACAATCAGCTTTTGACTCACGTGGTCAAGGTTAAGCACGTCTGCGGCCCTGCTGGCGGCTTTTTCCGCGTGCGTCAGGGGCGGCTGAGGCGCTATGAAGAGGGCGGTTACGAGGTCCCCTCTAAGACAACGTAGCCGGGCGGGGACGGACCCAGGCAAAAAGCCCGTCCCCGCCACATCGCGCCGCCATCGCGCTCCGCCCTCCATTTTGCGAGCCAGTGCGCGCCGCACGCCCATTCTGATCCAGCGCGCGTTCGAACGCGCGTTTGCGCAGGCTTGACACAGCGTCGCCCGCGCATCCCTATGCGCGCAGAAATCATCAGATGGGGAAACACGCGAAAATGGCGCGCAAGGTGCAACTCACGCTCTGCTGTGGCGACTATGAAATCGTTCGCGCTTTGAAAGAAGGAGCAGTGGAGCCGGACGGCATCGAGCTGACGATGGTGACCTCCCCGGATTCGACGACGCGGCACTGGCGCTTTCTGCGCAATCGCGAATTCGATGTCGCGGAAGTTTCAAGCTCCTCCTACATCGTGGCGCGCGACCAGAACATGCCGTTTGACGCGATCCCGGTGTTTCTGCATCGCCGCCTGCGCCACGGCTTCGCCTTCATCAATACGTCGAAGGGCATCAAGACGCCGAAAGACCTCATCGGTAAACGCGTCGGCGTAAAGTCGTTTCAGGTCACGGCCGTTCTCTGGTTGCGCGGTATCCTTGAAGAAGAGTACGGCGTTCCGCATCAATCCATCGAATGGGTCACGGAACTGGACGAAGACGTGGAGTTCGATCCGCCGCCGGGCCTCAAGCTCACGAAAATGCGTGAGGACCAGAATTGCGAAGACATGCTGGTCGCTGGCGAACTCGACGCTGTCATTCATCCCGATCTGATCTGGCCAATCGCAGAAAAAAACCCCGCCGTTGGCCGTCTTTGGCCCGACTACAAGGCGGAGGAGCGCCGCTATTGGGATCGCACCGGCATCTTCCCGATCATGCACGTCATGGGCATCAAGCGCGAAATCGTCGAGAAGCATCCATGGGTGCCGATCGAACTTTACAAAGCGTTCGATAAGGCCAAGGCGATCGGCATGCAGCGCATCGAGAACCCGCGCATTGTGCCACTCGTCTGGTATCGCGAGGCTTGGGAAGAGCAGGAAGAAATCTTCGGCGCGGACCCGTGGGAGTACGGCCTCTCCGAGCGCAACCGGCACAACCTCAACACGCTCGTGCGCTATTCGCATGCGCACGGCCTTATCAAGCGTCCCATCCCCCTGGAAGAGCTGTTTCTTGACGTGAGTCAGGGCCGCAAGCGTGGCGGTGATCGCATCTGAATGCTTTACAAATGCGGCAGGCGGGCGATGATCCGCATATAAACAAGGGAGGAAGGGAAATGAAAAAGGCACTCAACGCACTTGCGTTCGGCGCGCTTGCGTCCACCGCACTCAGCGGTCCTGCGATGGCGCAGGAAAATCCATTCGCGAACGGCAAGCCGCTGACGATGATTATCGGTTTCGGTCCTGGTGGGGGCTATGACCTCTGGGCGCGTACGATTGCGCGCCATATTGGCAAGCACCTGCCGGGCTCTCCTAATAGCCTACCGCAGAACATGCCCGGCGCCGGCAGCTATAACGCCGCCAATCACCTCTACTTGCTTGCGCCCAAGGATGGCACGGTGATGGGGATTATCGCGCGCGACGCGCCGCTCGGCCCTTTGACCGGCCACAAGGGCGCTCGTTTCGATCCTCTGAAGATGTCGTGGATCGGCACGCCCACAACAGAGACGAATGTTTGCGTCGCCATGAACACCGCAAAGGTGAAGACGGTCGACGACCTCTACACCAATGAGCTGATTGTCGGCGAAACGGGCGTGGGCACAGGCACGCGTTCCTACCCCAAGGCGCTCAACGAGATTTTGGGCATGAAGTTCAAGCTCATCGCGGGTTTCCAGTCATCAACCAACGTGATGCTGGCGATGGAGCGCGGCGAAGTGGATGGCATTTGCCAAAGCCTGGACAGCGTTGTCAGCGACCGGCCCGACTGGATCGCAACCGGCCGACTCAACATCGTGTTTCAAGGCGGCGCCGCGCCAAATCCGAATTTGAAGAACGCGCCGTTCATTGTCGACCTCGCCAAGACGGAGGAGCAGCGCGCGGCGATTCGCTTCCTCTATGCCGGACAGGCGATCGGCCGCCCCTTCGTCGCGCCGCCGGATCTGCCGCCAGCGCGTCTCAAAATGCTGCGCGACGCATTCATGGCGACGATGAACGACAAGGATTTCCGAGCCGAGGCGCAAAAGCTCAAACTTGACGTCGATCCCACGGACGGCGCGGGTCTGGAGAAGATCGTACGCGACATCTATGCGACCCCGCCCGACATCGTGAAGAAGGTCGGCGAACTCATCAAGTAGTCCGCCGCGTCGGCCGTAAAGCAAAGGGAGGGTTCGCGCCCTCCCTTTTTGCATGCGCCGCTGTTTTGCATGCGCTGCCCGCGTTCGTGTACGACTGGAGCGAGGTCGAATCGACCCCGCAGGAAGCAATAGCCTTGTCCCACGACTGGTCCCCCGAACAGGCGCGCGCGCTCGACGATGTCGGCCGCTGGCTGAAGAAGCGCGGCCGCGGGGATCAGGTATTCCGGTTGTTCGGTTACGCGGGCACCGGCAAGACGACCTTGGCGCGCCATCTGGCGGAGGGCGTTGACGGCAACGTCGTCTTCGCGGCGTTCACCGGCAAGGCGGCGCTCGTCATGCAATCGCGCGGGTGTGAAAATGCGCGCACAATTCATTCGCTGATTTACCGGCCCAAGGAGATCGAGAGCGAGGAGCCCTCGTTCACCCTCAATGGCGACAGCGAGGCGGCGAACGCCAAGCTCATCGTCATCGACGAATGTTCGATGGTGGATGAGGAGTTGGGCCGCGATCTTCTCTCGTTTGGCCGACCCGTTCTCGTGCTGGGCGATCCCGCACAATTGCCGCCCGTGAAGGGCGGCGGCTATTTCACCGAGGCTGAGCCCGACGTGATGTTGTCCGAAGTCCATCGGCAGGCGGCGGGCGACCCAATCGTGCGGCTCTCCATGATCGTGCGTGAAGGCGGACGGCCAACAGTGGGCGATTACGGCACGACGCGCGTCATCCGTCGCGAGGATATTGATTCTGCTGCGGTGCTCTCTGCCGATCAGATTCTTGTGGGCATGAACCGCACGCGACGGCTCTACAACAAGCGCATCCGTCAATTGCTCAACCGCACGTCCACGACGCCGGAGCCCGGCGACAAACTGGTGTGCTTGCGTAACGACCGCGCCAAGGGCCTCCTCAACGGCGGGGTGTGGCGCGTGCAGACGGCGACCGGCGTACGCAACGGTAAACTGCGCATGAGCGTCGTGCCGGATGAAGACCAGGCCCGCAAGGCGCAGCGCATTGGCGTCGCGCCGATGTTTTTTGAGAGCGAAGAAGAAGTGCCGTTCTCGCTGCGCAAAAATTCCGACGAATTTGATTACGGCTACGCGCTCACCGTTCACAAGGCGCAGGGCTCGCAATGGGACGAGGTCGTTCTGTTCGACGAATCTTACGCCTTCCGGGAGCATCGCAGTCGTTGGCTGTACACGGGCGTCACTCGTGCAGCCAAACGTCTCACCCTCGTGATATAGAGACGCGCCGCGCCGGCTTGGCGATCGATGGAGCGTTTCGTCAATGCCCGAGTTCGTGCATTCCGTGCTTGAGTTCGTGAAGGCCCATCAGTCGTGGGCGACGCTTATCGTCTTTGTTCTGGCGTTTGCGGAATCGCTCGCCCTCATCGCGCTGCTTGTGCCGGCGACAGTGATCCTGTGGGGCATTGGCGCGCTGATCGGCGCCGCGAACCTCGACTTCTGGCCCATCTGGTTTGCCGCCGGACTTGGCGCGGCGTTTGGCGACTGGGTTTCCTACTGGCTCGGCTATCACTACCACGAACAGATCGCGCGCATGTGGCCGCTGCGCAATTATCCAACCGTGCTGCCGCGTGGTCACGCCTTTTTCAAAAAATGGGGCGCGGTGGGCGTGTTTGGCGGCCGGTTCATCGGCCCCCTGCGCGCGGCGGTGCCATTGGCGGCGGGCGCCTGCCGGATGCCAAGCGCGCCGTTTCACGTCGCCAACTGGACGTCGGCATTCGTGTGGGCGGGCACGACGCTTGGGCCCGGCGCGCTGGGCGCGGAATGGCTGACGCAGAAAATGGGCTGGTCCTAACGGCTCACCGAAGGAAGAACGCGCGCAGCAGCCATCCCCACGCGATGATGCACGCCAGCGGCACGGCCCAGCCGAGCCACAGCGGCAAATTGCGCGTCTTCGTGAAGGGCAGGGCGGCCGCGCTCACCGCGAGGGCAGCGAGAAACCCGGTAGCGATGGCGCCATACCAGTGCATCACCGGCCCGCCTTTGGAAGCCTGCTGACCCCAACCAAATTCGCCCGTGCGCGGATGATAGCTGAAAAGCTCCCAATGCCATTCGAAGGCGATGGTGTAGGCGATGGCGAAGACGGCCGCGAAAAGGCCGAAGACTTTCGTGACGTTCATTGTCCGAACAGCCCCCGCACGTTGTTGACGATGTGTCCGGCGATGAAGGAGTACCAGACGATGACGCACAGGATCGCCGTGGTCCACTTGCGCGCGCCGGCCGTCGCCTCGTCCTTGGGATTGCGCCAGACGAGCCAGAAGAACGGCAGCATGGCCAGGCCGATGGCGAGCGCCTGCTCCTTGTATTCGAACAATCCGCTGATGTGCCACAGCCGCGCCCGCTCGATCCATGTGCGCACCGCGATGCGGTAGGGCGGATAGATGACCGCGCCGAGCATGAAAGTGATGACATAGAACGTGATGTTGGCGTTGGTGAACCGCGCCGCCGAAACCGCGCGATAGGCGCTCGTGAAGCCGCCTGGCGAGCGCGCCGGCCATAAGACCGCAACGGCCTGATGCGTCAGCCCGCCCAGCAGCGCCACGGCCATAAGCCCATGCATGATCAGCAGAAAAGTGGTCACCACATCCTCCCCGATCACGCCGGCGTTGGCCGCCTGTCGTGACCCCTGTCTCACCTTGACTATTAGTGTCGTCTGGCCGGGAAGCCAGCGCAAGGCCGACCCTGTTCGATTGCGCGCGTCTCGACTATAATTCAGATATCAGGAGGAGCCACATGCCAAGACTCCATACGATCGCACTCGCGCTGTCCCTATCGTGCCTGCTAGCCACATCGGCAGCCCGCGCAGGCGGCGCGGATCTTGAGGCCATCATGGGCGATACGGAAAACGGCGCGCCATTTTTCGGCGAGGCGCTTGACGTGAAGGGCATGAAGCCCATCGAGGGCGTGCGCATCCGCGCGCAATTGAAGGGCAAGCCGCTGCCGGTGTTCGTGGACACAAACGATGAAGGCCGCTTCAGCCTGCGCGGCTTTGGCAAGGGCATCGACCCTGCGAACGTGGATGTGAATTGCGAAATGTCCGGGTACAAACTGATCGACCTGTCGCGCCGCCGCGTGTCGAAAGATCCCGACGCCGCCACGGAGATCGAGTGTCTGTTCGAAAAGTCATAACGGCGTTTTCGCTTGCGCTGTCGCCCTTTCTAGCTTGCGCGCAAGTGGGCGCCCAGCACGTAGACACAATCATATTCAACGCCAACGTCATCACGCTGGATCGTGATCAGCCCAACGCACGTTCGCTTGCGATCACCGGCGAGAGGATTGCGGGCGTCTTCGACGGCGCTGTTCCAGACACGTTGATCACCCAAGCCACTCGCCGCATCGACGCGCAGGGCCGCACGATTATTCCGGGGCTTATCGACTCGCACATCCACGCCATTCGCGCCGGCCTCACATTTGGAAATGAAGTCAGCTTCGAAGGTGCGCGCACGATCGCGGACGCGATGGCGCGTCTGCGCGAAGGCGCCGCGCGCGTGCAGCAGGATCGTTGGATTGTTGTGGCTGGCGGATGGACGCCGCAGCAGTTTGTCGAACGGCGCAGACCGACGCGCGCGGAGATAGAGGCAGTCGCGCCGGGCCGTCGCGTGTATGTGCAATTGTTTTATCGCGGAGCGTTCTTGTCCGACGCCGCGCAAGCAGCGCTGGGCGTCAGTGCAGCAAATCCGCCTGCGGGCGCGGCTTTCGAGCGCGATGAGGCGGGCGCGCCCAATGGCTGGCTGACGGGCGACGTCGATGCAATTACCGCGCTGTGGGAACGCTTGCCAAAGCCCAGACTGGACGCTGCAAAAGCCGGAACCCGCGCGTTCTTTTCAACACTGAACGCCTTTGGAGTCACGGGCGTCATCGATCCGGGGGGGCATAATCTTGCGCCTGCTGAATACGACGCCGTGCATGAACTGGCGCGCGCACAACACTTGAGCGCACGCGTGAATTATTTCATCAGCGCGCCGGAGCGCGGAAGCGAACTCGAATTTTTCAAGGCTTATGTCGCGCAGCGCCCGATTGGTTCAGGCGATGCGTATTTGCGCTTCAACGGCATAGGCGAACGCGTCACCTTCGGAATGTACAACAACGACGCGCCTACCGAAGCGGACAAGTCGGACTTCGAGGCCGTCGCGCGCTGGGCGCTGGCGTCAAACGTTCCGCTCACCGTGCACTGGAATAGCCAACGCTCGGTTCATCATCTGCTCGCCTCATTTGCGCGCGTTGGAAGCGCCGATGAACGTGCGCGCCTGCGCTGGTCCATCGCCCATCTTCACGATGCGGGGCCAGACACGATGCACGCGATGCATCGCCTTGGTCTTGGATGGCTGACGCAGAACGCGATCTATTTTGCCGCGCCCGCTTTTATTCGCAACATGCCCGCCGCGCGCCGGGCCGCAGCTCCGCCACTGGGAAGCGCATTGCGAGCTGGTCTCAGAATTGCCGCTGGCACCGACGCCACGCGCGTCATGTCCTACAACCCGTTCGTCGCGATGCAGTGGATGCTCGACGGACGCACAGTGGACGGTCAGGAAACACGTGCGCCCGATGAGCGGCCCTCGCGCGAAGACGCGCTGCGCATGTGGAGCGAAGGCGGCGCGTGGTTTGTGTTCGCGGAAAACGAGCGGGGACGCATCGCGCCGGGGATGCTTGCGGATTTGGCGATGCTCGACGCCGATTACATGAGCGCGCCGGTCGAGACCATCGGGGAGATAAAGTCGGTTCTCACAATCGTTGGGGGACGCGTTGTGCACGCGTCCCCCTGATGTCGATTGCGCTTTGTCCTAACCAGCCAACTATCTTACTTGGCCAGCGGATCTGGACGAAGCTGGAAGTGCGCTGCGAGCGGCTTGGAGCCCTTGCCGCCTTCGATGAGCCAGGGTGTACGGTCGCCGTTGGCGGCCCACAATCCGCGACCCTTCCAGCCTGCCTTGGGATCATCGATGCGCCCGTCAAATCCCTTGGCGTAGAAGCCCATGGGGTAGGGCACGCGCAGCGTGATCGGCTTGCCGTCCTTGAAGGCGATCAACCCGTCGTTGAGGTTGCCCGTCGACATCGGGATGTTCTCGCCCAGCCCAAAGATGTTGTGCTGGTCGACCCAGGTGTAATAGCTCGACTCGGCGCTGTTATCGCCGATGCCATCAAAACCCGGCCCCGGATACTTCAGGAAGCTCCAGCCTTCGGGGCAATGGTTGCCAGTGGCCTTCGGGCCATTGAGCGGAGCCTTGCACTTGGAGCGATCAAAAGCGCCGATGTGGCCGCTTGCGAGCGAAACCCACACGACGCCGTTCTTGTCGATGTCGCCGCCGCGCACGCCAAAGCCGGGCATCGGCACGTTGTAGATTTCGGCGAGCGCCGTCTCTGACGGGTTGCTGCCCGGCATGACGCGGACCACCGCGCCGGGGTTAGCGCGGACCGAGCCCCAGATAGAGCCATCGGTCGGATGGGGCATGACGGCGTATAAGCCCGCCTGTATGCGGCGATCCTTGCCCTCTTCCTGCGGCTTGCCTATCTCGGTGTACTCGCCGCGCTTGCCGTCGCCGCTGGTGTCGAGAACGATCGGCGTCCAGCCCTGCGCCTTCTGGATGTCGCGCGTCTCGTCCCAGATTCGCGTGTTCACCCAACCCAGAACTTGCCCGCCGCCCGACAGCCACAGGGTTTCGTCCTTGTCGAAACCGAATTGCGGGTGGTGCGAGCCAAAGCAGGTTTGTAGCGCGACGTATTCTTTCGTTTTGGGGTCGAACATCGTCACCCGGCGGTTCGTGCGCTCGAGGGGCACGACCTTGGCGGAGGGGTGATCGGAGCCCTTCTTGCAGAAGTCTGGATTCTGCGGTGCATGTCCCGTCGCCGCCATCCAAAGGCGGCCCTTGGAGTCAAACATCGCATTATGGTTGTTGGCGCGCGTATTCCAGATCTTCTCCTCGCCCCAATAGGGCGACGGCATGAGTGGCGCGGCCGAGGCGGCGTGGCCCGGCCCCAGCGCTTCCGGGGTGCCTTCTGCAACAGGCATGCGGAACGTAGTGGTCGTATTGTTGACCGGATCGAGGATCGGCATGTCGTCTGAGGAATATTCAGGCGAGCCGTAGATCGGGCCGTAAGCGTTGACTGTCGGGTTGCGCTTGTCGCTCGCGATGAGATCGTGAAGGTATTGCTTCTCGTTCATCCAGTCGCGCAGCGTCACGACGATGTTGCGCTCTTCGCCTTGAGGCCGCTGCGGCTTGTGCTTGGGCAATTCGCCGTCCGCGATGCGTTGCGTCCAGTCTGCGAAATACTTGATCGGTACGGTGTTGAGTTGCCCCGCGATCGTGTTGACCATCGACTCGCCAGATTGGCCCGACTGGATGCGGCGCAGCCACGCCTCTTCGTGGTTGGCGAATTCGCCGAGCGACTTTGGAATAGTGCGGGTTGAAAGCTGGCCCAGCTGGTGGCAACCCACGCAGCCGTTGTTCTTCATCAGGTTGAGCCAGTCGGTCTGCTTGATTTTTGCCGGAATGTCGCTCTTGCCGCCGAACTGGTCGGCGCCCGGAATTTTCATCATCGCGTACCAGTAAATCGCCGGATAGTAATGCGCGGCGGCCGCTTCGCTAGGCGCGACTTTCGCGGCAAGGTTCAGCGTCTTGCCGGGCTCGGATTTCACCTTGTCGGAGTCGACAAGCCCATAGCCGCGCACCCAGATGTCGTAATTGGCTTTTGGCAGATCGGGCACCACGAACCGGCCCTGATCGTCGGTGACAACCATGCGGATGAAACGCACTGGGAGATCGCGCGTTTCCGCGATCACCCACACGCCCGCCTCAGGGCCATTGGGGCTTCGCACCACGCCGCCTATATCGTCCGCATCAATGGCGGGCGCCTGTTGGGCCTGTGCATTCATGGCTGTCGCGAGCGCGATGAGCGATGCCGCGGCCAACGCAACGCGCGCCTGGCGAGTCCTGCTCTTCATGGTTGTCCCTCTTCCCTGACGACCGCTGTGGCGCGGCTCTTGTGAAGACTAGCCCAGGAAAACCAGTCCGTACAGAACGGGAGGAAGTCACCCGGATTTTAATCGCGAAACGTCAATATTCAGCCAGCTTTTGGGTGCGGCCGCACTTCCACGACCTTGGCCTTTCGTGAAAGTGACCTACCTCAATGCTGACCCGCACGAGTGGGCGTACCTGAGACCATGTGCCCCTCGCGCCTCGACGCCAGACGGGATATGTGATTTATGACAGTTCTAAACAGGCCGCGTACATTCCGACCGTACCGGCCAAGGTCGGCCCTGACAGCCGGCCCCGGCGCAGGCGAGGACGGCTCGAAGATGGAATACAGGCGGTATTTCGGCCAGGCGATTGATCGCCTTCGCGACGAACGCCGGTACCGTGTTTTCGCGGACCTTGAACGCGACGCCTCGCGTTTTCCTGTCGCGACTTGGCGCCCCAACGGAATGAGTGACGAAGCGTCCGGCGCGCGGGATGTCGTGATCTGGTGCTCGAACGATTATCTGGCGATGGGCCAGCATCCGGACGTCATCGCAGCGATGACGGAAGCCGCGAAACGGCATGGCGCAGGGGCGGGCGGCACCCGCAACATCTCCGGCACCACCCATCCGCTCGTCCGTCTTGAGGCCGAACTTGCTGACCTTCACGGCAAGCAGGCGGCGCTGGCCTTCACTTCCGGCTGGGTTTCCAATCTGGCGGCGATCTCGACCATCGCGCAAATCCTGCCCAATTGCCTCATCATCTCTGACGCCCTCAACCACAATTCGATGATCGAGGGCGTGCGTCGCTCGGGCGCGGAGAAAATTGTTTTCCAACACAACGATATGGACCATCTGGAGCAGGTGCTGAAGGCGGCAGGGCGCGAGCGCGCCAAGCTGATCGTCTTCGAGAGCCTTTACTCCATGGACGGCGACATTGCGCCCGTCGCGCGGATCGTCGATCTCGCGAAACACTATGGCGCGATGACCTACGTCGACGAGGTCCATGCGGTTGGCATGTATGGCCCGCGCGGCGGTGGCATCTGCGAACGCGAAGGCGTGATGGACCGCATCGACGTGATCGAGGGCACTTTGGCCAAGGGCTTCGGCACGCTGGGCGGTTATATAGCGGCGGACGATATCATCGTGGACGCCGTGCGCAGCTATGCGCCCTCTTTCATTTTTACGACCGCGCTGCCGCCGTCCGTGGCTGCCGCGGCTCACGCCGCCGTCTGCCGCCTCAAGAATTCCAACGCCGAACGGGAGATGCAGCAGCGGCAGGTCGCGCGCACCAAGGAGGCGCTGGAAGCTCAAAACATCCCGGTCATGCCCAACCCGTCGCATATCGTGCCCGTCTTTGTGGGAGACGCGGAGCTTTGCAAGACGGCCAGCGACATGCTGCTGGAGCGCCACAGCATCTACATCCAGCCCATCAATTATCCGACCGTGGCGCGCGGCGCGGAACGTCTGCGCATCACACCCACGCCAGCCCACACTGACGCGCATATTGCAGCGCTGGTGGAGGCGATGTCGGACGTGTGGCATCGTCTGGGTTTGCCCCGGCAGTCTCCCCGAACCCCGGTTCCCCACGGCCAATACAAGGCGGTCGCGGCGGAGTAGGGGCTGCGCTTCAAGGCTTCTTCGGCATCAGCCAGGTTTGCACGATCACCGGCATGGCGATGTTCAGCAGCAAAAACCGCGCAAGGTGATGTACGCCGACGTAAAGCGCGTCGATTCCGAGCGCAAAGGCGAGCATCGTCATCGCCTCCAGCGCGCCGGGCGCAAAGCCAACCATCGCCGCGCCGAAAGAAACGCCAAGCAGCGTTGAGGCGAGAAACGCGAAGGCCGCGGACGTGGCAAGCCCCACCCCAATCGAGCCCACCGCCGCGCCCAGAATGCCCGGCAGCCGCGTCCAGTCGAAACCCACAAAACGCGAGCCGGTCCAGCATCCAATCAGGATCTGGCCGAACAGAGCAACCGGCGCCGGTACGCGTCCGGGCGCAAGGCCCGTGCCGTGGAAGACAGCGGACACCATCATCGCCCCAAAGAAGATGCCGCCTGCGAGCTTGAACCGCTCCATCAGCAGCCCGCCGACAGCGCCAAAAGCGAGCATGACGCCCACCATCCAGTAAGGGTCGAGGATGGGCGGAGGGCCAGACACGATAGGCGGGCCAAACTCCACGACCAGGATTGGCAAGACCGCCATCAGAACGAGGACGCGAAACATCTGCACGACGACGATGCGGGGCACGTCGCCGCCCACCGAAGGCGAAACGGCGAGAATATAGGCGAAGGCGCCTGGACTGGAGGCGAGGAACGCGGTCGATTTTGACCACCCGGCGGCGAACATCAGGAACAGCATTCCGGCGAGCGTCGTCGCCGCGATGCTTACACTCATGATGAGCAGGCTGACGGGGTAAGTGACCACACCGCGCAGCGTTTCAGGATTAACCGCCGCACCAATGGTGACGCCGGAGGCAATCATCGCCGCTATGCGCAGATTGCCCTCGATCCGGTGCGCAAGGCCAAACACCGTCATGAGGGTGACGGCGACCATAGCGCCCGAAATGGCGCCGCCTGGAATACCCAGCCACAAAAAAGCGGCCGATCCGACGCAGCCGAACGCAACCGTCTGCAATTGGCGCGCAATGGGCGGGGTTCGAAAAGCTTGGGAGGGAGTCGGAGCTGTCATGACCTAGCGAGCGCCTAGCAAGGCGCGCGCCATAAATCACGTAAATTCCACTCCCCGCAAGCGTTGCCGCTCCGCGATTTGCGTCAGGCCGGCTTTTTGGCGAGCAAGTCGCGGATTTCCTCAAGCAGCACTTGTTCGCGCGGCGTGGGAGGGGTAGCCGCCGGGGCGGGCGCCTCGGCGCGGCGCAGGTGATTGATGGCGCGGATAACAAGGAAGAGCACGAAGGCGATGATTATGAAATTGACCGCGATCGTCAGGAAGTTGCCCCACGCGAGCACAGCGCCCTGCTTCTTGGCTTCTACGAGAGAAGGAGCGTTAATGGCCGAACTCAATCCGACGAAATAATTGGAAAAATCGAGCCCGCCGGTGATCGCGCCAATGATAGGCATGATGATATCTGCGACGAGCGAATCAACGATCCGGCTGAACGCCGCGCCGATAATCACGCCAATCGCGAGATCCACGACGTTGCCACGCATGGCGAATTCTTTGAATTCTTTTAACATATTTGTCTCCATAGCCCCTCAGGCGCGAACAGCCCGGAAGTCGATGGCTATAATAGCGCCGATCACGCTTGATGAAACGGCTGCTATGCTTGCGCCTGCGTGTTATTTAAGCGTGAATGGGGCGGGAGAACGCCAAGGTATGAGTTCGTCATGAGTTTTGGCGGCATCGCGATCTTCAGCGCGCTGGTTTACTTGTGCGGCCTTTTCGCCGTCGCCCGTTATGGCGATACGTCAGGACGCAAGTTCATGCAGTCGCGGGCGCGGCCGGTGATCTACGCGCTGACGCTCGCCGTGTATTGCACGTCCTGGACGTTCTTCGGCTCCGTGGGCCTGGCCTCGGCCAATGGCCTCGATTTTCTACCCATCTACATTGGGCCTATTCTCGTCATCGGCCTCTTCTTTCCGCTGGTGCTGCGCATTGTGCGCATCGCGAAGGCGCAAAACATCACCTCTGTCGCGGACTTTGTAGCAGCCCGCTATGGCAAGTCTGAGCAGGTCGCGGCGCTGGTCGCCATCATCTGCGTTATCGGCGCGGTTCCCTATATCGCGCTACAGTTGAAGGCAATTTCGACCTCCGTTGCGACTGTTCTCGATTCGCTCAACGCAGGCCGCACGATTGCGCTCTCCTCCAGCGCCGGAGACCTCTCCTTCATCGTCGCGGTGATGCTGGCGGGCTTCGCGATGGCGTTTGGCACGCGCAACATTGACGCGACCGAGCACCAGGACGGGCTCGTCCTGTCCATCGCAATGGAATCGCTCGTCAAGCTGGTCGCGTTCATCGTGGTCGGCGTTTATGTGACGTGGTGGATGTTCGATGGGCTCGGCGATCTCACCGAGCGCGCCGCCGCAGACCCCTCCATCAGCAGCGTTCTGGCGCGTATGCCAAACGCCGCCACCTGGGTCGCCACGACCTTGCTGGCGGCGTGCTCCATCATCCTTCTGCCGCGCCAGTTTCATGTGACAGTCGTGGAGAACCGCGACGAGCGCGATGTGCGCACGGCTGCCTGGTTGTTCCCGCTATATCTGGTGGCGATCAATATCTTCGTCATTCCGTTGGCGATTGCGGGCCGACTCACCTTCCCCGAAGGCGCCATCGACCGCGATATGACCGTGCTTGCTCTGCCGCTTGAGTCCGGCGCCAACACGCTTGCGGTGTTTGTGATGATTGGCGGCCTCTCCGCCGCAACCGCGATGGTGATCGTTGCCTCCGTCGCCTTGTCGATCATGGCGTCGAATCATCTCGTCATGCCACTAATGCTGCGCATTTCCCGCATGCGGCGACGCATTGAGGCGGGCGATCCAGGGTCGCTTATTCTCATCATTCGCCGCGTGGCGATCGTCGTGCTGCTTGGCATGGGATACGCTTATTTTCACTATTCGGCGGAAGCCGCGCTGGCGGCCATTGGTCTGCTGTCCTTCGCTGCCATCGCTCAAATTGCGCCCGCATTTTTTGGCGGCCTCTTCTGGCGCAGGGCGACCGCGCGGGGCGCGATGGCGGGGCTCATCGTCGGCATCACGCTGTGGGCGTACACCCTGCTTCTTCCTTCGCTCGCTCTCGATTCAGAAAGCGTTGCGGACATCGTCAAGTTTGGCCCGCTCGGGCTTCGCGCGCTCAAGCCCACCGCGCTTTTTGGCGTGGAATGGAGCCAGCTTGTTCATGGCGTGGCGTGGTCACTGTCCGCCAACATGCTCGCCTTTGTCGGCTTCTCGCTGGCGCGCCTTCCAACGCCTATCGAGCGATTGCAGGCCTCCGCATTCGTGGGCTCGGAGCCCGGCGTGATAGGTCAGGCCCTGCGCATGAGCGGCGCACGCATCACGGTCAGCGAACTGGAAGGCGCCGTCGGTCGCTATCTGGGATCGGACCACACGAGGCGATCCTTTCTGGATTTCATGCAGTCGCGCGGTTCGGTGCTCAAGCCCGCCGACGAGGCCGACGTTCATCTACTACGCTTTGCCGAACATCTGCTCGCTTCGGCGATTGGCGCGTCATCTTCGCGCCTGGTGCTTTCGCTTCTGCTGCGCCGTCGCAATCTTTCGCGCGAAGCTGCTCTCAAACTGATCGACGACGCCTCGGCGACCCTGCAATACAACCGCGATTTGTTGCAGCACGCGCTTGATTTCGCCCGTCAGGGAATCACGGTGTTCGATCGAGACTTGCGGCTCATGGCCTGGAATCGTGAATTCCGGGATCTTTTCGATATGCCCAGCGGCTTCTTGCACGTCGGCCTGGAGCTTGAAGAATTGCTTCGCTACAACGCCGCGCGCGGAATCTACGGCCCTGGCGTCCCGGCGCAGCAAGTGATGAGTCGGCTGGAATTACTCGTCAATGAACCGGCGCCCACGCGTTTGCGACTTGAGAGCGGAATCGCAATCGAAATTCGCTCTGCGCGTATGCCTGACGGCGGACTCGTCACGACCTACACCGATGTAACGCAGACCGTGCGCGCCGAAGAAGCGCTGGAAGCCACAAACGAAACGCTGGAGCAGCGCGTCCGCGAGCGCACAGAAGAGCTTGTTCGGCTGAATGGCGAACTCGCCAAGGCCAAAGCTGTCGCGGAAGCCGCCGACCAATCGAAAACGCGTTTTCTGGCGGCCGCGAGCCACGACATCCTGCAACCGCTCAATGCTGCGCGCCTTTATGCGACAACCCTGCTTGAACGCGCACCCGAAGGCGGCGCCGATGCGGCTCAGCTGATCAACAATCTGGATCTCTCGCTGGAGGCGGTCGAGGAAATTCTCACGACCTTGCTTGAGATTTCGCGCCTTGACGCGGGCAAGATGAAGGCGGAGCCCAGCGTCTTCCCGCTGGGCGACATGCTCAGCCAGCTGCGTGTTGAGTTCGAGCCGCTCGCCAGAGAGAAAAACCTGCAACTCTATTTTGCGCGGTGCTCACGTAACGTGCGCTCCGACAAGCGCATGCTGCGCCGCCTGCTTCAGAACCTCATTTCAAACGCCATCAAATACACGCCAAAAGGGCGCGTTCTTGTTGGCGTGCGCCATCGCGGTGAAAGCCTTGTGGTTGAAGTGTGGGACACGGGCCTTGGCATTCCACAGGACAAACAGAAAATCGTCTTTCGTGAGTTCGAGCGCCTGGCGCCTGCGGCAAAAACAGCGCGCGGGCTTGGACTCGGGCTGTCCATCGTGGAGCGCCTCGGCCGCGTGCTGCGCCATCGCGTGAGCCTTTCGTCCGAGCCTGGGCGTGGAACGGTGTTTCGCGTCGAAGTGCCCCGCGCTGCAGCGGTCGCCTTCGACAGCGGCTTTGAGGATGCGCACGTGTCGGCCGCACAGCATCTGCCGCTGAGCGGCATGGTGGTGCTTGCAATTGACAACGAAGAACGCATCCTGGATGGCATGCGCGGTCTTCTGTCAGGATGGGGATGCACCGTCATCACCGCCGATAGCATCGAGACGGCGGAGCGTGAGTTGTCCGCGCGCAACCTCGCGCCGCAGGCCATTGTTGCCGATTACCATCTTGACGATGGCGACGGCGTCGAGGCGATCATTCATCTGCGCCGCGTCTTCGGACTCGAAACGCCGTCGGTGCTTGTGACGGCTGATCGCACACCGGAAGTTCGCGCCTTGGCTGAAGCCAACGATATTCGTGTGCTCCACAAGCCGCTGCGGCCAGCCGCGCTTCGCTCGCTGCTCAGTCAGTGGCTGGTGACGCAGCGCGCCGCAGAATAAAAAAAGCCCCGCCAGGCGGGGCTTTCTCGCTTCTTCAGGCTAGTCCGCTCAGGGCGCCGTAGCCTTCTTCGCTTCCTCGACGATTGCTGCCGGCGTCGAGGTGAACTCGCCCCACAAGCGCGTCAACAGTTCGCCGTCCATGGGGATGATGTCGATGCCGGTTTTGGCCGCGTCGGACAGAAATTCCTTGTCGGACATCGTGTCCATGAAAGCTTTGCGTAACGCTGTCACGCGCTCGACGGGCGTTTCCGGCGGCGCTGCGTAAACGCGGCCCAGCGCCTGTACGCCAAACAGCAAGCCCGACAACGCGCGATCTCGCTCCGTCTTGATGAAATCGCGCGCGTGCGGAATGTCTCCGATCTCGCTCGTCTTGTCGCCGCTGATCTGGATGATCGGCTTGAATTCGCCTGCTTCCAGTTCGTTCTTCCAGAACGATTTCACAGTAGACCACGGCAGGCCGCAAATGCCCTGCACTTCGCCGCGGTTCATGGCGAGCTTCACGTCCGCTGAACCTTTGTATCCTGCAATCACCTTGATCTTTGCGCCGAGGAGGTTCTTCACCGCAAGTGACGATTTCAAAAGCGGGCCCGTGGGGCCGGTTGCGCCCATCAGGACTTCGCGCTTGCGCATGTCGTCGAAGGTCTGCACGCCAGAGGCTTTTGTCACGCCGCAGATTGCGACGCTCGACTCCATATTGCCGATCCACACAAGCCGGTTAGCGTCGTAGCGCGCCATCTGGTTGCCAAACAGCGGTTCGAGCGGAACGGTTTGCGCGAAAGTGCCCATCACCGTGCCATCTTTGGGCGCGACATTGTAAAGCCAGTTGGCCGAGGTTACGCCGCTGGCGCCCAGCATATTCTGGACGATCATATTCGGGTTGCCGGGAATGTAGCGGCCCATGTGGCGGATAAGAACGCGCGAGTACACGTCAAACCCCGTGCCGACCTCGTGGCCGACCACGATGCTTACTGTCTTCCCCTTGTAGAAATCGGAAATGGCGTCGGCGTTCGCCGATTTCGTTCCAGTCACGATTCCAAGTGTGGTCCCAAGCGCCAAAAATGCGCCAAGCGCGGCTGCGTGTTTCACGTCCCCTCCCAAGTCCGCCAGTTTGGCGGTTTCGTCTGATTTGATCGCAATTGCTTCTATCATCGCGCGGGCGGACGGCCAACTAGGCGGGGGCGGCAAACGCAGGCCCGGCCGGAACCAACCGGGCGCTCTCCGTCTTGTTTGGGTGGTACAACAAGGGAGATGCCGTCAATGGTTGAAAGAATCGAACGTGAGCGCAGTGGGTCAATGGGCATAGTCGGCGTCATCGTCGGAGCCCTGATCGTTATCGCCGTGGCGTTCTTCCTCCTTTCCGGCGGTAACTCCGGTTCTGGGACGTCGAGCACCACGATCAACAACACGGCTCCAGCAGCGCCGTCTGTCACGACCGCGCCAAGCGGTGCGGGTTCCGGCTCGGCTGCGCCCGTAGCGCCCGCCACGCCTGCCGCGCCTGCCGCGCCCGCGACGCCCGCCGCTCCTGCAGGGCCTGCTGGCGGCGGCTCCCGCTAACGTGTGAACACGGTGGTAGAAGGCCGGCCCCCAGGGGTCGGCCTTTTGCGTGCGCCTATACATCCCCAAGGGAGGCGGTGGCCGACCGCTTGCAGACGGCTTTGGCGTGCGTAAAGTGCATGCGGTTCGTCACGGACTCAAAACGAGGGAATTATATGAGCCGGTTCGCATCAAGTCTGATCACGCGGAGATCCACACTGGCGGGCGCAGCAGCGCTATTTGGCGCCACCGCGGCCATCGCGCAGCCGCAGCCGCAGCCGCAGCCGACGCAGGCGACCAATCCTGATTGGCTTTACGTTCCCACACCTCACGACGTCGTCGACAAGATGCTCGAACTCGCCAATGTCACGAAGGACGATATCGTGATTGATCTTGGCTCCGGCGACGGGCGCATTCCGATTGCCGCAGCGAAACGATTTGGCTGCCGTGCGCGGGGCGTGGACATCAACCCTATTCGCATCGATGAGGCCAACGCCAATTTGAAAGGCTCAGGCGTCGAAAACCTCGTTAGCTTCGTGCTGGGCGATGTCTTCGAAGTGCCGATCGCCGACGCCACCGTGGTGACGCTTTATCTGTTCCCGCACGTGTTGCTGAAGCTCCGGGACCGGCTGAAGACCGAGTTAAAACCCGGGACGCGGATCGTTTCCCATGAGTTCATGATGGGCGACTGGGAGCCGAAAGTCACTGAACGCGTGCGCAACGCGCGTGTTCATCTCTGGACGCTCTGATTGATTTTGATGAGGCGCTTGAAATGGAAGGCCGGGAGCGCCCGGCCTTTTTATTGAGCCGCGGGAATTTACGCCGCCTTGCCGCGTGGACCTGCCGTCTTGGCCCACATCGCCGCCGCCTCTGCGCCAATTTCAGGCGTCAAAAATTGAACTTCGAGGCTGTATTCGCTGACAAGATAAGCCAGGTGGGCGGCGACAGCGTAGGAGCCATACTTCTCCATCATCATTTGCGTCGCCTTCGCGCCACGCGCGTCAAAACGCGCATCGCAATGCGCGTGAATTTGCAGCTCCGGTTCGAACTCGTTCCCGCGCCGCGCCCAGGCCTGCGCTGTTGCGGCGCGCGGCATCCATTTTTCCAGCTGCGCGGCGAAGCCGGGCAGGGCGGCCTTTAGCGCATCGGAGGCGCTCGGCGCCTGCGCAATCGTATCGGGCTTTCCCATAACGCGCTCCCGCAACCTGATTTGCAAAGTCCATCAGATACCTGATTCGAGCATACATCTGAAAGAGTCTCGCGAATTCAAACGATCAACGCGATCCTTCGACCTCAAGCGGGGCGTTGCCGGGCAGTCTGCGACCGCCGATTGCAGTCACGCATGACGTTCCATTCACCGAGCATATCGGCGAACACCTGGTCGCGGAGGTCACGGCGTCGGCTCCGGCAGGCATGCGATCAGTCGCTCGTATGCAGCTTCCGCCTGTCCATAACTGTTGGACGCCAACTCGATCAGAACTTCCCGATCCTCGACGACCACTCTGGCGCGGCCGCGCGAAATCGCGCCGCGATCCTCCAGCGATTGCATGGCCGCGGTCACGCCGGCCCGCCGCACCGCAAGCATCCACGCGAAGAAGTCATGGGCGAGGGGAAGCTCCCGCCCAATTGTGCGATCCAACGCCATGAGCAGCCAACGGGCAAGCCGCTCCTCGACGTTGTAATTAGCGTGTGACAGCGCGAGATAGGCGGACTGAACAATCAGATAGTGGTGATAGCGGGAAATCAGGTCCGTCACCTTGCCACCCTCTCGAAACAAGGCGTCGAGCAGGTCAAACTCGATCCGGTAGCCGTGTCCTGCCAAATGAACCATGGTCTGCAGCGGCGTCCGCTTGCTGGGGATCATGTCCGACATGCCCTCAAAACCGACCATGCCCGCTTCGATTGTGTCAGAATGCCCCGCGCCAGCCAGAATGGACATCAGACCTGTTTCAGGAAAATACACGTGAGTGATGGCGACGTTGGGCCGAACGATTACGTCGCGCGCCTTCAGTTCAACGCGTTCCAGATGCGGCGCCAGCTGCTCGAAAGCGACCGGGTCCAGCCGTCGCAGCAACTTGTTGCGGAAGGCAGGGCGCTCCATGGGTTCGCCTCCGTAGCCTATCAGCTTGCCGGGTAACGCGCGGACGGCTGGTCCGATCCCACCTCCCTGCTGTTTTGCTATAAAGCAACCGTCTGAGGCGTCAGGACGGCCACAGCGCCACGAGGTAGGCAACGTAGCCAGCCACAAGCAATCCGCCTTCCCGGCGCCCGATGCGCAGACCGGTCCAGGCGAACACCATCATCAGAATGCACACTGCCACCATCACGAGATTGTCGAAACGCACGATCTCGGGCGGCACGCTTGTCGGCGCGATCAGCGCCGTTGTGCCAGCGATGCCCAGCACATTGTAGATGTTTGAGCCGACGACACTGCCAAAGGCGACGTCGGAATGGCGCCGGGCGGCGGCGACGACAGCCGTCACAAGTTCCGGCATCGAGGTGCCGATCGCCACGACGGTCAGGCCGATGATGCTCTCGGCGACTCCATACGCGCGCGCCATCGCCACCGCGCCGTTGACCAGCAGCGACCCGCCAACGACGATAAGGGCGAGACCGCCGATCGCCATTACAAGTGATAACGCCAGGGAAGCCGGACGTCCCGGGCGTAAAGCTTCATCGACCTCGATCGCGGCCTCGCCCTTGTCGAACACAGCGCCATGATCGGTTGGGACCGCCTGCTCCTGACGGAACGAGAAGAAGATATAGCCGGCCAGCAACGCGACGAAGACGAATCCAACGGGCCGGGTGAGATCGAAGGCGGCGGTGAGCGCCGCGAACATCACGGCGACGGCAACCATGATGGCACCGTCGCGCTTGAGCGCCGCCGTGGTCACCACGATGGGCGCAATGATTGCCGATACTCCCAGGACCAGCAGAATGTTGGCGATGTTGGAGCCGACGATGTTGCCGAGGGCGATGCCGGGCGCGCCCGAAAGGGACGCCTGAACCGAGGTGACAAGCTCCGGCGTCGACGTGCCAAAGCCCACGAGCGTCAGGCCGATAACAAGCGGCGAAACGCCCATCCGGGTCGCGATGCTGACCGCGCCCCGCACCATGACGTCGCCGCCCACAACAAGAAGGACCAACCCGCCAACAATAAAAAGCGCTGTCATGGAAATTCCAAGGTGAGTGTCTTCTAGCGGATCAAAGGTAACGGGCGTCGCCTAGGTCCGCGAAGCCCATATAGCGGGGCGAGCCCAAGAAGCCAGCACGATACCGGCTTTGGCGCAGGATGCGTGGAGGGGCATTTAATGTCCATGGAGGTGGCTGTGCGGCGCAATGGCGAAAGATCCGCAAGGCTGCGCCGCCAACTAACAGTGATCTATGTCAAGGCATAAAAACGCAAGCGGCATCCTTTTTGCGGGTAGATGGACGACGCTCAACTTGAGTGTCTCGATCTGACACAGAGGGGGGCTGCAAAGTGTTCCACAAAAGGAGAAGCCATAACCAAACCCACGCACGGACCGATCAGAAACGCGCATTGATTGCGAGACTCCGCGGGCTATCTCAGCAGGACCGCTTGCGCTACCTGGACGCTGAAATTGCGGAAGCCTTATCTAATAAAGACAGCCGCGCGCTAAAAGCACTCCTGGATCCGCCAAAACCAAGCTGATATCTTTGTGCGACTTCTAGGAACGTCTATCAGTAGAAGAGGCGCTCTCCGGGCTGCGCAGTTTGACGCGGACTTCTCCCGGGCTCGAGCTTTCGTGCAGGATAGCCGGCACACTGATCACCCGGATACTAATCCAACCCCGTCCAGCAATTCATCGCGGTATCTTAGTTGCAGGGATTCGCCGTATATGTGCATCGGTGCCGCAACTGTCCTGAAGACACGACACCGCATTGAGATTTCTTGTTTTGCGCCTTGCTCCATTTCGAATACGGAGCACCGTAGTTATGCCCGGCGTTGGCCTGCCAGGCTGTTCTAGCCGCCAATTCTGCACCCGCCTTAGTTGCTGAAGGGTACGGGGCGAAACTCGATATCGGTGGCTTGCAAACTGCAAGCGCGTGCGATGGATAGCCGACTGTAAACACTCCTGCCAAAGCGAGGAGAGCGGCAGAAAAGTTTTGTTTGTTTGACGCCATATCGAAGGTGCGCATCACAATATCCGCCTATGCGAATCAGCCAAATTGTGCCCGAAGTGCAGGGTCAGCGCCCCGGCCGCGAGCTATTGAACCTTGCTGTAATCGACGCGTCTGATCGGCTCGCTTAGCCGAGTAAATCGACCGGCGGGTCAACAAAGGCGTCGTGCTCGTCGCTGGCGTCTGCGCCACATAATCGACCCAGGGCGGCATTGATAACTGCCAGCTCTTCCGGCGAACAGTCTAGCTCATCATACATGGCGTGACTCCCCTACGGGGTCACTGTTGCACACTTCCGCTCACGCTCGAGATAAATCGGCAAAAGGTTGACGCGGCGCCAAGGGACGAATCGTAAGAATGTCAAAACTGAATTTTTATCAATTACTTATGCAATTGTTCTTGCGAGAACTTGTCGCGTGATCATGGGATAAATGGTGCTGCGAGAGAGGATTGAACTCTCGACCTCTCCATTACCAATGGAGTGCTCTACCACTGAGCTACCGCAGCGTCGTCGGGCGCGCAGAAGCGGGCGCCGCGGACGGGGGGCTTGTGCCACACGGGCGCCGCATGCGCAAGCGTCGCCCGTGCGAGACCCTTCGCCGCGTTCGCGTTCCTTGCGCAAGTGGGCCAGTGCGGTTGCGTGAAGCCAGCCTTCTGCCTAAAAGGCGCTGGCGCGCGGCGCCGGGATCTTCACACCGGGAGATTCGCCGGGGAGATATGCCTTGGCCGGACAGGACGATAAAGACGCTCCCCGCCCCAAGGGCGTCAAACAGGCGCGATCAGCGTCCTCTACCGCCGCTGCGGATGTGCGCGCCGAACGCCTCGCCGCGGCGCTGCGGGAAAATTTGAGGCGCCGCAAGGTCCAGGCGCGCGGCCGCCAATTGGACGCGACAGGACAATCGGACGCCGGGCAGAATGCAGGGCAAGCGGATGTAGCGTCCGAGCCTGTTGATAACGGCAGTATCTAGGCGCATCGCCGCCGGAGGGGACAGGGCATGGATCGCATCCGCATCACTGGCGGCCAGACGCTGAAGGGCGTCATCCCGATTTCGGGGGCGAAAAACGCTGCTTTGCCTCTCATGATCGCCTCGCTCATGACATCCGAGGGGCTGACGCTCGAGAACGTGCCTCGATTGGCCGATGTGCGGATGCTCATCCGCATTCTCGAAAACCACGGCGTTGATCACGCCATCGACGGCAAGCGGCCGGGCGACTCGTCTAACGCTGGCCAGACGATCCACTTCAGCGCCAAGAATATCGTCGACACGCTGGCTCCGTATGAACTGGTGTCGCGCATGCGCGCCAGTTTCTGGGTGCTTGCGCCGCTCATTGCCCGCATGGGAGAGGCGCGGGTGTCGCTGCCCGGCGGTTGCGCCATCGGTACGCGTCCCGTGGACCTTCTGCTCATGGCGCTGGAAAAGTTGGGGGCCAATATCGAAATCGAGGCGGGGTACGTTGTCGCGACGGCGCCAAAGGGCCTGCGTGGCGCGGAGATCCATTTCGACAAGGTGACGGTAGGCGGCACGCACACCGCCCTGATGGCGGCGGCGCTGGCCCATGGCGACAGCGTTATCCTCAACGCTGCCCGCGAGCCCGAAGTGGCGGATTTGGCCGCCTGCCTCACGGCGATGGGCGCGAAAATTTCAGGCGCCGGCACGTCGACAATCGAAGTGCAGGGCGTGACCTCGCTGCACGGCGCGCGCCACTCTGTTCTGCCCGACCGCATTGAAGCTGGCACTTATGCCATGGCCGTGGCGATGACGGGCGGCGACGTGCTGCTTGAAGGCGCCCGTCCCGACCTGTTGCAGGCTGCGCTCGACTCCCTCGCCCTGACGGGAACCTCCGTCACCGCGACCAACGAGGGCCTGCGTGTGTATCGCAATGGCGGCGGCATCGCGCCCGTGGATATTTCCACGGCGCCGTTCCCGGGTTTCCCCACCGACTTGCAGGCGCAGTTCATGGGCTTGATGACCTGTTCGGGCGGCGTATCGCGCATCACCGAGACCATTTTCGAAAACCGCTTCATGCACGTGCAGGAATTGGCGCGATTGGGCGCACACATCAGGCTCGAGGGCGACACCGCGATTGTGGAGGGCGTGCAGCGCCTGAAAGGCGCTCCGGTCATGGCCACCGACCTGCGGGCCTCGGTCTCGCTCGTCATCGCAGGATTGGCGGCTGAGGGGGACACGACAGTTCACCGCGTTTACCATCTCGACCGCGGCTTCGAGCGGCTGGAGCAGAAGCTCGTGGCCTGTGGCGCGCAGATCGAACGCATCTCCGATCCCGGCTGACGGAAAAGCGGGGCGGCGCGCCTCGTATTTTTGCGGTGGCGATCCTAAATGCAGACAGTGCGCCATCGGGGGGCGGCGGCGCGCGATGTTCAACATTGTCACGCCGTGTTGCGGCGGATAAGCGTTTTCGGGATCGCCCATGCAAACCAGCGCAAATTCTCCCGCCACCCCCTGTCCCGATTGCGAGGTCCTGCGCCTTGTGGCGCTCGACCGTGAGGATCTCGAGGTCGTCTCCTGCCATATGCAGGACGCGGTCATCCGCGTCGGTGACATGGCTTTTCTGCCTGCGGCCCATCGCTTCGCGTTTATCGCCGCGCGCTTTGACTGGTGCGAAAGCGCAAAAAGCGGCAAGGTCGAGCGCGCGCGAACCGGCCTCCATTTTGATTGCGTCCGCCGCGTCCAGCGCACAGGGTTTGATCCCGCGCAGCCTGACACGGTGCTCAATGTGCTCAGTATCGTGTTTGAGGAAGACCAAGCCCCGTCAGGCAACGTCGTCATCACCTTTTCCGGCGGCGCCGCCTTGCGGTTGGAAGTCGAATGTCTCGACGCACAGATGCGCGATATGGGAGAGCGTTGGGAGGCGCGTGGCGCGCCGGTCCACGTAATAGACGACGCCGCGTCCGGCTGACGCGGCGCTTATATTCGGAGTGTTTTTGAATGCCCCTGCGACTTGATACGCGTGACGCCGATTTCGCGAAGGCCTTTCAGGCCTTCCTCACGATGAAGCGTGAAGTCTCGCAGGACGTGGACGACGCCGTGCGCGAAGTCATTGCCGATGTCGTTGCGCGCGGCGACGCGGCGCTCATCGATCTGTCGAAGAAATTCGACCGTGTGGATCTGGCAACGCTGGGCATTCGCGTCACCGACGCCGAGATCGACGCCGCGCTCGGTCAATGCGACGCGAAGGCGCTCGACGCGTTGCAGCTGGCGCACAAGCGCATTGTCGCATTCCATGAGAGGCAACGCCCGCAGGACCAGCGCTTCACCGATGCGCTGGGCGTCGATCTTGGCTGGCGCTGGAGCGCGATTGAATCAGTTGGTCTTTATGTGCCTGGCGGCACGGCAAGCTACCCCTCCTCGGTGTTGATGAATTGCGTGCCTGCAAAGGTCGCGGGCGTTCCGCGCATCGCCATGGTGGTGCCCGCGCCAGAAGGGCGAATTAACCCCCTCGTTCTCGCTGCCGCGCGCGTGGCGGGCGTTGACGAAATTTACCGCGTCGGCGGCGCGCAGGCCGTCGCCGCGCTCGCCTATGGCACGCAGACCATCGCGCCTGTCGCCAAGATCGTGGGCCCGGGCAATGCGTATGTCGCAGCCGCCAAGCGGCGCGTGTTCGGAACCGTCGGCATCGACATGATCGCCGGACCCTCCGAAGTGCTGGTTATTGCAGACGCGACCGCCAATCCGGACTGGATCGCCGCAGATCTTCTCGCGCAGGCCGAACACGACACGGCGGCGCAGGCTATTCTCATCACCGATGACGCAGGCCTTGCGGACGCTGTGGCGCAAGCGGTGGAGCGGCAGCTTTCGACGCTGCCGCGCAAGGACATCGCGGGCGCAAGCTGGCGCGATTTTGGCTGCATCATCATGGTTGAATCGCTCAGCGTCTGCATCCCGCTTGTCGACCGCATCGCGCCCGAACATCTGGAAGTGATGTGCGAGGACGCCGAAGCGCTGTCGGCGCGCGTGCGCAACGCGGGCGCGATCTTCATCGGCGGACACACGCCAGAGGCCATCGGCGATTACGTTGGCGGTTCAAACCACGTTCTTCCCACAGCGCGTTCGGCGCGTTTCTCTTCAGGGCTGGGCGTGCTGGACTTCATGAAGCGCACGTCGATCCTCAAGTGCTCGCCGGACTCTCTGCGCGAGATCGGGCCTGCGGCGATTGCACTGGGCGAAGCAGAGGGCCTCAGCGCCCACGCGCGCTCGGTCGCCATTCGCATGAACCTGCGCTGATGCAATGAGCCACGACGCCAGCTGCAGAGGGCGCCTCGTCTCGGTCGTCCTCGATGAGACCTCGATTGGCCGGGGCAATCTGGACCAGGAGCACGAACGGCTCGTTGCGATCTACGATCTTGTTGAGATCAATTCGTTCGCTTTGCCGGGCCACGAAGGTGGGCCCTATGCGCTCCATATCTCGCTGCATGACAAGAAGTTGTGCTTTGACGTGCGGGCGCACGACGGCGAGGCGGTCGTCCGCCACATCATGTCGCTGACGCCATTCCGCAGGCTGCTGAAGGATTATTTTCTCGTCTGCGAGAGCTATTACGCGGCCATCCGCACGGCCACGCCCGCGCAGATCGAGGCAATCGACATGGGCCGGCGCAGCCTGCACAACGAAGGCGCGACGCTGCTGGCCGAGCGTCTGAATGGCAAGATCAATTGCGATTTCGACACCGCGCGGCGCCTCTTCACCCTCATCACCGCTTTGCACTGGAAAGGCTGAACGCCATGCGCCGGGGCGGGGGAAAAAGGTCATGACGGCGCTGGGGCGCCGGCCGCAATCCTTACTCTTCGCCTGCACGACAAACACCGTGCGCTCGCCCATGGCGGAGGGCCTTGCAAAGCATCTTTTCGGCCGCGAGATCTTCATTGCGTCCGCTGGCGTGCGCCCCATCGAGCCAGATCATTTCGCCATCGCAGCCATGGATGAGATCGGCATCGACATATCGAAGCACAAGCCGCACGCATTCGCCGAACTGGAAGATGACAGCTTCGACGTCATCATCACGCTCTCGCCCGAGGCCCATCACACGGCGCTCGAATACACGCGCACGTCGGCGGTGGAGGTAATCTACTGGCCTACCCTTGACGCAACGGCGGTGCAGGGATCGCGCGACCAAATGATGGACGCCTATCGCGGCGTGCGTGACACCCTGCAGAAGCGCATCAAGGAATACCTCGACTGGCGCCCGATGATGCCGTTGCGCAGCGGGGAGTAGGTGGCTTCATGGTCGCGAAAGCGACCAACTACGGCGGGTAACCTGATCGTTCGGTGCGAAGGCATCGCAGTCAATGCCGGCTTTCGCCCGCAGGGTGAGCTGAGGGGCGCCTAGCCTCACCCGCTCACATCCCTTCAGGCCGGCCCGCCACTGTCACCAGCATCGTCTTGCCATCGAACAGACGCTTGGTCACGCGCCGCACGTCTTCCATCGTCACAGCGGCAATCATGTCGTTGCGTTTGTCTAGATATTCGACCGGCCATCCGTCCGTCTGAAGGCTCACGAGATTGCCGGCGATCTTCGTCGAGGTGTCGAAGCGCAGCACGTAGGAGCCGATAAGATATTTCTTGGCCTTTTCGAGTTCATCGGGCGTGGGGCCATCGGCGACGAGCTTGGAGATTTCCTCTTCGATGACCGAGAGCGATTCTGCGGCGCGCTCGTTCTTGGTCGAAGTGCCGCCAGAAAACAGCGCCGCGTGATCATAGGCGCCGAGCTGCGAGTGAATGGAATACGCAAGACCGCGCTTCTCGCGCACTTCCTTGAACAGGCGCGCTGAAAACACCCCGCCGCCCAGAATGTGGTTGACCACAACAGCGATCATGTACTCGGCGTCGTCGCGCGCAATGCCAGGCAGGCCGAAGCGGATTGTCGATTGCGGCACATCCACATCGAGCACGCGCCTCTTGCCCGCAACCGGCACGACGTCAGGCACGGGGGAAAGGGTGGCCTGCGCCGGGAGCGCGCCAAATGTCTTGTCCACGAGCGCCGCCAGCCGAAGCGCGTCGATCGCGCCAACAGCACCGATCTTGATGTTGCTGCGCGCCAGCGTCGCGCCGTGCATGGCGACAAGGTCAGCCCGTGTAATCGTGGGCAATGTTTCGAGTGTGCCCTGCGAGGGCCGTCCGTAGGGATGATTGGGGAACGCGTCTTCGCGGAAGGCGCGTGCGGCGACGCGGTTGGGATCCTTCACTTCGTGTTTGAGCCCGGCGACGATCTGCGCCCGCACGCGTTCAACGGCGTCGTCATCAATGCGGGGCTCGCACACGGCCAGACGAAGCAGTTCGAATGCGGGGTCGATGTTGCGCGACAATGTTTTCAACTGGCCTTGAAAATTGTCATGCTCGGCGTGGAAAGCGATTTCGACTGCAAGATCATCCATCGCGCGATGGAATGCTTCGGCGTCATAGTCCCCGGCGCCCTCGTCGAGCAGACTGGCGAGCATGCTCGCCACGCCTGCCTTGTCAGCGGGATCCTGTGCTGCGCCAGCCTTGAACGCGAACTCAAAAGCCACAAGCGGAACAGCGTAATCTTCAACGAGCCAGACTTCGATCCCGCCCGGGGTCTTCAGCTTCTGGACGGTCGCGGCGCGCGAGAGCGCAACTTTCTCAACTACGGCTGTCATTTGGAAATCCCGGTATCGCAAAAGCGAACTTAAAAAGCGCAATCAGGGGCGGCTGTCGCCGCCCGCTGCTGGTCAGGCGGCTTGCGCATTGTCCTGCGCGAGCAGGAATCCCGTCACGGCTCGGCGACGGTCGAGCCACTTTTTCGCTGCCGCCTGCACGTCCTCGGCCGTTACGGCGTCGATGCGCGCTGGCCAATATTGCACAGCCTCCACTGTCTCGCCGGTTGTCAGCGCCGCGCCATACCAGCGCGCGAGCATGGTCTGGCTGTCCTGCGCGTAAACGGCGTCTGCGATAAGGCGCGTCTTGGCGCGCGCCAGATCTTGCGCGTCTGCGGGTTCGCCCGCCATCTGCGCGATCACCTTGCCGACGGCTTCATCCAGCGTCTCCAGCGAAACATCCGGCGCCGGCACCGACCAGACGTAAAAGCGCGTGTCGTCGAGCGCGGTGCCCAGGTAATACGCGCCAGTTGAAACGGCGACCTTCTGATTGACGATCAGCTCGCGATAAAGCCGGCTTGTCGGCCCGCTGCCGATCAGATGGCACAAAACCTCGAGCGCCTCTGCATCGCCCGGCTGCGCGGACGCATACGACGGCACGAGGTAAATGCGCTGCTGGGTGGGCTGCTCCACCTTTTCGTCTGCAAGAGAGACAAGTCGATGGGCGCGGGGCTCGGGCTCGCGCGGGCGGAAACGTTTTGGCGCTTCGCCACGGGCGGGTATTTTGCCGTAGATTTCGTCGGCGAGCGAGCGCACTTCCACTTCCGTCACGTCGCCTGCAACGATGAGGATTGCGTTCTCGGGCGTGTAAAAGCGTTCGTAATAGGCGAGCGCGTCCGTGCGATCGAGCGTCTCGATCTCGTGTTGCCAGCCGATGATCGGCTTGCCGTAGGGATGGTGGGTAAACAACGCGGCGTGGACGGCTTCACTGAGTTGCGAAGCAGGGTCTGTGTCCGTGCGCATGCGGCGTTCTTCGAGCACCACGTCGCGCTCGGGCGCTACAATCTCGTCGGTGAGGACGAGATTGGTCATGCGGTCAGCCTCATAGGACATCATCACCCGCAGATGTTCTTTGGGCACGCGCTGGTAATAGGCCGTGTAATCGTTCGAGGTGAACGCGTTTTCCTGTCCGCCAAGCTCGGCGACCATTTCGGAAAATTCACCCAGCTGATGGTTCTTTGTGCCCTTGAACATCAGGTGTTCGAGGAAATGCGCAATCCCGGACTTGCCCTGCGGGTCATCCGCCGACCCGTTCCGATACCAGACCATGTGCGTAACCACCGGCGCGCGATGGTCGGGAATGACAACCACGTCCATGCCGTTGCCGAGACGGAAGTTCTTCACCGCGCCGCCGCCGATGGTTTCGCCGCCGGGTTGCGGCGTCAGGCTGGCCGGTTTGATCGTCGTGGGGCTGGCGGGAGCGTTCATGTGGCGCGCTTTCTCCGGGTGCTAGGTCTCGACGCCGGCGCATGATGGCGAGGCGACGCGAAAAGAGGGCGCGAGCGCCCTCTCGTCGATCTGAATATAGGAGGCTTTCGCCCAACCGCCATGCGAGGGGTTATCAGAAGTTCGGATCTTCGCCCCGCGCGATGGCGCGCTTGCGCCGATCTTCTTCAAGCTGCTGTGCGCGCGCGTCGCCGACATCGATCCTGCGCTCCACCTCGAACGTGTACTTCTGCTCGGTGGTCTGGGCGCGGAAACCCGCTGGCGGATCGGTGAGGGCGCGCCGCGGCGGTTCCTGACCCACCGCGACTCTCTGTTCGCTCTGCTTGCGCTGGGACATCGTCGCCCAGAATTGTTCAGTATTGCAGAGCCTCTCGAGCGGATCGTCCCGGCATTCGCGCGGATCGCGCGCACCAGCGGCGGGGGCGCCCGCCACGCTGGTAGGCGCGCGGCGTCCGCCAAACTCGTCTTCACGGTCGCGCGGGGCGCGATCACGGGCCTGGGTGCGACGGTTGCGCTGCTGGTCGGAATCTTGCGGCCAGTTGGCGTTGCGTGCGGCCGCCCCGGTTCCCGGCGGGGGCAATTGCTGCGTATTTGGCGGCAGGACCAGCGGGGCGCGCTCGCGATATTCGATAGTGGGCTTGGTATTGGCGCCGCCGATGCCAACGCCTGCCGTCAAAAGCTGGAAGACCGAGACGAATACATTTTCTTGGCCGTCGTCGAGCGCTTTGGCGGGCGTACTGACAGCAAGTCCGAGCACAAGAGCGCCGCCGACTGCCGCGACCAAGGCGCGGATTGAACCTGACTGACGAAAGGTCATGGTACGAAAGGTCATGGCCAACTTCCCCTAAACGAGCGCTCGACTCACCCTGCCGCCGTATCTTGGCGATTCGGTGGCGAACCATCCGGCGTTGCGGCCGAAGGCTTCCGGTCCCCCGATGAGGAGCCGTCAAAGAAGCTTTGATACAGGAGAAGCCCGACGCCGGCAACGATGGCGACATCCGCAATATTGAAGATGTACCAGGACAAGCGGCCCCAACGCTCTGTATCCACGTAAAGATGGAAGAAATCGGCGACCGCGCCGTAAGCATAGCGGTCCCATGCGTTGCCCAGCGCGCCGCCCACGATGAAACCCAGCCCCAGTCCGGTCAGCCTGTCAGGCACACGCCACAGCCAGATGGTCAGCCCCAGCGTGATGGCCAGAGTGATCCCCAGCAGTATGAACCGCCCCGACTGCGTCTCCGCTGCAAAAAGCGAATACGAAATGCCCGGGTTCCACGCCATGACAAGGTCGAGGAAGGGCGCCACGTTCACCGGTTGCCTTTGGGCGATGTCGTAAACAAACAGCATCCAGTGCTTGTGGACCTGATCCGCAAGCAGAAGGACGCCGGCAGCGCAAAGGCCGAGCGCGCGCGGGCTGAGGCTGCGCAGGCTCACGTCATCAGCTTCAGTTCGCGCAGCGCCTGCGCGTCGCGCGCGGTCACATCGGGGTATTCCGGGTCGGCCGTGGCGGGGTCGAAATAGCGCCAGGAACGGGCGCATTTGACGCCTTGCGCCCGTTTCGGCAGCACGGCAATGCCCGGCGCATCCTCAAGGCGGAAGGCGTCCGCTGGGCCTTCGCCCGCCTCAACCGTAATGCCCGAGGTAATGCACACGTCTGCAAAGTCGATTTCAGCGAGAATCTTGCGCACCTCGTCGTCTGCGACGAATACGGTCGGCGCGGCCTCAAGGGCCGAGCCAAGGCGCTTGTTGGCGCGTTCGATTTCAAGTGCGCCCGTTACAACGCGCCGCACATTGCGGATCGCGCGCCAGCGCGCCGCCAATTTCTCGTCGCGCCATTGCGCAGGCGTCGCTTCAAACGTCGCCAGATGCACGGAATCGCTGTCTGACGGATAGCGCGCGAGCCACGCCTCCTCGCAGCTGAACGGCAGGATGGGCGCAAACCATGTCACGGCGCGGCGGAAGATTTCGTCGATCACGGTGAGCGCGGCGCGCCGCGTCTGGCTCGATGGCGGATCGCAATACAGCGAGTCCTTGCGCACATCGAAATAGAACGCCGACAGATCGCTTGTCATGAACGACGACATGGCCGCAATGACGCGCTTGTAATCAAACGCCGCGTAGGCGTCGCGCACCTGCGCGTCGAGTTCGCTCAGGCGATGCAGCATCAGCCGTTCGAGTTCGGGCATGTCGGCGAAGGCGACACGCTCGCTCTCGTTGAAGTGCGCCAGCGAGCCCAGCATCCAGCGGATCGTGTTGCGCAGCTTGCGATAGGTCTCGACGAACGTCTTGAGGATTTCCGGCCCGATGCGCAGGTCATCCGAATAATCGGATGCGGCGACCCACAGGCGCAGGATGTCGGCGCCCGAATCCTTGATCACCGTTTGCGGCGCGACCACGTTGCCAAGCGACTTCGACATCTTCTGGCCCTTCTCGTCCAGAACGAAGCCGTGCGTCAGCACAACGTCATAAGGCGCACGCCCGCGCGTGCCGCAACTCTCCAGCAACGAGGAATGAAACCAGCCGCGATGCTGGTCCGAGCCTTCCAGATACATGACTTCGTCCGCGCCGCCGTCGCGGATGCGGTTGATGCCGGCCAGTCCCGGAAAATTCTTGGCGTCTTCGAGCGTGAACGCATGCGTCGATCCTGAATCGAACCACACGTCGAGCACGTCGTCGATCTTCTCGTAGTCGTTTGCGTCATAATCGGCGCCAAGAAAACGCTGCGCCGCGCCATGCGCGAACCACGCGTCGGCGCCTTCTTTCTCGAATGCGTCGGCGATGCGCGCGTTAACGCGTTCGTCCACGAGAATGTCGTGCGTTCCTTTCTTCACGAACACTGCAATCGGCACACCCCACGCGCGCTGGCGCGAAACCACCCAGTCGGGACGGTTGGCGATCATGCCCGTAATGCGATTTTCGCCGGCCGCGGGCACCCAGCGCGTTTCGTCGATACCCTTCAGCGCGAGATCGCGCAGCGTAGGCGCGTTGCTCGCTCGCCCCTCGAGCGGCGAGGAGAGGGTCGAGGAGAGGGGCTGCGCCAATGTCGCATCGTTTGCGTCGCCTCCCATTCGGCCTTCGGCCGCCTTCTCACCGCTTGAAGGGAGAAAGGACTCATCCAGCGCCTTGTCCATCGCGATGAACCATTGCGGCGTATTGCGGAAGATGACCGGCTTTTTGGAGCGCCATGAGTGCGGATATTGATGCTTGAGCCGTCCGCGCGCCAGAATGTTTCCTGCTGTCAGCAATTCCGCGATGACAGCCTCGTTGGCGTCGCCCTTCTTGCCCTTGTCGTCGATGACGCGCTTGCCTTCGAAGCCGAAGGCTTCCTTCGTGTAGAAGCCATCGGCGTCGACGGTGTAGGGGATGCGCGTTTCGATCTCGCGCGCAATCAACGCGCGCTGGTTCGACATCCAGATGTCAAAGTCTTCGCGGCCATGGCTGGGCGCGGTGTGGACGAAGCCCGTTCCGGTGTCGTCGGTGACATGATCGCCGTCGAGCATCGGCACATCGAATTCATAACCCGGGATGCGATGGGCGAGGGGATGCGAGCAGGCGAGAATGTCGCGCGGATCAACGCCGCGCACACGGTCGAAATTCTCAACGCGCGCCTGCTTGAACACGTCAGATGCAAGCCGGTCAGCCAGAATGTAGAGCGCGCCGGTCTTGGCCCAATTGTCCGCTGGCGCCTGCGTGATGCGATACAGCCCGTACTCGATGCGGGTCGAGAACGAGAGGGCGCGGTTCGCAGGCAGCGTCCATGGCGTCGTCGTCCAGATGACGACCGACGCCCCGTTGAGGTCCGCGAGAAGTTCGTCCACGCCTTCGATGTCGAGCATGCTCTCGCCGCTCTGCTCCATCGCCGCGCGCCGCGCCTCTTCGTTGCGGGGCGAAATCGTCTTGACCGGGAAGGCGACCCACACCGTGTCGCTGACATGATCCTCGTATTCGACTTCCGCTTCCGCCAGAGCGGTTTTCTCAACAACGCTCCACATCACCGGCTTCGAGCCGCGATACAGCAGGCCGTTGGCCGCGAACTTCATGATCTCGCGCGCGATCTGCGCTTCGGCGGGAAACGCCATCGTGAAATAGGGGTTCGCCCAGTCGCCCGTGACGCCAAGACGAATAAACTCGTCGCGCTGCACGTTGAGCCAGTGCGCCGCATAGGCCCGGCACTCCTGCCGGAAGGCGATCATAGCCGCAGAATCCGACAGGTCCGGCTTCTGCTTGCCCTTTGAGCGGTAATTGTCTTCCTCGATCTTCCATTCGATTGGCAGGCCGTGGCAGTCCCAGCCGGGGACGTAATTGGAATCGCGCCCCAGCATCTGTTGGCTGCGCGTGACGATGTCCTTCAGAATTTTATTCAGTGCATGGCCGATGTGGATGTTGCCGTTGGCGTAGGGAGGGCCATCGTGCAGCACGAACTTGGGCCGCCCGGCGCTTGTCTCGCGCAACTTGCCGTAGAGGTCCATTGCCTTCCAGCGGGCCAAAAGCTCCGGCTCCTTCTGCGGCAGGCCCGCGCGCATGGGGAAAGCCGTTTGCGGCAGATAGAGCGTCTTGGAATAATCGGGGCCTTTGGCGGGCGTCTCGGTCATCGGGCGGGGCCAATCGTGCGTTCGCCGGCGGAGCCTGGCGGTCATGTCAGTTGATTAAGGGATTTGGTGGCGAGCGCAAACGGGCAGGAGCCGCAGCAGACGCAGGTTACCCGGCGCGCTCAGGGGCGGGCCGGGCCGGTAATTCGTCTAAAACGGATCCTGCAAACCATGACCGGGGTTTAGCAGGAGAATAGCCCGCGCAACAGGGGCGGCGAACGCGCTTTGTGCTCAACACGGGCGGCGCCGGGGTAGCCGATCCGGTCCCCGGCGCTGGTGCTCATAAACCGATCAGGCGGGGCGGCCGATGGGTTGCGTGAAGGTCACAATCTGGGAATCGGGCAGGTTGAGGGTCTTCGCCAGCGCCGCTTTGTCCACGTTCCCCAGCATGACGGTCGCAAGTCCCTCCGAAGCCGCGAAAAGATAAACATTTTGCGCGATCAGGGCGGCGTCCACGTGGGCGTAAAGCTTCTGCTCATCAAGCGAGGCTTTGGCCATGCGCGCGAGGTCAGCCACATAGATCAGTACGGCGGGAGCCGTCGCGGGAAAGTCGGCACGACCCGTCTGCGCGCGGATATCTCCCTTTGAATGCGTGGAAAGGCCGTGAGTCGTTGGATCATAGCGCGTCACGCCCTCGGCGGTGGCGATATAGATGTCGGTTTCCTTGCTGCCGCGCCACGAGGGGGCCGTCCGCCCATCTTCGCCAGCGCGGTTAACGCCAAAGGCGGCCCAAAGGAGTTGCGACATTTGTTCCGGCGCAAGCGGATTGGGGGCGAAGGAGCGTTGCGACTTTCGTTTCGCCAGCGCCTCCATCAGGGGCATTCCGCCCCCGGCAGCTGGTTTCGTAAGTTTCGTCTCCTGCCCGCGGGCGGGGCTTTGCGCGAGCGCAAGCGCAGCAAGCGGCATCCCAATAGCGAATTTGCGTCGATCAAACATAATCGGCCTCATTCATTGGAGAAGATGAAGTGAGTTTCCGACAAACGACGAGTTTCAGCCTTGCGCCCGATCAATCTTCGCCACCACAACGACAATCGGATCTAGCCAGCCCGCTTGAGGGCCGCCCGCGCGGCTTCGCAATCCTTCTCGATTTGTGCGGTGAGCGCTTCAAGCCCGTCGAATTTCAGTTCTGGCCGCAGCCATTCGATGAAATCGACCTCCACCTGCTTGCCGTAGAGGTCGCCGGCGAAATCAAACACGTAAACCTCAAGCAGCGGCGCGCCGTTGTCGACTGTGGGGCGGCGGCCCCAGCTCGCCACGCCGTCATGGGTCGCGCCGTCCACCTTCAGCTGCACGGCGTAGATGCCAAAACGCAGGCCGGATGAGGCGTCGATGCGAAGGTTCGCGGTGGGAAAGCCGATGGTGCGGCCGAGTTTCTGGCCGTGGATGATCTCGCCCAGCACGAAGAAATCATGCCCCAGCAGGCGGCGCGCCTGTGCGACGTCGCCCAGCTCCAGCGCCGCGCGTACGCCGCTGGAATGGACCGCATCAAGGCTGCCCTGTTCATCGGCGGTGATCTTCTCGACCACCTCGACCGCAAAACCATGCCGCAGACCGGCCTCGACGAGGAAGGCGGGTGAGCCCACCCGTCCGCGCCCGAAATGGAAGTCATAACCGACCACGGCGCCTGACACGCCAAGCCGTCCCAGCAGTATGTCGGCGACGAAGCGCTCGGCCTCCAGCCGCGCCAGTTCCGCCCCAAACGACAGAACGATCATGCCATCCACGCCAAAGCGCGACAGGGTCAGGGCCTTGGCGCCGTCTGGCGTCAGGCGATGCACGACGTTGCGACCGGCGAAAAAATCCGCTGGATGGGGCTCGAACGTCAACACGGCGCAGGGCTTGCCCAGCTTGTCGGCAAGGGCTCGGGCGCGCGCCAACACGGCCTGGTGCCCGCGATGCACGCCGTCGAAATTGCCGATCGCCACCACAGCGCCCTCCAGCCCCCGGGGAGGGGCGGCGGGATCGCGCGCGATGATGAAGCCGTCTCCGGCGGACGAAGCGTCGATGGTCATCTGGTTCGAGAAAGCTCGTGCGGGGCCTGCGCCCGGCTGGCCGGCGGCGCGCCTTTATGGCGCGGCAAACTGCATGGCGGGGGCGCCAGCGTCAAGCGGTTGGGCCCTGCGGGCAATGACCGCTCGACCCGTCGTTCTGACGCGTTCACCACACCAGCGTCGACATTGCGGCGATGGGCTGGACCCCGGCTTCGCTCACCATGCGGCGCATGGCGTCGACGTCCAGCGCGCCCGGCAAGCCAGGGCTGGCGCCCGGATGCAGTTCATCGCGGTGAATGCCGGAGGTGACGAACACCGCGTCGAGCCCGCGGTCAATGGCGCCTTTCACGTCGGTCCGGATGGCGTCGCCAATCGCGACAACGCGGGTCACGTCCACGGGCCGGCCAAGGCGGGCGGCGGCCAGTTCAAGCGCGCGGTCGTAGATGGGGGCGAATGGTTTGCCCCCCTGCCGCACCGCGCCGCCCATTTGCGCGTAGCGCTCCGCGATGGCGCCAGCGCACCAGAGCATATGATCGCCTACATGCACGACGAGGTCCGGGTTGGCGCAGATGAACTCCATGCCGCGGGCGCGCATCTTTTCGAGTTCGGGAAGATAATGCTCGGGCGCGTGGTTATCGTCGAACAGGCCCGTGCACAGCACATATTCGGCCTCGTCCAGCCCAACGCTCGGCGGGCGATGGCCGATCTGCTGCTCCATGATCGAGAAGAACGTGAGATCACGCGGCGGGCCGATATGATACACGGGCTTCATCCCGTGCGCGGCCACGAAGGTTAGCGTCACATCGCCTGAGGTCACCACTTCGTCGAAGCAATCGCGCGGGGCGCCGAGCAGGTCCAGTTGCTCGAGGATTGGCGGGAACGGACGCGGCGCGTTCGTCACCAGCACCACGACCCCGCCCTTGTCGCGAAACCGGCGCAGCGCCGCACAGGCCTGCGGGAAATGCTCGCGGCCATTGTGGACGACTCCCCAGATGTCGGAGAGCACGACGTCATAACGATCAGCGATTTCCGACAAGCCGGACAGAACGGGCAACGCGCCGCCCGCATCGAGGGGAGTGATTGTTGACATCTGCGAGGCGCTAAGGCTCTGGCGGCGCCCTGTCAAGAACTGCGTATGGCGCTGGCCCTCCGGCCGCGCTAGGGTTGCGCGCTTTTACGGGCCCGAATGGGCCACCGGCGGGAGGGCCGGCGCAGGGAGGAATTTGAATGTTTTGCAGAAAAGTTCGGGGCGCAGCTATCACTCTCGCCAGCCTTGCTTGCGCCTATGGCGGCGCAGCTGCCGCGCAGGATCTGGCGTCCTTCTACAAGGGCAGGCAGATGACGATCGTTGTAGGCTCTTCAGCGGGCGGCGGGTATGACACTTACGCGCGGCTTGTTGGTCGCCACATGGGCAAGCATGTGCCCGGCAACCCGATTTTTATCGTCCAGAACATGCCGGGCGCGGGCGGCAACGTGGCGGCGAACTACATTTACAATGTCGCGCCCAAGGATGGCACAGCCATCGGCGCCTATCAGTCGGGCGTCATCCTGGAGCCGCTGCTGGGCAAGACGCCGGTCAAGCACGATCCGTCCAAGGCGATCTATCTCGGTAGCGCCAACGACGACGTGTACATCTGCATTGCGCGCTCGGATGCGACGGCGAAGTCCTTCAAGGATGTTTTGACGACAGAACTCATTCTCGCCGCAAGCCAGTCGAGCTCCACCTCGGATTATCCTGAAGTCATCAATGCGGTCCTCAAGTCAAAATTCAAACCGATCACGGGCTACGCGGGCAGCCGCGAAATTTCGCTGGCCATTGAACGTGGCGAGGCGCAAGGCGCGTGCGGACTCGCGTGGCCGTCGATCAACGTAACGCAGCCCGGCTGGTTCGACTCGGGCCGCATGCACGTCATCCTGCAGACGCACGCGACGGGGCATCCCGAACTCAACGCCAAGGGTGTGCCGCTGGCGCATTCGTTCGCGAAGACGGATGAGGACCGCGCCATGCTCGATCTCTTCTTTAGCCAGTCGCGCTTCGGCCGGCCGTTCGTGATCGCCCCCGATGTGCCAAAGGATCGCGCGGACGCGCTGCGAAAGGCGTTCGCTGCGACGATGAAGGACCCGGATGCGCGTGGGGAAGCCGCGAAGTTCCGCCTCGATATGGAGCCCGTTTCGGCGCAGGACGTGCAGGACGCCGTGCGCAGGGTTTATGCTTCGCCGCCCGCCGTGATCGCGAAAGTGAAAGCCGCCTTGGGCAATTGACTTTGAACCTGCGCGCGGGCCGATCAGGTCCGCGCGTTCTCGCGGAGGCCAGACATGCAATTCATCAATCCCCCCGGTGCGCCCAAGCCCACATCTTCCTATTCGCAAGGCGTTCTCGTCTCTGCCAGCGCAACGCGCCTTATCATCTCAGGTCAGGTGGGCGTAGCGCCCGACGGCACTGTGAAGCAGGGCATGCGCGCGCAGACAGAACAGCTGTTCGCCAACATGAAGGCGGTGCTGCAAGCGGCGGGCATGGATGCCGGCCATGTGGTGAAGATCGTCACCTATTGCACGCGTCCCTTGGAAACCGGCGTCGTGCGCGAGGTGCGCTCTGATTTTTTCGGATCGCATACGCCCGCAAGCACCTTTCTGATCGTGCCCGCGCTTGCAAATCCCGATTTCCTTATCGAAATCGAGGCGGAAGCGATAAGAGAAGATTGACGGCGCCAAACACACTGGAGAGCAGACATGGCTGAGCAGCAAGACGTACACCTTGAGGTGAAGGGCATGACATGTCAGGGCTGCGTCAATGCGGTCACGCGCGTCGTGCAGCGCAAAGACCCTTCGGCGCAGGTGAAGATCGATCTGGCGGCGGGCCGTCTTGATGGCGCCACAGCAATGGCGCCAGACGAACTGGCGAAAGCGATCTCTGCCGCCGGTTACGAAGCGCGCGTGCTCTAATCGTTCTGCAGAGCGGGCGCCGCGATGCGCCCATCCACGATATGCACGCGCCGGTCCGCCTTTGCGGCAAGGTCGAGATCATGCGTGACGATGATGATGGCCTTGGCGTAATCCACGCGCGATGAGTCCGCCAGATTGCGCATGATGGACAGAACCTGTCCGCTCGAAACTGTGTCGAGGTTGCCAGTCGGCTCATCGGCGAGAATCACCAGCGGATCATTGGCGAGCGCGCGGGCGATGGCCACGCGCTGACGCTGTCCACCCGACATCTGGTCCGGTCGCTTGCGCGCGTGATCGGCAAGGCCGAGCGAGGCGAGAATATCCAGCGCGCGCGCCTTCATCTCTTTGTCGCCGAGTTTTCCAAGCGCGCGCATCGGCAGCATGACATTGTCCATCGCGGAGAATTCAGGCAGCAAAAAGTGGAACTGAAAGACAAAGCCCAGCGATGAAAGGCGCAGCGCCGCGCGGGCGTCTTCGCTCAATTCGCTTGTCGCCTTGCCATTGACGTAGACTTCGCCGGTCGTCGGCTTGTCGAGCAGGCCCAGCAGATACAACAGCGACGACTTGCCCGAGCCCGAGGGGCCCGTGACGGCCACGAACTCGCCGGGCTGCACGGCAAAATCGATCCCTGCGACAAGCGTCGTCGGTATGTCGCCGCCGATGACGCGCGTCACGCCCCGTGTTTCGATCAGTGGGCGCACCAGCGGCGCGGCGGCGGGAAGGCTCATGAGGCGCCCCGGATGATGTCAACCGGTTGCAGCGACGCCGCCTTGCGCGCCGGGAAAAATCCCGCGATGGCCGATGCGGCGAGCGCCACGCCGCCCGCGAGAAGATAATGCATCGGCGAATAGAGGATCGGCAGGCGCGTCGCGTCCATGAAGGGCGATTTGAATTCGACCTGTCCCATACCGAGCGACATGGCGTAGCCAAGCGCCCAGCCCGCCAGCACGCCCATCACGCCAATCATCAACGCCTCGAGCACGAAAATGCGCCGGACCGTGCGCGCCTGCATGCCAAGCGATTTCATGATGGCGATGTCGCGCGTCTTCTCGTGGGTGATGGTCGAGATGATGTTGTAGGTGCCGAACGATGCGACCAGCAGGATCGCGCCCACAACTGCAAACATGATGAAATTGCGAATCTGGAATGCGGCGAGCAGATCTTCGTTCGCCTCCAGCCAGGAAACGGACTTGTAGCGCGTCTCCGCTTCGATGCGCTGGGCGATCTCTCGCGCGCTCATCGCGTCGCGCGTGCGAACGCGTATTTCGTTCACGAGACCCGTTTGTCCCGCAAGGATTTGTGCAGTTTTGATGAGCGTGTGCGCCTGGCTTTCGTCAAGCTGATTGATGCCTGTGCGCGATAACGCAACTACGGTAGCCGAGATGGTGCGGCCGTTTCCGCCCACCACCGTAACGGAATTGCCGACGCGCGCGCCGATGCGTTGGGCAAGGCCGGAACCCAGAATGATCGCATTCGATGATTTGTAGAGATCGGTCAGCGAACCAGTCACAATCTGCGTTGCGAGCTTGGAGACATTGGGCTCGCGCCGCGGATCTATGCCGATGACGCTGGCCGCCGTGTCGCGGCCCGCAAAGCGCAACACCGCCTTCGATTGCACCGACGGCGCAACAGCGCCCGGTAACCAGCTTTCGATGGACGCTATGATCGCATACGGATTCTTGATGCCGGGGCGGATGACCGGCGTTGTCAGGCCATGGATTTCAACGGCGTCAAACGCGTCTTCCGCAGGTTGTGGCGGGGGTTCGCGGCGTTGGTCGGTGACGGAGATGTGGGGCATGGCGTCGACAAGTTGCGCCACGAAATCGCGCTGCGAGCCCTCCATCAATGCCGCCATCATCACGGAAAAGCCGACGCCTGTGGCGACGCCCAACAGGCCAACCAGAGTTTGGCGCAGACGGGCGCGGATGTGCGTCGTGGCGATGGAAAGTACGAGGCTCATGTCCCGCTCACGGCGCGAACACGTTGTCCCTCACGCATCTGTGTTGAGGCGGGCGAAACCACGCGCTGGTTCTCCTGTACGCCGCCGGTAATTTCCACCATGCGGGCGCCGCGCAAACCAGTTTCAACCTTGCTGCGTTGCAGGCGCCCGTTCACCACCGTGAACACGTTTTCCTGCAGGATAGCCTCGGCGGGCAACAGGAGAACGTCCTTCTTCTCCTGCGTCACGATGTTTGCTTCAACGCTCATGCCGATCAGCAGCGGCGTTTCATCCGGCAGCGACAGATACACGCGAAACGTCTTTGTCTGGGGATCGCCCTTGGGCGTGATATCCGCCACCTGTGCATCGAGCGTCTTGCCGCGAAAACCTTCCGAGCGGAGTAGCACGCGTTGGCCCGGCCGCACGCGTGGAATATCTTCTTCGTTGACGTCGGCGACGATGCGCAGCGGGCGAGGCTGCCCAACCCAGAAGAGAACGTCGGTCGTTCCCGTGCCTGCTATCTCGCCGACCTCGCCATCGCGACGCAGCACCACGCCGTCCATCGGCGCGCGCAAAATAAGTTCATCGATCCGCTCCTTGGCAAGCTCGATGCGCGCTTCGAATTCGCGCAATTGCGTTTGCGTCTGCTCAAGCTGTGTCTGCGGCGCAATATTGCGCCCGACGAGGCCGGTAAGCCGCTCCACATCCGATTGCAGTCGCTTACGGCGCGCTTCCAACTCGGAGAGCAAAGCCTGTTCCTGACTGTCGTCGAGGCGAACCAGAACATCGCCCGCTTTGACCGGTTTGCCCTCGCAAAAGCAGACATCGACGATGCGCTTGCGCGTGAGTGCGATCACCTTCGCCCATCGCGCTGGTTCCACGATCCCCGTCGCATAGACCACTTCCGCCGCGTCGCCTCTGCTGGCCTCGACCAGCGTCACCTCCTGGCTGAAGCCGCCGCCGCGCCAGAACACGAAGGCGCCCGCTGCGGCGCCAGCGAGCAGGACGATCAGGGCAATGCGTTTGAACATGAGGCTCATTCCGTGGGCTTTGCGCATATTCCACGCCGGGGCGACGCAGGCATTGTGCTGGCGCAAGCACGCGGCGCAAGCGGGACAGTAATCAATCTATCTCAGCTTCTGGTTGTTTATGGTCACGGTCTTTGTGAAGATGTGGAAAGCGCCCTTAGCCGCGACTGCATACAAGAACTGCGTACAAGAATGGTGGAGCACATGTCCCAGGCGACCGCAACGACCGCGCACTTGGCCCCCAACGACCTTGAGGCCTACTGGATGCCTTTCTCAGGCAATCGCGCGTTCAAGAAAGCGCCGCGCATGATCGTGGGCGCCAAGGATATGCATTACACTTCTTCCGACGGGCGCAAGCTCATCGACGGCTGCGCAGGCCTGTGGTGCGTCAACGCCGGTCATTCCCGCGAACCTATCGTGGCTGCGATACAGAAACAGGCGGCCGACCTCGATTATTCGCCGCCCTTCCAGTACGGAAATCCGATAGCCTTTCAGGTGGCGACGCGCGTAGCTGCCCTGGCGCCTGGCGATCTCGACCACGTGTTCTTCGCCAACTCGGGCTCCGAGGCCGTGGATACTGCGCTTAAGATTGCGCTGGCCTTTCACAATGCGAATGGGGCCGGCGCACGCCAGCGGCTGATTGGTCGCGTGCGCGGCTATCATGGCGTCGGCTTCGGCGGCATCTCGGTTGGCGGCATGGTGGCGAACCGCAAGACATTCGGCCCCGGCCTGCCGGGCGTCGATCATCTGCCCACAACCTATAACAAGGAGCAGCACGCTTTCTCGCGCGGCGAGCCGGAATGGGGCGCGCATCTAGCCGACGAGCTTGAAAACATCGTCGCGCTGCATGACGCTTCCACCATTGCGGCGGTGATCGTGGAGCCAATGTCCGGCTCCGCGGGCGTGCTGCCGGCGCCGGTAGGCTATCTGCAGAAGCTCCGGCAGATCTGCGATAAGCACGGCATCCTGCTCATCTTCGACGAAGTGATCACCGGCTTTGGCCGATTGGGCTACGCCTTTGCGGCCGAGCGCTATGGCGTGATCCCGGATATGATTTGCTTTGCCAAGGGCGTCACGTCGGGAACCGTGCCCATGGGTGGCGTCATTGCGCGCAAGCACATCTACGACGCCTTCATGAAGGGCCCGGAGCACATGGTGGAGCTGTTCCACGGCTACACCTATTCGGCTCATCCGCTGGCCTGCGCCGCCGCTCTCGCTACGCTCAAAGTCTATGAAGACGAAAAGCTGTTCGACAACGCGCTGCGTCTGGAAGGCGCGTTCGGTGACGCGATTCACGGCCTGAAAGGCCTGCCGAACGTGGTCGACATTCGAACGATCGGCATTGCCGCCGCCATCGACCTAGCCCCGTCGGCGGACGGCGCCGGCAAGCGCGGTTACGCTGCGATGGAGGAAGCCTTTCACCGTCAGGACATACTCGTGCGCGTCTCCGGCGACACGATTGTCCTGTGCCCGCCGCTCATGATCACGCAAAACCAGATTGGCGAAATCGCCGACAAGGCGGCGCG
>JAUXWZ010000066.1 GCA_030684835.1 Beijerinckiaceae bacterium
GCATCGCCTGCCCTTCGATGGTGAGCCGGCGCATCAGGCGGGGCTCTTCGCGGGGGAAGTCGTTGCGGGCGTGGATCGAGCACCAATTGTCCCAGATCACCATATCGCCCAGCGCCCACTTGTGCTCGTAAACGATGCTCGGATCCTCCGAGATGTCGAAGAGCTGCTCCAGCGCGGATTCGCTTTCCTCGTGCGACAGGCCTTCGATTTTCGCCGACATGAGCCGCGAAACATAGAGCGACTTCCTGCCCGTCGCCGGGTGCGTGATGAACAGCGGCTGCCAGTTGTGGCGGATCTTCGAGAGGTCGGCGGTGTCTACGTTCAGGCGTTCGCGACGCTTGTAATCGTGCATCTGCAGGACGCGGCGGCCTTCGAGACGATCACGCAGCTCGCGCGGAATGTTGTCGTAGGCTGCATACATGTTCGAGAAGCGAGTCTCGCCGCCCCATGACGTCAGCTTCATGGCGTACAGCAGGGTCGCGCGGTGCGGCTCGGGGTAATAGCTGGTGTCGTGGTGGAACCACATTTCACCGTCGCCAAAGGCGCCGATGGGCTTGCCGTTCTCGATGATGTTGGTCACCATCATGAACGGAGTATCGAAATCGCCCCCGGGACCATCGCCCACAACCGGGCGGCGGCGATAAGCGACCTTGCCGAAGATCTCAGCCGCCTTCAGCTGCTGCGGCTCATCAAGCGTCTGGTCGCGCACGACGAGCACGATATTATCGTCGAAAGCCTTGCGGATCGCGGCGGCGGTTTCGGCGTCAATCGGCTTGGAGAGATCAACGCCAGTGACTTCGGCGCCCAGTGACGGGTGCATTTTGCGGATTGTGATGGTCATTGCGAATTTCCTCCTCGCTTTTGTGTCCGAGTTTGTTTGCTTTATAGGCCGGGTTGCGCCGCTTGCGAAGCGGGATCGCACAATCCCCTCTGCGCCAGATCATGAGGTCGCATGACACTCGACAGACGGCTGTTTCTCATTGGCGCGGCGGCGACGCTTCTGCCCGGCCCCGCGCCAGCTCAGCAGGCAGCGCCAACCCCAGAGGCGGCGCCAGATGGGTTCCGCATCCTGCGCCCAAAATCTCTGGCTGGCGACTTGCCCGGGCGACTTGCGTATGGCGGCGATGAGACGCCGCTCGTGCTGAGAATCGCACGCGGCGAGGAGCTAAAGGTCAGGCTCGTCAACGGCCTTGAGCAGGACACAAGCATCCATTGGCGCGGGGTGCGCGGGCCTAACGCCATGGACGGCACGCCGCTCGTGCAGAAACCGGTCGCCCCAGGCGCCAGCTTCGATTATCGCTTCACGCCGCCCGACGCCGGGACCTTCATCTTCCAGCCCCACGCCGAGACGACGTTCGCCGCACAGGCGCAATTGGGGCTCGGCGGCGTGCTGGTCGTCGAAGACCCCGTTGCTCAGAAGGCGGATCACGAAATCATCGCCGCGCTGGCGGATCGCGCCGCCTCGGCGGGCGAACTGGGCCCGTGCGCGGACGGACGAGCCGTCATCATGCACACCAACCGCCAGATGGCAGGCGACGGCCTGATGGGGACGGTCGTCACCGTCAACGGCCGCGTGGCGCCGGACTCCCATGATTTTGCGCCGCGCGCCCGAGTTCTCCTGCGACTGGCGAATCTCTCCACCAGCCGGCTGATGGCGGTGAGTTTTGAAGGGGTTCAGCCCAACGTCATCGCTGTAGACGGGCAGAGTTGCCCCGTGTTCGAACCGCTGCGCAACGTGTTGCCGATGGCGCCCGGCGGGCGATTTGACGTGATGTTCGATATGCCTGAGCAAGACGGCGCAAGCGCGCGGATCGCTCTGCTCGGCGCGAGCCCGGAAGGCGGATGGGACGGGTCGCTTCTGCTCTTGAAGGCGCAGGGTCGGCCTGTGGAGACGCGGCCGCCTGTCGCCGATCCCACGCCCAACAAACTGCTCTCAGAAACGATCGCGCTGCAAAAAGCGCACAGGTCCGAGCTAGCGTTCGACGTGCAGTATGGCGGCGAATCCGCAGCCATCTGCTCGGCCCGCGCGCCGTCTCTCTGGCGGATCAACGGCAAGCCGGGCGGTGACAGCGTGCGGCTATTCGCAGTCCGGCGCGGCACGCCCGTCTCTCTGGGGCTCACCAACAAGTCGCAGTCGCATATCGTCATCCGGCTGCACGGCCACGTGATGCGGCAATTGCATCTGATGGATGACGGCTGGGACCCCTATTGGCGCGACGCGGTCGTCGTTCCGGCAGGCCGGACCGTGCGGGTGGCGTTCGTCGCTGACAATCCGGGACGATGGCGCATCGGCGGGGGAATTCTGCCGCAGGCGCTGGGCGGTCTGGCGGGTTTCTTCGAGGTCACCTGACCGGCGCGTAGAGATCGCGGAAGACCTGAGGCATCTGCTCTGCGATGTCCTCGGCGATCAGGCCGGGGCCAAAGGCGCGGGCGGCTGCTCCATGCATCCACACCCCGGCGCACGCCGCCTCAAACGCCTGCGCGCCGCGCGCAAGGTTGGCGGCGATGAGTCCAGCCAGCACATCGCCAGAGCCGGCGGTCGCGAGCCAGGGCGGCAGATCATGCGCGATGGAGGCCCGTCCATCGGGGTGCGCAACGACAGTATCGGCGCCCTTGAGAACCACAACGGCGCCGGTCAATTCCGCCGCCGCGCGGGCGCGGGTCAGTTTTGAGAGCGCCCGCACATCCTGAGAAACCGCTCCAACTACTTCAGACTTTGAGTCGGGAAGTCTGGATGAGTATCTGAAAAGTCTCGCAAATTCACCATCGTGCGGCGTTAGGACCACCTTGCCGGGAAAGACTCCCACCGCTGCGCCCAGCACATCGGCAGCGCCTGCAAAACTTGTTAGCGCGTCGGCGTCCAGAACGACGCCGCGTCCAGAATCCCCCGATGACAGGGCCGCGAGCACGCAATCGCGCATAGGCTGCCCTACGCCCCCACCCGGGCCCAGAACCAGCGCATTGAAGCGCCGGTCCTGAAGGATGCCGACGAGTTCCGCCGCGCCCTCGCATGGCGTCAACATGATGGCGGTGAGATGGGCCGCGTTGACCGCAAGCGCGTCTCGGGGCGAGGCGAGCGTCACAAGTCCAGCGCCGCCCCGCAGGGCGCCTCGCGCCACCAGCCGCGCGGCGCCCGTGCGGTGCATCGGCCCGCAAAGCACCAGCGCATGGCCGCGCCTATATTTATGTCCATCGGTTTCGGGCGGCGGGAGACTCGGCAGCCACAGCGCGGGCGCGTTGCGAAACGTGCGCGGCTGGATGATTTCAAGAACCGCCGCCGGTATTCCAATCTGCGCGCACTCGACCCGTCCACAAAGTGTTCGTCCCGGCAAAAGTAGATGCCCCGGTTTGGGGCGGAAGAAGGTCACCGTGACATCCGCAGAAATGGCGACGCCGCGAACCTGACCAGAGTTTCCGTCGAGCCCGGACGGGACATCGACCGCCACCACGGCGCCGCCCGATTGCGCGCGCCAGAGATTCACCTTCTCGACCAGCGCGCGGGCCTCCCCATCAAGATCGCGATCCAGCCCAGCGCCGAACAGCGCATCGACTACGACAGTGGCGTCATTTGAAAGCGTATCGGAGGCGGCTCCGACAGCGCCCGTCCATTGTTTTGCCGCGAGCGCCGCGTCGCCTTTCAAGCGCGTCATTGGTCCAAGCAGAAAGAGGGCGACATCCCTGCCCTGAGCCGCAAGAACGCGCGCGGCGACGAAACCATCACCGCCGTTATTGCCGGGCCCGCAGAGAATGACGATTTGTCCGCGGCCCGCTGCATCATGTGCGCGGCGCGCAGCCTCGGCGACCGCTCTGCCTGCGGCTTCCATCAGGTCAATGCCTGCAACGCCGCCCGCAATCGCGCGTCGGTCGGCTTCACCCATTTCGGCGACGCTCAGCAGCGCAAGCGCCTCGTGATCTTCAAACATCTGCGCATCGTGCGCGCACGCCTGTCCGAGTGCAAGTTCGCGGAACATTGCTGCGCTTCAAGGCTTGTGGCGAACGAGGCCACACTGCGCGATGCGCTTTCTGGCCGGGATCGAATGGAGCACACGATGGCCGAGAAAACCCTGAACGACCTGTTTCTTGAAACCCTCAAGGACATCTATCACGCGGAAAAACAGATCTACCGAAAGCTGCCGAAAATGGCCAAGAACGCCAATTCGGAAGAGCTGAAAAACGCCTTCCTGACGCATCGGTCAGAGACCGAAGGTCAGATCGAACGCCTTGAGCAGATTTTCGAAAGCCTCGGCAAACGCGCGCAGGGCAAGCCTTGCGAAGCGATGAAGGGCATTCTGGAGGAAGGGGAAGAGGTCATCGAAGACTTCGGCGATTCCGACGCGCTGGACGCAGGCCTGCTCGCCGCCGCGCAGACCGTCGAACATTACGAGATCAGCCGCTACGGCACCATGAAGGCCTGGGCAAAGCAACTCGGCATGAAGGACGCCGAAAAGCTGCTCGATGAGACCCTCAAGGAAGAGATCAAGACCGATCAAATCCTCAGCAAGCTGGCCGAGAGCGCAATGAACCCAAAGGCTGCTGCGAAGTAAGTCGCCTTGCAAAGCTTTGGCGGCGGCCTGCCGGGGCCGCCGCTTTCCTTTTCTTCAAGCAACATCAATAGCGGGCGCGCGTCATGACTTGTGACCCGGCAGCGGTCGCCTGCCGTTGACTGGCCAGACGGGCATGAGTACCAACAGGGTATGAAGCTTCGCACTGCGAAATTTGGAATCGGTCAGGTCGTTCGACACCGGAAATTCGCTTTCCGCGGTGTGATCTTCGATATCGATCCTGAGTTCTCAAACACCGAGGAATGGTGGTGGTCGATCCCGGAGGCGACCCGCCCGGGCAAGGACCAGCCGTATTATCACCTCTATGCCGAGAATGCCGAGACCGAATACGTCGCCTATGTCTCCGAGCAAAATCTGCTGCCCGACGAGAGCGGAGAGCCCGTGCGCCATCCCGACGTCGAGGCTCACTTTGTTCGTGATGGCGATGGCGCCTATCAAATGAAGCAGGGTCGGCCGAACTGATGGCCCCCTCGTGGCGTATCCTGCTTATGAGATAGGAGAGTCGCACATGCGTGGCACAACTTTATGGATTGGGGCGGCGGGCATTCTGACGCTCGCGGCGGGAGCGCAAGCTCAAGGCATGCCCGACAGCCTTAATATGTCTTGTGCGCAGGCGCACGCGCTGGTGCAGCGAAGCGGCGCCATCGTCATCGCGACTGGCCCCACCGAATTCGAGCGATACGTATCCGGCCGGAGTTTCTGCAACCCCGACCAGGAGCCCCGCTCGTCATTCGTCCGCTCGGCAGATGATCCCCAATGCTACATTGGCGACCGCTGCGTCGACGTGGATTATCCGATCCGCTGACCGGCTGCCGATAACAAAAAGCCCGGGACCGGCCCGGGCTTTTCGTTTGATGGAAAGAGATCAACGCGGAGCCGCAGGAGCGGCCGGCGCGGCTGGAGCCGAAGGCGCAGCGCCCGTGCCTTCGAGGCGGCGGCGCTCTTCCTCAGCGCGCTTCTGCAACTCAGCCTGAAGCGCCTGCTGCTGTTCTTCAAGCACCTTGGGGTCCACAGCCGGGCCGTCGAACGCCTTCCCGAAGCCTTCCAGCGGCACCGCGAAGACGACTTCGGCGTTCGCCTGATTCTTCACATTGATATTGAGAGCTGAACCGCGCTTCATAACCTCGAGTTGCTTGGCGTCGAGCCGCGACTCGGCGAAGCAACCATTGGGGAAGCAAATCTCGTACGTCCCTTCAAGCGCGGCGCCCTTGTCGATCGAGAAGCGGAAGCCGGGACGCAGCAGCAGGCCCACAGGCAGAAGCAAACGAACGATGCGCTGGGCGTCGCCCTTCACGTCATAAACGGCGACAGCGAGGACCGGCGGCTGATCTGCGGCTTGCCCGAAGTCGCGCGTGGTGTAGCAGATTTCCTTGCCGGCCTGCGGGTCTTTGCCGCAAACCTTGGTCCATTCCGGCTGCGACGGCTTCAGCTCGACGCGATTGGCGCCCGCTGCAGGCGGCTGCGCTGCAGGCGCCTGTGCGGCAGGCTTCTGCGTGGGGCGCGGGGTCTGGGCAAAGCTCTCCGCTGACGCAAACGCGAGGCAGAGGCCAAGGGCGGCGGCCCCGTAGCGCCTGGAGATATTCTGCATAAAAAATCCTTTCAGTCCGTGCACCGGAAGCCGAGCAAACCGTCCGGCGGGGCTCGTGATCGGCGGCCTCGCCGATAATCACAAGCTCTTCGCCTCGGAATACGGCGACATATTGACCCGCGCCTCTTATCGCGATTGCCAGCGCTGCGCCAGACCCGCTTCGGGACAAGTTCGCAAAGAACCTCGAGCGTTGCGTAAATCCAACGCTTTGCGCTTTGTTTAATCAGACGGGCCCTTCCGCTCGGGCTCAAAATAAGTTGCGAAGCCTTCATGTGACGCGAACGGCTGGCTCGATTAATGTCCCCCGCATGTCTGCGCTCTTGATTCGCGCGCTCGCGGCGGCGGCGGCGCTGCTGCCAGCGCTATTTATTTCCACCATTGGCCGCGCCCTTCCGGGCGAGGGCGCGGGCGCACGCCACGCGATCGCCATGCATGGGGAACCCGCCCTTCCAGCCGATTTCAAGCACCTGCCCTACGCAAACCCGGACGCGCCTAAGGGCGGGCGGCTCGTCATTGGCTTTCAGGGCGCCTTCGACAGTTTGAACCCTTTCAACCTGAAGGCCGGATCGGCGGCGCAGGGCATTAATACGAATATCTACCAGACCCTCATGGTGCGCTCGACCGACGAACCGTTCACGCTCTACGGACTTTTGGCCGAGAGCATCGAGACGGACGACGCGCGCTCGTGGGTGGCGTTTCGCCTTAACCCGAAGGCGCGGTTCTCCGATGGCAAGCCCGTCACGTCGGCGGATGTGCGTTTCAGCTGGGATCTTCTGCGCAAGCGCGGGCGCCCACAGCATCGCGCGGCTTTTAATCAGGTCCGCGAGATCACAACGCCAGACGCCCACACGATCCGGTTTGACCTCGCCGGCTCGAATGATCGCGAACTGCCGATGAACATTGCGCTCATGCCCATCTTGCCAGCGCACGCGGTCAATCTGGACAGGTTTGACGATTCCACGCTGGAAATTCCGCTGGGGTCCGGCCCTTACGTCCTCAAGGACATCAGGCCAGGCGAAATTCTGCGTCTGGAGCGCAATCGGGACTATTGGGCCAAGGACCTACCCATTCACCGCGGCATGTTCAACTTTGACGAGATCCGAATCGAGTATTTCCGCGACGTGGCCAGCTTCTACGAAGCGCTGCGCGCAGGCGTAATCGACTACCGCGATGAGACGAATCCAACGCGCTGGCTGACGGGCTACGATTTCCCCGCCATCCAACAAGGCAGGATACTCAAGCAAAGCCTGCCGCTTGGCGGCGCAAAGGGCATGCAAGGCTTCGCGTTCAACACGCGTCGCGACATCTTCAAGGATGTGCGTGTGCGCGAGGCGCTGAACTACATGTTCGATTTCGAGTGGATCAACAAGAACCTCTATGGCGGACTCTACCGGCGCACAAAGTCGTTCTTCGATGAGACCGAACTCGCCTCCACAGGCTCGCCTGCGAATGATCGTGAACGGGCACTGCTCGCCAAATGGCCGGAGGCCGTGCGCGCCGACATTCTGGAGGGCAAATGGGCGCCGCCGGTGAGTAATGGATCGGGCCGGGACCGCGATAACGCGCGCAAGGCGCTCGCGCTGCTGCGCGAAGCGGGCTGGACGATCCGCGAAGGCGTGCTGCAGCGCAAGGGCGAGGCGTTTTCCTTCGAGATCATGGTGCAGGACCGAAACCAGGAGCGGCTCGCCCTGAATTTTGCGGAATCGCTGCGCCGCATCGGCATCGAGGTTCGTGTGCGCACGGTCGATCAGGTGCAATACCAGCGTCGGCGGCAAAAGTTCGACTTCGACATGATGATGGGCATGTGGGTGGCGTCCAACTCACCCGGCAACGAGCAGCGCAATCGCTGGTCGTCGACCTCGGCGAAAATGGAATCTTCCTTCAATCTTGCAGGCGCGGCCTCCCCCGCGCTTGACGGGCTCATCGCGCAAATCGTGGCGTCAGCGGACAAGCAGGACTTTCTGGCGGCCGTGCGCGCGTTTGACCGGGTGCTATTGTCAGGCTTCTATATCATCCCCTTGTTCCATGCCCCGGACCAATGGTTCGCGCATGCCTCGGCTCTGAAGCGTCCCGACTATTTGCCTGGGTATGCGTCGCCCCTCTTCGGCGCTACGCTGGACACCTGGTGGCGCGAAACGCCGGGATCCAATTGACGCGCGGCGACTTTGCGGTTTGGGAGCGTGCGATGGCTGAGAGCGGGGATAGGAAGAAAATCACGGTCGATATCGTTTCCGATGTCGTCTGCCCGTGGTGCTTCATTGGCAAGCGGCGGCTCGAGAACGCGCTGGCGATGGCGCCCGATCTCGATATCGACCTGCGGTGGCGCCCGTATCAGCTCGACTCAACCATTCCGCCGGGTGGCATCAGCCGGCAAGATTATATGGATCGCAAGTTCGGCCCCGAGCGGGCGGCGACCGTGCATGATCGCGTGCGGACCATTGGCGCCGAGGTCGGCATCCCGTTCGCTTTTGAGAAGATCAAGCGGTCGCCTAACACGCTAGACGCGCATCGCCTGCTGGGCTGGGCTTTGGAGGCTGGCTGTCAGGAGCATCTAAAAGAGCGATTGATGCAGCTTTACTTCGTGGAGGGCGCCGACGTAGGCGATCATGACGTGCTGGCGAAGGCGGCCGCAGATTGCGGCATGGACGGCGATGACGTACGCCGTCGTCTTTCGTCCGACGAAGACGTGGAGAGCACCCGCTCGGAAATCGATCGGATACAAAACCTTGGCGTTAACGGCGTGCCGTTCTTCATAATCGCCAGCAAGTACGGATTATCTGGCGCGCAACCCGCGGAAACTCTGGTTGAGGCCATGCGGCAGGCGGCTGCTGAAGAGGACGCCAAGGACGAGACGGCTTGAAAAAAGTCGCAGCCTGACAATTTAATGTGCAGAAGCAGGCGCAGGCTTGAGTTTAAAAACCGGCTAAAATGCCGACAAGGTGAAGGGAACTTACAATGATGAAATCAATGCTAGCAGGTCTGGTCGCAGTAGCGGCAGCATCGGCCGCGCAGGCGCAGCAAGCCGCGGGTATCGCAACGAGCCCGGCCGGGTCATTTTACCACACGCAGGGCTCGGTCATGGCGGGCCTCCTTGCTGAGAAGTCGAATATCCAGCTTCGTGTGCAGCCGTTCGCCAGCCCCAACATTCACCTTCCCGCGATCAATGCGGGGCAGATCGAATTCGGCCTTGCGAACATCTACGAAACGGGCCTCGCGATCCGGGGCGATGATTTCTTCAAGGGCCGCACCAATCCGAATCTCCGCCTCATTGCGATCACCTCGCAGTTGCGTACCGGGATTTTCGTGCGCAAGGATTCGCCCATCAAGTCGCTGGCGGACATCAAGGGCAACCGTGTAACGTGGAACTTCGCCCAGCAGAACATCATCATGCCGCTGATGCTCACGCATATTGAAGCGGCGGGACTGACCGAGAAGGACATAACCCCCGTGGCGGTGCCGACTGTCGTGCGCGGCGCCGACGAATTCATGGCCGGTCGCGCGGATGTCTTCCTGTTTGCGCTCGGCGCGGCGAAGACGACCGAGGTGGACGCCGCTGTCGGCGGCATCCGCGCCCTGCCCTTGCCGGATACGGCCCAGTCGCAGGCTGCGATCAAGAAGCACTTCCCCGCGTCCTACATTCAGGTTTTCGAGCCGAAAAAGGGTGTAGCCGGCATTAGCGAGCCGACGCCGATCCAGCATTACGACGGCGTGCTGGTGACGCATGCGAAGATGTCGGATCAGCAGGTTTACGATCTGACGAAGGCACTTTGGGAACAAGCCGAAGCCGTGGCCAAGGGCTCCCCGACGCTCGCAGACTTCCGGACAGCCACAATGGCGAAGGACACTCCAGGCGTCGAGTATCATCCTGGCGCGATTAAGTTATATCAGGAAAAGGGCGTCTGGCCGCCCAAGAAGTAACAGCGCTTCCGACAAGAGCTGATATACGCGACGTCTCGCGGGAGCTGCGGCAATGAACGATACGACGGACGCCGGACACGCGCATGACGCGCGTCCGGTTTGGCTTATTTATGCAACCTCTATCCTGTCCGTGCTTCTCGTATCAGGCGCGATCGCCTATGCCACGAATCTCTACGGACAGCTTGGCTTGGTCATCTACGGCGAGCAATTCGTCGCCGGGATGCTCGCCATTGCGTTTCTGCTGCTGTTCCTGCTGATTCCAGCCAAGGGCGGTCGGCGCGTCAGCGCGCCGCCGCTTTACGATATTGTCCTCGGTTTGCTTGGGTTCGGCGCCGCCATGTATATGGCGGTCTATTTCACAGACCTCGGCACGATGATGTTTTTCGCGCCGGCGGACGGTTTGATCGCGTCCATCCTCGTTATCGTTCTGTCTCTCGAAGGCATTCGCCGAACCACGGGCTGGGCGCTCGTGATCATCGTCACCTCATTCATCCTTTACGGATTATTCGGCGACAATATCCCAGGCGCGCTTCAGGCGCGCCCTAGCCAGGCGCCTCAGCTCGCGTTTTATCTTGGCTTCGATTCCAACGCGATCCTCGGCACGCCTATCATGGTCGCGTTTACGATCGTGATTGCCTTTGTGATCTTCGGCGCGCTGCTACAGGCGACCGGCGGCTCGAATTTCTTCACCGATCTGGCGCTAGCCCTGATGGGCCGCTACCGCGGCGGCTCCGCGAAGATCGCGGTGGTCGGTTCTGCGCTGTTCGGCTCCATTTCAGGCAGCGCTGTTGCAAACGTCGTCGCAACCGGCGTTGTGACTATTCCCATGATGCGCAGAGGCGGTTATCCGCCCCATCAAGCAGCCGCGATTGAGGCTGTCGCCTCTACCGGCGGCAGCCTCATGCCGCCTGTTATGGGCGCCGCTGCATTTGTGATGGCCGAGTTTCTGCAGGTTAGCTACGGCGCCGTGATGCTGGCGGCGCTGATCCCGGCGGTTCTTTACTACGCTGTGCTCTTTATCGTTTCAGACCTTGAGGCGGCTCGCTCGGGCATTACGCGCGTGGAAGAAGCGTTGATCCCGCGCGCGCGCAACGTCATGCGTGCGGGCTGGTTCTTCCCAATCCCCTTCGCAGTGCTCATCTACGCGCTCTTTTGGCTGAATCTGCGCGCGGAAGAATCTGCGCTTTGGGCGAGCGCGAGCCTCATCGTCCTTTCGATGATCTTCGGCTACAAGGGCGATCGCCTGACCCCATACCGCTTGTACCAGTCGCTGCGGCAGGCGGGAGAAGGCGTTCTCGACATTGTGATGATCTGCTGCGGCGCGGGTGTCGTCATTGGCATTCTCGCGATCAGCGGCCTTGGGTTCGGCCTCACGCTCACGCTGGTCACCATCGCCGGCAAGAGCCTCATCATGCTGCTCCTGCTCTGTGCGATCGTTTCAATTATTCTTGGCATGGGCATGCCGACAATTGGCGTCTACGTGCTTCTTGCGGCCCTTGTCGCCCCGGCAATGGTGGAAGCGGGCGTCACGCCGATGGCCGCTCACCTGTTCGTGCTCTATTTCGGCATGATGTCCTTCATCACGCCGCCGGTGGCAGTGGCCGCATTCGCAGCGGCCAGCATCGCGAAGGCGGACCCCTTCCGCACCGGCTTCACGTCGATGCGCTTCGGCTGGATCGCCTATATCGTGCCGTTCCTCTTCGCCTATTCGCCCTCGCTCATCATGGTTGGGTCCTGGAGCCATATTTTGCTGGACGCCTCGACAGCTCTGGCCTCGATCTGGATTATATCGGCTGGCGTTGTCGGGTATGGGCTGAGACCGATTTCGATCCCTGAACGCATCGCGTTCGCCATCGCCGGCTTCATGATGCTGATCCCGTCGAGCCTGTTTGCCGGCGCCATCTGGGTGGTGGCCACTGGAGTTCTCGCATCAACGCTTTTGATGGGACGCGAACTCACCATCTGGCGCAAGCAAAGGGCTATTCCTGCGGCAGCTTGACCTGAGTAAAAAACAGGTCCGCTTTTGCATTAACACATCATTTTCGCCTTCCGGCACAAGATGGGACCGCGCCACATCGGATCCATTGAGGAAGGTGAGCCAATTTCTGACCGCATCACCCTGAATGAATCGCAGGCGTCCGGCGCTTCCCGAATTGCGTGGATCGACTACGGCAAGGGCATCAGCATCATCCTTGTCGTGATGATGCACAGCACGCTCGGCGTCGAAGCCGCGCTCGACGCAAAGGGCGCGATGCGCCTGATCGTGGATTTCGCCGCGCCGTTTCGCGTGCCTGCGTTCTTCCTGATGAGTGGGCTTCTGCTGTCACGCACCATCAAGCAGCCCTGGCCGGTCTATCTGGACCGCAAGGTTCTGCACTTCGCCTATTTTTACCTGCTTTGGCTGGCGATAAATTGCGTAATCAAGTTCGGCTTGCGAGGCGTTGGGGCGACTCTTGACGAGTTTCTTTTTGGACTGATCGAACCGTTCGGCACACTCTGGTTCATCTACATCCTGCCGTTTTTTTTCGTCGCGACGAAGCTCGCACGGCATTGGCCGGTCATCCTGTTTTCGATGGCGCTCTCGCTGAACCTGCTTGCGCCGCACAGCGGATGGGGCGCCATTGACGAGTTCGCATCGCGGTTCGTCTTCTTTATCGCGGGCTATCTGGGCGTTCGCTACGCCATGGCCCTGGCGGATTGGGTTGCCGCCAACAAGTCGGCTTCCGCATTTGGGCTGGCGATGGGCGCGGGGCTTGCCGGCCTCATCTATTTCAGCGGTTGGGCGGGCTGGAAGACGTCGCCGGGCCTGCTGGCGCTCGCGTTCGCGGGCTCCGCCGCAGTCATCGCCGTTTCATCCTTGCTGGCCCAGGGCAGATGGCTCGAAAGCGTTCGCCATTGCGGGCAAAACTCGCTGACGATCTACCTTGCGTTCTTCCTGCCAATGGCGGCCACCCGGGAGTTGATTGTTCGCTTCGCCCCTGAAATCGGGCCTACTGCGGCTTCATTTATCGTGACCGCCGCGGCGCTGATCGCGCCTTTGGTGATGGAGCGGGTGACGCGCGCAACGCCGCTGCGCTATCTCTTCCATCGGCCTGTGCGGCTGCACGCGGCGCCTATTGGAACCAGCAGCCTTAAAACAGAAAAACCCCCCAGCTGACGCCGGGGGATTGTGAATTTGAGTCCTAATTAGCTAGGCGAACGTCGCCGATTAGCGAGACATGCTGGCGACTTCCGCCGCGAAGTCAGACTCGACCTTTTCGATGCCTTCGCCCAGCGCGTAGCGGACAAAGCCCTTCAACGTCACCGGAGCGCCAGCGGCCTTCGCTGCTTCCACGACAACCTGACCGATGGTCTTGTTGGAGTGCTCAGCGTGGATGGACGGCTGATCGATCAGGCAGACTTCCTTGTAATAGGTCTTGAGGCCGGACTCGACGATCTTCTCGAGGACGTTGGCGGGCTTGCCGACGTTCTTCTCGCGCAGCACGTTCTTCTCGCGTTCGGTGACCGCCGGGTCGAGACCCGAGGCGTCGAGAGCGAGCGGTGAGGCCGCCGCGACGTGCAGGGCGATCTGGCGGGCGAGAGCGGTCAGCGCTTCCGCATTGCCGGTCGACTCCAGTGCAACGATCACGCCAATCTTGCCGAGGCCGTCCGCAACGGCGTTATGCACGTAGCTGCCGACAACGCCGGAGCCGACTTCCAGCAACGCGGCGCGGCGCAGGGTCATGTTCTCGCCGATGGTCGCAATGGCGTTGGCGATGGCCGCGTCGACTGTACCGCCGCCCGGGTAGGCAGCCGACTTCAGAGCTTCGACGTCCGTGAGGTTCTGGTCTTGCGCCACGGCGGCGATGCCGCGCACAAGGTTCTGGAAGTCGCCGTTGCGTGCGACGAAATCGGTCTCGGAGTTGACTTCGACAGCGACGCCGCGCGTGCCGGAAACGGCGACGGCGACAAGGCCCTCAGCCGCAACGCGGCCGGACTTCTTGGCGGCCTTCGACAGGCCCTTCGTGCGCAGCCAGTCGATACCAGCTTCGATATCGCCGTCAGTCGCGGTCAGCGCCTGCTTGCAGTCCATCATGCCTGCGCCGGTCTTCTCGCGCAGGTCCTTCACCATCGCAGCGGTGATGTTGGCCATAGCCTTGGTCCTTCTCTACGGGGCGCTAAGAAGCGCCATAATTCGTCATGTTTGTGAACGGAGAAGGACGCGCGCGGCTATTCCACCGCGCGCGCCCGAAAAATGGTCCAACCGTGCTCGATTAGCCGGCGACCAATGTGCGCGCCTGATCGATCCAGTTGTCGCGGGCGATACGGCCGTTGAGCTTGAGATCGCCATCGAGCTTGGTTGCTTCATCCGGCGTCATCGCCACGAGCTGCCAATAGTGAAAGACGCCAGCGTCGTTGAGTTTCTTGACAAGCTGCGGACCGACGCCCGGCAGCTTGGCCAAATCATCCGGCGCGCCGCGCGGAGCGGTGAGAAGCTCGAACTTGTCGGCCGGGATTTCGCCATCAGCAGCGATCTCAACTGCCGGCAGCTCTTCTTCCATCGGCGCTTCGCTCGCGCCAACGTCCATGCCGGACGATCCTTGAGCGCGCGAAATGCCATCAATGGCGGCGCGGGCGATCAGGTCGCAATACAGCTGGATGGCGCGGCCGGCGTCGTCGTTGCCGGGAACCGGATAGGTGATGCCGTCCGGGTTGCAGTTCGTGTCGAGGATCGCCGCAACCGGGATGCCAAGGCGGTTGGCTTCCTTGATCGCGAGCTGCTCCTTATTCGTGTCGATCACGAAGATGAGGTCGGGCGTGCCGCCCATGTCCTTGATGCCGCCAAGCGCGCGCTCGAGCTTATCGCGCTCGCGCGAAAGCATCAGGCGCTCCTTCTTGGTGAGGCCAACTGCGCCAGCGGCCAGTTCTTCCTCGACCTTGCGCAGGCGCTGGATGGAGCCCGAAATGGTCTTCCAGTTGGTCAGCATGCCGCCGAGCCAGCGGGCGTTGATGTAGTACTGAGCCGACTTGCGGGCGGCGTCGGCGATCTGGTCAGCGGCCTGACGCTTGGTGCCAACAAGCAGCACGCGTCCGCCACGGGCGACCGTGTCGGAAACAACCTTGAGCGCCTGGTGCAACATGGGCACAGTCTGGGCGAGGTCGATGATGTGGATGTTGTTGCGGGCGCCGAAAATGTAAGGAGCCATCTTCGGGTTCCAGCGGTGAGACTGGTGACCGAAATGCGCGCCAGCTTCGAGAAGCTGTCGCATCGAAAAATCGGGAAGCGCCATATGCTTTTTCTCCGGTTAGACCTCGGTGGACAACGGACGGGAAAAACCCGCCACCGGAGCGGCCCTTGAAGCAGGGACGCCATGAAATCCACCTGTGGGATGCGGCGGCTTCTATTCGAACCGGAGCCAAAAGGCAAGACGGCGCAGAAAAAGGCGCCGCTTCGCCTTGTCGAACGCGCCAACCTCCATGACCCGCGCGAACGCCCTTGCACTCCGCCAAGTTCAAGCTCTGTAATAGCGGGCGCTCTTGCAATATGTCGAGGCTCCACCCTTCAACATCGAAAGATCATCATGCGACTCCAACTCACCTCAGGCACCACCCTGACGCTGGTCGAGGGAAAAAGCGTCCTTTTTTCCGTCAAATCGGGCGATTCGTTCGGGCTGAACGAGACCGCCGCGGACATGCTCAAGATTGCGCGGGAGGAAGGGGTTGCGGAAGCGGCCAAGCGGCTCGCTCAGGAATACGATGCGCCGCTTGAGGAGATCACGAACGATCTCCAAGAGTTGCTCGCGCAATTGGTTCGGCTGAAATTCGCTCAGCTGGCCCCGGCCGCCCAGGGGTCATAGGCGGCGATGACGGTGAAGTCCTCAAGCCCGGGTGTGACCACGAAGGTTTCATCCTCGCACGTAACCCACGCGTGGCCGGACAACGGCGAGAGGCGCATACCGATGTTGAGGACTGCGGGATAACCGCGCCGGTTGAGGCTGAACCAGACGGCAATCGCCTGATCGAGACACTCAACACGCATGGGCAACACGTTGAGCCCCCGCAAGGCGTGCTCTGCTACGACGCGTGCGCCGGTCCGTGGCGCATCTCGCCTCGCCCTTGTTTTACGACCAAGCCAGTGAAACATGCGCACTGTGCGATCGATGCCCATGAGCCTTGTGGAAAGATGCGAGAAGGACAGGACAACGGCGCTCATTTCTTCACGGCTCCTTCCGGCACGATCAACCTTGCAAACAGGATCAACGTTTTAACTGAACGCGCTAGAGGCGTGCAATGAACGACGTTAAAATCGGCGGAACCACGACGCTGAAGTGGCGGGATGGGACCATCCTGATCGAAGGCGTAATGCTGCGCGTCGACAACGAGACAGGCGCCGGCGCGTTGGACCGTCTTGTTGAACTCATTGAGCACGATGGACCGGCCGCGATCGCGCGCGTCGAAGGGGACTTCGTGGCGCTCATCAAGACGCCCGACGCTCTGCACGCATTCAAGAGCTTCACGTCGCAATTCCAGCTCTATTATCGCGAGGGCGAGAGGCGCGTCTCCAACCGCCTGTTTGCGTTCTGGCGAACTGGCGATGAAGAATGGAACGAGGACTATTTCGCGCGCCACGTTCTCATTGTTCCCGGCTACCAGTTCATTTCGCGCGAAACGCCGATCGCGAATGTGCGCCGTGTGTTGCCCGGCGAACTCGTCAGCATTGGCCGCGATATGACGCGCCGGCAACTGATTCGCCGCGACTATAAATACCGCTTCGAAGGGGGCGCGACGCGAGAGGATGCAGCGGAAAAGATCCTCCATCTGCTCCGAGAATCGATTAGAACGCGGCTCGCCGCCAGACCCGAGGCGCGGATTTGCGTGGAAATTTCGGGCGGGCTGGATTCCTCGTTCATTGCCTGCCTGCTTGGGGAAGCAACGTCGGGCATCCGCGGCGTGATGTTTTCGCAGCCGGGCATCCCCTCCCACGTCGTCAGCGAAGGCTTCGCGCGCGATGTTGCGCAAAGGTATGGAATCGATCTTGTCGTTGTCCCGCCGGAGGATCTCCCGCCACCGCCAGAGGGAATCGCCCCCTATTGCGATGAGCCGAGCGACTTTTTCTGGTTCGGCGACATCTTCTCGCGATCTGTCGCGCAATTCGCCGAGCCAAACTCTTTTGTCTTCACGGGGTTTGGAGCCGATCAGCTTTTCTTGCGCTCTCCGGCCATTCTTCCGCACCTGCTAAAAAATCGGCAGTTGCGCGCATTTCGCGCGTCGCTGCCGGCAGCCAGTTCCCTGCTCTCGCGCAGCCGTTTCAGCGTCGCGTGGCAATCCGCAATCTCTCAACTCCCAGCAGGCCTGCACCGCCGATTGCAACGCGCATCCAACGTGGTGGGATGGAATCCATGGGACGTCAGCGATGTTAATATGAAGCGCACGCTCACCCATGAAGTGTCTTGGCTGCTATGCGGCAAGGGGCTGGACGCCTATTCGAGCGAACGTCGCGAAGCCGAAAGACCGCTCGTTGGCAATGGAATCATCTGCGACGATTGGGGATATTTTTCCGCGCCGCGCATTGTGACACAGGCGCATTTTCGACAAAAGGGATTGGTCGATGCATCGCCGTTCTGCGATCTTCCGCTACTGGACTTCACATACGATCAAATCAGCGCCCTATTGATCCATGACTTTGACGGGCGCTACAAGGAATTGCTGCGCGATGCGCAGAAAGGCGTCGTTCCGGAAACGCTTCGCAATCGTCAGAACGACACGTTCGTCTTCAATTCGTTTCAGATGACGTATGTAGATAAGCAGCGCGAACGCTTTGAACAATATCTGAACGGGGTCGATGAAGCCTGGATTGACAAGCGCGGCGCGCGCGAAGCGCTTCAGCAACTTTCGTTTGGAATGACGACCAGTTCCACGAGATCAGTACTCGCGCTTATGGGCTATTTGCAGTGGAAAGACTCATTCCTGGCTCACTGCGGGAGGTCAGGTCAGGTTGATGATCCGTCGTATTTCGAGGCTCGCATGACACGCTAATTGGATGCAACATGCCCCTGGGGGGCATGTCGCACAACGCTGACTACTTAAAGAAGCCAGCGTACCTCTTGCCGTCGCTGCTCGGACCTGTGTGGTTCGACTTGATCAGCTTGATGTTTCCAAGCTTGATGAGGACCGGCTTGACGTACTTCTTCACGTGAAGTCTCCGTGTATGGGTCGCGCCTTAAGCGACGCATTAAGTAAACTACGTGGTGACACGGCCAAAACAAGACCTTTTTTTAAGCTGCGGCATCATCGTTATCGCGCCACTTGGGCTCCTCTTTCTCCGCGTCTGTCTTCTTCGCGCCGTCTTGGTAAAGGCAGGCGAAACGGCGGGCGCTCCGGCCAAAATCGCGGCTCCCAACCAGCGGCGCAGGCGGCAAACTTGCCATCTGACGACATGGGGTATTCTCTGGCTTCCTGAAACGGTGATTCCGGGGCAGTATAACCCCGGCCTTGGCTATACATAACGGCGGAGCTTGCCCATGTCAGGATGGATTCTTATCGGCCTTTTAGTGCTTGTCGGCGCTTGGTTGATCACGTCGTACAACACGCTGGTGAGCCTGCGGCAGCGCACGAATCAGGCTTTCGCCGACATCGACGTGCAGCTCAAGCAGCGCCACGATCTGATTCCCAACATTGTGGAGACGGTCAAAGGCTACGCGACCCATGAGCGCTCGACGCTCGACGCGGTGATCGCGGCGCGAAATTCCGCGATGGCGGCAGGCGGTGGCACCGCGCAGCAGGCGGCCGCGGAAGGTGCGCTTTCGGGCGCCCTGGGCAAGCTGTTTGCGCTTGCCGAGGCGTATCCTGACCTCAAGGCCAACACGACGTTTCTGCAATTGCAGACAGAATTGTCTGACGTTGAAAATAAACTCTCGGCCGCGCGGCGTTTCTTCAACAACGCGGTCAGCGAATACAACGCTGCGATTCAGTCATTCCCCGCGATGCTTTACGCCGCCTCGATGGGCTTTCAGCAGCGTGAATTCTTCGATCTGGGGGAAAGCCGCCCGCAACTAGACGTGGCGCCGCAGGTGAAATTCTGAGGCGAGCGCCGCAGGGAAGCAATTCGATATGACTGCGTTCGGGCTCTACACGCATATACAATCAAACAAACGGCGGTCAGCGTTCCTGCTGACTGCCCTTTTTATGCTTGTGTATGTGCTCACGTTTGCGGGCGCGCTGCTTGCCGCCGCCTTTACAACGGACGACGATATTGCCGGGTATATGCAGCGTGCGCTCGCGGACACAATCCGCAGCGCGCCGTTTGTTACCATCGGCGTGTTGGCGTGGATCGCCATCGCGTGGAAGTTCAACCAGTCGATTATCTCGCTGGCGCTGCCCACACACGGGCTGACGCGCGAGGAGTCGCCAAAACTCTACAACATGCTCGAAAACCTTTGCATTTCGCGCGGCATGCCGATGCCCAAGCTCGCTATCGTCGAGGTCGATGCGCCGAACGCCTTTGCATCTGGCGTCAACGAGAAGCAATTCACCATCACACTGACGCGCGGTCTTCTGAACACGCTGGACGAGGCTGAGATCGAGGCGGTGATCGCGCACGAACTCACACACATCCGCAACGGCGACGTGCGGATGATGGTTATCGCCATCGTCATCGCGGGCGTCGTATCGTTCTTCTGCGAGTTGCTGTTCCGCATGTTCGCGCGTGGCGGAATACGTTTTGGAGGCGGCTCCCGCGGCAGTTCACGCAGCAGCTCCGGTGACAAGAAGGGCGGCGCCGCAGCGGCCATCGCGGTGGCGCTGATCATCATTGCGGCGGCGTGGGCGCTGTCGCTGATGATCCGCCTCATGCTGTCGCGCACGCGCGAATATCTTGCGGACGCCGGCAGCGTGGAGCTTACAAAAAACCCCGACGCGATGATCTCCGCGCTGCGCAAGGTTGCGGGCAAGGGCGAGATCGAAGGGGCGACATCGGGCGTCATGGAAATGTGCCTCGACAATCCGCGCTCAGGCTTTGCGGATTTGTTCTCGTCGCATCCTCCGATGGAGGACAGGATCGAGGCGCTGCGCAAGTTTGCGGGTGGACGCGAGGAATTGGCGCCGCCGCCAGCGGCCGGGCCAATCGCGCCGCCTACCCCGCCGAACACGGGGCCTTGGGCGTAGTCGGCGCGCCGTAAGACCTGTCATGCGCGGGCTTGACCCGCGTATCCAACTAGGCGGCGAACCCTGGGAAGATACTTTGCCCGCTGCCAACTCAGGCGTTAAGGGTGCGTATGCGCGTTCTGGGATATTCGCGGCGCGTAGAGCCCGAATTAGCTACTGAGCTTCGCTCTTTGTGTGAGATTTCGCAATCGGGCTCCAAAGACGTTGCTGGCGTCCGAGAAACTGTTGAAACGTCTCAGCTCCGCCAGTAGTTGGCCGGAGGCCCGTCTTCAAAAGCTTTTGCTGCACATCGGGATCGAGGATTGCCGCCTCAACATCGGCAGATATCCTCTCCCGCATAGACGATGAAAGGGTTTTCGCACCTACAACTCCCAGAACGCCTTCGAACTCGAGACCCGGAAAGCCCGCTTCGGCCATCGTCGGCACGTCCGGCAATTCGGGAAAGCGTGCGCCATTCGTCACGGCGATAAGCCGGATTTTTCCTGCAGCCGCCATGGATCGCGTGACGGCGAGCGGGGCGATCATCACCTGAATGCGATTTTCCACAAGATCGCGAAGCGCATCGGGGCCGCCCTTATAAGGAACACACACAGCTTCCATGCCGGTTTTCGCAATCAGCTCGCGGAACACAACCGCCGGGAGTCCGGCAGGTGCAAACCAATTGACGGCATTCGCTTTAGTGTTTGCGGATTTAATGAGATCGCCGATGGTTTTGTGTGGCGCGGCGGCGGGAACGGCCAAAGTCAGATAATCCGCTGCCGTCATCGCCAAAGGAACGATGTCGTTGAGGCTGAAAGAACCTTCGCGGATAGCTGGCGTAATGGTGAGCATGCCCGATGGCGCCAGAAGAAGAGTGTGATTGTCTTCGGAACTGGCAAGGGCGCGAACCGCGATAACGCCCTCTCCGCCGGGCCTATTTTCCACAATGACAGACGATTTCCAGCGCGTGGAAAGCTGTTCCGCTAACAATCTTGCTACGACGTCCGGCGAGCCGCCAGCAGGAACGGGAACGATGAGCTTCACGGTGCGGTTCGGCCAGGATCCTTGCGCTTTGATGCTTGCCGGAAACAAGACGACAGGGGGAATACCTGCCAGAAAACGTCGACGTGAAACGCTCATCCTATCCTCCACCTTTTTCCTTTGGCCTCAGCTTGCGGCGGCGAAAGCCGCCAGTTGATTCCTTGTCGAGATTGCTCACGACGATCCTCGTGAGGAGTTCGAGAAAGGTTCCTCGTTCCTCGGGCGTGAGCGGTGCTTCCAACTGTGCCTGCGCCCGCAACATGTGCGGGCGGATTTGCAACCTGAGAGCATCACCCTTGCTCGTCAGGCTGAGGATTCGTGCTCGCCTGTCCTGCGCATGAACCTTGCGGCTGATCAGGCCTCGGTGGTCAAGTTCATCGACCATCTGGCCAATCGTAGTCCGGTCGATTCCTAACGCTTCGCCTAAACGTCGCTGATCGATGCCCGGACGTTCGTGCAACTCGACCAGCAGGCTGTAAAATGATGGGTCCATTTCAAAAGGCGCGAGCGCTTCAGAAATGAGCCCAAGGTAAACTTGGAAGAACCGCCGGGAAAGCGGACCAATCTTTCGATGACGTTGCGCGATAGCGGCCTTAGTTGGCTGCTCATACTCCTCATCATTTCTCATATTGTCACCTACCTGATGATCAGTATACTGACTAACTATCTGTGTCAATGCCCAGCCTTCATCGTGATACCTAATGTACGAAGCCACCAGTCAACTTGATATGGGGTTCCAGAGGATGAAGGGGCGATGAGGAAGCGGTCTCTTTAAGCCTTTCAAAAGTCTTGACTTATTACAGTCAGGCCGCCCCGCGAGCGGCGACCGATCAGCCTTTTAAACGTGCTCCACCGCAACAATCCCCGGGATCGCCTTGATGGCGCCGGCGACCTGCGGGCTGACCTGAAAGCGGCCGGGGAGCTTCACCTCCACTTCGCTCTTTTCATGATCGAGCATCACGACCAGCGATACTTCGCCTTCGCCGCGCTGCGTCAGGCGCGCGGCCAGTGAGGTAAGCGGCTCGCGGTCGCGGACAAAAATGCGCAGGCCCTTCTGGACGCGGTTTGCCGCTTTATCCAGTGGCTCGGCGGTCACGATGCGCGCGCGCACCTCCTCGCCTTCCACCGCCGCCTGCAAGGTCACGAGAACGATGGAGCCCTTTTCCAAAATGTCGCGATATAGGTTCAGCGCCTCCTGAAACATGATTGCTTCGTACTGCCCCGAGGCGTCGGACAATGTGAAAATGCCCATCTTGTTGCCGGTCTTGGTGCGGCGCTCCTGCCGGTCGAGCACCGTGGCGGCAAGCCTTGCGGCAGAGGCGCCTTTCTTCACGGCGCGGGCGAAATCAACCCAGCGTTCGACGCGCAGCCTTTGCAAAATGGGCGCGTAATCATCCAGCGGATGGCCGGACAGGAAGAAGCCGACTGATTCAAATTCGCGGCGCAAGCGTTCCGCCGGGGGCCACGCAGGCGGGCGCGGCAGTTTGAGCGGCTCGGACTCGCCGCCCGAGAACAGGCCGGACTGGCCGGCCAAAGCTTCCGATTGCGTGCGATTGGCAACCGCGAGAACCGTCTCGATGCCAGCAAAAACCCGCGCGCGGTCAGCATCCAGCTCATCGAAAGCGCCTGCGGCGGCGAGGCTTTCGAGAACCTTCTTGTTCACCTCGCGCGGATTGATGCGCCGGGCAAAGTCGGCAAGGTCGCGGAATGGCCCGTCGCGGCGCGTCGCAATGATGGACTGCGCCTGCCCCTCGCCAACACCCTTCACAGCCGACAGTGCGTAGCGAATGACGTAGCCGCCCTGCCCGTCCGGCTGCACCTCGAAATCCACCCCGGAGTGATTAACCGAGGGCGGCTCGACCTTGATGCCAATGCGCTTGGCCTCGTTGCGAAACTCCGAAAGCTTGTCCGTATTGCCCTTGTCGAGCGTCATCGACGCGGCGATGAACTCGGTAGGATAATTGGCTTTGAACCAGCCGGTTTGGTACGCGATCAGCGCATAGGCCGCAGCGTGGCTTTTGTTGAAGCCGTAGTCTGCGAACTTTGCCAGCAGGTCGAAAATCTCGTTCGATTTTGATCTGGGTATCTCCCGCTCCACGCAGCCGCGCACGAAGCGGTCGCGTTGCGCGTCCATCTCGGACTTGATCTTCTTACCCATAGCGCGGCGCAGCAGATCGGCTTCTCCGAGCGAATAGCCCGACAGGATCTGCGCGATCTGCATCACCTGTTCCTGATAGATGATGACGCCAAACGTCTCCTTGAGCACCGGCTCCATCTGCGGGTGGATATAGTCGGGCGCAACATCGCCGTGCTTCACCGAGCAATAGAGCGGGATATTGGCCATGGGGCCGGGACGATAAAGCGCGACGAGCGCAACAATGTCCTCCAGCCGATCGGCGCGCATTTCTGCAAGCGCCTTGCGCATCCCTGCGCTTTCCACCTGAAAAACGCCGACAGTCTCACCGCGACCCAGCATGTCGTAGGTTTTCTTGTCATCGAGCGCGATCTTGTCGATCTCGACGTGGATGTCGCGCTGCTTGAGCAAGTTAACGGTGGTGGACAGCGTCGTCAGCGTTTTGAGGCCAAGAAAGTCGAACTTCACAAGGCCCGCTGGTTCGACCCATTTCATGTTGAACTGGGTGGCGGGCATATCCGAGCGCGGATCGCGATACAGCGGCACAAGCTCTTCAAGCGGGCGGTCGCCGATGACGATGCCGGCGGCGTGCGTGGACGCGTTGGAGTAAAGGCCTTCGAGTTTCTTGGCGATGTCGATGAGCCGCATCACCTGCTCATCGCTGTCGCAAGCCTCCCGCAAGCGCGGCTCGGTTTCAATCGCTTCGGCCAGTGAAACGGGCTTGGCGGGATTTTGCGGCACGAGCTTAGCGAGCTTGTCCACTTGGCCCAGCGGCATTTGCAACACGCGACCGACGTTGCGCATGACCCCGCGCGCGAGGAACGAGCCAAACGTGATGATTTGCGCGACGCGATCCACGCCGTAGCGCTGACGCACATAGGCGATCACTTCGTCGCGGCGCGTCTGGCAAAAATCGATGTCGAAGTCGGGCATCGACACGCGTTCAGGATTGAGAAAGCGCTCAAAGAGAAGGCCAAAGCGCATCGGATCAAGATCGGTGATGGTCAGAGACCACGCCACCAGCGAGCCTGCGCCGGAACCGCGGCCCGGCCCCACCGGAATCCCTTTCGACTTGGCGTATTTGATGAAGTCCGCCACGATGAGGAAGTAGCCGGGGAATTTCATCTTCACGATAATACTCAGCTCAAACTCCAGCCGCTGCGCATAATCCTCTTGCGTCAGGTCCGGCGCGCAGCCGTGCACCGCGAGGCGCGCGGCGAGCCCCTCCCGCGCCTGCCTGCTCAATTCGGCATCCTCGTCCAGTGGAGCGCCATCCAGCGAGGTGAATCGAGGCAAGATAGGCGCGCGCGTTGTGGGCCGATAATTGCAGCGCATGGCGATCTCGACCGTGCGCTCCAGAGCCTCGGGAAGATCGGCAAACAACGTGCGCATTTCATCGCGCGTTTTGAAACGATGTTCCGCAGTGAGTTGGCGGCGATTGTCATCGCTCACCACAGTCCCATCCGAGATGCACAGCAGCGCATCGTGGGCGTCATAGTCGGAGCGCGCCGCGAAATAGGGTTCGTTTGTCGCCACGATTGGCAGGCTGCGGTGATAGGCCAGATCCAGCAGTTCGCGCTCGGCCTGCTTTTCGGACGGAAGGCCGTGTCTTTGCAGTTCGACGTAAAGCCTGTCGGGAAACAGGGCGGTCAGCCTCGCAAGGCGTTCTTTGGCGTGATCGCCGCGCCCATCGAGCAGCAGTTGATTGAGCAGACCGGACGGGCCTCCCGTCAGCGCGATCAGGCCCGCAGCGTCAGTTTCAAGACGTGAGAAATTCACGTGCGGCAGGTCGCCGGGCTCGGAGTCGAGCCAGGCGCGCGAGGCGAGCCGCATCAGGTTGGAATATCCCTCCCCGGTCTGCGCCAGCAGGACGAGAGCGCCCCGTCCCGCAGCGGGATCGTCAGCGCGCGCGCCAAGCTTTTTGCCGTCGCCGAAATCGACCGTGAGCTGGCAGCCGATGATCGGCTGAATTCCCTCCTTCGACACTTTCTCGGAAAATTCGAGCGCGCCGAATAGGTTGTTCGTGTCGGTAATGGCCAACGCAGGCTGATCGTCGGCCTTGGCGAATTTGATGAGGTTGGCGACCGTCAATGCGCCTTCGCGCAGTGAAAACGACGTGTGCAGGTGCAGATGAACGAAGCCCACCTTGCGGGCGATCTGCTGCATGTCTCGTCTGATGATGCCGCCTGCGCCGTCGTCCATTGGTCAACTCCACGAACGGCGATCATCGCGGATTCGCGGGCCGGGGACGAGGCCGCAGACGTTCTTATCCCCGCAATCTCGCGCTTAAGCAGCGACGAGAATGATCATCCCCACAAACGCGCCAAGGGCGCCAAGCTCGACGATATCGCTGATGAAAGACCACATGAATGATGCTCTCTGTTCGCTTTAAGTTGCCATAATGTACAGGTTTTGTTCTAATTTTCCACCGCAAAAATTCTCAATGGTGAATCAGGGGAACCGCCCTCCTTAACGCGCGTTCATTTTGAACACAGAACAGGAGGCGACCATGCTGGATCGTTACACAGCCCGCGCCTTGGTTGAACAAGGCCAAATGTCATCCGAGGAATACCTTCGCCTCTTCGGCGAAGAGCTCCGC
>JAUXWZ010000078.1 GCA_030684835.1 Beijerinckiaceae bacterium
CGCCACGACTCTTGGCGCGGGCGCCCAATTGGTCTATTGCCTGCCCTCAACGGAGGGGTGGCCGAGTGGCTGAAGGCGCACGCCTGGAAAGTGTGTATGCGGGAAACCGTATCGCGGGTTCGAATCCCGCCCCCTCCGCCAGTCCTCAATTGCGAACTCCACCGACCGCGAAATCAGATGCCTGTTTTCTCGCTGTCGCAGAGGGATTTCGCGACGGCACCCCAACCTCAGAGACTGCCGCCGCACCGATTTTTGGTCTCTGAACGGCTTGCGTCTCTTTCCGACCCAACCTCGCGCAAATAGGTTGGGTTAAAAGAAAAGTCTTTCTTTCAGTAGCTTATGGTTTCGAGCCATCCCAACTTTTCGCCGCCGATTTCTTGCCAGGCGTAACGTTCAGAGAACGCGAGGTGGGCGTTGTGGCGAGTGTTTACACGAAGTGCCCCGCAAGCGGCCCCGTGAATTTGATCTCCCGCGGATTTCGTTTTGGATAGTAGAGACGCTGACGCTGAGCCTGCGACGCAAGGCGTCGGAGCCGAAAAAAGCGGCCGCGGGGGGCCGCCTGGTTCCTGGAAGATCGAGCGCTCAACGCGCTTCAATTACTTCGATGACCTCGTACGTGTCCGGCTCAGTTGGCACCGAGCTGCCTGGAACTCACCTCAGCTCGGATCTGGCGCTGTGTGCCGCGCCTTCTTGACGACCGTGGCGCATTTTTCCAAATTGGCGAGATGGGGATTGCGAGCTCTCCACGAGGCGTCAGCCGAAGATCGCGTTCCAGATCATCCTTGCAAAGGAGGAGCGTGTATGGCTGCGCCGAATTCGATTTCATCCGAAAAGCTTGTCCGCATCATCGGCACCCCGCGCGCGCCGACATTGTTCGACGCGCGATCCGATGAGGACTTCGCCGCCGACCCGCGCCTGCTACCGGGGGCAATGCGAGCCGGCGAATGCGCACTCACTGAGCATGCGGCCCGGCTTGCCGGCAATACGTCGATCACAGTCTGCCAGGACGGGTCCCGACGGAGCCAGGGTGCGGCAGCATGGCTGCGCGCCGAAGGCTGCCCCTCGGAATACCTCGAGGGCGGGTTCAATGCGTGGCGCGCGGCCGCACTGCCGCTGATCGACCCCGCCAAACTTCCCGCGTCCGATGCGCAGGGCCGCACCGTGTGGGTCACCAGGTCGCGACCGAAGATCGACCGCATTGCCTGTCCCTGGCTGATTCGCCGCTTTGTCGATCCTCGTGCTCTGATCCTGTTCGTGGCGCCTGCCGAGGTGACAGGCGTGGCGGCGCTTTACAGCGCCGCTCCTTTCGACATCGAGGATGTGTTCTGGAGCCACCGCGGCGAGCTCTGCACCTTCGACGTGATGCTGTCGGAGTTCGGGCTGAACATTCCCGCGCTCGACCGGCTGGCCGCTGTCGTGCGCGGCGCTGACACCGCCCGGCTCGACCTTGCACCCGAGGCGGCAGGGCTGCTCGCGGTGTCGCTCGGCCTCTCCCGGATGTATTCCGACGATCTTGAACAACTCGAAGCCGGAATGCTGCTTTACGACGCCTTCTATCGATGGGCGCGGGATGCAAGCGACGAACCTCATAACTGGCCAACGAACAAGCCGAAGGCATGACCATGCAGGACCGCAGATATCCCACGCTCGCGCAAGCCACGCGCATTTGGGCCCGGATTGGTCTTCTAAGTTTCGGAGGCCCGGCGGGGCAAATCGCGCTGATGCACCGCATCCTCGTCGAGGAACAGAAGTGGCTCGGTGAGAAGCGGTTTTTGCATGCTCTGAACTATTGCATGTTGCTGCCAGGGCCCGAGGCGATGCAGCTTGCTGTCTATATTGGCTGGCTCATGCACCGCACCCTGGGGGGCATCATTGCGGGCGTCCTCTTCGTGCTTCCGGGTGTCGCGGCGATCATGGCGCTCAGCTGGATTTACGCGCTCTACGGCAATGTCGGTCCGGTCGAGGCGCTGTTCTTCGGTCTGAAGGCGGCGGTGCTCGCGATCGTCGTGCAGGCGGTCATCCGCATCGGCAGCCGAGCGTTAAAGAACAATGCGATGCGGGCGATCGCGGCGGCATCCTTTCTGGCGATCTTCGGCTTTGCCATCCCCTTTCCTGTTATCATCCTCGCTGCGGGGATGATTGGGTTCGGGGGGGCGCGAGCGGGGTTCGTGGCCTTCCAGGACACGGCGGGACACGGGCAAGTCGGAAAGGTGCAGGTCGCCGATGCTGACACGCTCCTGGGAGAGGAGACGCCTGAGCACACACGCGTTAATAGCGCCTGGGCGTTCCGCATTGCGGCCGTGCTGCTGGTGCTGTGGCTTGTCCCGGTGGCTGCGCTCTTCCTCGCGCTCGGACCCGCGAACGTCTTTGCGCAGATCGCTGGCTTTTTCAGTGTCATGGCGGTGGTGACTTTTGGCGGCGCTTATGCGGTTCTGGCTTATGTCGCGCAGGAGGCGGTGCAGAACTACGGCTGGCTTGCGCCAGGGGAGATGCTCGATGGGCTCGGCATGGCAGAAACGACGCCAGGGCCGCTCATTATGGTCACGCAGTTCGTCGGGTTCATGGGCGCGTTCCGCGATTCGGGCAGCCTTTCACCGCTAATGGCCGGTACTCTGGGTGGCTTGCTGACGACATGGGTGACCTTCACACCCTGTTTCCTGTGGATATTTCTTGGTGCGCCCTTCATCGAACGGCTGCGTGATAACAAGGCGCTGACCGCTGCGTTAACCGCCGTTACAGCTGCAGTGGTCGGGGTTGTTTTAAACCTTGCCGTCTGGTTTGGCCTGCACGTCGTGTTTGATGAACTCCGATCGTGGACAGCATTTGGCCTGAGGCTCGATGTACCGATCCTGGCCTCAGTAAACTGGCCCTCCTTAGCGCTCGTTGCGGCAGCCTTCGTAGCCGTCTTTCGTTTTCGCTTGGGGCCGGTCACAGTGTTGGTAGGCTGCGCGTTGATCGGGCTCTTGTTGTACCTTGCCGGCGTGGTTGCTCGTTAATGGGAAGCGCCTTTGCAGCTTCCGGCGTCAGCTTCACCCCCGCACAACGGGGATCCGCGCCTTCTTATTGGAAACAACGCCCCGGAGACTCGGCAAGAGTTGCCGAACTCCGCAGGAGGCGACGAGACAGGCAACGACAACAGACTTCTTCTTTCTCTGACCTAGAGCGTTTTCCGATCATGTAGCATCGTATCCTGCGGCGACGAGGTAGTTGCGGCATTCGTTTGGCGTGAAGCGTTTCAGGGCATCGGCGATGGCCTGCCAAAGTTCTGGCATGGTGCGCGCTTCGGCGGCGCGGAGCA
>JAUXWZ010000079.1 GCA_030684835.1 Beijerinckiaceae bacterium
GAGTTGTCGCAGATCCACGCACAACCTCCTTAATGCCCGCGAGCCGACTGCCGGATCGCTTCCACAACGATGCACGGTGCGTCGATCAAGGCCTAGTCGAGCGGCGTCGAAAGAAACGCTCTACCCGCATTGTGCCTATGCTCCTCCCCTTTGAAGGTTACCCCGGATCGAATTGGCTGGTCAACAGTACGCGTCACGGGTGAAGTGCGGTAGCGAGATGCGCGTTCAACATTAGCGTAATGTCTGGAAAGCATTTGCCCTCGCCACGAGCGTCCTGTTTTCATCCGAGGGGAAATGTACGTAAATTTGTTTCCAGGAAGATTCTTAGGTCTTTCGGCAGTTTGCTAGGTTGGGCATGAACCTTACAGCGGACGCGCCGCACAGGCGTGCTGGAAAGGCTCACGTACAAGCTGCGAGCCGGATTAGCCGCTTCAGCTAATGAGACCAATCGGGCTGGTTCGCCGTCGGAATCGAGGGGGCACGGAATGCGGTACAAGGCCGAAAGAATTCAGCTCAACAAGGTGGACCTCGCGCTGCAGCGCGGGGGATCGGGACCGCCGCTTGTCTACCTGCACGGAACGGATGGCCTCTCCACATGGCCTGAGATTCTGGATCGGCTCGCGGAACGCTATACGGTCATTGCTCCCTCGCATCCGGGATTTGGCGATAGTCCGTGCCCTGACGATTTCGACGATGTATCGGACCTTGCGTATCTGTATCTCGATCTCTTTGACAAGATGGATCTGCGGGACATCCGCGTTTTAGGTCATTCTCTGGGTGGATGGGTCGCATTAGAGTGCGCCGTTCGCAACGCAACAAGAGTTCGAGACCTGACGCTAATCGCTCCCGCCGGGATACATGTTAGCGGGTTACCCAAAACCGACATTTTTATGATTGATCCGGACGAGCAGGCGAGGCTTGCTTATGCTGATCGGCGACTGGGCGAAGAAGCGGCGGCCCGCGCCCAGGCAGACAAGTATCAGGATCTCGCTATCCGCGAGCGAATCGCGAGCGCCCGCTTTGGGTGGAATCCGCGGTTTCACAATCCACGGCTGTCGCGATGGCTGCACCGCATCAACGTCCCTTCTCTGATTATCTGGGGTGATGAGGACCGCATCTATTCGCCTGAGCATGGGCCTGCTTTGCAACGGCTTATTCCCGATGCTGAGTTGGTGATGATCCAGGCGTGTGGACACCTGCCGCATGTCGAACAAACGAACGCCACTTTGGATGCACTCTATGCGTTTCGGACAGAGTAGAGCTTCGGTGATTTCAATGTCTGGATTCGTTGCTGGCGTTTGATTAAGACGTCACAGTTTGAGCTGCCGGTTAGGAAATTTGTGATGACTGCAGATGTGAAAAGTAAGAGGTGCATTGTTACCGGCGCAGGATCGGGACTGGGGCGAGCGATGACACTCGGCTTGGCTCGCGCCGGCGCGCTAGTTATTGCTGCGGACATCAACAGCTCGGCCGTCGAGGAAACACTCGCTGAGTTGAAAGGCGGCGCCGGTCGCATTGTGCCCCACAGGGTTGATCTTACCCGCGTCCAGGAATGTGAGAACCTTATCGCGAGCGCGGTAAGGGAGTTTGGCGGCGTCGACGTGCTTGTGAATTGCGCGGGTCTGAACATGGCGCTTATCAGCAGAGACTTCCTCACAAAGCTGGTTCGCTTCTGGGACGTTGAAGCTGAGGACTGGCAGCGCATGTTCGACGTTAATGTGCGCGCCCCCTTCATGCTTGCGAAATGTGTCGCGCCGATCATGGCAGCTCAGGGCTGGGGTCGCATCATCAACATTACTACCAGCTTTGGCACAATGTTGCGGGAGGGAAACACGCCGTATGGCCCCGCAAAGGCTGCTCTTGAAGCGGCTTCGGCCGGGTGGGCGCAGGAACTGGAGGGTTCTGGCGTCACCTGCAATGTGCTGATCCCGGGCGGCGCGGCGGATACTCCTATGATTCCTCCCGACGCTCGCATCGCTCGCAACAAGTTGGTGCCCCCATCCGCGATGATGTCGCCTTTGATTTTCCTTGCCTCTGATCGTTCGACTGCAGTGTCCGGCATACGTATTGTTGCAAATCGCTGGCGACCGGATGCGCCGGACGATGAGAACATGGATCGAGCCGCCGCGCCGATCGGCTGGCCTGACCTTGCCGCCGCCTCCGGCGTTCCGACAAAGGGGTCGGTCGCCGCGCCTGGTGGCGCTTAGGCCGCTCGGCGCGCTTTGTTATATTATCGAATCTGTGATGCTGGACGCCGGGTATTAGACGCACGGCGCGCGCGGAACGTGAATAGGGCAGGGGAACGATCATGCGTTACAGCCGCGCCGCAGTCATCACAAGGCACAAGGCGCCCCTCGAAATTCAGGACGTTCCTTTCCCTGACTGACAAAAGGCGATCTAACGAGGCGATGAACGCCATCGCCAGCTTTCGCGTCGTGAAGGCCGCGATTGAGTTCGCCTGATACTCAGGGGCTTTCTTCTTTCAACGCCGTCCTTTTCCAGAAGTCTAATGCGAAAGCAAGGAGGCCTTCTCCCGGCCTTCCCCGGCCTTGTCACAGCGTTCGATGACTAGATCATGCGACGAGTTCCTTGGCGGCCTGCACGATCTTACTCACCGTCGGAAGCAGGTGTATCTCCAGCGGAGGGCTGAGCGGCACAGGAACCGCCGGGAAGTTGAGCCGCTTGGCTGGCTTCTTCAACAATCCAAACCCCTTGTCGGCAAAGATGCTCGCTATCTCCGAGGCGACGCTCGCCGCCGGATAGCATTCGTCAGCCACAACCAGCCGCCCGGTTCTGCCGACGGATTCGCATACGGTCTCCCAATCGAGCGGCGTCAGCGTGCGTAAATCGATCACCTCCGCGTCGATTCCCTCTTTCTCGAGCTCCACAGCCGCCTTGAGGCAGCGCACGAGATCGATGGAATAGCCAACAATAGTCACGTCTTTGCCGGCGCGAACAATCTCTGCCTTGCCGAGGGCCGGAGGCGTCTTGGCTGGCGGATAAAGATCGGTTTCCTCGAACAGCAGCGCATGATCGATCCAGAACGTTGGTCGTTCGCTATCGCGTGCAGCCTTTAGCAATGGCCCGACATCAGCCGCGCGCGCGGGCGCAATCACCTGCAGGCCTGCAACCTGCATCAGCATCGCTTGCGGGCGTGCGGAATGTTGCGCAGCGCCAGAAATGCGTATTCCTACGAGCGCTTGGAACATCACGGGAACTTTCACCTGCCCACCGCTCATGTACGTGATGTTGGGCGCCTCGTTGCAGATCTGTGGCCAGGCCTCAAACGCGAAGCTGCCGGTTCCGATGGTGACAATCGGATAAAGGCCGGCGATAGCGGCGCCGACGCCCATGCCGCAGAAGCCAAGCTCGGCGATTGGCGTGCGAAGGATGCGGGAATCGAATTCCTCGAACAGCGGCTTCACATACTGGGAATGCAGCAGACCGCCGAAGCCTGCGCCACCGATGATGACAACCCGTTCGTCGTCCCGCATGAGGTCGCCGACCGCCTTGATCTTCGCCTCGCCGAACATTGTGTGCTCCATGACTGGTGCTCCTTGTGCTTTGTGATCAGTTGGGCCAGACGTCCGTGAGAGCGCTCTCGAGCGATGGGAACGGACTATCGTTGGCGAACTTCACGGCGGCGTCGATTTCGTTGCGGACGCGTATGTCGATCGCTTCGATTTCGGTATGCGATGCAACTCCCAGTTTCAGCATTTCGCGCGCTACGCTCAGCACCGGATCGTTGCGCTTGAACCAGTTCGCGTTCTTTTCATATTGAGCTGGAACTTCGTTGGTCCACGCATGGCTAATGTCGGTGCGACCGGTGACGAGCGTGGGCCATTGTCCCCCTGGCCATGTATTGGTGCGTATTTCAAAGAACGTGGGGCCCTCGCCATTAACGGCTCGATTGCGTGCATCGCGGGCCGCCGTCCAGACGGCGCCGAGATCGAGGCCATCGACGATCTGGGTGGTAATACCCATGATGCGTGCGAGGTCTGTAAGTTCTATGATCGACATGTTTGGCGCATGGTACTGCCCGCCGCCGGGTCTGCGATCAACTTCGGCCGTGTTGTTCTCGCAGACGAAGAGGACCGGCAGTTTCCAGAGAGCCGCAAGGTTAAGCGCCTCATAGGCCGCGCCCTCCTCCATTGCGCCATCACCGAAAAAGACGACGCTGACATTTGGCAGTTTGCGCACGCGCAGACCATAAGCCGTGCCGACGGCGATCGGAAGTATGCCTGCGACGATGCCAGAACTGAGTGGAAAGTTCAGATCGGGCGCGCATCCGTGAAGCGTGCCCGCTTTCCCACCCGCATAGCCGCCGGCTTTGCCAAGTATTTCGGCCAGCGCCTTGTTTGGATCGGCCCCACGCGCGATCAGGTGCCCGTGGTTGCGGTGCGTACTGTGGACGTAGTCGCCCGGGTCGAGGGTCGCCATCACCCCGACGCCGGTCGCCTCCTGGCCTATGTAGACGTGGAAGTGTCCAGGAACCTTGTTCTCCTGGGCGGCGTCGATGCACGCCTCTTCGAAGCGGCGGATCATCAGCATTTTACGTAATGCCTCGAGGCATTCATCCTTCGATAACACGGAGATCATTGGCTCCTCCTGGTTCGTCGGCGCGACGGGTTCATATGAGATGGCATGCGGTCCAGTGGCGCGGGCCTATTTCTTTCCACTCCGGCTCGATGTTTGCGCAGACCGGCATGGCAAACGGGCAGCGCGTATGCAGGCGGCACCCGGGCGGAATCTCTGTGGGCGCCGCAACGTCATTGCGCAGAAGCACTTGCTTGCGCTCGACATCGGGATGATCGGGTAGCGCGGCCGAGAAGAGGGCCTGCGTATAGGGATGCGCCGGGTTGGTGAACAGGGCTTCGGATTCTGACAGTTCCATCATTCGACCGAGGTACATGACGCCCACCATGTGGCTCATGTACCGGACGGTACCCAAATGATGCGCGATGAACAGGTAGCTGTAGCCGTGATCCTCCTGAAGCGACTTCAGCAGGTTCATGATCTGCGCCCGGATGGAAACGTCGAGGGAGGAGACAGGCTCGTCGAGTACGATGAGTTTTGGCTCAGAAGCAATGGCGCGCGCGATGGCGATGCGCTGACGCTGCCCCCCGCTGAACTCATGCGGAAAGCTGTTTAAGTCGTCGGCCCGCAAACCCACCTGATGCAAGGCGCGTTCGGAACGTTCCCTTCGCTCCTTCTTGCCGATAGCGAGGTTGAGCAGCATCGGCTCGCTGACGAAGTCGAGTACGCGCAGGCGGGGGTTCATTGAACTGTATGGGTCTTGGAAGACAGCCTGAACGGCGGCCCGATAGGCCTTCGTTTGCGCAGGGTCGATTTTCGCGAGGCTCAAGCCGCGCCAGATAATTTCTCCCTTAGTCGGAGTCTCGACCTTGAGAATTGCGCGTGCAGTCGTGGATTTTCCGCAGCCGGACTCTCCAACTATGCTGAACGTCTCACCCGAATTTACGTCAAAAGATATTCCGTCCACAGCCTTCAGGACGACGTCGTGACGTTTAAGAAAAGGTCCGCGCCGAACATTGAAGTACACATGTAGGTCCCGTATTCGAACCAGCGTGTCATCCTTAGTGCGGGCCAAAGGCGCGTGCGCGGCTTCAACGCTCATGCGTGGCCCTCGCTTGTGACCGCCGCCGTGTGCAGACTGAGCGTTCCCTGCGCGTTATAAATCTCCTCAGCCCGCCAGCATTCGGACGTATGTCCCGGCCGGACCGTCATAACCGGGGGCTTTTCGTGATGGCAGCGGGGTTGGGCAAGCGCGCAACGTTGGGCGAAAGAGCATCCGGCCTGATGCGTAAATCCGCCGGCGGCGACGCCCGGGATCGCATACAGACGCTCAACCCGCCGATCAACTTTCGGCACAGCTTCGAGCAGGGCCAGCGTGTAGGGATGCGCGGGGTGGTTGAACATTTCGCGGACATCGCAGCTTTCAACGACGCGTCCCGCGTACATAACGATCACGTCGTCGCACATCTTTGCGACGATGCCGAAGTCGTGCGTGATGAATAGGAGCGCGAGGTTGAGATCCTGCTGCAGTCCGCGCAGAAGGTCGAGAAATTGCGCCTGAATCGTGGCGTCCAGCGCGGTCGTAGCCTCGTCGGCGATCAGTAGTTTTGGCTCACAGGCGATCGAGATGGCGCCGACAACGCGCTGGCGCATGCCGCCGCTGAACTGGTGCGGATAATCGTTTACTCGCGTCTCGGGCGCGGGCACGCGCACTCGGCGGAGGCTTTCAATCACCCGCTCAAGAACATGGCGTCCGCGAAAACGTTGATGCAGCCTGACGGCCTCCGCGATCTGGTATCCAATGCTGAAAACGGGATTGAGGCTTGTCATCGGATCCTGAAGGATGATCGCTATTTTTCCTCCCCGAACCTTTCGCATTTCGCGTTCGCTTTTTGCGAGAAGGTTCTCTCCATCAAACCGGATCGATCCGCCTACAATCTTGCCGTAAGGCTGAGGCAGAAGTCGAAGAATGGATGCCGCTGTCATCGACTTGCCGCTGCCGGATTCGCCGACAACGCCAAGACAGCGACCGGTGTCGAGGCTGAAGCTTACGCCGTCCACGGCGCGGTTGACGCCGCGACGTGTGACAAGGTGCGTCTCGAGATCTTCGACTTCGAGTAACGGCACGAGCGTTTCCTCAATGGCGGGCTCGACGCTTGGCGCGTGGTTCCCCCGCTTTTTATACTGCGATGGTAGGTTCTGCTGAACGCAGACGTCAAGTGCCTGCTCAAGTACGGAGAAAAAGGCTCACTTGACATGCCGCAGGGCCGCATTAGGCTGATCCGGCTAAATGCAGTCGGATCAACGCGGCCAAGCGTTATACGAACAGCAACGGCGGGAGGTGCGCCATAGCCTACTTGGGCAACCGCCTGTTTCAGGCGTTTATCACACTCGTCATATTTATGGTCGTTCTGTTCATCGCCACGCGCGCGGCGGGCGATCCGGCCGTACTTATTCTGCCCTCAGATGCAACGCCGGAGATGATCCAGTCGGTGCGCGAGCGCATCGGAACGGACCGCAGTTACATCGAGCAGTTCCTGGTATTCCTGCGTGACATGGCGACACTGAATTTCGGCCGCTCCATCGTTTACAGGGAACCGGTGCTGGATCTCATGGGCGGACGCGTGGCCAACAGCCTGAAGCTACAGGCTGCATCGCTAGTGCTCATTCTGGCCACAGCGTTTCCGCTGGGAGTGCTGGCCGCATACAAGCGCGGGCAGTTTCCCGATCACGTCGTTCGTCTGCTCGCCGCCTTTGGCCAGGCAGCCCCCAGTTTCTGGGTCGGGCTTCTGCTCATGGCGCTGTTCTCGGTAAAACTAGGGTGGTTGCCTGCGGGGGGAATGGGGCCGGGCGGGCTTGAATCCATACCATATTACGTGTTGCCGACAATCACGACCTCGCTGCTGCTTTTTGCATCCCTGACGCGTCTGCTCCGCTCGTCAATGCTTGAGACACTTGACGCCGAGTTTGTGAAGCTCGCACGCGCAAAGGGCCTGTCCGAAGCAAAGGTGGTTTGGGTCCACGTGCTTCGTAATGCGCTCTTACCCATCATGACGTTCATGGCTATCTGGATAGGGACAGCGGTTTCAGGTTCCGTGGTTGTCGAGGTGGTTTTCGATTGGCCGGGAATCGGCGCGATGTTCGTCGACTCAATAGGCACTCGCGACTTCCCCATGATTCAGGCAATCGTCGGACTCGTCGCGGTTTCAGTCCTGCTCGCAAACCTCATCGTCGATCTACTGTACGGAGTTGTGGACCCTAGAGTGCGCATCGCTACGCAAGGACACTGAAGCCCAGGAGCATTACTTGGCAATCATCGAGGCGAAAACGAAACCTGATGAAGCGGCTCAGATGCCGACGCGCCGTCGGCGCAGCCGGTGGGTTTCGATAAGGCGGGTACCGGTCCTTCCGTTGACGATTGTTGTACTCTTCGTCGTCATCTCGCTGTTTGGCGAATGGCTGACTTTGGCGCCGGCTAACGAGCAGAATTTGCGCCTTCGCTTCCTCCCGCCAGTATGGCTGGAGGGCGGCGATCCGCGGTTCCTCCTTGGCACAGACAATCTGGGTCGCGATGTGCTTAGCCGCATCATCGTTGGCGCGAACGCATCCTTTGTGGTCGCGATGTCCGCGCTTGCCTTCGGATCTGCGCTTGGGTCGGTGATTGGCCTGACATCCGGTTATTTTGGCGGCCGGCTGGATTCCGTCGTTATGAGAACGGCTGACGGCATGATGGCGTTTCCGTTGATCCTCGCCGCGCTGCTTCTGGTCGCAGTTATCGGTCCCGGCATATATACGGTCGTCATTGCTGCCTCACTTATTTTGTGGGCGCGCTTCGCGCGGCTGATCCGCAGTGAGGTGCTCAGCGTGCGAGAACGTGACTTCGTCAAACTCGCACGCATCGCTGGCGCTTCTAACCTCAGGATCATGTTTATTCACATTCTTCCGAATGTACTCAATAGCGTCGTCGTTCTGCTCACCTTGCAGCTTGGCTTCGTGATCATCGTGGAGGCGACACTGAGTTTTCTCGGCGCTGGCGTGCCCCCTCCCACGCCAACGTGGGGGCAGATGGTCGCGAGCGGACGTACTTACATCGACACAGCGTGGTGGATATCGCTATTCCCGGGTCTTGCGATAGCGGGAGTCGTACTTTCATTCAATCTGTTGGGTGATCGACTGCGCGATTATCTCGACCCCAAGTTGCGGCAATTATAGGCCGTAAATGCGATGGTAGTGATCGAACGCTCCGGGAGGAAACAGATGGACAGGTGCAGCAGGATTTCCGGGGCCGCTTTCAAGTCGGACCGCATGTCCCAATGGCCTGCATGTTCCATCGGTTCGTATGTCGAAGGAGCATTTCCACTTGCGGTTGTGCTCGAGGGCGAAGGGCGGCGTTTGAAGTGAAGCGAGGGGCCGGAGTCACTTCGCCGTCCCGAGCGGGTGATGGATATAAACTCTTAGGCGGGTAGGACGGCGGGGGCGCCTCCGTCGTTGAAGTTTTCGAGAACCTGGAGGACGCGGCGATGCAGCATGATGCAAGGAGGAATGTTCGTCGGTGGCGGTTGACGATGGCGTGCGCGGCCGTTGCGCTTCTGCAAACGACGCACTCAGCGCAAGCACAGCAATCGACCTCTCTCGATCAATGTCCGGCACGCCAGCCCTTGCTGCGAATAGCGACGGTCTCGGGCGACGAGATCTACTCTCCGCATCCAGCGGAATCGAGATTCAGTTCGACCCATTATGCCCGGCTCGTGCACCTGCCGCTGTTTGGCGCCGATCCACTTGAATCCAAGATGGACCCGGCCTACGGCGTCGCGGAATCTTACGAATATCTTCCTGGCGCTACAGGTATGCGCATCAGGATGAAGCCGGGGCTCACCTTTAATGACGGCAGCCCGGTGACAGTTGATGACATCGTCTTCTCGATTGAGGCCACTGCCTCCAAGTTCGCCGATACGCAAATTTCGGGAACGCTACGCGGCATTGGCGTGAAGGCGAAGTCGATTGACGATCGAACAGTCGAGATAGGCTTCTCGCGGGGCTCACCGACCTTCCATTTGGAGATGTCTCCACTCGTGTTCCCGCTGTATGTCACGTCCAAAAAATATCACTCCGGCGGAGAGATCTCGCAAGAGGCGCTCGACAAGTTCCGCGCTGCGCCGCTCAATGGCGGACCATACCGCATCGCCGCGCGGCAGACGCAACAGTTCATCACGCTGCAAGCCGCGCGAAAGGACCCGCTTCTCGGGTGCCCGCTCTACGACCGGATCGAGATTCGTCACGTGGCGGAGACAGGAACGCGCGTCAATCAATTGCGGACGGGACAACAGGACATTGTCACCGGAACCCGCGAACTGGCCGCACAGGTCAAGCGCGCCGGCGCGAGCGTCGCCACAAAGACCGACGCAAATGTGATCGGCTTTTACTTCTTCCACACCGATCGGCCGGACAACGTCTTTCACAATGCCGATCTTCGCCGGGCGGCCGCTCACGCAATCGATCACAAGCTTCTCGCCGATACGATTTGGAATGGGGTGGGGGTGCGTACGTGGGGCTGCACATGGCCTCCGCCAACAGAGATTTCGACGCAAAATCCTCGCTACCTCAAAGCGTGCGGCGCTCCATATGCTTACGATCCCGAGAAGGCGAAGAAGCTGCTCGCGGCTGCAGGGTATCAGGCTGGCAAAAGCCCGCCAGTTACACTGGAATACTCGATGTCGTATCCGGAAGAGGGTGCGATGGCTGAAGCGATGGAGCCGATGCTCAAGGCCGTGGGTTTCAACGTGCGCATTGAGCGTACTGATCTGGCCGAGCGCAATCGCCGTCGGCACGCTGGCGCGCACGTAAACTCGCTACTTTTCTTTGGGCCCGGCGGCCGCGTCACTGCGCTCGCCGGCGTGCATTCTGTGTACGGCCCCACCCAAGGGTGGGGACCCAAGCACGACAAGGATGTAGTCACCGCTATCGAGCGCGCATCCCGCGCTACCTCTATCGATGAGTACACGAACGCCATTGCGGATTTGGGCGAGCTTGTTCACGATCGGGCCTATGGGCCAGGCTTCTTTTCGGCGGGGTCTGTATTTTTTCTTCGCAAAGGCATCGCGGACTGGGGCATCGAAAAGAGTGTCGGCCGCGGACCGATCAACCTAGCCGCCTTCGTGACGCGAAAGTAATGTAGTTACTGGCGCACCTCAGCTGGCCGGTCCGTTGCCTGCGGCTCTGAGGAAATAGCACGTTC
>JAUXWZ010000081.1 GCA_030684835.1 Beijerinckiaceae bacterium
TAATCTCGTCATTACGTTGATCGTAGTTGGAGTTCTACTTTGGCTGGTCAACACCTACATACCGATGGATCACAAGATAAAAAGAATATTGAACGTCGTTGTTGTGATCGCTGTCGTTTTGTGGCTGCTTCAAGCTTTCGGAGTTATTGGCTCGCTTTCTGGAATTCGCGTCGGCTGATGATGGCGACACGCTTTGCGGATTTTTGATCTCAAATCAGCCGCTCGAACCAAGCTGTTCTTGTGGAGCAGCGCTTCTAAAGCAAAGGGGAGAGCGAGGCTTCGGCGCACTCTCCCCTGCGTATCTTAAATAGCACGATCATGACGCGCATTCAGTCGCGCAGCGACCTTCGTCAGCCGCGAGCTGCCAGCGACGCTGTGCGGTTGAGCAATCGCAACCCAGCTCGCCGCTGATGCAGTTCCATCGGACGCGGGCCGCGCGAGGCCAGTCCGGCTTGCGTTCGTCTGACACTGATTCAGAGCACCCCTGCGGAGCAGCCGCCTGACACCCCGATCTTTTCGTCGCTTCGCTTTCGCGGCGCCTGCACGATGTGGAGGTTGAGGCGCCCGCCCGCCAGGCCGATCAACCGCGACAATAGCTCGGATGAATTCATCACTTCCACTTGATCGGCCGGCTCCGCGATGGACCCGGGTGCAAACAGCACTACATCCAGTAGCTTGCTGCGCCACACCAGGTGGCGTGCGGTTTGTGGTGGGTCTGTCTTCGTCTGCGGGCTCAAGGCCGTGCATGCACCACCGCCTACACGGAGATGCGACATGACTTATGACCCTCTCAGCCGTCGCTCCCTGCTCACGGCGACGGTCGGTTTTGCCGGGACGGCGGCTCTCACCTGGCCACTGGGCCTTGTTGCCCCCGCGACTGCTGCGACCGGGCTTGCTCCGACCGCCACGATGCGCGGGGGCGCTAACAACTACCGTCCGAATGCACCCATGGTGGATCGGCTAGGCTCCGGTTTTTTTGTGCGAGGCAGCGTGCGGCGAGCCGGCGATGGCGCGCCGCTGAGAGGCTTGCGCATCCAGATCTGGGCCGCGACGGTCCTCGGCGGTGAGCCCGACCCGGTTAATCACGGGAGCGTTCTGACCCGTGCCGACGGCACGTTTGAACTCGAGATGGCGCAGATCGTCCCGAACTTCGGGCAACCCCACGCCCACCTGGCCTATGTCGACGGCGCGTTCCGGACAGTCTTCCTGCGCCCCGTTATGCCGAGCGCGCGGGACACGTCTGTGTCCGCGGCCTTCGTCCTCGTCCCCACCTGATCGCCGGATCAACTCTCATGCGGTTGATTAGCCGGCGCTGGCTTCCGGCCGTCCTCGCTTGGGGCAGCGTCGCCATCGTCATGATCGTACCGGTCGCGATCGCCTCCTTCAGCCCCTATCTTTCGTCCCGCAGCCTGCCCTACATCGTTGGCGGCTTAGCTGGCGTAGTCGGCCTTTCGCTACTCTTCCTTCAACCACTCCTCGCCGCTGGCTACCTCGCTGGATCGCAGGGGTCGGTTGGACGGCGCTGGCACCGCTGGATGGGCGTCGCAATCGTCGTGATGGTGGCGCTTCATGTGGGCGGACTTTATCTTGCCAGCCCGCCCGACACGATTGATGCCATCCTGCTTGTGTCGCCAACCCCCTTCTCGGTCTACGGCGTCATCGGAATGTGGGGCATCGCGGCGACGGCGATCTTGGTGGTCTTGCGTCGCCGGCTCGGGCTGCGCCATTCGGTCTGGCTGATGGTCCACAACGGTCTGGCGGCGATGGTCGTCGTGGCGACCGTGATCCACGCGCTGCAGATCGAGGGCACGATGGAGCTGGTCTCCAAGTGGATGCTGTGCATGGCCGCCGTAGCCACGACGGGGGTGGTGCTCTTCGATCTGCGGGTCGTGAGGCCGTTTCGCGTCTGGCGTGATCGCGGCCAGAATCGGGGAGCCAAGCGCGCGTCATCAAAGCCGACGTCGGATGGGAAGTAACGTCGAATTCACCAACTCAAGAAACCTATCCACTAGGGGCCTCCTGTCCGGGATCAGTGCTTATGCTCTGGCGAACAGAAGGCCAGACTTCGTACACGCAAAAGCTTTACCGCAAGCATGGGATCAGGAACGGCGCTTTCACTCTGGACGCGCCTACGAACGCCGCTCACTATCTCCTGGCTTACAAAGCCACGCCCGGGCATGTGACGGGCGCGATCCGAAACGACCTCCTGCCTGCCGAAGCGCCGGATGAGGTAGCACCAGCGGCGACGATGGACCTCAATTTTTCAACAAACGTCTATGTCGGAGCGGCGACACCGAGCGACGTTCTGGAAACGGACATATCCGCATCGCGCAATGCAAAGAACGCGGCTGGTGTTGACACCGCTTTCGCCGCTGGCGTTCTCGCGCGAACCGATCTCGGTATTTTTCGATCTGGCGGCATAGCGCCCAACCTTTTCCCTAACCCGTCTTTATCTGGCGCGGCTGTTGGACTGCCAGGAACATTGCCAACCGGGTTCGCCGCAGCGAATTCAGCCGAGGTCAGCGCCGATGTGGTGGGCGTCGGCGCAAACTATATCGACGTTCACATCTACGGTACGTTCACCGCGAACGCCTCGGTAACCCTCATCAATACCGTCACCCTCCCCGTTTCGCAGGGCAAGTCCTACACCATCAAAACGTCGACTCAGTTGGTGGCTGGATCAATCGCGAATCTCGGCTGGCGTCGCATGATGGCGACCATCCGAGACTCGGGCGATCAACGGCTAGACGATCCGCAAATTCTAGAAACTCTTTCGACCACCGGCTCACTAGTCGAAAATGTGAATACCCACGTCGCTGTTTCGCAAGCGACCGCCGCAAAAATGGAAATCTACTACCAGTTCATCGGCACAGGCGCGGTGAGTATGACCATCCGCATAGCCTCGCCGTCAGTCGTTGATAATGCTGTAAGCGGAGTGGCGGAAAACATCACAGCAAAGGGGGAATTGCTCGCCGCACTCCAAACCACAGCCGGTTCCGTCATGATCGAGATTGGCTCCATCACCTTGCATGGCGCTAATTCAGCGCTGTCTGGAAACATTCTTTCCGCACAATCAGGCGATGCGCTTGAGATTATCAAGCAGCACGGCCCAACCCAAATGAAGACGCGGGGTATGTCCAATCCTGCCTACGTGGGCGCTAGTGGCATTCTGGGCGTCTCTCGCGTGATGGTGACTTGGAATAACACCGCCGGAAAGATGAAGATTTGCTACAATGGCGGCAAAGTAACTACGGTAAATGCCAAACTCAATGACGCGTCCGGCAGCGCCACGCAGGTTGATACCCTCCGTCTTTTGGCAGGTGTCGAGGGCTTTATCCGGCGCATCAAGACGTGGACCAGGGCGGAAAGTGAAGCAATTATGATTGCCCAGACGGCGCTCACTGGCTTCGACCATAACGTCTCCGATGCGGTGAAGCTTTTTGGTCGGTCTGTCACCTTCGACTCGGACTTCGACAACGGTTTGTCTATGCTGACCCGCGCGACGAGTCCGGCTGGTTATGGCGAGGGCACCGCGCCTGTCTACAACAACGATGGTAAATTCAGCCCACGCCAGCTAAACGGCAAGGAATATGCACTCGGCTTCTGCAACCACGATGGTAACGAGTACCAGTTCGGGCTCGACCCTACCCATCCCGATCTGATTGCTATAGGTTATTCGCCGTTCAGTGTCTCCAATGGTATTTGCACGACATCTGGACTCAGGGTCAACGGCAGCACTATTCCCAGCGGCCTCAATACGATCATGAATAACGTCGCTAAGGTGCCCGACCGCGATGCGCCAACAGGCGGCAGGCATCCTTATTCTTCAGGCGCGCTGACGACGCAGGGCACGTTCAAACAAGCGTTCGGTTATTGGGAGACCTGCGCAAGCGCCGACGCGTATTACCCTGGTAGGTGGTCCGCATTTTGGATGGGCGGTGACCGGGCTCAGACATTGGCGAAGAACGCCGTTATTTTGGCCGCACAAGGCGAAGACCCTGCCGCGGCCGGAACCTGGCCCCCAGAAATCGACGTCATGGAATGTCAGACTGCTGAAGCCTTTGGTAATGCATGGTGGGGACCTGTATGGTGGCAGGCAGAGCAGATTAGTTGGCTCAACAATAAGAGTATTGCCGACGCATCCGGCAACGACTGGACCGACTACAACACCTATTCGTGCCTGTGGGACGCAGCGGGTCTGTCCTACTACCTCAATGGCCGTCGCTACATGTACTTCGCCAAGCCGGTGGCAGGCCAACCGAAATGGCCGACCGCTACCGGTCGCAACGTATGGTCATCAACGGAAGCTGGCCGGTGGCCCTACGACGGCGACATAGAAATGTACATTCTCATGACGCACACCATTGGCTCAGACAATACCTCGCTTGATGGGACGATTGCGGGCATTCAGAGTGACCCTCCGGGAACGGGACAGCTCATCGACAAGAATGGGACCACGCCAGACACGGTGCAAGTACGCTGGCGTCACACTAAGGTGTGGAGCGCCTAGCAGAAAAGCGGCCCTCAGCAACCGCGAGGCGGGGGCTTAGAGAGCTGCTGGCTCCTGTGCTTTTCTAGGCTGAAGTGGGCGAATAGACCAAGCCCGGTTCGACGCTTAAGAGATAGACGTATCGCGTCAAAACCGGCGCAATTGTCGCTCTAACAATAATGCCGATGGTTGACGCGCTTCTGCTCAGCGCTGGGGACCGCAGACGTCACTACGGTACTATTGAACCACATCAAAGGAACTTGTTTGGCTTCTGGAAGAAGCAAAGGACTAGTGCGCCATTTGGCGCGGTTGCGACGTGCTTGCTGCCGGCTGGACGCCAAACATAATTTCCGCGTGTGACCTCACCATCTTCGTCCACGAGGCTTCCTTCCAAGACATAAGTCTGCTCAAGTTCAGCGTGTTCGTGCATGGGCAATACGGCGCCAGGTTCCCACTTGAACAGGCACGTAAGCAAGCCTGTCGTTTCGTCCTTCAAAAGCGTTTTTACATAAATGCCCACGAAGGGCGTCGGTGACCACGCCAATGCTTCAATGTTGACGAGGCGTGAAGCCAGGTCCGATAGAGGGCCGAAATCGTAACCGGGTGTCGTAGCAGTCATCTTTGCCTCCGTGTGAAGCCACAGCCTACAGTTCAATGCACTTTCCTGTCAGTGCACTTCTCCCTATGTACACTGAAGTTGCGCAATCCTACAGAACAGGGAGCA
>JAUXWZ010000106.1 GCA_030684835.1 Beijerinckiaceae bacterium
CAAGTCCTCTCCCGCCCGTATAGGCTAAAACGGAACCTAGACACTGCTTCCCGTGTTCCTGCTCTGTAAAGATGCAAGGAGCACGGACATGAGGCACATTGTTTTCGCGTTAGCAGCCATTTGCGCAGGCACCGTCGCTACGGCGCAAACCGCTTCGCCGCCAGCAAATCCGAACCCCAGCACGCCAGCGATCAGTAACACTGACCGCAACAACCCCGGTGCTCCGGCAGCCGGCGCGAACAGCTTCACCGAAGGACAAGCGAAGTCTCGCATCGAGAGCGCGGGGTATGCCAACGTCACCGGCCTTGTCAAAGACGAAAACGGCGTGTGGCGCGGCAAAGGGTCAAAAGGCGGCAAAGCCATGGACGTGAGCCTAGATTACCAAGGCAACATCGTTGCGAAGTAAGAATCTTCTATCTTACCTCTAGAGTGAGTTATTTCCATGAAGAGAACAGTCTCAGCTTTGTATGACACCTATTCCGCAGCTTCCTCCGCAGTCAGTGCTCTCGAATCGGCAGGCATTCCGCATTCCGACATCAGTGTGGTGGCCAATAACTCAGACAATTGGCACAAAGGCGAGAACAGCTCAGACGTCGCAGACGACGCCGGCAAGGGAGCTGGGATAGGCGCCGCGGTCGGTGGGCTTGGCGGTTTGCTGACCGGCCTGGGGCTGATGGCCATTCCAGGCGTCGGGCCGGTTGTTGCAGCGGGTTGGCTCGCTGCCACGGCGGCTGGCGCGGTTGCGGGTGCTGCAGTTGGTGGCGCTGCGGGAGGTATCATTGGTGGACTGACCGAAGCCGGAGTGCCGGAGCGAGATGCCCATGTTTACGCAGAAGGGGTTCGCCGTGGCGGGGCTTTAGTGACAGCTCGTGTCGATGAAGGCCGGGAAAGCACGGCAAAAGGCATTCTTGAGCGTCATAAGGCCGTCAACTTGTCTGCCCGAGGCGATGCCTATCGGGCGAGCGGATGGTCAGCGTTTGATCCAGCTGCCCCCGCCTATACGGCCGATGAAGTCGTTCGCGAGCGTTCACGTTACAACTCGCTCTGATCAAAGGAGTGGGAGGCGAACGACGCGCCACTACTTACTTTAAATATTAATCCCGACGCCTTACCGCGTCGGGAATTTCGTTGCATTTGCGCTCATTGGAGCCGGGCAAAGGCGTGGTATCGCCGCGCCTAACCGACATTTGCGAGTGCAGAAATGATCTACAGATGCGGGCCGTCTGGCGCATTGCGCGAGCTGAGCGCATGGCTCTAAGTGCACAGCCCAAACATTTTCAGCGCACGCTGAAGGCCTGAAGAACAACCAAAAAACCGGTCAATAAACCTGCAGCGGAAACGACTACCACGCCTTTGGGAACGGGCAGCAGGTCATAGAAGGTCAGCTTCCCGAAGTTGCCCCATTTTTCGACTGTTCGTTTCAGAGGGTCGGACATCTCTGCATACAGCCAAGAGCCCACAACAAGCCCGGCCATTCCGAAAAGTGCGTCCCAACTTCCTTGGCCAAGGGCAGCAGCGGCTGTGCCGGGACAATATCCGATTAGCGCGAATCCAACTCCGAAAAGCAAACCTCCGATAATGTTCGGACCAAGTTTCGTGGGCTTGGTATGGAGGTTGACCTTCGCGAAGTGATGCAACGTAAATATTCCGATCATGCCCACCACGATGGCCGTGAGCATGATTTTCACAACGGTCCAATCTTGGAACAAGAGTTGGCCTATAAGAATATGATAGGTGCCTACGCCGCCCTTTTGTAGCAGGAAGCCGAACACGAAACCGGCTAGGATACCCCCGACGATTGCTTTTGCGGGTACCGACGATGTGGATTTGTCGATCTTAGTTTTTTTTACTGCGCTGCCAGGGTCGAGCATCGCTTAAATCCTAAACATCAGGTTGGCGACGATGGCGCCACCTACGAAGAAACAAATCACAGCGATCCAGGAGGCGACGTTCAGCTGCAGCGTGCCGCTTATACCGTGTCCGCTGGTGCATCCTCCGGCGAGACGTGCACCAAACGCCATCAGAACGCCGCCCCCAAAGGCAAATGCCCCTCGGAGCGCCAAACTATCGCCAAAGCGCGCACGCCACATCTCCGGCACCCATTCGTTGAATACTTCACCGCCACTCCAAGCGGCTACAGCAGCGCCGGCAACCGCGGCCAGGACGAAGACGAATTCCCAATTCAACTTGGGCGGATTGTCTTTGAAGTAATCGAGTTCATTCGTGTGCTTTGGCGCCACTGCCTTACCGATCATGCCAGCCACGGTGGCGTAGAATGAAGAGGCGCCAATAGGCTTGTCGTAAAAGTAGAACGTCAGCCATGACAAAACCCCAATTCCTGCGCCAACAAGATAAGGAGACCAAGCTGCACCGGGGTAATTGCGCGAGTCGAGAGCAGGCTCGATGGCCAATGCTGCTTGAGAGTACGCGGCGCTGGCTGCGATCGATAAGGCGAATAGTCGGAGAATCAGCGTGCTCATTTGATTTTCCCATCGATCGGCAAACCGGCTTTTTTCCAGGCCTGCCAGCTACCGGGCACATTGCTGACGTCGGTAAATCCCTCTTGCTTCAGAATGCTGGTGGCGATGCTGGCCCGATACCCACTATCGCAATAGGCTGCAATGGGGCTTTCCCGGTCCAGCTCATCCACCTTTTCTCGCAGCTCCGGAAGAAAGATGTGGCGGGCCCCTGGGACATGTCCTGATTTCCATTCGTCCGGTGCGCGGACATCAATGATCTGAAGCGCTCCCGAAGCCTTATGCACCTCGTGAACGGTCTTTTGATCAATATCTGCCAATTCGAAGCCGGCATTGTTCCAGCTCTTCATGCCACCTGCTAAATAGCCGGCAAAGTTTGTGTAGCCGGTGCGGATAAACAACTTAACAACCTTATCAAGATCGCTATCACTATCAAGCACGAGAAGGAGTGGTTTGTCGGGGTCTAACAGCCAGCCCGCCCAAATCGACAGCATGGGCGTTCCCCCGATATTGAGGGCGCCATGGATGTGGCCTCCGCCAAAACCGAGCATGGTTCGTGTATCAACCAGAACACCAGCCTTTTCGTCGATGGCCTGCTTAAAAGTCTTGGGCGGCAGACCTGGCACGCGCGGCAGATTGCCGAGAACCTCGGGCCCCTTCGCATTGATTTTTTTCATTAGCGGATAGTACTTCGGGACTGGCGGCGCCGTACTGAGCGCATAGTCGGTGAAGGACTTCACATCCTGAAATTGCAGGAAGGGATTGAATCGACGTTCGTAGCCAATAGTGCTTTCCAGACGGTCACCGATGTCCGCCCCGCAAGGCGACCCGTGGCCGTGAGCTGGGTAGATAATGACACTATCAGGAAGCTTCAAATAGAAGTCACGAAGGGTATGGAACTGCTTTTCTGCCAGTTCTTTGGTCTCGCTTGACCCGAGCAAGTCTGGACGGCCCGCCGAATTGACGAACAGGGAATCGCCAGTGAGAACGCCCCAAGGGGTGTGGGCGTGTTTCTTTTCGGCGATCACGTAAGAGACGTGCTCTGGCGTGTGACCGGGTGTGTGTTTGACTGTCAGGGTCGTCTGTCCAAATGTGAACTGGTCGCCATCCTTCAGCTTTTCCGGCTCGAACCCGTAGCGCGCGCCGCCTTCATGGCTGGCAAAGACCTTCGCGGAGCCGACGCGATCGCATAGCTCACGTGCACCGCTTACCAAATCAGCGTGTATGTGCGTTTCGAAGATGTGGGTGATGGATAAGCTCTTGGCTCGGGCGAGTTCGATATATTTGTCAACGTCAGGGGTTGGATCAACCACCGCGGCCACGCCCTCGCCGTCGTCGCCGATGAGGTACGATAACTCAGCAATTCCTTCAGTCAGGATGCGTTCGAAAACCAGTGCCATGAAATCAGTCCTTTAGTGCTGTTCCGGACTTTTAGGATTAGAACCGCAACGAGAAACGCAGCGATGGCAATGCGCCGACGATAACGACGGCGACAGGACGTGTTACTGCGGCGCATAAGCAACGTCGCGCGGATGTTTTTGTTCGAGATTATAGTCGAATTTCGACTGATAAAACGGCACAACGCCGATCAGCTAGTGAATATGAACTAGCCCGTTCTTTGAATTGAGCGTCCTGCCGGCGACATTTACGGCAAGACCTGCGATGCAAAGGCTGGGCAGCAGTAGGCGGGTACGGACAGGTTCTTTGCTCAAAGGCTCGTCTCAGCTTCGGCAGCGTCGTAGGGATAGGTGACCGCCGCGCGATTCTTCATATTAGGTTCCCACCAACCAGAGCAAAAAGCCCACGCATGCTGATCCGAGGATGACCAACACGGGCGACAGATTGCGCCAAGCGATCAGAAGGGTTACCACACAGACGCCAGCCAATTCGGAGGGCGAAAGCTGCATGGGTTTGGCGAGCTGCCAGGCAGCCGCGGCTATCATGCCGGCGATGACAAATCCGGCAGGTAAGCTGATGAGCTTGATTACCGGCTGCAGCTTTTCGAACCAGAACGTGACTGCTGCAGAGCCAAGAGCAGTGGGGACGATCACGGCGATGGCGGCCGTAATGGCGCCGGGTAAGCCGTACATGTAGTAACCAATGCCAGCCAGGAACCCGGCGTTGGGGCCCGGTGTCAGATGCCCCAGCGCAATGGCCCAGGCAAATAACGATGGATCTAAAAGCCCAGGGGACACCCAACGGTCCTGCATGAAAGCAATTGGCCCGTTGCCGCCGCCGATTGAAAATAGAGTGCTCGTCGCGACGACGAGGAACACCTCAACGATCCCGACGGAGCTGCCTTTCACTTTCTAGGCTTCCCTGATGAGGAGTGCGCCTATGGCGAAGCCAGCGATGCCTGAGACGATCAGAGGAACGCCCATCAGTGTCGCACCCGCGACTGCGCCAGCGATTGCTACGCCTGTGACCCATTGCAGCCCGCGCACCTTCGAGGCGATGAGCTGAACATACGCATTGGCGAAGAGCAGGCCTATTATCGCGATGCCCACGGTTCGTTGAACCGGGACCATCGCCTCGCCTATGACCTCCGGGCTCAACAATGCGACTCCGGCAACTGCCAGGATCGAAGGCGGAGCAAGAAGAGCCGACAGAGAAACGATACTGCCCAGCCATCCGCCGAGCCGGAAGCCGACCATGCCTCCAAAAGCCAGAAACTTCGGCGCGGGGATAAGGGTGGCAGCAACCATCAGCGCTTTTTGCTCCTCCGAACTGAGCCAGGCTCTACGCCTTACAAGCTCGTCCTCGAGCCGCTGCATGGCGCCCCACATGCCGCCGAACGTGGTTGCGCCAAGATGCAAGAACACTAGACCCAGGCTAACAAGCGAGACGCGTTTAGCGGGCGTCGGGCTGAGTTGTTCGGCCAATTCATATCTTTCGATTCGAGTAACGATGCAGTGGCGGCTACCATCTAACTAAGCGCACCGATGGATTGCAAGCTATGGCCACCGTCCGCTCCTCTCCGCCCTTCTGGAGGCGCCCTGGCTCAGCGCGCCTTCCTCCTGCGCTGAGCGGTTGACCATCCCAGATCGGCCGATGGACAGCAGCGCAAAAGGTAGGACGCAGTTCGCTACGAAAGAGTGCACCCGAACTCGCGGCGCTTTACTGTTGCACGGCGAGTTCAAAGCCGACACCGACATTGGGCCCCGATTCGAATAGATTGCGGCTGTGCATCCAAGCCTGTGTTCTGTCGAAAACCTCCCGTGTGTAGGCCTGGGGAACAACCCTTTCGCCGACGCCGAAGCGCCTCACGTCGATGATCGAGTGGTATTTCTCTGGCGTTTCGCGGAGGAAGTAGTGCTTGTACTTTTCCGGTTCGAAGTCGATGTCGGTCTGCGCGCGAAGGAGGCCGCTCATGTACTTCTCGACGTCACTTTCGTTCACGTCCTTTGGAAACATGAAGGCCATCATGAAGGTCGTCGAAGCGACGCGGCGGAACCCCTGCTGTTCCAACAGATAGAGTTGCAAGCCAAAGACATTGACGGCTGGAACGCGGCGGGCGAGCGCGGCATCGACGCGAGACCAGGTCGTGCCGGCGAACTTCAGATTTATTGCACTGCGTGGGATAAATTCTTCAAGAGTCTGAATCGCGGAATAATGGCTGCCAGAATGGTAGCCGACGGCCACTTCACGACCGGCAAGGTCCTCGGGTTTGCGAATATCCGAGTCTTCCGGAACGACAATGGCGGCTTCACAGACACTGTAAGCTTTACCCCACATGACGCCGTCTTGGACCTTTGCCGCCTGGTTCACTGTCCAGTGGCACGCGCAGCTTACGTCGCCCGCTCCGTCCCCTTTGCGGCCTGCTCCCTCGACGTAGCTCTCGAACGCCCCCGACTGTATATCCCGGAGCGTGTTACTCTCGCGCAGCTCCGCTTCGCTCAACATGTTTCGTCCGACGTGTGGTGCTTCAAATTCGAAGTCTAGCCCAGCCTCATCGAAATAGCCCTTTTCGGCAGCAACCCAGTCGTTGAGTCGCCCATGCGGCTGGATGCGGAATTTACTCATCTGCGTTCCTCCCTGTTTTTTTTTGTAACATCGAATATGCGAGACCGAGAAGTGCTCTGCAAGTGTTGTAGCTTGTATTCTGCTGACGGCTGGCTCGTCATGCTGCAATGCGAGGGACAAGATCTCGACCTACCTCCGATCGCAGCAGCCCGGATTGCGGCCTATAAGGTCAACAGCTAGAAGATCGCTTCGGCTCCCGAAGTAGACGGAAGAATTTCCGTCCCAGAATAGGATCTCGGCAAGTGAACATGCATTCAACAGGAGTGATCGACGGCGAGCCCAAGGTCCGTCACGACTGGACCCAGAAAGAGGCGCAATCGCTCTACGACCTGCCCTTCAACGACCTTTTACTCCGCGCCCATCTCGTCCACCGCGCGATGTTCGATCCGAATGCGATCCAGCGGAGCCAGCTGCTCTCGATAAAGACCGGTGGGTGCCCGGAGGATTGTGGCTATTGTAGCCAGTCGGCTCATCACAAAACGGGTCTGAAGGCTTCGAAGCTTGCGGAGGTGGAACGGGTGATCGCGGAGGCGAAGAAGGCACGCCACGCTGGCGCAACCCGCTATTGCATGGGCGCGGCCTGGCGCTCGCCCAAGGAGCGCGATATGGATGCGATCGTCGCCATGGTTGAGGGCGTCAAGGCGCTGGGCATGGAGACCTGTATGACGCTCGGCATGCTGACGCCTCACGACACGACACGCCTGAAGAATGCCGGCCTCGACTATTACAATCACAACATTGACACGTCCGAGCGCCATTATAAGAAAATCATCACCACACGGACTTTTGCAGACCGGCTGGAAACCCTAGCCCATGTCCGCGCATCCGGAATCAAAGTCTGCTCGGGTGGAATTGTCGGAATGGGCGAGGAGAAAGTTGACCGCGTCGACATGCTCGTCACGCTTGCCAACCTGCCCGAGCATCCACAAAGCGTGCCGGTGAACCTGCTTATCCCCGTCAAGGGCACGCCACTCGAAAAGGAAGGCAAGATCGACCCGCTCGAATTCGTGCGCACGATCGCATTGGCGAGGATCATGATGCCCGCCTCCGATGTGCGCCTCTCGGCAGGCCGCACGGCAATGAGCGCGGAAACGCAGGCGCTCTGCTTCTTCGCCGGCGCCAATTCCATCTTTGCGGGCGAAACGCTGCTCACGAAGGACAATCCGGGCGAGGACGAGGACGCCGCCCTGTTCGGCCGGCTGGGCATTAAAAATGCTGGAGCCAGGCTGCGAGCGCCGTAATGCAAAGCCGATATGAGCAGGCGCTCGAAGCCCTGAGCCGTCGCGGACGCCTGCGCGCATTGGAAGGGCGCAGCGGTCTCGATTTCACCTCCAATGATTATCTCGGCTTCGCGGAATCGCCCGAGCTGAAGGAAGCCGTGGCGGATGCGCTCGCGCGCGACGTGCCAGTCGGCGCTGGCGGCTCTCGCCTGCTGCGCGGCAATCATGCTGAACACGAAATGCTGGAAGAGGAGGCCGCGCGCTTCTTCGGCGGCGAGAGCGCGCTGTTCTTCGGTGCGGGTTTCGCAGCCAATGCCGCGCTGATCTCCACCCTGCCGCAGCGTGGCGATCTCCTGCTCTACGACGCGCTCGTGCACGCCAGCACACGCGAAGGGCTGCACGGGACGCGCGCCGCGTATCGCGAATTCGCGCATAATGACGTCGACCAGGTC
>JAUXWZ010000108.1 GCA_030684835.1 Beijerinckiaceae bacterium
GATCTTGACGGTCGTGCCGGTGATCCCGCCCGACCTGCGGCCGCTGGTGCCGCTCGATGGCGGCCGCTTCGCCACGTCCGATCTCAACGATCTCTATCGCCGCGTCATCAACCGGAACAACCGTTTGAAGCGCCTGATCGAGCTCCGCGCGCCGGAAATCATCATCCGCAACGAAAAGCGCATGCTGCAGGAAGCGGTCGATGCGCTGTTCGACAACGGCCGCCGCGGCCGCGTCATCACCGGCGCCAACAAGCGGCCGCTGAAGTCGCTCGCCGACATGCTCAAGGGCAAGCAGGGTCGTTTCCGCCAGAACCTTCTTGGCAAGCGCGTCGATTACTCTGGCCGCTCCGTCATCGTCGTGGGTCCGGAACTGAAGCTGCATCAGTGCGGCCTGCCCAAGAAGATGGCTCTCGAACTGTTCAAGCCGTTCATCTATTCGCGCCTTGACGCGAAGGGTTTCTCGGCCACCGTGAAGCAGGCGAAGAAGCTTGTCGAAAAGGAAAAGCCCGAGGTTTGGGACATCCTTGACGAGGTGATCCGCGAACACCCGGTGCTGCTGAACCGCGCGCCCACGCTGCATCGTTTGGGCATCCAGGCCTTCGAACCCGTGCTGATTGAAGGCAAGGCTATCCAGCTTCATCCGCTGGTCTGCGCCGCGTTCAACGCCGACTTCGACGGCGATCAGATGGCCGTGCATATTCCGCTGTCGCTGGAAGCGCAGCTGGAAGCGCGCGTCCTGATGATGTCGACCAACAACATCCTTCATCCCGCGAGCGGTCAGCCGATCATCGTACCGTCGCAGGATATCGTGCTCGGCCTCTACTATCTGTCGCTCATCCGCGACGGTGACGTGGGCGAGGGCATGGCGTTCTCCTCGATTGCGGAGATTGAGCATGCGCTGAACGCCAAGGCGATCACGTTGCACTCCAAGATCAAGGGCCGCGCGTGGACCTATGACGAGAATGGCAAGCGGGTGTCGAAGATTTTCGACACGTCGCCGGGCCGCATGATTCTCGGCCAGCTCCTGCCTCCGCATGTGAAGATTCCTTACGACGTGGCCAACAGGCTCATGACGAAGAAGGAAATCTCGGCGATGATCGACACCGTCTACCGCAATTGCGGGCAGAAGGAGACGGTCATCTTCTGCGATCGCATCATGTCGCTTGGCTTCCGCGAAGCCTTCAAGGCGGGCATTTCCTTCGGCAAGGACGACATGGTCGTGCCCGAGACGAAGGAGAAGATCGTCGGCGCCACCACCGCGCTCGCGAAGGAGTACGAGCAGCAGTACAATGACGGCCTGATCACTCAGGGCGAGAAGTACAACAAGGTTATCGACGCCTGGGCGAAGTGCTCCGACAAGCTCGCCGAGGAAATGATGGTCCGCATTTCCACCGTCCAGAAGGACGATCAGGGACGCGACAAGCCCATCAACTCGATCTACATGATGTCGCATTCTGGAGCGCGCGGTTCGCCCACGCAGATGCGCCAGCTCGCCGCCATGCGCGGACTAATGGCCAAACCATCGGGCGAAATCATCGAGACGCCGATCATCTCGAACTTTAAGGAAGGCCTCACCGTTCTCGAGTACTTCAACTCGACCCACGGCGCGCGCAAGGGCCTTGCCGACACGGCGCTCAAGACAGCGAACTCGGGTTACCTGACGCGTCGACTTGTCGACGTGGCGCAGGACTCGATCATTACCGAACGCGATTGCGGCTCCACCAACGGCATCCGTATGCGCGCCATTCTCGATGCCGGTCAGGTCGTCGCCTCGCTTGCGAGCCGCGTTCTGGGCCGTGTCGGGACTGCAGATCTCGTCGATCTGGACGGCAAGGTGATCGTGCCCGTGGGCACGATGATCGAGGAATGGCATGTAGAGCCGATCATTGCCGCCGGCATCCAGGAAGTGAAGATCCGCTCGGTGCTGACGTGCGAAGCCAAGAATGGCGTCTGCGGCCAGTGCTACGGTCGCGATCTTGCGCGTGGCACGCCGGTCAACATGGGTGAAGCTGTCGGCGTCATCGCCGCGCAGTCAATCGGTGAGCCCGGCACGCAGCTTACGATGCGCACGTTCCACATCGGCGGCGCGGCGCAGATTGCGGATCAGTCGTTCATCGAATCCAACTTCGCTGGCACTGTTCGCATTCGTAATCGCCATCTTGCGCGCAACACCGACGGCGATTTGATGGTCATGGCCCGCAACGTCGCGGTCGTGATTGTTGGCGCCGACGGCGTCGAACATGCTGTTCATCGCGTGTTGTATGGCGCGCGTCTGAAGGTTGATGAGGGCGATGAGGTCAAGCGCGGCCAGCGCATCGCCGAGTGGGATCCATACACCCGCCCGATCATGTCGGAAGTTGACGGCGTTGTGGCGTTCGAGGATCTCGTCGAAGGTCAGTCCATCGCGGAAACCGCCGACGAATCCACGGGCATCACCAAGCGTATGGTCACCGATTGGCGGCTTAACCAGCGTTCGGCGAACCTCAAGCCTTCGCTCCTCATCAAGGACGAAAGCGGCAAGATCGCCAAGCTCCTGCGCGGCGGAGACGCCCGCTATTCTCTGCCTGTGGAATCGATCATTGTGGTCGATCCCGGCGGCAGCGTCAGGGCTGGCGACGTCATCGCCCGTATTTCGATGGAAGCGGCGAAAACCCGCGACATCACGGGTGGTCTGCCCCGCGTGGCCGAACTCTTCGAGGCGCGTCGTCCCAAGGACCATGCGATCATCGCCGAGATTTCCGGCACGGTGAAGTTTGGACGCGACTACAAGAACAAGCAGCGCATCGAAATCGTGCCGTCGGAAGAGGGCGCAGAATCGGTCGAGTACCTGATCCCCAAGGGCAAGCACATCCATTTGCAGGACGGCGACGTCGTGGAAAAGGGTGACTACATCGTCGATGGCAACCCGGCGCCGCACGACATTCTGGCGATCAAGGGCGTGGAAGAGCTTGCAGCCTTCCTCGTCAACGAAATCCAGGAAGTTTACCGTCTCCAGGGCGTGAACATCAACGACAAGCACATTGAGGTGATCGTTCGCCAGATGCTGCAGAAGGTCGACATCGCCGATGTTGGCGATAGCGACTATCTGGCCAACGAGCAGGTTGATCGTTCCGATATGGATGAGGTCAACTTGCGTCTTGTCGCCGAAGGCAAGAAGCCGGCGACCGGCACTCCCGTGCTGCTTGGCATCACCAAGGCGAGCTTGCAGACGCGCTCGTTCATCTCCGCCGCCTCCTTCCAGGAGACGACGCGCGTCCTCACCGAGGCCGCCGTCAACGGCAAGGTCGATACGCTCGAAGGCCTCAAGGAGAACGTGATCGTCGGCCGCCTGATCCCGGCGGGTACAGGCGCTGCGATGACGAAACTGCGCAGCGTCGCCACCATGCGCGACGAGATGATTCTTGCGCAGAAGGCGCAAGCGTCTGAGGGCGGTCAGTCTACGCCGCGTTTGCCCGCAGCCGAGTAAGCTCCCTGCACTCATCTTTTCTTTAGGGCCGTCCTTCGGGGCGGCCCTTTATTTTGAGCGCCTCACAAAAAAATGTTCCATTTGTGCGGTGCGGCACATTGAACCGATTGGAAACCATAAACATTAAGTACTGAAGGCCGACGAAGTGCGGCCGCATACAGGCGTGAGGCAGTCATGGCTCCGCAGTATTCGACCGGCGATGGTTCGCCCGGATTTGAGCAACCTCGCGAAGGGACGTCTCCAGCTGAGACGGTGTCGCCCTCGGCTTTGGGGCCCGTTATTGCGGGCGCCCGCGCGCGCGGAATCGCAGACGCCCTGGAGATGCTTGGGGAGGGCGCCATTCTCCTTGATTTTTCGGGCGCCGTCCTGCATGTCGGCCCGCGCGCCAAGCCGATGCTGGGGTGCGCGCTCGCCGTTACCGGCGACCATGTGGTGGCGCTGTCCCGGAAAGCGACGGCGCCGCTGCAGAATCTCATCCAGGCCGGCTTGGCGGCGGATGCGCCGCGCGCGCTGGAAGAGGATTTGCTGTGTGCGCAGGAAGGCATGCGGCAACGCGTTCGCATCTTGCGTGTGCCCGCGGGCGGAGATTACCAATTACTGGCGTCAGTGCTTGTGCTGGAGCCCCCGCGTCGCGTTCGTTGCACCCGCTCTCGCCGCCTCATTGCGGAAGGCGAAAGGCTAGCGGAAGGCGGAAGGGCGTCTTGAGCCCCCCTGCCGCGGTTTCGGCCGAAGCGCCCGGGGGCCCCAGCAAGCTTGAGCTTGGAGATGGTTCTCGGGTCTATCGGCCCGGTCGCCAGCGCCGCAGCGTGAGCGCATTGGTCACGACGCTGACTGATGACAACGCCATCGCGGCTCCCGCATAGACGGGATCGAGCATGCCGAACGCCGCCAGTGGAATGCCGACCACGTTGTAGATGAACGCCCAGAAAAGCCCTTGCTGGATTTTCGCGTAGGTTGCGCGGCTGATGCCGATGGCGTCTGCGATCAGCATGGGGTCGCCGCGCATGAGCGTGACGCCTGCCGCGTTCATGGCAACGTCTGCGCCGGTGCCCATGGCGATGCCGATGTCGGCCGCCGCCAGAGCAGGCGCATCGTTTACGCCGTCTCCCACCATCCCGACGTGCTTGCCCGCCGCTCGCAATTCCTCCACCTGCGCCGCCTTGCCTTCTGGCAAGACGCCAGCGGCGACATCCTCGATGCCGACTTTTTCCGCAACCGCCCGCGCGGTGCGCTCGTTGTCGCCGGTGACCAGGCGCGGCGTGACGCCAAGCGCTTTCAGCCGCGCGACCGCTTCGCGCGCATGCGGTTTGATCGGGTCCGCGACGCCAATGGCGCCGAGCAGTCGTGGCGATGGCGCGAGGTCCGCGATCCACATGACCGTGCGGCCTTCAGTTTCCAGCGCAGCAATTCGCTCTTCAAGAGCGCTGGCGTCCACTCCGCTTTCAGACATCAGGCGGCGATTGCCGATGGCGAGTGAGCGTCCCTCGACATTCGCAACAAGCCCGCGCCCCACATGCGCGGTGAAGGAGTCGAGATGGGGCAGGGGCCGGCCTTCGCCGTGACGCGCAAGGATGGCGTGTGCGAGGGGGTGTTCGCTGCCTTGCTGCGCGCCTGCCGCAAGCCGCAATAGCTCGTCCTCTGCAACCGGCGCCAGCGCAATGACGTCTGTGACCGTCGGTTTTCCTTCCGTCAATGTGCCGGTCTTGTCGAGAATAATGGCGTCGATTGAGCGGCCATGCTCCAGCGCCTCGGCGTCGCGGATGAGGATGCCCGCGCGCGCCGCAACGCCAGTGCCGACCATGAAGGCGGTCGGCGTTGCAAGTCCAAGCGCGCAAGGGCACGCGATCACCATGACGCTGACCGCCGCGATGAGGCCGGCGCCTGCATCGCCCTTGATGAGCCACCAGCCAAGGAACGTCATCACCGCGATGATAAGAACGACAGGCACGAAGATCGCCGAGACCTTGTCGACCAACTTCTGCACGGGCGCCTTCTTGGCCTGCGCGGATTCAACGAGAGCGATAATGCGCGAGAGCGTGGATTGCGCGCCCACGGCCTGCGTTTCGATGCGCAGAAAACCGGATCCGTTGATTGATCCTCCGATGACCTTTTCGCCTTCGCGCTTTTCAACAGGAAGACTTTCGCCCGTGATCAGGCTTTCATCGAGCGCGCTGACGCCAGACAGAATGCGTCCGTCGATCGGCACGCGCTCGCCTGGCCGGATCACAACAATGTCGCCCACGCCTACTGCTGCAACAGGAACTTCGACAACGCCGCCGCCGCGTTCCACGCGCGCAGTGTCGGGGCGCAACGCCATCAGGCTGCGGATTGCGGCGCTCGTCGATCTGCGCGCGCGGCCTTCGAGCCACTTGCCGAGCAGAACCAGCGTGATGATCACGGCCGCCGCCTCAAAATAAAGGTGGTGAACGTGCGGCTGGAACATCAGCCAAATCGAGAAGAAAAACGCTGTTGACGTGCCAAGCGCGACAAGCAGATCCATATTGCCCGCGCCTGCGCGTATCGCCTTCCAGCCCGCAATATAAAATCGCGCGCCGAGCCAGAATTGAACCGGCGTTGCAAGCGCTAGTTGAATCCATGGCGACACGTGCACGCCAAACATCGGCAACAGCAACGGCGTCGAAAGAATGATGGCCACCACCACATGCATTGTTTCGCGCTCGCGTCGCGCTGCGTCGCGGGCGTCGGCCTCTAGTTGCCTATCGGCGTCTTCGCCGATCACGTGAGCGACATATCCCGCGTCTTCAACAGCCGCGATCAGATCAAGCGGACTCGTGGCGCCTGGGACAAAGGTGACGGTCGCTTTTTCGGTGGCGAGATTAACCTCCGCTTTTTCAACGCCAGGGTTGCTGTTCAGGGCCTTCTCAACGCGTCCGACGCAGGACGCGCACGTCATGCCTTCAATGGACAGTTCGATGCGATCGCGACGGACGCCATATCCAGCGTCTTCAATCGTCTCGGCAAGCTGTCGTGGGGACGCGAGCGCGGGATCATAATCGATCCACGCTTCATCATTCGCCAGCTTCACCTGCGCCTCGACGCCGGGCAGCTTTGCAAGAGCCGTCTCGATGCGCCCTGCGCAGGTCGCGCACGTCATGCCTTCGACAGGCAGCCGGAGTTTGGCGCGTCCGGCGACGCTTTCGGTTGTCAGGGGTGCTGTTTCATCAGGCATGGCTTGAACATAGTAGCGCCGGAGCCCTACCGCCAATGCGCCACATCAACTGCGTCCCGTTTTGCGGCGCGACGCGAGAAGGCGGCGCTGCGGCTTTTAGCGCTCAGGGCTTGCGCGCCACGAAGTTGATGACGGCGGACATGCCGCTATGCGCCGGGCCTTCGTGCATTTCCAGCTCTTCCTCGGCGATGCTCACATCGTTCCAGCCCGCAAACTCGCGCTCGATCATCGCGCGTGTGTAAAGATGATCCAGTTCCTTGGGCCCGCCGGTGCCGTATTCCAGCTGCTTGGGCGTATAGCCCTGGATGATCATCAGTCCGCCGCTTTTGAGCGCGCGCTTCATGCCAGTCCATTTCTGCTGGCGCTGGCCGGGATCGCTGAACTGAGTGAAAATTTCCGCGACCACATCAAACGCGCTGTCGGGATAGGCCCACGTGTGGACATCGGCCTGTTCGGTGCGCAGCTTCACGCCGCGGCGCTCCGCCAGCTTTTGCGCTTTGGCTTGCCCGTTCGGCGAGAAGTCCACCGACAGAACGTCAAGGCCTTGTTCGGCGAGCCAAACGCCGTTGCGGCCTTCGCCATCCGCCACCGCAAGCGCACGCCCGGAAGACGGCAGCAGAGGCTTGCATGCCGCCAGGAAGCAATTCGGCGCCTCGCCAAAAATGTATTCCGGCGCGTTGTAGCGGCCTTCCCAGCGTTCGAACTCGCCCATTGTCCTCTCCCATAATATTCGCTTTTCGTTTGTAAGCGGAGCAGGGTCGTGGGTCCAGCCGCCGCCTTGACGCAAAAGCCCGATGCTTTACCTGTGCGTCGCAGTGTGGCGCGCCGCCGCAAGGAGGGTAAACCGATGAACGCCGAGACGCCTGCCAGCCCAACTGTCGCTCAATCGTATATGTCGGCGTTGAAAGCCTGCGGAATACGTCACGTGTTCGCCAACGGCGGAACCGACTTCGCGCCAATCATCGAAGGCATTCTGCAGAACTGGCAGATCGGCGGCGAAATGCCGGAGTTTGTCACCGTTCCCCACGAAAACGTGGCCGTCGCGATGGCGCAGGGATACTACAAGGCGAGCGGCGTGATGGCCGGCGTCATGGTTCACGTCAATGTCGGCACCGCCAACACCGTTTGCGCGCTCATGAACGCCGCGCGCGACAACGTTCCGCTCCTGCTTGCCGCCGGCCGCACGCCACTTACCGAGACGGGGCATGCGGGATCGCGCGATGTTCCCATCCATTGGGCGCAGGAAAACTTCGATCAGGCGTCCATTGTGCGCGAGCACGTGAAGTGGGACTACGAATTGCGCGACGGCCAGCCGATTAACACGCTTGTCGCGCGCGCCGTCGACATCGCCATGAGTGAACCTCGCGGCCCGGTCTATATGACGTTGCCACGCGAAGTGCTCGGCAATCCCTCGATCAATCCCGGCCCGCTGCCGCGTGATCGCGCCTTCGGCGCCGCTGCTGCTGTTCCCAGCATGGATGCGCTTGAGCGCGCGGCCGACCTGATCGCTGCAGCCGAAAACCCGATGATCATCATCACGAGCGCGGCAAACCCGGCGACCTTTAAGGCGCTTGGCGATTTCGCTCTGGCCCACGCCGTCGGCGTCCTCACAGGCCCTCACGCGGCGTTGCCCTCGTCAAACCCCATGAACCTCGGGCTCGTAAACGGTCCGGCCCTCAAGTCCGCCGACCTCATCGTCGTCCTCAATTCCGCCGTGCCGTGGGTGCCGCACAATATCCAGCCGGCCAAAGACGCGAAGTTCATTCACATTGCGACCGATCCCAACTTTGCGGACTACCCGTTCCGCGGCTTCGAGATGGATCTCGCCATCGCTGGCGATCCGGCCGCGGCGCTGACCATGCTCAGTGAGATGCTGCACGTGAAGCTGAAGGGCAGGGAGGCCGCGGTCGATCGTCGCCGCAAGGCCAACGGCGAGAAGCGTCAGGCCCTGCTCGATGGCCGCAAGGCGGCGCTTGCGGCCGCCTCTGGCCAAAGCCCGATCAGCTATGCCTGGGCCGCCCATTGCGTCAACGAGGTGAAGGGCTCCAACGCGACGATCTGCGAGGAGCTTGGCGTGCCCTTCTCGTTCCTCGACGTCGAGGACACGCGCGACTTCATGGCGACCTCGTCCGGGGCGCTCGGCATGGGGCTAGGCATGGGGCTGGGCGCCAAGTGCGCCGCGCCGGACCGCACCGTGATCACGACAGTTGGCGACGGCTCCTACATGTTCGGCTGCCCGACGGCTGCCCATTTTGTGAGTCAGGCGGAAAACCTGCCCGTGCTCACCATGGTGATGAACAATTCGCAGTGGTTCGCCGTGCGCCGCGCCACTGTCTCCATGTATCCGGACGGACTCGCCTCCAAGGCCAACAGCCTGCCCATCGTCGACCTTTCACCCTCGCCGGACTATCACAAGATCGCAGAGGCCTTTGGCGGCTACGGCGAAAAGGTGGACGACCCGGCAAAGTTGAAGGGCGCCATCAGTCGCGCGCTCGAGCACGTGGCCCAAGGGCGACAGGCGACGCTCAACGTTACAGTGCGCACTCGGGCGGGCTGATTGATTCGGGTAAGTAACGATCCGAGAATCGAATAGATGGACGGCGCGGCTCCCGGCGCCGTCCCATTTCGCCCCTTTTGATCCGTTTCAAGTTCGCAACAGACTCATTTTTCAGCACATTCCCCTCTGATTCATCGCTTTGAAGCGCAAACAGGGGGTTGACGGGATAAGAGGTTGCGAATAGGTTCCGCTCACTTTCGACAGGCAGTAGTTCCTGCCGCTTCCGGGCGCCGCGCCTGGAACATATTGGAACTAAACGCTGTCGGCCTCAGCCGCGATGTGCAAGTCACAACCGCAAAACCCTGATTCACAGGGGCTTTTCGGTACTAGAGGCAAGACCAAGGTTCGCCTTGGTCCTCTGCGGAAGTGAGCGCCAGGGTCCGTCAGGGCCTCGGCGCCGATTTGTTTTGCGTGTGGGTTCGCCCATGCGGAGGGCTTCGTCAATCTTTGGCGGTGTCCGAATTAGATCCAACGGTTCGCTTGTCTGGAAGGGCGAAGAATGCCTACGATTAGCCAGTTGATCCGCAAGCCGCGGCAACCAAAGACATACCGCGAAAAGGCCCGCCACTTGGGTCAGTGCCCGCAAAAACGTGGCGTGTGTACGCGCGTTTATACGACGACGCCAAAGAAGCCGAACTCCGCGCTCCGCAAGGTTGCGAAGGTGCGCTTGACGAATGGCTTTGAGGTGATCGGATACATCCCGGGTGAGGGCCACAACCTTCAGGAGCATTCCGTGGTGATGATCCGCGGAGGTCGCGTGAAGGATCTTCCCGGCGTTCGCTATCACATCCTGCGCGGCGTGCTCGACACGCAGGGCGTCAAGGATCGCAAGCAGCGTCGTTCGAAGTACGGCGCGAAGCGTCCGAAGTAATCAGAAACATGTGCGGAGAGCCTTGGGCTTTTCGCTGAAGTACGACGGAGCTAATCGATGTCGCGTCGCCATAGGGCAGAAAAGCGTGAGGTCATCCCGGACGCCAAGTACGGGGATGTCATCCTTGCGAAGTTCATGAACTCGATCATGTACGAAGGCAAAAAGTCGGTCGCTGAGCAGATCGTCTACGGAGCCTTCGATGCGATCGAGACAAAGTCGAAGCAGGAGCCGCTGCCGCTCTTCAAGCAGGCGCTTGAGAACGTAGCTCCGGCGATTGAAGTTCGCTCCCGTCGTGTCGGCGGCGCCACCTACCAGGTGCCCGTCGAAGTGCGTCCCGAGCGTCGTCAGGCTCTCGCGATCCGCTGGATCATCATTGCCGCTCGCGGCCGCAACGACAAGACCATGGTTGACCGCTTGTCAGCCGAACTGATGGACGCCGCAAACAATCGCGGCAACGCCGTCAAGAAGCGCGAAGACACGCACCGGATGGCTGAGGCCAACCGCGCCTTCGCGCATTATCGTTGGTAATTGGAAAATAGGCGCCCCGGCGCCGAGAGGACACTACGATGCCCCGCCAATACGCTCTAGAGGACTACCGCAACTTCGGCATCATGGCCCACATTGATGCGGGCAAGACGACGACGACCGAGCGGATTCTCTATTACACGGGCAAGAGCCACAAGATCGGCGAAGTGCACGAGGGCGCTGCGACCATGGATTTCATGGAGCAGGAGCAGGAGCGCGGCATTACGATTACGTCGGCCGCGACGACCGCGTTCTGGAAGGGTATTCGTCTCAACATCATCGACACCCCCGGGCACGTCGACTTCACCATCGAAGTTGAGCGTTCGCTGCGCGTTCTTGACGGCGCCGTGTGCGTTCTCGACTCCAACCAGGGCGTCGAGCCGCAGACTGAAACCGTTTGGCGCCAGGGCGACAAGTACAAAGTTCCCCGCATTGTCTTCTGCAACAAGATGGACAAGACGGGCGCTGACTTCTTCCGTTGCCTCGAAGACATCAAGGTTCGCCTCGGTGCGCGTCCGGTCGCCATTCAGTTGCCGATCGGCTCTGAGAGCAACTTCCAGGGTCTCATCGATCTCGTTCGCATGAAGGCGATCACCTGGACGGGCGAAGCGCTTGGCGCCGAGTTCGTCGAAGGCGAAATCCCGGCTGATCTGTTGGCTCAGGCGCAAGAATATCGCACCATAATGATCGAGGCCGCCGTCGAACTCGACGACGACGCCATGGCCCTGTATCTCGATGGCACCGAGCCCGACGAAGCCACTCTTAAGGAGTGCTTGCGGCGCGCTGTTATCACCGCCACGTTCTATCCCGTTCTTTGCGGCTCGGCCTTCAAGAACAAGGGCGTTCAGCCGCTCCTTGACGCTGTCGTCGCCTATCTTCCTTCGCCGATGGATCGTGGCGCTATCAAAGGCGTCGATTACAAGACGGGTGAAGACACGGAGCGGAGGCCCGGCGATAACGAGCCGCTTGCCGTTCTCGCGTTCAAGATTATGGATGACCCCTATGGCATCCTGACGTTCGCGCGCATTTATTCGGGAACGCTTGCCAAGGGTCAGGCGCTTCTCAACTCCAGCCGCGACAAGAATGAGCGCGTTGGCCGCATGGTTCTCATGCATGCCAACAATCGCGAAGAAATTGCCGAGGCCTATGCTGGCGACATCGTTGCGCTCGTTGGCATGAAGGACACGCGCACCGGCGAAACGCTTTGCGATCCGCTGAAGCCTGTCATTCTGGAAAAGATGGACTTCCCGGATCCGGTCATCGAGCAGGCTGTTGAGCCCAAGACGAAGGCCGATCAGGAAAAGATGACGACCGCTCTCGTCAAGCTCGCGAACGAAGATCCTTCGTTCCGCGTCTCGACAGATCAGGAGTCTGGCCAGACCATCATCAAGGGCATGGGCGAGCTCCATCTCGAGATCAAGGTCGACATTCTCAAGCGCACCCACAAGGTCGAAGTGAATGTCGGCGCCCCGCAGGTCGCTTATCGCGAAAAGATCACGCGCGCAGTCGAAATCGACTATACGCACAAGAAGCAGACGGGCGGCACAGGCCAGTTTGCGCGCATCAAGATTCAGGTTCAGCCGAACGAGCCCGGCAAGGGTTTTGAGTTCGAGTCGAAAGTCATCGGCGGCGCCGTTCCGAAAGAATATATCCCCGGCGTCAACAAGGGCCTTGAGTCCGTGTTGGGTGCGGGCGTGCTCGCCGGCTTCCCGGTCGTGGACGTGAAAGTTGCGCTGGTTGACGGCGCCTACCACGAAGTCGACTCGTCGGCTCTCGCATTCGAAATCGCATCTCGCGCTGCTTTGCGCGAGGCGCTGCAAAAGGGTGGATCGGTTCTTCTCGAGCCGGTCATGAAGGTCGAAGTCGTCACGCCGGAAGAATATACTGGCTCGGTGATCGGCGATCTCAATTCCCGCCGTGGTCAGATCCAGGGTCAGGACATGCGCGGCAACGCAGTCGTCGTTAACGCGATGGTGCCGCTTGCCAACATGTTCGGCTACGTGAGCAACCTGCGTTCGTTCACGCAGGGCCGCGCCAGCTACACCATGCAGTTCGATCACTACTCTGAAGTTCCGCGCAACGAGGCCGAGAAAATTCAGGCCAAGTACGCTTAAGACTGAGCTAAGTACGCTTAAGACTGATAAGTACGCGTAAGGCTGCAAAGCCGAGCAACGAAACCGCAAGTTTGGAAAGTTTGAAGGAGCCTTGCCATGGCGAAGGAAAAATTCCAACGCAATAAGCCGCACTGCAACATCGGCACGATTGGCCACGTTGACCACGGCAAGACGTCACTGACGGCAGCGATCACGAAGATCCTGGCGGAATCTGGCGGCGCGACGTTTACGGCGTACGATCAG
>JAUXWZ010000119.1 GCA_030684835.1 Beijerinckiaceae bacterium
CCGCGCCAATGCGGACGGCGTTCATGTTTTTGGGCAGGGCGAGGCGCTCTTGTCCTCGCTGGAGGACGCCATTTCCAGCATGAAGCCCCAGCGTATCGTGGGCGCAGGCGGCACGCGCACGCGCCACGACGCCATGAGCGCGGGGGAACTCGATGTTGACTATATGTGTTTTGGCGACCCCTCCCCGGACGGCTGGACGCCCGACATCGACCTGATCGTCGAGCGAGTCGGGTGGTGGTCGTCCATTTTCAACGTGCCATGCGTCGGCTTCGCCTCAAGACTCGAGGACGTCGAGCCTATTGTGTCGGCGGGCGCTGATTTTGTAGCTTTGGGCGACGCCTTGTGGGCTGACTCGCGCGGCGCTGCGGTCGCCGCGGCGGAAGCAGCTGATATCATCGCGCGGGCGGCGCGCGCTCGCGCATGATGGCGCTGCGGGCGACCATTGGTCTGGCCTCGGGTTTTGCAGCCGCTCGTTTTGCGGTTTGCGGCGTTGCAGCCTGCCTGATGATTGCGGGGGCGTCCGCTCAGGAGACGGATGGCGAGGCCGTCAAGCCCGCGCCGCCTGCTGCTTCTGATGCTGCAACCCCCTCTCCTTCACCTTCTTCTTCTACCGCTTCGCCCGAGCCATCGGGCCCGCCCCCCGATCTGGCTTTCGGGGCGTTTCAACGGGGCTTGTTTCTCACCGCCCTCGAGGAGGCGTTGAAGCGGGTGAAAGAAAACCCGAACGATGCGCCGGCCATGACCCTGCTGGGCGAGCTCTACCGCGACGGCGTCTCGGTTCGACGTAACCTCGCGGAGGCGATGCACTGGTACAAACTGGCTGCCGACAGGGGCGACCGTCAGGCGCAGTTCGCGCTGGGGATCGCGCATCTGAACGGCGCCGGCGCGGCGAAGGATCGCAAGGTTGCCCAGGACTGGTTAGAAAAGGCGGCGGCGCAGAACCATGCTGGCGCACTTTATAATCTGGGGGTTCTGGCCATCGACGCCGAGCTTCAGGATTTTCCGCGCGCGTCCGAACTGTTTCGCAAAGCCGCAGAACTTGGAGATCTGGATGCGGCCTATGGCCTCGCCGTACTCTATCGTGAGGGAACGGGCGTGCCCCGCGACAAGGCCGAGTCGGTAAAATGGCTGAAACGCGCCGCGGACGAGCGGCATATTGCGGCAATGGTCGAGTACGCCATCGTCCTGTTCAACGGCGACGGGGCGGAAAAGAGCGAGGCCGGGGCCGCGAAGTTGTTCGCCAAGGCGGCGCAAGCCAATTCGCCCATCGCGCAGAACCGGCTCGCCCGCCTCTATGCAGCGGGACGCGGCGTCAAGGTCAATGCCGTCGAGGCTATGAAATGGCATATCCTCGCCCGCGCCAACGGCGTGAAGGATGATTGGCTGGACAGTCGCCTGGTGACCCTTTCGCCCCCCGAGCGTCTCGCGGTCGAGGAAGCCGTGCAGAGATATATCGGCAATTAGCCTTGACGCGCGCCGTCCACGGCGGGCACATCGGGCTCAATCTACCGAAAGACGAACATGATCCGCTCTGCTTTGATGAATGTGATGACCGCCGCCGCCATAAAGGCGGGACGGGGCCTTAAGCGCGACTTCGGCGAGGTCGAGAACCTTCAGGTCTCTGTAAAAGGGCCCGGGGATTTCGTGAGTGCGGCTGACAGGCGCGCCGAAAAGACCCTTTTTGAGGAATTGTCGCGGGCGCGCCCGGGCTATGGCTTCCTTATGGAAGAGGGCGGCGAGATTGAAGGGGCCGACAAGTCGCATCGGTGGATCGTCGATCCGCTCGACGGCACAACGAATTTCCTGCACGGGCTGCCGATCTTCGCCATCAATATCGCGCTTGAGCGCGAAGGGCTGATTGTCGCGGGGCTCACCTACAACCCGATTTCGGATGAAATGTACGTCGCCGAAAAGGGGCAGGGCGCCTGGGTCAATAATAGGCGCCTGCGCGTCTCCGCGCGTCGCTCCATCGCTGACGGGTTGATCGCGTGCGGCGTGCCGCCGTTGGGCCGCGCGCCATTGCATCCTCACTTCAAGTCCGAACTCGCCGCCGTGATGGCGCATGCGGGAGGCGTGCGTCGTCTTGGCGCTGCTGCGCTGGATCTGGCGCTTGTCGCCGCCGGGCGGTTTGACGCGTTTTGGGAGCGGGGCCTTCATCCGTGGGACATGGCGGCAGGCATGCTGCTTGTGCGCGAAGCGGGTGGTTATCTCAGCGACGCAGATGGCGGCGATGCTATTTTCAAATCTGGCTCCATCTGCGCCGGCAACGAAGCGATACATCGGCATTTGCTACAATTACTTCGTGCGGCATGATGCTGGCGCGTCGCATGACAGAAGGCCTCCGCATGCGCGGATGACGTGAGGAGCAGGATCGTTCAGATGGCCACCGACCGCGAACTGCACCGTATCTCGACGCCGCGCATCTACCTCTTTCGGATGCTGGTGTTCCTCGCGCTCATAGGCTTCGTCGCGCTGATCCTCTACCGCCAGATCATGAGCGCGTTCATGGCCAACCCCGGGCTCAACGCGCTGATCATTGGCGTGATGTTCATCGGCATCGTGCTCGCGCTGCGCCAGGTGTGGCGGCTGTTCCAGGAAGCGCGGTGGGCCAACAGCGTGCGTGACGCCCAGGTCAGCACGAGCCGTCAACCCGTGCTGCTCGCGCCCATGGCGCGCCTGATCGGCGAACGAGGCGGTCGGCCGATTTCGACGTTGATGCTGCGCGCGATTCTCGATTCTGTCGGCTCGCGTCTCGATGAAGCGCGCGAGATTTCCCGCTATCTCACGGGCCTTCTCGTCTTCCTTGGATTGCTGGGCACTTTCTGGGGCCTGCTTGAGACGCTGAGTTCGATCGGTCGCGTCATCGGTTCGATGCAGGGCGGCTCCGACACCTCGCTGATGTTTGATGAACTCAAAGCCGGACTTTCCGCGCCGCTTTCGGGCATGGCGATTTCGTTCACCTCATCACTGTTCGGGCTCGCCGGCTCGCTCGTTCTCGGTTTCCTCGACCTGCAGGCGGGGCAGGCGCAAAATCGTTTTTATACCGAGCTTGAAGATTCGCTGTCGGCCAACGCAACCGATCCGCTGTTCGAGGCTGCATCAAACGCAGGCCTGCCGCCCGAGCTTGCGGCCGCGCTCGCCAAGATGAGCGAAGGCGATCCCGCCGCATCGCGCGCGTCCACAACAGCGATGGCGAATCTCGCCGAAGGCATTCAGGGCCTCGTCAAACATATGAGAAGCGAGCAGCAGATGATTCGCGACTGGGTCGAGGCGCAGGCCGCGCAGCAACGCGAACTGCGTAAGCTGATCGAGCGCCTCGGCTCCGAACGCGAGCCGCGCTGATGGCTACGCGCACACGGCGCCGCTCTGGCGGATTTGATTACTGGCCCGGCTTTGTCGACGCGCTGTCGACGATGCTGCTGACAGTCATCTTCCTGCTGTCGGTGTTTGTGCTGGGGCAATATTTTCTCGCGCGTGAAGTCTCCGGCCGCGATTCGGCGCTAGCGCGCTTAAACAGGCAGATTGAGGAACTCACGTCCCTGCTCGCCCTTGAGCGCGCTGGCGTCGGAGATTCGAAATCTTCGCTAGCTAGCCTTATGTCGACGCTTGAAACGACGCAGAAGGAGCGGGACAGGCTGCAAAGCCTTGTAAATTCCACCGCCAGCAACGCAGACGCGGCGGGCGGCGCTGCAAGCGCTGCACGGCAGGCGCTTGATGCGGAGAAGCAGGTTTCGGCGCGTGCGCTGGCGCAGGTTGATATTCTGAACCAGCAGATTTCAGCGCTGCGCCGACAATTGGCGGCGATCGAGGAAGCGCTGGAGGCGTCGGAACAGCGCGACAAGGAAAGCATGGCGCGCATCGCCGATCTGGGCTCGCGCCTCAACGTGGCGCTGGCGCAGAAGGTGCAAGAACTGTCGCGTTATCGCTCCGATTTCTTTGGGCGCTTGCGAGACATTCTTGGCAACCGGCCGGGCGTGCGTGTTGTGGGTGATCGTTTCGTCTTCGAGTCGGAAGTTCTCTACGATACGGGGCGCGCCGACCTCAACAACGCGGGCCGCGCAGAGCTCGACAAGCTGGCGTCCGCCATCAGCGACCTCGAGCGCATCATCCCACCGGAAATTCCGTGGGTTCTTCGCGTTGACGGCCATACGGACAAGCGGCCTTTGCAAGGCGTCGGCATTTATCGGTCGAACTGGGATTTGTCAGCGGCGCGCGCTATTTCTGTCGTTCAATATCTGGTGACGCGCGGCGTTTCCCCAGAGCGATTGCTTGCCGCAGGCTTTGGCGAGTTTCAGCCGATTGATACAAGTGAGGGCGAAGATGCGTTTCGTCGCAATCGCCGCATCGAGCTCAAATTGACAGAACGCTGATGATTCAAGGTCGCATCATGCACGACGTTCATCTTCACTATTTTCTGCGGCCCGATCACTGGGACGTGGCGGATTTGTGGGCGCCTCATTGGGGTCCGCATCTGCCGCCGCTCGCGTTTCATGATCGGCATGATTGGCTGTTCGAGCATATCGAAAACCTGCACGAGGCAGGTTCGAACACCGTGTGCGCAGTGAACGCCCGCACCGGCGGGGTTGCAGGCTTTGTGACGTTTGAGCCCGCGGCGCAGCGTTTGCATCAGATCGTGGTGGCGTCGAGCGCGCGTGGGTCGGGCGCGGCGAAAATGTTGTTGGACGAAGCCAAGCGCCTCAGCGGCGGCGGCCTCGTCGTTGAGATTGAAACGTCGAATGCGCGTGCGGCGCGATTTTTTGAACGCGAGGGCTTTGCCTTGGCCCAGCAAGATGGCGCCGCTGTGCGTATGACATGGCGCGCAAATGAATTGATGGCGTAGAGCAAGCGTAATCTGGCGCGTTGGCCGCCCGCTTCGGCCGCGCGATTAACTGCTTGCGGCGCCGACGTTGAGCTCAATCTGCGCATTCCGCGTCTGGCGCCAACGGGACCGGCGCCCATGTCGTCGGCGCGCGCCAGCGTGAGCGCGTTGGGATAAGCTGGCGCTTCAGCGAATCGGACACGCGCATGATCGGCAAACTCAAGGGCCTCATCGACTCCTACGGCGAGGATTTTGTGATCCTCGATGTGAATGGCGTCGGCTACGTGGTGCAATGCTCCGCGCGCACGCTGCAGAAACTGCCGCGCCCAGGGGAGGCGGCGGCGCTCGCCATTGAGACGCAGGTGCGCGAGGACGCGATCCGACTGTTCGGCTTCACGTCCGATGGTGAGCGAGACTGGTTTCGCCTGCTGCAGAGTGTGCAGGGCGTAGGCTCCAAGGTGGCGCTGGCGATTCTGGGGGTCATGGGGCCGAATGAGTTGGGCACGGCCATCGCCTCGCAGGACAAGGCGTCCGTTGGCCGCGCGCAGGGCGTGGGGCCTAAGCTGGCCGCACGCATCGTTGCGGAATTGAAGGACAAGGCCCCTGCGTTTGGTCATGTCGATCCGCTGGTTGCGCGACTTTCGGGTGAGGACGACGACAAAGCGACGCCCGCGCCTGTGCGCGACGCCATCTCGGCCCTCGTGAATCTGGGCTACGGCCGCCCGCAGGCAGCCGCCGCCGTTGCGGCCAGCGTCAAGGCGCTGGGCGAGGCTGCGCAGACAAGCGCGCTTATCCGGCAGGGGTTGAAGGAGTTGGCGTCGTGACCGCGCAATCTGACGCCTCCGCGCCGCCGCCGGGACGCAATTACAGTTTTGGCGCGAAGATGTGGAATTTCTCCGTCGTGGTTCTCATCTTTTTGCTTGTTGGCCCGCCAGTTGGGGCTGTCGTGTTTTTGGCCATGGTTGCTGTGTGGGTGGGCCAAAGCTCGGACCCTGAAACTGTGGCGTCCGTGTTCGCGGTTCTCACCATTTACGGGCTGTTGTTCTCCTGGTTCATTGGCGGATTGCCAGCGACGCTGACTGGACTGGTCTTCGCAACGTGGCAAACTTTTATGGGCCCTGTGCGCGCCACGATGGCGGCGGTCGCAGGCATCGCTGCCGGGCTTCTGCTGACGCTCGGCGCAGGCGACATCGCGCGCGAGATTGGCGATCCGCCCATGTTGCCGCTGTATCTCTTGACGTGCCTTGCCGCGACCATGGCCTGCTGGTTGCTTGCTCGCAGTTTTGTGACGGCGGGAGGCCGCTCATGAGCGCTTTGGTGGCGGGCGCGCGGGCAATCGTCTATGCGGTGGACGCACACATGAAAGCCAATCACCGATGACCCTGCCGCCCCAGCGCCTCGTATCCGGCGAGAAACGCCAAGACGATGTAGACGCGTCGATCCGGCCGCTTTCGCTGGATGATTTTACAGGGCAAGAGGCGGCGCGCAAGAATATGCGCGTCTTTATCGAGGCGGCCAAATCGCGCGGGGATGCGCTCGACCATGTGCTTTTTGTCGGCCCGCCCGGTTTGGGCAAGACGACGCTCGCGCAGATCGTCGCGCGCGAAATGGGCGTGAACTTTCGCTCCACGTCTGGCCCGGTCATCGCCAAGGCCGGCGACCTCGCCGCGCAGCTTACAAACCTTGAAGAGCGCGACGTACTTTTCATTGACGAAATTCACCGTCTCAATCCGGCGATCGAGGAAATTCTTTATCCGGCGATGGAGGATTTCCAGCTCGATCTCATCATCGGCGAAGGCCCCGCCGCGCGTTCGGTTAAAATCGATCTTGCGAAGTTTACATTGGTGGGCGCCACCACGCGCGCAGGCCTGCTGACGACGCCGCTGCGTGATCGTTTCGGCATCCCCATCAGGCTCAACTTCTACACCGTGCCGGAGCTTGAAAGCATCGTCAGTCGCGGCGCGCGCGTGCTTGGTTTGCCCATGTCGCCCGACGGCGCCAACGAGATCGCCAAACGGGCGCGCGGCACCCCGCGCATCGCGGGGCGTCTGCTGCGGCGCGTGCGCGATTTCGCCATCGTGGACAAGGAGCCGAGCGTGACGCGCATCGTCGCTGATCGCGCGCTGACATTGCTGGATGTGGACCCCATTGGCCTCGACCAGATGGACCGCCGCTATTTGCTGATGATCGCCGAAAACTTTGGCGGTGGACCTGTCGGCGTCGAGACAATGGCGGCCGCCTTGTCGGAGCCGCGCGACGCCATCGAGGATATTATCGAGCCGTATCTGTTGCAGATCGGCTTCCTGCAGCGCACCCCGCGCGGGCGATTGTTGACGAGCAACGCGTTCAAGCATCTGGGGCTGGCCGAGCCCTCGCGGCAGACGCCGCAGTTTGGACTGTTTAGCGATGACGGCGAAGCGTAGAGGGATGACCAAGTGAAGCCCCACACGCTCTCTATCCGCGTCTATTACGAGGACACCGACTTTTCCGGCGTCGTTTACCACGCATCCTATTTGCGGTTTCTCGAGCGTGGCCGCACGGAGTTGTTGCGGGACCGGGGCGTCCATCAGGCCGCGATCTTTTCGGGCGCGCTGGGTCCACCCTTTGGCTTTGCCGTGCGGCGCATGGAGATCGACTTCCTGAAGCCGGGGCGTATGGACGACCTGCTCACCATCGAAACGTGGCCGGAGGGCGTGCGCGGCGCCTCCGTTGATCTGGTCCAACGCATCCTGCGGGAGGACGAAGTTTTGGTGACGGCGTATGTGCGCGTGGCGTGCATTTCGGAGGGGCGCCCGGCGCGCCTTCCTGCCTGGGTCCGCGACAAACTGAAGTCCTGACAGCCGATTTTTGCTTGCGCGCGTCGGCCTAAACCCTTCGTTAACCATGACAGGGGCTTAACTCGATCCGTGAAACTTCGCCCGCAGCTTGTCCGGGGGAAGCCCAAGTTTCGTCGGATTCTGCGCCCATTGAGCGAACCCGCCGATAGAATCGAAGGACGTATCGCGAATGACCCCTGCCGACGCGGGCATACCGCATGACCTCACTTTCTGGGGTATGTTCTGGGCCGCCCATCTTGTCGTGAAGACGGTGATGCTCGGCCTGATCGCCGCTTCGCTGTGGTCATGGGCGATCATCATCAACAAGTATCTGCTGTATGCGCGCTTTGAAAAAAGCATGGATCGGTTCGAAGAGACGTTCTGGTCGGGCAATTCGCTGGAAGAATTGTACGATACGTTGTCGACTCGCCCCACGAGCGGCATGGCGGCGGTCTTCGTGGGCGGCATGCGTGAGTGGAAGCGGTCGTTCTCGTCGGCGTCTTCAGCGTTCATGGGGCTTCAGGCGCGTATCGAGAAAGTGCTCGACGTCTCCATCGCGCGCGAAACTGAGCGGCTTGAATCGCAGCTGCTTGTGCTCGCCTCTGTTGCTTCCGCAGCGCCGTTCGTCGGCTTGTTCGGCACGGTGTGGGGCATCATGACGGCCTTCCAGGCGATCGCGATCTCCAAGAATAGCTCGCTCGCCGTTGTTGCGCCGGGCATTGCCGAAGCCTTGTTCGCTACCGCAATTGGCCTGTTCGCCGCCATTCCGGCGCTTGTTTTCTACAACGCCCTGCAAGGGCGTGTGGCGCGCTCGCAAGCGCGAATGGAATCCTTCGCCGACGAATTTTCGTCGATCCTGTCTCGCCATATGGACCAGCATGTGTCCGGCGAACGCGGCCACGCGGCGTAAGGGGTCTAGTTTATGGGTGCATCTATCGGAGCCCCTGGACGCAAGAGCGGTCGGCGCAGGCGCGGCGTTCCGCGCTATGGCGCCATGGCTGAAATCAACATGACGCCGTTCATCGACGTCATGCTTGTGCTGCTCATTATTTTCATGGTCGCCGCGCCGTTGCTGGCGACTGGCGTGCCGATTGATTTGCCGCAGACGAAAGCGGCGGCGCTCAACATCGACCAGAAACCAGTGTCTATCGCTATCGACGAGAAGGGCGATATTCATCTTATGGATCAGCCTGTGCGCGTGGAGGATTTGATCGGCCGCTTGCAGGATGCCGCCAAGGCCGGCGCTGACGAGCGCATCTATGTGCGCGGCGCGCGCTCTGTAAATTATGGGCGCGTTGCTGAGGTGATGTCGCTGATCACGAGCGCAGGTTACAAGAAAGTTGCGCTTGTCACCGAGCAGGAGAAGTGAGACCGGCGTGAAATTTCGCCCCACAGAGCCTGGTGTCTACATCTCGGCGGCGTTGCATGGCGCGCTGCTGCTGACGGCGCTTGTCTCGTTTTCCGACTCGCGAAAGTTTGAGGACGCGGCGGAGGCGATCCCCGTCGATATGATCACGGAGTCGCAGTTCAACGAAGTGGTGAAGGGCCTGCGCGAGGCGCCGCCTGCAGAAACGCCCAAGCCCGTGGTGGATCGCGTCGCCGAGGTCGAGGAGTCGAAACCGCAGCCGGTCGTGCAGGAAGTCAAGGTCGACGTGCCTGCGCCTCCGCCGCCGATGCGTGAGCCCGACCCTGCGCCGCCCGAACCGCCCCAGGCCGCCGCGCCGCCCGAGCCGGCTCCGCCTGTCCCCACGCCGCCGCCGCGCCCGCCCGAGCCGAAAGTTGAGGTCTCGGCGAAGCCTGAGCCGCCCAAGCCTGAGCCGCCAAAGCCGGTAACGGCGGAAGCCGTCCTGCCGCCCACGCCGCCGCCGCGTCCACGCGAATTGGCCAAGATCGAGCCGCCGAAAGTTGCGCCTCCCAAGCCTACGCCGCCTAAGCCGGAGCCGCCCAAGGTTCCGCCTAAGCCTGCGCTCGACCGCGCGCAAATTACGGCCCTTCTGGACAAGCAGAGGAAAGAGGACGAAGCGAAGAAGCCCCCTAGGCCCCCTTCCGGACGTGAGGCGACAGAACAACGCAAGTTTGATCCAAACTCCATCGCCAAACTTCTCTCGAAGGAGGAGCCCGGTCAGCGCGCGTCAACCGGTCGCGCGCTCAATCAAACAGCGTCGCTCGGCAATCCCACGGCGAGTGGTCAGCGCATGTCGCCTTCGTTGTGGGGTCAGCTCGATGGCTACATGATCGATCAATACAAGCGGTGCTGGAGCTACATGTCGCTTGGCCCCACGGCCCGATTCATCCCGCAGATTGAAGTGTCATTCACGTCTGCCGGTGTGCTGGCGCGTGAGCCGAGACTTCGCAACCAACCGTCAGATCCTAATTTGCGCGCACTTGCCGACAGTGCGATGCGCGCGGTTAAGCAGTGCAATCCGCTGCGCATCCCCGCGCAATTTCTGCCTTATTACAACGAGTGGAAAGATCGCATCCTGCGGTTCGATCCAGATGAAATGTCAGGTTAGCGCAGCGTACGCGACGCCTTCCTCAACTTCAGTCCGAAAGACCGCGCCATGACCCTTCTCTTCACTCGCCGCAGCGCTGGCCTCTCGCTCGCAGGATCGCTTGCCGGTCTTGCCGCCGCGCCCATTATTGGAACACCACTAAACGGGTTTTCCGCGCAGGCGCAGGCGCCGCGCGAACTCGACATTCGTGGCGGCTCGTTCCGCCCGGTGAATATCGCGGTGACGAATTTTGCCGGCGACGCGCAGCAGGGGCCCGCGTTGAGCTCCGTCATCACCGACAATTTCCGGCGTTCTGTTTATCTTGCGCCCGTCGATCAGCGCACATTCACAGAACGGGACCCCAATCCCGACTCGCCGCCGAACTTTGATGCGTGGCGTTCGATCAATGCGCAATATGTTGTTCTTGGCCGCACCGGCCGCGGCCCTGACGGGCGGCTGCGCACGGAGTATCGGCTGTGGGACGTGACGAGCGGGCAGCAGGTCGCGGGGCAGCAGTTCGTTACTGACCCACAAAACTCCCGCCGCGTTGCGCATATCGTCTCCGATGCGATTTTCTCACGCATTACTGGCGAGAAGGGGTGCTTCGACACGCGCGTCGCCTTCATCGATGAATCCGGCCCGCGTGAAAAACGTCGCAAGCGTCTCGCACTGATGGATCAAGACGGCGCCAACGTGCGCTATCTGAGCACGGGCGACGAGCTTGTTGTGACGCCCCGTTTCTCGCCGTCATCGCAGGAAGTGACCTACATGGCGTTCGGCGCGGGGGATCCGCGCGTCTACCTGTTGAACATTGAAACGCGCCAGCGAGAGGTGGTCGGCAATTTCCCCGGCATGACCTTCAGCCCGCGCTTTTCGCCCGATGGACAGCGCATCATCATGTCGCTGTCGCAAGGCAGTTCGACAAATCTCTACACGATGGATTTGCGTTCGCGCACGACCACGCGCCTGACGGACACCGCGGGCATCGATACGTCGCCATCCTATTCGCCAGATGGATCTCAGATCGTGTTTGAGAGCGATCGCGGCGGCGGGCAGCAGGTGTATGTGATGGCCGCGAACGGTAGTGGCGCAAAGCGTATTTCATTCGGGCAGGGCGCCCGTTATTCGACACCTGTGTGGTCGCCCAAGGGTGATTTCATCGCCTTTACGCGCCAGCGCGCTGGCTCCTTTGGCATCGGCGTCATGCGGCCCGATGGATCAGGCGAGCGCATCATCACGGAGGGCTATCATAACGAGGGCCCGACGTGGGCGCCCAACGGGCTGTTCCTGATGTTCTTCCGCGAACCAGGCGGACAGGCCGGCGGCAAAATCTACATGACAGACGTGACGGGCAGGGGCGAGTTCGTGGTCAAGACGCCAGCTTTCGCATCCGATCCGTCGTGGGGTCCGTTGCTGAGCTAATTTTAGATGCTGCGCGCCAGCGCCAACTTCATTTCTCGCGCGCCACGATGTTGCGCATGACAGATGGCGACAGCAAGCGCGTCGGCGGCGTCAGCTGATTTTGCTTCCGCGCGTGGCAGCAGAATGCGGATCATCGCGGCGATCTGCTGCTTTTCGGCATGGCCCGCGCCGACCACGGTTTTTTTGACAAGATTGGCTGCGTATTCGGCGACCGGCAAACCTGCAAGCGCGGGTACGACAAGCGCAACGCCGCGCGCCTGACCGAGTTTGAGCGCCGATTGCGGATCGCGGTTGACGAAGGTTTCCTCGACGGCAGCCTCCGTCGGCATATGCGCGTGGATGATTTGCGCCAGGCCTTCGTGCAATTGACGCAAGCGGTCGCTGAGGGTCAGCGCGGCGTCGGAACGCACAACGCCGCAGGCCACAAAGACGAGCCGCGAGCCCGCAGCTTCAATAATGCCCCAGCCCATGTTGCGGAGACCGGGGTCGATCCCGATAATGCGAATCGGCGTCTGTGGCATATACTCAATCTACCAGCCCCGATGCGCTTTGCGCCAGCGCGTCTTCCCGGAGCATCAATTGACGGACGCCCATAGCCTTGGCTCGCTCTTTGCGGAAGTCTGGGCGCTCCTCCTGCAGCCCGCGACATGGTTCGTCGCTGCTGTTGTTTTCATTTCCGGCATCGTGCGCGGTTTCTCGGGCTTCGGCGGCGCGTTGATCTTCATCCCGCTGACAGCCTCCATGCTTGGCCCGGCCAAGGCGGTCGCGGTGTTCTTTCTGTTCGATCTCGTGAGCGCGACCCCGTACGGTTACACCTACATCGGCAAATGTCGACTGCGCGAAATCTTGCCCATGCTCGCAGGTTCGGCGCTCACTGTTCCATTGGGCGTGTGGATTCTCGCCAATGCGGACCCCGTCTTGCTGCGCTGGCTGTTCGCTATCGTTGTCGGCGTGATGCTGGCCGTGCTGGCGACAGGATGGCGCTACAAGGGCGAGCCCAAGCCGCCTGTTTCGTTCGGGCTCGGCCTTACAGCGGGAGTCGCCAGCGGATCGACCGGCATGGCCGGGCCAATCGTCATCGGCTATTGGTTGTCGAGCACGGCGGAAGCGGCCGTGATCCGCGCCAACATCATGGTGTATTACGCACTGTCCGCTACGATCGTGGACATTGTGCTTTTCTACAAGGGCCTGTTCACGTGGGACGTGGTTGTCTATGCGTTCATCGCCTGGCCGGTCTATTCGATTGGGCTGGCGCTTGGCGCCCGCGTGTTCAAAACCTCGAGCGACGCAAACTACCGCATTACGGCGTACGGGCTGATAGCGCTAGCCGCGATTCTCAGCCTTCCGCTTCTGGACCGTTTTCTCAGATGAACGCACTCGCGAGATAACCAATATGATCCATCCCCTTTACGTTCTCGGCCTCGTTATGTTTCTGGGCATTGTCGCGTGGCCTGTCGCGCGCTCGCAGGGTTTTGTGCCCCGCGGTATGGAGGCGGATCTGATCGCGGTCGCCGTGCTCATCCTCTCGTACATGGCTTACAAGAGCTGGTGGCACAAACAACAAGGCAAGTGACCAGAAAGCGAAGCTTCATGCAGAGCAATTGGAAGCGGTGCGAAATCAAATCGTAAGTACGCGTTTCTACCTACTGTTTCGCGGGTGCTGCAAAGGCCGTGTATTTGCTTGATCCTCCGCCGGGCGCTCCATAGCCTGCGCTCAGGGGTGGGGATTCATGGCGGACGAAATCGAAAAGCCCAAGAGCAAAAAAGGTCTTGCTTCGTTGTCGCCCGAGAGACGGCGGCAGATCGCGAGCATGGGCGGCAAGAGCGTGCCGAAGGAGAAGCGCACCTTTGCGCGAAACCGCGACGTCGCGAGCGCGGCTGGCAAAAAAGGGGGTCGCACGATTCGGCCCGAAACACGCACGTTCGCCGTCTATCCGGAGCTAGCCTCTGTTGCTGGCCGCATTGGCGGCTCGACGAGCGTCTCGCAGAAAAAGTCCGCGCAACCGACCAGCTTTTTCCTCAATCTTTATTGCGGGGAAAAGCACATCATCATCATAGAGGACGAAGCGAGCTTCAACTTCGAGCGCGCACAAGCAAAATTGCTGGACGCCTTAACCGCTCAGGGACTTTCACTTGAGGCCGGCTGGCGTCTCGAGGTTACAAACAAGCAGGGCGACGTCGTGTTTCGCATGCGCGACCGCGCTAAAAGCGAGCCTATCTGAAATCGCGCCGCGACGGACCGCGATCGCCTGATGCGATCATAGGAATGCGAGAATAATGCCGCGTCAGATGGGCGGGGAGTCGAGCTGATGGTCGCAGCCTCCAATAGGCCGTAAATAGCGTCCAGATCATCGCGCGGAAGGTCTTCGAGGGTGAGCGGAGCCGCAATCGGACGCCCGAGCGCGCGGCGGGCGTCCAAGTGAGCGTTAAGCGCTTGTTGTCCCAACTCCATGGCGTGCTCTAACGTCTCGGCTCGTAAACGAACCGATGGAGCGTCCGGCAAAGTGACCGTCATCGGCCCGGGCGGTCCGGAAATACGCACAAGATGCCATGACACGTTTTGCTCACCTTATTGCTATGCTTACGTTAAAAAAGGCTATTCGGTACGTATTTATACGCGACAATATCCCTTAGCGCACCAGTACGCAATGGGTGCATACTGCGATGGCATAGGGGGCGCAAAACCGTCATCGCTTAAGCGCGGCGGGGTCACAAACACTGGCAGAGAACATGGCGCTTGTTTCAAGCCAGGCTGACGCAAAACGCCTGGTAATTGTCGAAGACGAAGCTCAGCTTCTCGAGTTGATGAAGGAGGTCTTCGTCGGCGCAGGATATCGCGTGAAGGGTTTCGGTTGCGCTGAGGATCTTATCGCCGATCTAGATTGGATAACGTCCGTCGACTGCATCATCGCGGACGTGCGCCTGCCGGGTATGGACGGCCTGGAATTACTCAAGTTTGTTACAGAACGACATCCCGCGATCCCGATCGTCATCATGACCGGTCACGGCGATATTCCGATGGCGGTGAAGGCGATCAAGGATGGCGCCTTTGACTTCATCGAAAAGCCCTTCACGCCCGAGCGGCTCGAAGAAATTGTGGTCGCGGCATTGGCCTCCAGACCTCGCCTGCGGACCTTGCTGGATGTGAAAGACGCCGAAAACACGCTGAGCCGTTTGACGCCGCGACAGGTCGAGATCGTCGATCTCATCGCGGAAGGCCTCACCAGCAAGGAAATTGCGGTGCGGCTAGGCATGAGCTTTCGCACCGTCGATACGCATCGCGCGCGCATCATGGAAAAGTTGCAGGTCAGTTCCCTGGCCGAGCTTTTGCGCTTGAGGCTAGCGGCGGAGTTCAGCGGCAGTTGATGCGGGAGGCTGCGCTTTGAACGAGCACGCATACGGACGTCTTCGCAAATATTACATCGCTCTTGCCGGCGGGGTTTACGTCTTCGCGTTGGTGATGACGGCCATGATCGTGTTCAAGAACATGGCCGACAATCGCAACGCGAAGCAGGAGGAACTTGTCCATTCTGCCCGCTTGTTCCGCGAACACGTCGACCGTATTTTCGGCAATGTGGACTGGATCATGGAAACGGCGCGCAACTCCTTTTTGGAGGCTCCAAGCGACAAGGAGAAGTTGGAGAAGACCCTGGTCGCACTTGGGCAACGCGAAGAGTTTGCATATTTTGTCACCATTGTCGGGACTGATGGAAAGTCGGTTGCTTCAAGCCTTGGCACGAGCGACGTTGATTTGACGACACGGCCGCATGTTCGCGCGCTGATGGAGCATGATGCTCCGTCGCTCTATATCAGCGAGCCGCTTGTGGGGCAGCGCTCGGGCGCGATGGCGATTAATATCAGCAAGAAAGTCTTTGACGACAACGGCGAGTGGCGCGGCATCCTCATTGTGTCTTTCGATCCGTCAAGGATTGCGACGTTCTTGAAGAGTCTTTCAATCAACGAGACAGGTGTCGCAACGCTGCTGCGAGCCGACGGCGCCGTTCTCGCACGCTCAACGCAAATTGACGGAGGAGCCCAGAGGTTTGATCCCGAACTTTTTGGGTCGGCCGTCAATGGCCGTCAGGCAGGTCAATTCACGCTCGCTAGCCCTATCGACGGCGTCCAGCGATTGTTTGCATTTCACAGACTGACGCGGCTGCCGCTCATTGTCGTGGTCGGTTTGGACTATGACTATTTTGATCGGGAGCGGACGCAGTGGCTACTTCTCAGTGTATTGTGGATGGGATTGCTTGGCGCCGCGCTTATTGGCATCGGCTATCTGATCCGCAAATTTGTGCTGACGGAGGAACGGCGACACGCCCAGCAGCTTGCAGAAGCCGAGCGCCTGCACACCGCGGAACTCGTCGAATCAGCTTTCAACAGCACAGGAGTCTTCGTTGTTGTCTTCGACAAGCAACTCACGGTGCTGTTTGCCAATCAGCCGGCCCGAGATTTAATCGAAAGTCTTTCGTCTCCGGTCGATGGGCTGTTGCGCGCGCTGCAGCAAAGCGACCGGACGCCCGTTGCACATATTTCGCCAGCGACGACGCATTGGGTTCGATTGCGCGATGAATCCATGCGTACGATCTGCTGGTCCGTTGCCAGCGCTGAATGGGTCGGGCCGGACTGTCTTGCTTGTATCGGCTTTGACAGGACTGAGGCCGAGCACATGGAGCGCATGCTCAGCCAAAAGGCGCGTTTGACGGCTCTGGGCGAAATCTCGGTAGGCATCGCGCATGAAGTTGCGCAGCCGCTGACTATCATAAACTTCACATCGCGACGCATGGAGCGCAGCCTCGCGTCTCCGGATGTGCAAATGGAAGGGCTCGCGACAATCAAAAGCGCCGCGACGCGTGCGGGCCGCATCTTGGGGCAGATCAAGACGTTCGCGAAACAATACGAACATGTTGAAGGCGCGATTTTTGATGTCGCGGACTGCGTCGAGGCGATTGAACTGCTTATGCGCCGACAACTTGATGATCGCGGGATCGCTCTGCGTATCGAGCAAACTACGCAACCTGTTTACTCGCGCGGCGACCCGCATCTGCTCGAACAGATTCTTCTCAATCTTGTCCTCAATGCGCGTGATGCGCTGCGCGCCCGCGACCCAGCGGCAAATGACCAGGCCTGCATTTCAATCGACTGGCGGGCAGAAGAGGCAAAGGTTCATATCCGCGTTGCAGATAACGGGCCGGGTATTCCGCCCGAACATCAGCCGCGCGTCTTCGAGCCGTTTTTTACAACCAAAAAGGGCGGAACGGGTTTGGGATTGTCGTTAAGTTTTTCCATGGCTCGCCAGATGGGCGGCGCGCTGTCACTCGATCCTGCGGCGAAAGGCGGCGTCTTCCTGATCGACTTGCCGCTGGCCAAGCCGGCGGATGATGAGGAAGCCGAGGCGGGACACGCCGCGAGCGCCGCGGAATAAGCTCCGATTCGACTTCCAGAAACCGTTAGCCGCCGAGTTTCGTCATCAGCGCTTCGGAGATTTCGAAGTTCGCGTAGACATTCTGAACATCGTCGTTCTCTTCAAGCGAGCTGATGAGACGCAGAATCTTCTCACCGGTCTCGTCGTCGACGCTGATCGTGTTTTGCGGGCGCCAGACGAGCTTGGATTTGCGCGGCTCGCCGAATTTGCTTTCCAGCGCTTTGGCGACTTCCGCGAACGCTTCCATCGAAGTGGTGATGACATGACCGTCTGGATTGCTCGCCGCGTCGTCGGCGCCGCCCTCAATCGCGGCCTCCATCATGGCGTCTTCGTTTGCCACTTTCGCGTCGAACTCGATTTCACCGACCTTGTCGAACATGAACGAGACGGCGCCGGTTTCCGCCAGCGCGCCGCCGGCCTTTGTAAAGTAGGACCGGACTTCTCCGGCCGTCCGGTTGCGATTGTCGGTCAGCGCCTCGACGATGACGGCGATGCCGCCTGGCGCATAACCTTCGTAGCGCACCTCGTCGTAATTCTCGCTATCGCCGCCCACAGCTTTCTTGATCGCACGCTCAATGTTGTCTTTGGGCATGTTCTCGGCGCGCGCGGCCTGAATGGCGAGGCGCAGGCGCGGGTTCAGGCTCGGATCGGGCATGCCCATTTTCGCCGCGACCGTGATTTCGCGCGCAAGCTTGGAGAAGATTTTGGAGCGAATCGCGTCCTGCTTCCCCTTCTTGTGCATGATGTTCTTGAACTGACTATGCCCTGCCATGTCGGCCCCCGTTGTTCGGTCTTGAGGCGCGTGCGGTGACCGCCGCGCCGTAAATTTGGCCCGCCTTATACGCTTGGGGCCGGCGAAATTGAAGGTCGTTCAGGTTGATTAAGGCCATTTACGACCGAGGAAAGCGCCAGCGTCGGGCGAAAGCCCCAGCCATGCAGCGACAGAATCCGCGCTCAGGCCGAGAATGATCGCGCCCACAAGGGACACAAAGGTCGCGAGGATGACGCTCGAGGAGAAGTGTTCGTGCTGTCGGTTCAGGAGCCAGCTGAAGTAGATGCGGAAGATGCTCGACAGACGCATGATGGGCGCGACCACGGTGACCGGCGCGACGGCGAGCGCCATGTAGCGGGTCATCTGTGCGATCCCCACAAAGAGCCCGGCGAGGGTGAACCACAACGCTTCCTGCCGCCGCATCGCGCGCACATGGGGCAGGGCGCCGGGCATGAGCATGAAGCCGCCCACAACCAGCGTTGCGGCAATGTAGGAAATGAGGCCCGCCGCTACCCCGCGGCCAATGTCTGGCGCCCCTTCAAGGCCAATGCGCACTAGTATTGGGCTCGTCCCATAGGCGAGGCCGGACAAGGCCGCGAAGAAAAACCCTTCAGCATAGGCGGGTTTGAACGTGGTGGGGCCCTTGGCCCGCGCCTCCCGCTTCGACTTACCTTCGAACACGAGGGTCGGCCCAAACATGACCAGCGCAATGCCGATCGCCATCAGCGGCGTGATCTTCTCACCCAGAAAGACGACCGCCAGGACCAGCGAGACGACAATGTTGAGATCCTGGATCGGTCCCATCAACACCGCGCCAATGGCCTTGGCTCCGCGATAATTGGCGTAACGGCCGAGCACGAAATGGAGAACGCCTGCGGCCGCAAGCCATACGATCTCGCGCCCGCTGAACGCCGCGAGGTCGTCGAGCGAGCCGAACATGAGGACGCCGGCGAAAAAGAACGGCACGCCAAAGGGCACCGAAATCGCCATCGCCTGCAGGACGCTGCCCGAGAGAACTCCGCGCCGCGCGGCGGCGTTGTTCAGTGCGAAAGCGGCAGCTGACATCAGCGCCAGTATTCCACCCAGCATGTGCGTTTCCGGTGTTTTCTTTTATTGGGCTTAATCAGGCGGGCAGGATGTCGTCGAGTCTTTCGGCCGGGCGGCAGACCCGCGCGCCACGCGGCGTGACCACCACCGGCCGCTCCATGAGGATGGGGTGGGCGCCTAGCGCGTCGAGGATTTGGTCGTCGGACTTGGCCGGATCGTCCAGCGCAAGGTCTTCGAAGGGCGTGCCCTTGCGGCGCAGGATGTCGCGGGGCTTCATGTCCAGGCCTTTTAGAAGAGCCTTCATCTCGTCCCGCGAAGGGGGCGTCTTCAGGTATTCTACGACGCTTGGCTTGTGGCCAAGTTCCTGAAGGCGGGCCAGGACCGTACGAGACGTTCCGCAGTTTGGATTGTGGTAGATTGTAATGGTCATCGGGCGCTCCGTCAGGCGATCGTTAAGGCTGAAACTTCGCTTTTGTTGAGCTTTATTGCTTTAAAAGCGAAAATCAGAAATTCGTGCTGCGAACATACGGCGTTCGCGGCGGCAGTGAAAGGCAGGCGCACTTCGCCTGTGGATTGAGCGCCCGCCGCAATGGGCGGCGCTCCGACCCGTACGGAATGGAACGAGCGGCATGGGAAAATATTTTGGGACGGACGGCATACGCGGACGCGCCAATGGCGTGATCACGCCGGAGCTTGCGCTCAAGGTCGGTCAGGCTGCGGGACTCGTTTTCCGGCGTGGCGACTATCGTCACCGCGTCGTCATCGGCAAGGACACCCGTCTGTCTGGCTACATGATCGAGAACGCGCTTGTCGCCGGTTTCACCTCGGTCGGTATTGATCCCATGTTACTTGGGCCGGTGCCAACGCCCGCGGTCGCGATGCTCACACGCTCCATGCGCGCCGACATGGGCGTGATGATCTCCGCCTCGCACAACGCCTACGAGGACAACGGCATCAAGATCTTCGGGCCGGACGGCTACAAGCTCACCGACGAGGTTGAGCAGCAGATCGAGACGCTTCTTGATAGCGATTTGCGTCCGCAGCTGGCCCAATCGGCGGAGTTGGGGCGTGCGCGCCGCGTTGACGACGTTCGCGCCCGCTATATCGAATTCGCCAAATTAACACTGCCGCGCGCCCTTTCGCTTGATGGCCTGCGCGTCGTCGTCGATTGCGCCAATGGCGCGGGATACAAGGTCGCGCCGGAGGCGTTGTGGGAGCTTGGCGCTGAGGTCATCGCGATCGGCGTCGAGCCGGACGGGTTCAACATCAATCGCGAAGTTGGCTCCACTGATCCGCAGGCGCTCGTGCGCAAGGTGAAAGAGGTGCGCGCAGACGTTGGCATCGCGCTGGATGGAGACGCTGACCGCGTGCTCATCGTCGACGAGCTCGGTCGCCCGGTGAACGGCGATCAGGTGATGGCCGTGATTGCGCAAAGCTGGAAGGAAGACGGCCGCCTGAGCAAGGCGGGCGTCGTCGCGACCGTGATGTCGAATCTTGGGCTTGAACGCTATCTCGACTCGATTGGCCTGACGCTGGCGCGCACCAATGTGGGTGATCGCTACGTGCTTGAACACATGCGCCAGCATGGGTTCAATCTGGGCGGCGAGCAATCGGGCCACATCATTCTGTCCGATTACAGCACGACGGGCGACGGGCTTATTTCGGCCCTGCAGGTATTGGCGGTCGTGCGACGTCTCGACAAGCCGGTGAGCCAAGTGTGCCACCGCTTTGACCCGGTGCCCCAAATTTTGAAGAACGTGCGCACCACGTCGTCCAACGCGGCGAATTCGGACGCCGTTCGGCGCGTCATCGCCGATGGTGAGCAGCGTCTTGGCGCGGGGGGGCGGTTGCTGATCCGTCCGTCAGGCACGGAGCCTGTCATTCGCGTGATGGGCGAATGCGACGATCCGGTGCTTCTGGAGAGCGTGGTGGATTCGATCTGCGACGCGATCAGCATGTCCGGCCGCGCCGCAGCCGAATAAACTTTCATCACGCCGAGCGGCCTCATGCTGGCCGCTCATCTTTTCTGTCGGATGGCATAGCAAAAGAGGCGCCCCTTGGGGCGCCTCTTGTCGTTTTAGAGCGAGGGAATCATGCTCTTGAGACCCGGAGCCCAGGCGCCGAGATAGGTCGGCGGCCACGGGATCGTCAGCAATTGGTCGAAGACGATGTAGATGAACAGCGCCAGCAGGACCGCCATGGGCGCGACGATTTTCCACGGCTCGCGGTTCTCTAGCCGCATGAACAGGACAACGAACACCGGCACTGTTGGGATGAGGCCGATGACAGACATCGACGCCATGAAGCCGACGAGCCAACCGAAGAAGATGCCGGCGCGCTTGATCGTTTCGCGCACTGGCAGAATGCTAAGGTCGGTCTGCAGATCCATGTGAAGACGACCCGTGGATCCCGCGACGCCTTCTCCCTTCGCCTGTAGCTCAGGACGCCGGAATAGCTGGTTAAGCAGACTGAGGCCGCCGAAGATGAGAGCCGCACCGCCTACCACCATTGGAACGATCTTAGCGCTGAAGTTCCATGAGGAAGCGTCGATCATCATGGCGATGATCAGGCCTAGCAGCACAACATAGAACAGGTCGGTGGCCCGGAATGTGGGTTTCCCGAAGCCGTTCAGCATGTTTTTGAAGCCGCCCTGATGCTTGACGTCTTCCAGGAACGGCCGCAGGAGCGCGAGGAACGAGATCGAGAAGAAGAAGATCACGATCGGCCGCGCGAACCAGTCGACGCCATAACGCTGTATCGAGATGAAGAGGTAGCGTTCGATGATGTCGCCCAGAATAAGGCCGAGAATGAGCGGCGGACGCGGCCACTTGAGGGCTTTCATGACCCAGCCGAAAACGCCGAACATCAGGAGGATGTAGAGATCGCCCCAGTTGCGCGACGCCTGAAACGCGCCAACGTAGGTCACCGACATGATGATCGGCAGGATCAGCGTGTAACGAAGCGTCGCCAGCTTGGCGAAATAGCCGCTGAAGGCAAAGCAAAGTCCGGCGCCCAGAATGTTCGCCAGCGCGATGCTCCACACCATCGCATAGGTGACCTGCAGGTTTTTCGTCACCATGTCGGGTCCGGGGACCAGGCCGTGGATCATGAAGGCGCCCAGCAGGATGGCCATGCCGGCGCTGCCCGGCACGCCGAACACCACGGTGGGAACGAGCGCGCCGCCTTCCTTGGCGTTATTGGCCGATTCCGGCGCAATGACGCCGCGGACGTCGCCGCGGCCAAACGTCTGGGCCGCGCCTTTCTCCGAGCGAATGGCATGCCCATAGGCCAGCCAGTCGATCACCGAGCCGCCAATGCCGGGGATGGCGCCGAAACCTGCGCCGATCCAGCTGCAGCGCAGCACCAACCACCAATGCCTGAACGCGTCCTTCATGCCCTGCAACATGCCTTCGCGGGGATTGAACTTCACGTCCTTGGTGATCGACGAGCGCTGGATCGCGAGATCGCACAATTCAGGCAAGGCGAAAAGGCCAAGCACTGCGGGCACGAGCGGCAAACCTTCCCACAGATACAATGTGTCCATTGTCCAGCGGAGCGTTCCGGTCTGTGGATCGGAGCCGATCATGGCCAGCATGATGCCAAAGCCGCCCGCAGTAAGACCGCGCAGAGGCGCGCTTCCAGACAAAACAGCGACCGACGAAATGCCGAAGACCGCCAGCGAAAGAAGTTCAGGCGAACCGATATACAAGATAATCGGGCGCACTAACGGCAGCGCGAGCGCCATCAAGAAGGCGCCGAATATGCCGCCCATCAGCGAAGCAGTGTAGGCGGCAGCCAGAGCGCGGCCCGCCTCGCCCTTCTTCGACATCGGCAAGCCGTCAAGCACGGTCGCCTGCGAAGCTGACGTTCCCGGAACCCCGAAAAGTACGGCCGGGATGGTGTCAGCGGTGCTTGTGACGGCCCCCAGGCCTAGAAGCAAAGCAAAAGCTGAGTACGGATCCATGCTGAACGTGAACGGGAGCAGGAGCGCCAGTCCAACGAGTCCACCAATGCCGGGCAAAAGGCCGATGACCAAACCCATCATCACGCCAGTGAACAGCATGAGTAATCGGAATGGCTCCATGAGAAGAACGAAGGCGTTCCCAGCCGCCTGCAGCATACTTACTTCCATTGTATTCCCCCTCCAGATCCACTTTTTGCAAGCATCCGCGCGGCGCGGCAGCTCGCAGGGAACCCCTATCCGATGCTACATAGTCTAGTTTTGAAAACGCCCCAGCGCTTATCGTAACGCGGCAGTTGTTGCAGCTGGAAGGTGACCCGTAAAGGCCCCTAGACGATCTTTCAGCAATGAATCTCGCGATAAACAACGTCGGTATGTTCGTGTATGTATTTCTACATTAGAAATGCTACTCAAGCATACCTGTATTTCTACGGACATGAAGCAAGCATACATAAGCTAAGTCTTAGGTAGCGCGGACTTCACCTGTCGCGTTGTTGCGGGAGCGGAGATTTCGGTGCGCGTTCAGTTGAACCATTCACGTCTCAAGCGTCGCCTTATGGAACAGGGTCTCGGGCGCGTAGGGGGCCGGAATCAGTCCCTGGTCGTGTGAGTAGTCAATGAAGCGCGCCACATTCGCGCGGTTGCGCGCGAAGCCGTTCTCCCAAGGATCGCGGCCAAACAGGTCAGCTTCCTCCTCAACGTCGAGGCGGCCCCACGCCAGCATCGAATAATTGGGATCTTCATAATATTCGCGCGCCATGCGCCGCGCATCTTCAAACATTGTGTGGAGCGCCATGGGCAGCCATGGATGACGCGCCGCGATCTCTTCGCGGATCGCGACGACATGCATGATCGGATAATCGCCATGCGCTTTGAAATAGGCAAGCTCCTGAGCGCGGGTGTCTTTGAATAAACGCCGCGCACGGGTCTTTCCCGTCGACACCGACTTGGGCGGATGCGGTAAAAAGAATGCGTCGATCTCGCCAGCTTCGAGGGCCTCTCCCAGGCGTTGCCGATTGCCGATGAAGTCGACCTTTACGCCCGGCTTCATCGCGACGTCGATTACCTCGGGGGACGTAGTCAGCCAATGGATGTCTTCCCACGGCACGTCGTAATGAAACTTGAGATCGCCCTTCGCCAGTAGCGATAGCGTTGTTTGAAACGAACTCAGAGCAACTTTCTTTCCGACCAGATCGCGCGGCGTCCACAAGTCTGAATCGGGATGCACCCACATCTGGCTTGCGCTGAACAATCGCCGCGGAAAAATCGGAATGGCCGTAAGGGGCAGACCCTGCGCGCGGGCAATCAGATAGCTCGACATGGAAAACTCGGCAACGTCATAGACGCCCTCAACCATGCGCGCGTGTCGATCACGGCCATCGCGCAAGGTCGAGCTTTGTCCGATCTGATCCACGCTGAGGTCGATACCATCGGGCGCCCGGGCCGTTCCATCGAAGAAGGGAAGGTGCCTGTCATAGCGATCAAGTCCCATCCGAAGTTTGATTTTTTCGCGCATGCGGCTCTCCCGTATCGTATTTTCATGCAATTTAGCTTGAATGTTGCGCTGTCTGCAAAGGTTAACGAGCGCCGCGTTTTTCTTTCTATTAAGGTTAAGACTTCCTTCAATGATTCGAGCCAGATTTAATTTGTCTTGAACACGAACCGGGCCGGCCCGGATTAATGAAGGATTAATCGCCATGGGCAATGTCAAAGCCCTTCTTTTTGCCAGCATTTCGGTCTTTGCCGTCGCAACCTCGGCCCGCGCGGCAGACATGCTGCCCCCGCCCGTCCCGATGCCTCATCCCGCTTACGAGCCGGCGGAATTTTCGGGCTGGTATCTGCGCGGCGACATTGGCGTTGGCAAAAGCAGTTCTGCGAGTCACCGCTCGTCCTTTACCGGAGCGCCTGTGATTCCCGGATTCGCGGAAATTACATCGAGCGTAGGCGATTCCGCGTTCGTGGGCTTCGGCCTCGGCTACAAGTTCAACAGCTGGTTCCGCGTTGACGCCACCGGCGAATATCGCATGTCGTCGACCTACAGCGCGCTGAACGCTTACACGGGCGTGGCGCCGGGCTGCATCGAATGTTACGACCAGTATAAGGCGACAACCTACGGCGGCGTTTTCCTGCTGAACGGGTATGTTGATCTGGGCACATGGCGTGGTCTGACGCCCTTCATCGGCGCAGGCGTCGGTGGTTCCTACAACGTCGTGAAGGACATCACCGACCACAACGTCACAACGGGAACGGGCTTTGGCTATGGCCGCGGCAGTTCCAAGTGGGATTTCGCCTGGGCCGTGATGGCTGGCCTCTCCTACGCAGTCACGCCAAACGTGACGCTCGAAATGAGCTATCGTTATCTTGATCGCGGCAAGGCCGATACGGGCGCTATCGCTTGCGCGAACGCTGGTGGCGGCTGCGTCTTCGAACGCCAGTCCTTCAAGGTTGCGTCGCAGGACCTGCGGCTCGGCATGCGCTGGCAGTTCGCCGACGCGCCGATGGCGCACATGGCGCCGCTCGTGCGCAAGTACTGAAATTTCGTTTTCGACAACAGCGAGCGCGGGCTTCATGCCCGCGTTTTTCGTTGCGGGGCAGGGCTTTTTTACGTCAAGCAGAAAACTTAAACGCGGTTAGCCGGGCGTTAACAAGTTGATGCGATAGTTTGATCAGAGCAGCTAAAATGGGGCTGTGCATGTATTCGGGATTCACGACATGCCGATGAGAAAATCACTCGCAATTACGCTAACGAGCGTTGTTCTCTGCGCCCCCGCGGTTGCTGCGGACATGGGCTATCTGCCGCCGCCTCAATATGCGATCGCACAGGAGCAGCCGACAACGATCGGAAACGGCTGGTATTTGCGCGGTGACGCCGGATGGACGCGTGAAACCCCGCCTGTTCTGACCGCAGACACAGGGCTCGCCGCCGCACTTGGCACGAAGAACGGATGGGCCGCGACAATCGGGGCTGGCTACCAGTTCAACGATTACTTCCGCACGGATCTTACGCTCGATTATCGAAACACATTGCGCGCCAACGCCCGATCCGCAGTTTTTGACTGCGTGACGAATGTGGTGGGCGTCTCAAACTCTTCAGGCACACCCATCGGCATCAACGCCGTGACGGGTGATTGCGCCAGCACGCAGCAGGCTGACTTCAAACGCTCGTCGCTGCTTGCCAATGCTTATATTGATCTTGGCACATGGACAGGTCTCACGCCTTATGTGGGCGCTGGCGTCGGCATCACCTATGGCCAGGCAAACGGCACCTATAACTGGATCACCGGCAACAATGGCGCCGTCTATGCGCCGGATCTTCAATATCCTGATGGCTTTCCGCCCACATGGGTGACGGGCGCCGGCGCGCCTACCGCCGCGCCTGCTAACTTTACGTTTGGCCAGCAGAACAGGCGCATCGACACCAAAAAGTCGCAGACCAATTTCACGTGGGCGCTCATGGCCGGCGTTGCGTATGCAATTTCGCCCAACGCCAAACTCGACTTCGGCTATCGCTACGTGAACATGGGCACATTCGCACCCAATTCTCCCAAGAAGGATGGCCAAATCCAGGAATTCCGGATGGGTTTGCGCTATTCACCGGACTAAGCGCCTAAGCTGTGCGTCTTGACGCCAGCGTGGTCACAGCGTAACGCCATCCGCGGGACACCTCCCCCCAACGGGAGGCGCCCATCTGAGAGGATGGACTGCAATGACGAGCGTGACCGCACCGGCCAAGAAGCCGGCAAATCCGAATTTTTCATCCGGCCCCTGCGCCAAGCGCCCCGGATATTCCCTCGACAATCTGAAAGGCGCGCCGCTCGGCCGTTCGCATCGCGCGAAGGTCGGCAAGGTGAAGCTCAAGCGCGCCATCGACCTCACCCGCGACGTGCTCGGCGTCCCCGCCGATTATCGCATCGGCATCGTGCCTGCGTCTGACACCGGCGCGGTGGAGATGGCGATGTGGTCGCTTCTGGGCGCCCGCGGCGTTGATATGCTGGCTTGGGAAAGTTTTGGCGAAGGTTGGGTGACGGACGTCGCCAAGCAGTTGAAGCTGAAAGACGCGCGCATCCTGAAAGCCGGTTATGGCGATCTGCCCGATCTGTCTCAGGTCAATTTCGACAACGATGTCGTCTTCACCTGGAACGGCACGACCTCTGGCGTGCGCGTGCCAAACGCCGACTGGATTCCGGCCGACCGCAAGGGCCTGACGATCTGCGATGCGACATCAGCCTGCTTCGCGCAGCGGCTTGATTATTCCAAGCTCGATGTCGTCACCTTCTCCTGGCAGAAAGTGCTGGGCGGCGAAGCTGCACATGGCATGATCATCCTCAGCCCGCGCGCGGTGGAGCGTCTCACGACGTACACGCCAGCGTGGCCGATGCCGAAAATCTTCCGCATGACGAACGGCGGCAAGCTCATCGAAGGCATCTTCGTTGGCGACACGATCAACACGCCTTCGATGCTGTGCGTTGAAGACTACATCGACGCGCTTGAATGGTCGCAGAAGGTTGGCGGACTTGACGGCCTCTTTGGCCGCGCCGACGCCAACACCAAGGCCATCGCCGATTGGGCAGCTAAGACGCCGTGGGTGGACTTCCTGGCCAACAGTGAGGACATTCGCTCCAACACCAGCGTTTGCCTGAAGGTTGTCGATCCCGCGATTACCGCGCTGCCCGACGACAAGCAGGCTGCATTTGTGAAGTCCATGGTCGCCGCCGTTGAAGGCGCGGGCGCGGGCTATGACATCGACGGCTATCGCGATGCGCCTCCGGGCTTGCGCATCTGGTGCGGCGCAACGGTGGAGACCTCCGATGTCGCCGCACTCACGCATTGGCTGGACTGGGCGTTTGCAAACGCAAAAGCCGAACTGGCCTGAAGCAATCTGACGGCGCTCGCGACGCGGGCGCCGATCCTCGCGCGCGAAATTGAAATTACGCGCGTCCCCCAACCCCATTTTGCGAAGGATGAACGCCATGGCGCCTCGCGTATTGATTTCTGACGCCCTGTCCACCGCCGCTGTGCAGATCTTCAAGGATCGCGGCGTGGATGTGGATTTCCAGCCCAACCTCGGCAAGGACAAGGACAAGCTTGCCGATATCATCGGCCAATTCGATGGTCTTGCGATTCGCTCGAACACCAAGGTGACTGCGAAACTGCTCGAGAACGCGAGCAAGCTGAAGGTCATTGGCCGCGCAGGCATCGGCGTTGATAACGTCGACATTCCCGCCGCTACCGCGCGTGGCATCATCGTGATGAACACGCCGTTCGGCAATTCGATCACGACAGCCGAACACGCCATTGCGATGATGTTTGCGGTCGCGCGCGAAATTCCCGCAGCCGACGCCTCAACGCAGGCCGGCAAGTGGGAGAAGAACCGTTTCATGGGCGTGGAAATCACGGCCAAGACGCTTGGCGTCATCGGATGCGGCAATATCGGCTCCATCGTCGCCGAACGCGCCGTTGGCCTGCGCATGCGCGTCATCGCTTTCGATCCATTCCTGAGCCCCGAGCGCGCGCAAAATCTTGGCGTCGAGAAGGTCGACCTTGATGAGCTGCTGAAGCGCGCTGACTTCATCACGCTGCACACGCCGCTGACGCCGCAGACGCGCGGCATCATGTCCACCGAGAACCTCGCCAAGACCAAAAAGGGCGTGCGCATCATCAATTGCGCGCGCGGCGAACTCGTGGACGAGAACGCCATGCGTGAGGCTCTCGTGTCCGGCCATGTCGCGGGCGGCGCCTTCGATGTGTTTTCGGAAGAACCTGCGACAACCAATCCGCTGTTTGGTTTGCCTAACGTCGTCTGCACGCCCCATCTTGGCGCCTCCACCTCGGAAGCGCAGGAAAACGTTGCGCTGCAGGTCGCCGAACAGATGTCGGACTATCTGATGCGCGGCGCGATTTCGAACGCGATCAATTTCCCCTCGATCACGGCCGAGGAAGCGCCGAAGCTGAAGCCTTTCATAGCACTGGCCGAAAAGCTTGGCTCGTTCGCGGGCCAGCTCACCGAGTCCGGCGTCAAGAAGCTGACGATCACCTACGAAGGCGGCGTGGCTGAACTCAAAACGAAGGCGCTCACGTCGGCGGCCATTGCAGGCTTCCTGCGCCCGATGCTGTCGGACGTGAACGTCGTCTCGGCGCCGGTCGTGGCGAAAGAGCGCGGCATGATCATCGACGAAGTTACGCGTGCGGCGGAAGGCGATTATGAATCGCTGGTCACGATCACCGTCGAGACTGAGCGCCAGACCCGTTCGGTGTCTGGTACGGTGTTCAGCGATGGTAAAACCCGCATCGTCAACATCAAGGGCATCACCGTTGACGCTGAATTTGCGCCGTCGATGATTTATGTGACCAACGAGGACAAGCCGGGCTTCATCGGTCGGTTCGCGGGACTTCTGGGCGAGGCGGGCGTGAACATCGCGACCTTCGCGCTCGGTCGCGATGCGCCCGGCGGTTCGGCAATTGCGCTTGTGCAGATCGACGGCGAGGTGCCAGCTTCGGTTCTCGACACGATCCAGCAAATCCCCGGCGTCAATCAGGCCAAGAATCTGAAGTTCTGAGAAACGCGCATTTGAAGTTTTAAGAATAGCGTAGCGGCCCGGAAGGGCTTGCAATGCAACGCCCGGGGCAAGTCCCGGGCGTTTTGCGTTCAGCGCCGTCCCCACTTCTCGCACAGTGAAATGCCGCCAAGCACAAGAGCGAGCGCGGCGGCGTGGTAGGGCTGCAAGAATTCGCCCAGGATGAGCAGCGACAGAATCGCGCCGAAGATGGGCGTCAGGTTGTGGAAGTTGGCGGCGCGACCGGGGCCGACCAGCTCAACCGCGCGCATGAAGAAAATCTGCCCGAGCAACGACGTAAAGATCGCGATGTAGAGCAAGATGAGAAAACCCTTTGGCGTCGGCCATATCGTTGCGCCCGAGGCGTATTCGATAGCGAGCAGGGGCAGCGAAGTTGCGAAGGACACGACGCTGATGAGCGCGAACAGGGCCCAAGCCGACCCCGCGGGCTTGTTGCGCAGCGCCAGCGCGTAGATCGCATAAATAGTGGACGAGATGAACTGGAGGACATCGCCAATGTTGACCTTCGTTTGGGCAAGTGCAAGCGGATCGCCTTTCGTCGCCACAAGCACAACACCGAAGATCGAGATTGCGAGCCCCAGCCATCGCACCGCGCCAATGGGAGTGCGCCAGGCGATCCACGCGCCAAGAATCACGAGCACCGGCGTGACGCCCTGGAGAATGGCGAGGTTCAGGCCGCTGGTGTGAACGGCGGCCAGAAAGATGAGCGCGTTCGAGGCTGTCAGCGTTGCGCCCATGAAGGCGATCCAGCGCCAATGCGGCAGAAGATTTCCCCATTCGGCGCGGACATTTTTGGGCAAGAAGAGGTAGAGCAGCACGCACGCGATAGCCCAGCGTCCCGCTACGATCACCATGGGCGAGATTTCGCCAACCGCCAGGCGTGCAGCGGGCACGTTGCCGCCCCAGAACAGCGTTGTCAGCAGCAAGAGGAGCCATGCTGATGAGGACGCGCGCGCGAACTTTGTGCGAAGCAAATCAGGCAAGCGGCCCACTCCTCGATGACGGAACCCATGCCCCGGCCTGCGCGCGGCGTCGAGGGAAAAGACAACGCGCGCGCAGCCCTGTTGCCGCTTGCGTCGGCGATCGCCACATTAGGCGATCAAGGAGAAACGAATGGATTTCGCAAGCGACAACGCCAGCGGCGCATCTGACAAGGTGATGGCCGCGCTCGTGAACGCTAACAAAGGCTTTGCTGCTGCGTATGGCGCCGATGCTGCGACAAAGGAGGCGGAAGCGCGCCTTGGCGCGCTGTTTGAGCGGGAGTGCGCGGTGTTTCTTCTCGCCACCGGCACGGCCAGCAACGCCCTTGCGCTTGCGAGTTTCACGCCGCCGTGGGGCGCCATCTTCTGCCATCAGGATGCGCATGTGATGGACGATGAATGCGGCGCGCCGGAGTTTTATTCCTCCGGCGCCAAATTGGTCGGGCTGTCGGGTCGCGATGGCAAGATTGATCCACAATCTTTTGAGGCTGCCCTTGACGCATATCCGCGTGGACTTGTGAAACAGGTGCAGCCTGCCGTGCTGACGTTGTCGCAAGCAACCGAGAGCGGCACGTTGTATTCAATTGATGAGATCGCCGCGTTTGGCGCGTGCGCGCATGATGCGGGCCTTGTCGTTCACATGGATGGCGCCCGTTTCGCCAACGCTATCGCCGTGCTTGGCTGCACGCCGGCGCAGATGACGTGGCGGGCGGGGGTGGATGTGCTCTCGCTGGGCGCCTCGAAGAACGGAGCGATTGCCTGTGAAGCGGTTGTATTCTTCGATCCTTCGCGCGCGCATGATTTCGTCTATCGACGCAAAAGGGCGGGTCACACGCTTTCCAAAAGCCGCTTTCTTGCGGCGCAAATGAACGCTTGGCTTGAAGACGAGCATTGGCTCAATCTGGCAGGGCATGCCAATTCATGCGCGGCGCAGCTTGAGGCTGGGTTGCGCGACGCGGGGGCGCGCATCGTCTGGCCGCGACACATTAACGAGGTCTTCGCCATCCTGCCGCGCGCGGCCGACGTGGCGTTGAAAGAGGCGGGCGCGCGTTATTATGAATGGCCCTCGCGGGCATTGTCGCCCGAACAGGCGCCGCGCGAAGGAGAGGTTTTCGTGCGGCTCGTATGTTCGTTCGCAACCGACCCGGCGGATGTCGAGCGTTTCGCCGCGATCTGCGCCAGGATAGCAACGAGATAGCAAAAGGTTAATTTCCGTCCAACGCTCGCCGCAATCTGGCTCCTTAGTGCGTCCCAAGCGTTGGGGGCGCATGGGTCCGATTGCTGGAGAGCGTCAATGAATAAGATGAAGCTAGGCGCACGCTGCGCCACGCTCGCCGCTGTTTCAGCCGCGGGGTTCCTGGTTGCGGCTCAAGCCGCCCAAGCTCAGGTCTGGTTCGAAACGCGCGGGTGGCCGGAGGCCCGCTATTACGAGGAAGCGCCGCCGTTTTATCGGGAAGCTCCGCGCTATGTGGCTCCTACCGCGTTGCCCACACGCGCCGTGCGCCGGATTCTCGAAGGCCAGGGTTTTGATGTGATCGGAGCGATGCAGTTCACCGGTGACGTATATATCGTGCAAGCGGTCGATGAGCGCGGCCGTGTGCGGCGCCTTGTCGTGGACGCCCAGGATGGCGAAATCGTCGAAAGCGCTTCGTTGGTCACCCAGCCGCGACCGCCGGGCGACATGGGGCGCGCTCGCGGACCGTATGTCACGAGCCCCGGCGTGGACTTGCCGCCGGGCCGGATGGCGCCGCGCAGCAGTTGGAGTGCTGAACAGTATGGCGTTCCGCCGCCTGCGGTGAACCCGCATGAACGACGCGCTCGCGAACGCTTCGCCCGCCAGTCGCCCGATGGCATGGAGGCCCCGCGTGGCCGAATCGATAACTTTGCCCCTGGTCCGCAGGTTGAACCACGCAAGGCCGCGCCACCCAAGCAGCGCGCGGTGAAGAAGCCGCAGCCAAAAACCGCGCCCAAGCAGCAGGCGACGCGCACGCCTTCCGCTGAAACGCCGAATTCGGTGAAGGCGGAACCTTCGCCGCCAGACGCGGTCCGGTTGGACGCAGCGAGGCCGCAACCGGCCAAGGTAGAGGCTGCCAGACCCGCAGTTGCCAAGCCTGATGTCTCCAAACCCGATGGCGCCAAGCCTGAGACAGCAAGGACCGATTCTTCGGCAACTGGCTCAACCCGGAGTGACCCCGCCAAGACGGAAGCCGCTAGTGCGCCCGCGGCCAGGACGGAACAGCCCAAGGCGGCAGCGCAGACGCCGCAGGCTGCAAAGCCAGAGGCCGCGACTCGTTCTAACTCCATGTTGCGTCGGCCCTCGCAAAAGGCGGAGGGCAGCGAGGCAACCGGCGAACGCAGGGGCGTTGCGGCGGGACCTACAGTTTCGAGCGGCGCAGAGCCCCAACGTAAAGCCCCGCGGGTTGTCTATCCTGGACCTGGCGCGCCAGCGTCGTCGGCCAGCGGCGAAGATTAACAAAAAGGGCGTCCATCGGGACGCCCTTTCCGCTTCGATCGTCGCTTTGTTACGCGGCCTTGGGTTCTGTTGGAACCGCCTGTCCTTCCAGCTGGGCCCCGCCATTGCCAATGGCTATGCGGCGAGGTTTGGCGGCTTCCGGGATTTCGCGGACCAGATCTACGTGGAGAAGTCCATTCTCCAGCGAAGCGCCGCGCACCTGGACGTGGTCAGCAAGCTGGAACCGGCGCTCAAACGCGCGAGCTGCGATTCCCTGGTAAAGCACTTCCGGGCGCGTGCCGTCGTTTTCCTGGCGCGCATCCTTGCCGCCGCGAATAAGCAGCGTGTTTTCGCGCGTCTCGATCATGATATCGGACTCCGCGAACCCCGCGACGGCGACAGTAATTCGATATTCGTTCTCGCCCTTACGCTCGATGTTATAGGGCGGGTAAGTGGCGACGCCAGCCTCGGGGCCGGTCATCTGATCGATCATGTTGAAGAGTCTGTCGAACCCAACCGTCGAGCGGTACAGGGGCGAAAGATCGAAGTGACGCATGACATATCCTCCTGAGAAGCGACATGAACTGAGCGTTCGACGTTCGGGGGCCACCGACCCCCGAAAGGGGCGCCGAAAGCTGCGCGTCCTGTATTGGCCCGCGCAGACGTGAGGTGGGAACGGCGTCTTCGGCGCGCAAGGGGAGGGGAACACCGAAATATAAACAAATTTTATTTGTTAAATCTGCTATCATCACTTGTATTATGTGAAATAATCAGTCATGTTCGAGGGGTGAGCATTTCAGGCTACTCAAGGCAGCAGTGCGCGATGGGCGATCTGTCACATGAGACCAAGCCGACAGGCGCGAAAGCTGATCGCGCGCGTTGGCTAGCGGCTGCCAAACGGCTGGCGCATGACGCGGCCACGTCAATTCCGCTCACAGCTGCCGTTTACGTGGCGAGCGGCAGCATTCCGGCCGGGGTCGCCGTCGCGGCCATCGTCCTTGCGCTTCGTCCCGTGTTTCGCGCATGTGCGGCGCGCGCGCGCCAATTTCGCAGCTGACCGCTAAAATCGCCTGTGCAATCTGGCAAGCACGCTTGCCCTGCACCGTGAAAGCCTGTTCCATTCGCCCGGGAAACGATCTGGGAGTTGAACGATGACGCTCGCTGAGGCGGAACAGGCAAAAGGCCCACTGGTTTGGCTCGATATGGATCAGGCGGCGCTCGACCGGGCTTATGACCAGACGATCTGGGCGCCCAACCAGTCTCTCACCGCTGAACGGCGCGCGGCGGCCGCCACGGAGGCGAAGGCCCGGCTCAAATCTTCACGCCATGCCTATGGCGACAGTGAAATTGAAGCGTTTGACTTCTATGCGTGCGGCGTTGCTGAAGCGCCCATCGTTATTTTCATTCACGGCGGCGCCTGGCGAAATGGTATGGCCGAAAATTTCGCGCATCTGGCGGACACGTTCACAAATGCGGGCGCACACATCGCTATTCTCGACTTCACGAACATCGACGATGCAGGCGGGCGGCTCGAAAGCATGGTTGAGCAAGTGCGGCGCGCGACCGCGTTCATCGCAAAGAAGGCGCGTGAGCTTGGTGGTGACGGACGCATTTTCGTATGCGGTCACTCGTCGGGTTCGCATCTTTCGAGCTGCGTCCTGACGACCGACTGGGCCGAGTACGACCTGCCGCAGAACATCATCAGCGGCGCGATCTTGATGTCGGGCATGTACGAACTGGAGCCTGTTCGCCGCTCCAAGCGCTCGACGTATGTGCGCTTTACCGACGAAACGGTCGAGGCGCTCTCCGCCCTGCGCCGCATGGACCGGATCGTGTGTCCCGTGATCGTGACGCACGGAACCTGCGAATCGCCCGAGTTCCAGCGGCAGGGCCGCGATTTTGCGGAGGCCCTTCGTAAGGCGGGAAAGCAGGTTACGTATTTTTCTGTAGCCGGCGCCAATCATTTCGAGATGATGGAGCAATTGCACAATCCATACGGCTTCGTCGGTCGCGCGGCGCTCGCAATGATTGCGGGGCGCTGACAAGCCCGCCTTTTCTTTGCCGGGCTCGCGATCCATAACAAAGCGAAAGCGGGCGGGCCACAGCATGGAATTAATCGTTACATCGGATAATCCGGCGCCGCCGGGTGGCGTGTGCTCGAATGTGCGCACAAGCGACCGCATCGTGTTGCGCGTTGCCCGCTGGCACCCGGAGGGGCAGGCGCGCGGCACAGTGGTGCTTGCGCAAGGGCGCGCCGAGTTTATCGAGAAGTATTTTGAAACCGTGGGGGAGCTTCTCACGCGCGGTTTTGCCGTCGTCACGTTTGACTGGCGGGGGCAGGGGTTATCCACCCGCGCGGTCGCCAATCCGCGCAAAGGTCACGTGGACGATTTCGTTCTCTTCGAGCGCGACCTTGAGGCCGTGTTCTCGCAGGCTGTGCAGCCCTTCTGTCCGCCGCCCTATTTCGGGCTCGCCCATTCCACGGGCGCGTCCATCATGCTGCAACAGGCGCGGCGCAACGCGTCTCCCTTTGCCCGGCTCGTGCTCCTGTCGCCGCTGATCGACATTCGAGATCTCTCTCTGCCGCAGGGCGCGCGGCTGCTCGCCGACTTTCTTAATGTGCTGGGGCTTGGCGGGGCGTTCATCCCCGGTGGCGGCCCCAAATCGATCATGTCGAAGCCTTTCAAGGGCAACAGACTCTCGTCTGATCAGCGCCGCTACGGCCGCAACGCCGCGCTTGTGGACGCCGCCCCGCAACTTGCAATTGGCGATCCGACAGTGGGCTGGGTTCATGCCGCGTTCCGGCAGATCGACGATTTCGCCGATCCCGATTATCCGCTGCGCACTCTGCCGCCTGTTCTCATCATCGCGGCAGGCGCTGATTGCATCGTCTCGACGCCGGCCATCGAGCGGTTTGGGCGGCGTCTCAAGGCCGGGCGCGTTCTTGTCATCGAGCACGCGAGGCATGAAATTCTGCAAGAAAGCGATGCTATTCGCGGCCAGTTTTGGGCCGCGTTCGATGCGTTTGTGCCTGGCGAGAGCATCGCCGATGAGCCGCACACAAGGCGCGGCGAACACGCAGGCTAGTTGAGCGGATCAAGCAGCGGGCCAACATGCGGGGCTTCGTCAAATCGCTCGATTCGGTCGGCCCAGGCGTTTGCCTTTTCGGCATCCATGACGCCGGAAGCCGCATCGATGAATTTGCGCCGCACATCCTGAAGCGAGAGTGGGCGCAGCGCGTGACCCAGCGGCGCATGGGTTTCGCGCGTGAAACTTTTTCCGCCCGCGTTGACGGTGATACGTGAAGACGGCGCGCCGGGGAAGGCCTCGCTGAACGCGGCGTCCGGCTCAACACTCACGCGCGCCGCCAGCTCGCGCACGCGTTCATCCCACAGCGATTCATGCAGACATTGCGGGCCGAACGCCCCATGCGACAGCACGTGCGCGATCATGAAGGGCAGCGAGTGATCAGCTGTTTCGTGGTTCTGCGGGCGCCATTTGTCGGGCGTGTCCGCCACGTAGCGCATGGCGAAATCGTAGATGTCGACGCAAACGCTTTCGAGTCCCGCGTTCGCGCCGAGGGCAGCTGAAATGTCCTGATGGAGTTGAAGCGCAAGCTCAATCGGGCCTTGCGCGTGATAGATCGCGGGAAAATATTTGATGCTCGACTCGCCCGTGCGATCGCGCTTTGCATCCAGCTCGAGATCGAGGGGACCGGAGATACGCGGCTCAAAGCCGTACACGCCTTCGAACACCGGGTCTGGGCCTGTGCGCCCTGCGCGCGCAAGCAAGACGTCAAACAGCGCATGACGCACGCCGACAGCCGAGGCGACGCCTTTCCAGGTGGAAGCTTTGCCGACGCGCCCCATCAGCATGGGCGCGTTGAGTGCGGTCAGCGTAAGGGCCTGGGTAATTTGCGCGGGCTTCATGTCGAGCGCCAGCGCCATCGACAAGGATGCGCCAAACGCTACGAAGACAGCAGGATCCCAGCCGCGCGCAATCGCGTTCGCCGCGTCGCAGAGATCAAGCATGAGATGGTTGCCAATCGCGATGGCGCGCAGCGTGTCGTGGCCATTGCGTCCGGCAAATTGCGCTGCGGCGAGCGCGCCGGCGAAAAAGTCTGACGGATGGCCGCCGTTCTTGCCGACATAAGTGTCGTTCCAGTCGAGCTGGCGGATGAGACAGGCGTTGAGAAAGGCGGCGCCCTCCAGGCTCGCCTGGCCGCCGCCGATCAGCGTGCAGGGCCCGCTTGGATCGAGCGCGCCGGGAAGGCCTTTAAGCGCCGCGAATTCTCGCGTTCCCACGGCTGCGATGGCGCAAGCCATCGAATCCATAAGGCGCGTTGTTGTCGCGCGCGTTTCCGCTTCGGTCAGATCACGCGCATTCTTTGCGAGCGCGAAATCCACGATGCGCGCAAGCAGCGTGTCGGATGGCCGCCAGGAGTCGTTATTCAAAGTGGTCATCGGGAAGCATTACAACTTTCGCGCTGGCGCGTCTGTATGGACCGGGCGTTGTGAAGCGCCCGATCCCTGTGGGCCCTGCAATTCATCAGCAGGCGGGCGGTCACTCAACCGAGAGATTGAGCGACTCGACCATGGTTTTCCATTGCGCGTATTCGCGCGCCATGAAGGCTTCGGCGCTCTTCACGTCGCCGCCCATGGGATCGAAGCCGATTGTGCGCAGTCGCTGCTGAACTGCTGGGTCTTGCGCGATGGCGTCGATGTGCTTGTTCAGGTCGGCGACAAATTGTGCGGATGATCCCTTTGGCGCGAAGAAGCCGACCCATGAATACGCCGTGAAGCCGGGGTAGCCTGCATCTGCGAACGTTGGCACCTGCTTGATGATGTCGTTGCGTTTGGTGTCGGCGATAGCGAGGGCTCGCAACGCGCCGCCGGCCACCTGCGAGGGAAAGCCGGACAGCGACGACACGACCATGGGCACATGACCGCCGAGCACGGCGTTGGTCGCGTCGGGGCCGCCGCGGAACGGAACATGCTTGGCGCTGGTCTTTACGATGAAGCGGAAAAAGTATTCGCCTGCGATGTGCGAGCTGGTCCCGATGCCGGCGGTTGCGAAGATTACTTCCTGCCCAGCGGACTCCTTGATGAAGCCCGCCAGATCCTGCGCCTTGGCGTCCTTGTTGATTGCAAACACTTCCGGTGTCGTGGCGACAATCGAGATCGGCATCAGCGTCGACGCGACAAAGCCCTTGTTCTTGTAGAGCGTCTCGTTGATGGGCAGCGCAGCGGTGGTGACGAGGAGCGTATTGCCGTCGGGCGGCGATTGAACCACTGCGCGCGCGGCGATGTTGGCGCCTGCGCCGGGGCGATTTTCCACAACGATGCGGCGGCCGAGCTTTTCGCCAAGCGGACCACCGACGACGCGCGCGATAGAATCCGCAGAGCCGCCGGGCGCAAAGCCAACGATGAGTGTGATCGGCTTGCCGCCTTGCGTTGGTTCGGCAGATTGCGCGAACGCAGCCGGGGCTGTGGCGAATCCCAGTGCGGCGACCACTTGTCCAAGCGCCCTTGCGACGAATTGCATGACGTTCCCCTCCTCGCGAACGTTGTCTCACGTTCGGTCTTCAGTGAAGACGGACGGAGCACTCCTGTCAAACAGGCGTTCACGGCGGGATGAGCTCAGCCTTTGGCGAGGAGAGCCATCGCCTCTTCATGCAATCGTTTGTCGCCTGCTGCGATGATCGCGCCGCCTTTCGCCGCCGTGCCGCCGTCCCAAGACGTGATGACGCCGCCCGCGCCTTCAATGATCGGGATGAGCGCGACGATGTCGTATGCATTCAGGCCGCTTTCGATCACGAGATCGATGTGGCCAGACGCCAGCATGCAATACATGTAGCAATCGCCGCCGTAGCGTGAGAGGCGAACGTCTTTTTCAACGCGTTGATAAGCCTCGTGCGTGCCTGCGGCGAGCAGGGCGGGGTGCGTCGTCAGTAATGTGGCCTCGGCAATCGAAGCGCATTTGCGCGTCATCAGCTTGCGCTCGGTTTTGTCGCCGTTGCGTCCGGGGCCGCGCCACAACGCGCCTGCGCCGTCGCCGATGAACGCCTCGCGCGTGAAGGGTTGATGCATCATGCCGTAGCAAGGCGAACCGTTGTGCGTCAGTCCGATCAGCGTGCCCCATGTGGGAAAGCCGGAAATAAAGCTCTTGGTGCCGTCGATGGGATCGAGAACCCACACGAATTCTGAATCGGGTGCGTGATCCTCAAATTCCTCGCCGATGATTCCGTGGCCGGGAAGTTCGCGCAGGATGAGACGTCGCATCGCGGTTTCCGCGGCGCGGTCGGCCTCCGTCACAGGATCGAATGCGCCGCCATTAGACTTGTCTGACGTATGCATGGACGAGCGGAAAAACGGCAA
>JAUXWZ010000127.1 GCA_030684835.1 Beijerinckiaceae bacterium
CGCACAGGGTAGGCCGTGGTCTTAACCTTCTTGACGAAACCCGTTTCGGCAGGCTCAGACGACAGCTCCATCGCGTTGCCGTCAACGTCAAACTTCCAGCCATGGTAAAGGCAGCGCAGTCCGCATTCTTCATTGCGGCCGTATGCGAGCGATGCGCGTCGATGGGGGCACAATTCGTCGAGAATTCCGAGCTTCCCATTGGTGTCGCGGAATACGACGAGGTCCACGCCACACAGGCGCACCTTGACCGGGTCGCAATCGGGCTCCTCCACCTCTTCGATGAGACATGCAGGCAACCAGTGCCGTTTCATGATCTGGCCCATCGGAGCGTCGCCTTCGACGCGGCAGAGTAGATCGTTTTCATCCTGATTCAGCATGACGTCCTCCAACGTCCAGCGCGGATCCCCTCCGGCGCATGATTAGCTCTCTAAGCATTTAGCGCCCCGGCCGGTGTTTGTCGAGGACAACCGGGCAGGACTTGCCCAAAAATATTTAGGCGTCTAAACATCTCGCGTCCGGCGCGGCCAGTCTGAACCGGCGACGGTCTGGCTGCCAGACCCCAAATTAATGAGCCCGAAGCGGCGAGTGGGAAGGTGACGATAGCCATGCGTGAACTCCGCGTCGAACGCGCTGAGAAAATCGCTGAGGACATTCATTTGTTCGAGCTGCGCGACCCCGCGGGCGCGGATCTGCCGGAGTTTACAAGCGGCGCTCATGTGACCGTCCGCACGCCAGGCGGTGACGAACGCAAATACTCTCTTTGCAATGATCCCATTGAGCGCGATCGATACATCATCGCGGTCAAGAACGAGTCTGCAAGCCGGGGCGGTTCGCGTAGCATGTGCGAGGCTCTGAAGGCTGGCGACATGATTGCTGTGTCCGAACCCACCAACGATTTCGAACTCGCGCCTTCGCCAGCGGGTTACACGTTCATCGCCGGGGGCATCGGCATCACCCCGCTTTTGTCCATGGCGCGCCATCTGATGACGCAGGGCGGGCCCTCGTTCAAACTTTACTATCTGACGCGTAGCCCTGAGACGACAGCCTTTCTCGATGAATTGCAGGCGCCGGAATTTGCCGGAAAGGTCGTGATCCACCACGGCGGGGGCGATATTTCCAATGCCTACGATTTGTGGCCGGTTTTCGAGAAGCCAAAGGGCCACGTGTATTGCTGTGGTCCTCGGGGCCTGATGGATTCAGTGCGCGATCTGACGGGGCATTGGTCCACGAGCGCAGTCCATTTTGAAGCTTTTGCGGATGGGTCGACGCCGCGCCCGGAGGACGTTCCTTTCACTGTGAAGGTCGAGAAGACCGGTGAAAAGATAGATGTGTCAATCGGCGTTTCGATCTTGGAAGCATTGCGGAATGCGGGCCATCCCGTGCCATCATCATGCGAGAGCGGGTCTTGCGGCTCATGCCGCACGCGACTTGTCGCGGGAGATGTTGATCATCGTGATTTCGTGCTGACGCCCGACGAGCAGGCCACCGACATAATGGTGTGCGTGTCGCGTGGACGCGGCGGCGAAGTCGTCCTCGACATCTGAGGTCTGGAGCGGCGCCCATGAGCCAACGCAAACTCAGGATAGGCGTCGTGGGGCTCGGCAGGGCGTTCTCTCTCATGCTTCCCACGCTCGTCCTCGACGAGCGGATCGAAATCGTCGCCGGCGCTGATCCTCGGCCCGAAGCGCGCGCGCAGTTTGAACAAGATTTCTCCGGGCGGGCTTATGACCGCGTCGACGACATGTGCGCCGACCCGCGCGTTGAAGTCGTCTACGTCTCGACGCCGCATCAATATCATGTCGAAAACGTCGCGGCAGCCGCTGCTGCAGGACGCCACATCCTGTGCGAAAAGCCGATGGCGCTGACGGTCACGGAATGCACGACAATGATTGAAGCGGCTCGCAAGGCGGGCGTCTGGCTCGTCGTCGGCCATTCGCATTCCTTTGACGCGCCGGTGCGCCGGGCGCGCGAGATCGTGGAGAGCGGCGTCTACGGCGACGTGCGCATGATGAGCGGAATGGATTATACCGATTTCCTGTTTCGCCCCCGCCGCGCCGAAGAACTCGACACCTCGAAGGGCGGAGGCGTCATTTATAATCAGGCGCCCCATCAGGTCGACAATGTCCGCTTCATCGGCGGCGGCATGGTAAAATCGGTACGCGCCGTGACGGGCGCGTGGGATGCCTCACGCCGCACGGAAGGGGCTTACACGGCGCTGCTTACATTCGAGAACGGCGCTGCGGCCAGTATCACCTATTCCGGTTACGCTCATTTTGATTCTGACGAACTTGTCGACTGGATCGCCGAAAGCGGCTTGCCCAAAAATCCTGAGCAGTACGGTGCAGCGCGCCGCGCGCTTGAAGGCGTTGCGGGCGATGCTGAATACGCCCTCAAGTCGCAGGTGAACTACGGCGGGGCGCGGTATACAGGGTTTGATCCCGCACGGGCAAAACCCGCCGCCGATCGCTCACATCAAAACTTTGGCTTGCTGGTTGTTTCTTGCGACGGCGCCGATTTGCGCCCCACTTCAAAAGGCGTGATGATCTACGATGATCGTGAACGCAGGTTGGAGGCTGTTGCAGTCCCGCCTGTGCCGCGCCGCGAGGTCATCGACGAACTATATGCGGCGGTCGTTCAGGGTCTGCCCCCAGTTCACGATGGACGCTGGGGTCTTGCGACAATGGAAGTTTGTTTCGCCATTCTCCAATCTGCGCGCGAGGGAAGGGAGGTTACGCTGAGTCATCAGATTTCCACCCCTCACCTTGCGACGCGCGCAAAGGCGTCGGCATGAGCGCGCGCAAGCCTGATCCGCGCACTGGCGACATCATGTTGCGCCATTGGCGCGAGGCTGTGCCGAATGATCGCATTGCGCATCTGATCAAAGACTCGAGCCGTGGGCTGCAGCGTGCGCTGCAAATGCGGCTCGCCAGGCACAATGTTTCTTTCGGTCATTGGGTATTTTTGCGCATCCTTTGGGTTCGTGACGGCATAACGCAGCGCGAATTGAGCGAGGAGGCGGGACTCATGGAGCCCACGACGTTCTCCGCGCTCACGTCCATGGAGAAGCTCGGTTATCTCGAACGACGCAAGCTGCCGCACAGCCGTAAGAACGTGTATGTTTTTCTTACGCCTGCAGGCCGGCAATTGAAGAAGAAGCTCGTGCCCCTGGCCGAGGATGTGAACGAAATCGCCGTTCAGGGCATCGATCCCGCCGACGTTGCGACAACCCGGCGCACGCTTCTCGTGATGATCGAGAATATCGCGCGCGATGAAAGCGAACACGCTGATCCCACGCGCGCCGCACGGATGCGGCGTATGTTGGACGTAATCGACAACGAACCGACAGAAGACACTGACACCAAGAAATCAACTGACGCATTTGGCGTCTGACATCAATCAGCGGAGGAAAGGGTGCACGACTTGGATCTCGATCATGAACATCTCGAACTTACCGAAGAGCAGCGGCTCGCGATTGCCAAGTCGATCTGGGAGCAGGAGAACGTCGAACTGACCACGGTCGGTATCGACATTGGTTCTTCCACCTCGCATCTTCTTTTCGCGCGGATCATCATGCAACGCCAGACGCAGGGGCTTTCGAGCCGCTTCGTCGTCATCGACCGCCGCATCGTGTGGCGTTCGCCCATCATGCTGACGCCTTTCCTGCCCGACGGGACCATTGACGCTGGAAAACTCGGCGAATTTATCGCCGACGCCTACAAGCAGGCTGGCATCAAGCAGGAAGAAGTGGATAGCGGCGCCGTCATCCTCACCGGCGAAGCCATCAAGAAGACAAACGCGCGCGCCATCGACGAAATCTTCGCGGCCGAGGCGGGCAAGTTTGTGTGCGCGACCGCGGGGCACAAACTTGAATGTTTGCTCGCAGCTCACGGATCGGGCGCCGTGGCGCTATCCAAACAACGCGACACCTGCATCCTTCACGTGGATGTTGGCGGCGGCACGACGAAACTTGCGCTCATCGACAAGGGCCAGATCATTGCCCTGCAGGCCTTTGCCGTCGGCGGGCGCCTCATTGCGCAGGATACAACCGGGGCATGGACACGCTTTGACGATTCCGTGCAGGCCGTTGCGCGCGAACAGGGCCTTCCCCGCGATCCGGCGTCACTCGCTGACGAAGGGTTGCGCCGCAAGTACGCGCTTCGCCTCGCCCAGGTGGCAGCCGACTACATTCTTGGCGCGCCCAAGGATGCGCTCGGAAAGGAACTGGGCCTGACCGAGCCGCTTCCCGATAGCCCCAAGCCGCAGGCCTTCACATTTTCGGGCGGTGTGGCCGAATATCTCTTCACTTACGAAGAGCGCGAATATGGCGACATCGCCAAACTGCTTGCGCAGGAACTGACGGGCCAGCTCAAGGCGCGCGGCAGCGCAACGATCATCGATCCCGGCCAGCGTATCCGCGCGACGGTGATTGGCGCATCGCAGTTCACTGTGCAGGTGAGCGGCAAGACGATCTATCTGCCGGACGTCAGTGTGCTGCCGGTGCATAACATTCCGGTCGTTCGCCCCAAGTTCAGCCTTGAAGGCGACATCAACGAGGCCGCCTTCACAAAGGCGATCCTCGAAGCTGTGTCCAACATGGACATGGAGCCCTCGCAGCGACTGGCGCTGGCGTTTACGTGGGAAGGCGATCCCGAGTACTCGCGCCTTGCAGCAACGGCTCGCGCCATCAAGGCGGCGCTCGGGCCGGGCGATACGCGTGATGAGCTTCTCGTGCTGATGATCGACGGCGACGTCGCCAAGAACATGGGCCGGCTGCTCAAGGAAGAGATGGGCCTGCCAGGCAACCTCGTCTCCATCGACGGCGTGCAGTTGCAGGAACTCGATTTCGTCGACGTCGGTGAACTCATCCAGCCGCCGGGCGTCGTCCCGGTGGTCATCAAGTCGCTATTGTTTTCTTGATCAACAAACTTCAGGAGGAAGAAGAATGTCAGAGAAACTCGACTCCCGTTACGGCATAGATCCGTATCTCGACTGGGTCGCCAAGGAAGGCATCAACGTCACAGAGCATTACGGCATCGACCTGTTCTCGGTGGAAACGAACATGTGGCCGCGCTTCGGCGTGAAGGGCGCCGCAGTGCACCTGATCGGCCGCGGCGACTTCACCAACATGTTCCTGCTCGACATTCCCCCGGGCGGTTCGACCACGCCGCAGCGCCATCTCTATGAGGACGTCTATTATGTTCTCGAAGGCACGGGCTCAACGCAGGTTGAGTTTGAGGATGGCACGAAGCGCAGTTTCGAGTGGGGCCCCAAGAGCCTGTTCGCGATTCCGCTCAACGCC
>JAUXWZ010000128.1 GCA_030684835.1 Beijerinckiaceae bacterium
GGAGAAAAGCCGAGCAGCCTATGCGTCAGCCATCGCCGCCAAGGGCTACGGGCCGATCACCACGGAAATTGTCGACGCTGGCCCCTTCTATTTCGCCGAAGGGTATCATCAGCAATATCTCGCCAAGAACCCTAGCGGTTACTGCGGACTTGGGGGCACCGGCGTGTCCTGCCCGATCGGCGTTAGCGCCTAGGGAAGCCGCACTCCAGCGCATGCGTGTTGCGCTGGAGTCTCCAAACCTCGATTAAAGACTTGCCCTCATTTGGCCTTCACGACCACGCGGCATTCGGCCGGCAATTGCGCCATGGTCATTGGCGGCTTTGGTTTCCAGTTCGGATTGGGCTTTGGATTGAGCACCGCGTCCGTGAACCACCAGTCAAGGGAAGAGTCGCAACCCTCGTCCCTCGGTGGTGGACCCTGCGCGTTGCAGCTGGCGCCGCCCGGCGGGCACGTGACGCGCACGTGGAAATGATAATTATGCCCCCAGTAGGGTCGTATTTTAGACAGCCACTGCCGATCGCCCCTGGCGTCGCGGCACACCGCTTTCTTGATCGCGGCGTTAACGAGGATGCGTTCGACATTGGGTTGCTGTGCGGCGATGCGCAGTATCTGCACGTGGGCCGGCGTCCAATTCCTTGGATTGATATCGCGCTTGTCAGCGCGCACCATGTCCGTCGCTGAGGTCTCTTCGCGCTCGAGGCGGTTCAGAGTACGCGTCGGCATTGGCGTCAGCCATATATCGACGTCCAGCCCGATTTGATGCGAAGCGTGACCTGTGAGCATGGGTCCGCCGCGAGGCTGGGAGATGTCGCCCACAAGAAGGCCGGGCCACACCCCTTCGGACTTCGCCTGACGCGCGATGCGCTCAACTGTGCGGATCAGGTCCGGATGTCCCCAGTTGCGGTTTCGTGAGAGGCGCATGACCTGCCAGGCGTCGCCGTCAATGGAAAGGGCTGTGCCGCCGGCCAGGCAGCCGCGCGAGTAGAACCCGATGGACCGCGCGCTCATGTCGGCAGGCAGTGTCCTACGGCCGAACAATTCCTTGGCGGGTATTTTTGGATCGTCCGGATTGGCGAGAGGCGGCAGCGGTTTTGGGTTAACCGTGCCTTTGTCCTGCGCGTGCGCGGTCGCGCCCACGGCTGCGAAAAAGCCCAACGTGAGGGCGAATATGATGCGCATGCAAAGCTCCATTGAGGCGATCATCGACTACGATCATCAATGAATCACTAACCATTCACTTTGGTTCAGCGCGCCTTCAGCCCCATCAGTCCAGCAATGAGATTGCGTTGCGTCTGCGAAGTCCCGGCGGCGATCGTGGCGCTGCGCGCATCGCGGAAATAACGCTGCATGTCGTATTCGGCGCTCAAGCCATAGCCGCCCATGATCTGCACGCCCATGTTGGCCACCTTTGCGTAGGCCTCGGATGAAAAGAGCTTGGCCATGGTGATTTCCCGCAGGGCCTCCTTGCCTTCGGACGCAAGCCAGACCGCGCGCCACATCAGCATGGTCGCCGCGTCGACCTCCGTCGCCATGTCCGCGATCATGTGCGCAATCGCCTGAAATTCGCCAATGGGGCGACCAAACTGAACGCGTTCGCGGGCATAGGACGCCGCCAGAGCAACGATCGCCTGCGCAGCGCCGCATGATCCTGCAGCCGAGACGGCGCGCTCAATCTGCAGGCCGGCCATGAGGCAATCCCAGCCCTTGTTCAGCCCGCCGATCAGCCGGTCTTCGGAGACGGCTACGTCGCGAAAGAAAACCTCATAGGTGCCGACACATCGGCGGCCGAGCATTTCAAGCTTGCGGCACTCGACGCCCGACGCATCATTGTCGATCAGCAGAAGCGACATCCCGTTGCGATAATGGACATCGCGATCCGTTTTCACGTAGGCGCTGATGATCGTATTCGGAAGCCCACCGCCCGTCATCCAGAGCTTCTGCCCGTTGACGATGAAGCGATCCTCATCGCGTCTGGCGAACGTCTTGATCGCGCCGACGTCCGATCCGGCGTCAGGCTCGGAAATGCCGATCGCAAAACGCGTCTCGCCTTTCATCATGGGTGGCAGAAAGCGCCGGACTTGCTCCTCACTGCCCTTGCGCAGGATGTTCAGTCCGCAGAAGACCGCCCCGCCATAAGCCATCGCGAGATCGGCGCTAACGCGCGACAGCTCGAAGCTGACAAGAGCCAGGTCGATGACGGAGCCGCCAAGGCCCCCGACCTCCTCGGGAAACGGCAAGGCGAGCAGCCCGGCTTCGGCCCACGCCGCATAAACCTCATTCGGAAACGTCTCGTCCCGATCATGCGCACGCAAGACCTCTCGCGGCGCATGGCGCTCCATCAGGCGACGGACGCTTTCGCGCAGCATTTCCTGTTCTTCGGTGAAGCTGAAATTCAAGGTTTGCTCCCCTGCAGCGGACGGCTTTGCGCCAGTCTGCCGCATTTGCCAAGATAGTTCGCAGACAGTAGACAACGAGCGGTTCTCCGATCAAGCGCGCCGCTATCAGGACAGCGTAGACGGGAGCGCAGGAGGAACGATGAAGCTTGTCACGTTCGTGGTTGGTGGAAAGACCACCTGGGGCGCCGTCGTAGACGGCGGCGTCGTGGACCTTGGCGCCAAATTGCCAGCTTATGTTGACGTTCGATCCTTGATCGCAGCCGGCGCCGTGGACAAGGCAAAAGCCGCCGCCACTGGCGCGAAGGCGGATTACGCGCTGGACGCAATCACCTGGCTGCCGCCTGTCACAAACCCGGACAAGATCATCTGCGTCGGCCTGAACTACGACGAGCATGTGCGCGAGACGAAGCGCGAGAAGACCGAGGATCCCGCCCTTTTCGTGCGGTTCGCCAACAGCCAGCTGGGCCATGACCAGCCGATCCTTATCCCGCTAGAATCCGACAAGCTGGATTATGAGGGCGAGATCGCGGTGGTGATCGGCAAAGGTGGGCGCCGTATTTCGGAAGAGAACGCCTACGCGCACGTTGCGGGCTATTCCTGCTACAACGATGGCTCCATTCGCGATCTGCAATGGGCGACCACGCAATGGACGACCGGCAAGAATTTTCCGGCGACAGGCGCTTTCGGCCCCTGGCTCGTGACCGTGGACGAACTGCCCGCCGACACGAAGCTCACGCTTATCACGCGCCTGAACGGCAAGGAAATGCAGCGCGCCACCACCGACATGATGGTTCACTCGATCCCGCGTCTCATCGCCTTCATCTCGCGCTTCACGGAACTCGTCCCCGGCGACGTCATTGTCACCGGCACGCCTGGCGGCGTTGGCGCGCGCAAGACGCCGCCGCTGTTCATGAAGGATGGCGACGTGTGTGAAATCGAGATCGAGGGCGTCGGCGTTCTGAGCAATCCTATCAAGGCCGAAAGGGCCTAGAACCATGCGCCCTATCGCACTCGGCTATCTCGTCGTCAGCGCCAAGAGTATTGATGACTGGGCGGCGTACGGCGCCGGGCAACTTGGGCTGCAGGGCGTCGACCGCAGTCGCTCGACGCTGGCGTTCCGGATGGATGACCGCAAGCAGCGCATCCTCATCTGCGAGGACGGCCGCAGCACCATCTCCGGCTATGGCTGGGAAATGGCGGACGGCGCGGCGCTCGACGCCATCGCCGGTCACCTTGAGGGCCATGGCGTCGCTGTGGCGCGCGGGTCGCGGGCGCTCGCGGACGAACGCTGCGTGGCCGAGGTCGCTGTGCTGCAAGATCCCGGCGGCAACCGGATCGAACTCTTTCACGGCCCACAGATCGCAAGCGATCCGTTTCAGGCCGGCCGCAACGTGGGCGGTTTTCGCACCGGCCCGCTGGGGCTCGGGCATGTCGTGATGCAGTCGGCGGACATTGATTTGATGATCGCGTTCTACCGCGACTTTATGGGATTTGGCGTCAGCGATTTCTACGACAAGCCTTTCAAGGCCTGCTTCTTTCACGTCAATCCGCGGCACCATTCTTTTGCGCTGATCCAGAATGATAAGAGCCAAGTTCATCATCTGATGATGGAATATTTCGCGTTTGACGACGTCGGCCACGGGCTCGACATTGCGATCGAGCAAGAGCGTATCGCCGTCACGCTGGGCCGTCATGCGGGCGACGACATGACCTCGTTCTACACATGGACACCGTCCGGCTTCATGGTTGAATCCGGGTGGGGCGGAAAGAATATCGATCCTGAAACATGGGTTCCCAGTGAGCGGCGCGTTGGACCCAGCATTTGGGGTCATGACAGACTTTGGCTGCCGCCTGAAAAGCGGCAGGAAGCGCGCGACATGGTGTTGCGCAATGCGGCCAACGGCCTGAGGCATCCGGTGCAGGTGGTGGACGGAAATTACAATCTGATGCCGGGCGTCTGTCCCTGGTGGGACAAGACGCTTCGCGGCGGCGTAAAATAACAAAAAGCCCCGCGAACGCGGGGCTTTTCATTATCACCGTGCGCCCGTTATCAGGCCCACAATTCCTTGCTCGCGATGCCCGCGCCCTCGGCCATCGCTTCCAGCTTGGCCCACATGATGCTGGGATGAACGCGGCGATAGAACGGGCCCTGCGCGAAGCCGCAATCTGTCGTCGCCATCAC
>JAUXWZ010000131.1 GCA_030684835.1 Beijerinckiaceae bacterium
CGACTTGCATGCGTCCAGAAGCGCGCGCGCGTCGGGATGAAAGTCTTTGTAAAACGAGCGCAGCTCCTGCACGTCGCCTTCGCTAGTCCACGTTTCTTCATGCCCTGACGCTTGGCCGGTCGTGGCGAACACAAACGTGTCCTGACCGAGGTTCAGCGGAAACGTCACGATCTGGCTTTGTGGATTAGGCCCCCACCACTTGGTGAACGCTTGAATCTCGGGAACGTGCTTCACGCTTTCAGACGGTACGACAGCGCGAAACGAGACAACGCCTGTGAATCGCGGATTTTCCTCGCCAAACAGCGCAGCGCGCACGCGCGAATGAATTCCGTCCGCGCCCACCACGACGTCATGCGTCGCGCTTGAACCGTCCTCGAAATAAAGACGCACGCTCTCGCCGTCTTGCTCAAGCGAACGAAGCCGCTTTGAAAACTTCATGTTCTCCTGCGGAAAAGCTTCCGCCAGCGCGGTTAAAAGATCAGCGCGATGGATGGTCAGTTGCGGCGCGCCGTAACGCTCTTGCGCGGCAGAGCTCATCGGCAGGCGCGAGGTCTCCTTGCCGGTGTCCCAGTCACGGCTGATGCGGAATGTCGGCTGTGCGCCGGTGCGGCGCGCGGCTTCGCCAACGCCAAGACCATCGAGAGCCAACATCGCGTTCGGCGTGAGGTTGATGTCCGCGCCAACCCGCATGTACTTCGCCGACTGTTCGTACACCGTAACGGTGTGGCCTTGACGTTGCAGCGCAATGGCCGCTGTCAACCCGCCGACGCCGCCGCCTACAATGCCAATGTTCAAGGAGCGTCCCACGTCTCTTCTCCGTGCTATTGTGCGTGCTTGGTCATCTGCAGCAGCCGCGCCGCCAGTGCGTAACCTGTCGTCAGTGATGTCTTTGGATTGTCGGGCGAGGGCTTGCCTGCGATGCGAATATCAACGTCCGCGCAGCCCGAGCGGAACGAAACTTCGTGCGTATTGCGCGTCGCCACAGGGTCAGCGACCAGTCGCACGCGAGTCCGCTCAAAGCCTGCGCCCATGATGGCGATTGTGGCTGCGACGTTGGCGTTTTGCGGATAGTCGCGCGCCGCGGCCTCGGCGCTGCCTTCGTAAAACGTTATGGCTTGAGCCAGAGACTCAAGATTGATGAGGGCTTCCGCCGGCGTGCCGCGCCAAGCCAGCGGCGGTTTGCGCGACGTGTAGAGCACATCGTCAAGACCGGACAGGCGCGCGGCGGCTAGAATGTCGAGCCCGCCGACGGCGCCCGAGCATATTTCCCACCGGGCTTGCCCTGCGCGCGCAGACTCATCGAGCGCCGCGCGCAATGGAGCGGACGCAAGCGCGCCTGCAGACGTCATCAGAAAATCAATTCCTGCGCCCACGAGCGCCGGGCCGAAAGCGCCAACAGCCTGATGGCCCGCCGCTTCCGCGACGATGGATGGACGGTGTTCGATCAGGCCCTCAATATCGCTGACGATGACAAGTTCGCCATAGACCCGGTCCTGCCATCTCGCGAGCATGTCGCGCGCCTTGTGTGCGCTATCTGCGCGCGCGAGCACGACCAAAGCTTCGAGCGGGGCGTCGATATGCTCCGCTATTGCGGCGAGCGCCTGCCGTGCGACAGCGCCGTGCCCTATGAGCCCGAGTTTCAACGTGCGCCTCCGGCTGCGCCCGCTGGCGGCCCGCCGAACGGCGCCGCGAAGGGCCCAATGGCGTTCATGTCGACCTCAATCATGCAGGGGCCGGTCGCCGCCAGTCCGCGATTAAGCGCGGCAGCGAAATCATCGATGCGACTGACACGCTCATGCGCTAGCCCAATGCTGCGCGCGAAGAGTTCGAAGTTTGGCGTTGTGAGGCGGCAGTAAACGCGACGGCCTTCGTATTGGGCGTCCTGAATGTTCGAGATAACGCCGTAGGCCTGATCGTTCATCAACACGAACACGATGGGCGCCTGTTGATCGACCGCCGTCGCGAACTCGCCGAGATTGAGCTGCGCGCCGCCATCGCCCACCATTGCCAACGTGCGCTTTCCCGGTTCGGCGGTCGCCGCGCCCAGCGCCATCGCAACGCCTTGCCCGATGCCGCCGCCCAGCGCATGCACGCCCAAACGCGGCTCCGCCAGTAGCACGTAACGATTGCCGAAGGTGGAGTTTGAAATCGTCACATCGCGCACGAAGGGCAGGGCGCCCGTCAGCACCCGGTCGCGCATGACGTCGGCGATGATGAGATAAGGCCCCAGCGTCGCGCGCAGGCCTTCTTCGCCCGCCGCCCGCGCTTTACTCACGCGCTCGGCGAATGTGGCGTCTGCATCTAGCTTTTCAGGCAGACGCTCCAGAAGCCCCGCTAGCGCGCGTTGCGCGTCTGCATGGATGAATAGATCGACAGGGTAATTGCGCCCGCCCTGGCTGGCGTCGGCGTCGATTTGCACAAGCGGCTTGCCGAGGCGAAGCATGTTGTTGCGCGTTTCGTTGCCGCGCAGGCGCGAGCCGACGACGATCATCAGATCGCATGCGTCGAACACGTCCTGAGCTTGCGGCGTCATGTTGAAGGCGCCCAGACTCCGTGGATCCGTCTCCGGCACGCTGGCGCGTCCCTGTGTGCTCGTGACGACGCAAAAGCCGCGCCGCACAAGTTCGCTCGCCTCGCGCGATGCGCTGCGCGCGCCTCCACCCAGCCACAGCATGGGCCGCCTGGCGCTGCGCACAAGATTCGCGAGCGTATCGAGCGCGTCGGCGCGGGGTTCGACAAGCGCGATGGCGGGCGCGGCGATGAATGAGGGGACCGGCGCGCTCATGCGCTGCACGTCCACGGGAATTTCGACGCTGACTGGCCCGCTGGGCGCCGACAGCGCAGCCGACATGGCCGCCTGAAGCGTGGGGACAGCGCCGCGAGCCTCCCAGATGCGGAAGACGGATTTTGACACCGCTTTCAACATGTCGAACTGGCGCGGCACGTCATGGATGGCCGCGCGGTCCCGGTCCATGTACGGGGTGTCGATCTGCGAGGTGATGTGGAGCACGGGCGATCCCGCCGTCAGCGCCTCGACCTGCGAGCCGCAGGCGTTGCCAGCCGCTGTGCCCGTGCTGGTGATGGCGACTCCGAGTCCGCACGACACGCGCGCGTAAGCGTCCGCCATGTTAAGCGCGCCCGCCTCACTGCGCGCGGGCACGAACGTGATGCGCCCCTGCCGATGAATGGCGTCAAGGATCGGCATGTTGTGGATGGAGATGACGCCGAAGGCGTGCGTCACGCCTGCATCGGCGAGCGCGCGGGCGACCAGATCGCCGACCGGCTCTTCCACATGAGCGTTCACTTGAGTGTCTACTTGGGTGACGGCGACGTTCATCTCGACCTCAAATGTAGCGCGACACGCCGCCCGAAATTTCAAGCGACGCGCCAGTGATATAGGCGACCTTCGGCGATGACAGGAACGTCACCGCGCGCGCGACTTCTTCGGGTTTGCCGAGGCGCCCGAAAGGGATGTGTTTCGATTTCGCGAGCGCGGCGATCCAAGCGTCGCGGCTTTGGCTTTTGTCGTCGCGCGCCTCAAAACGCCGCTCCCACTGGCCGGACTCGATCAGCCCCAGCACAACTGAATTGACGCGAATGCGCCCGGCAAATTCCGTCGCCAGCGATTTGAGAAGGCTCTGCACGCCAGCGCGCGCGGATGATGTGCAGACCATGTAGGGCTCGGGCTGGTAAGCCAGCAGCGAGTTGACGGCGACAATCGCCGCAGCGTCCGAGGCCTCCAGCATCGGCAGAAAGGCGCGAATGGGATAGATCTGGCTGAAGTACTTCAGGTCCAGTTCTTCGCGCCATTGCTCGTCCGTCGTCGTGGCGAATGTGGACATGCGGCCTTGGCCCGCATTGTTGACCAGCACATCAGCGCGGCCCCGCCACGCCTGTACGGCTTGCGCGAACGCGTCGGCATCTGCAGCCTTTGTGACGTCGCATCGCGCGGCAAGCACGCGCTCGACGCCAAATTCGATGGCGAGGTCCATCCGCACCCTCTCCAGTCGCGCGGCGTCGCGTCCGCAAATCGCGACGTCCGCTCCTTCTTCAAGGAACACGCGCGCGCTCGCCAATCCGATGCCCGATGTGCCGCCGGTGACGATGACGACGCGTCCTGCAAGGCCGAGATCCATAACGCGTCTCCGCTCAGGCCTTCTGACGCTTGATTTTGGACAGCGGGTGATCGGGCGGATATGTCGGGGTTTCAGGCTTCACGCTCCCGACGATGACAATCATCAACGCTTCGTCCGCGCCTTCGTTAACAAGCCCGCGATAGACGCCAGCTGGGACTGAGATGAGATCGCGCTCGCCCAGAATCGTGTCGTAGCGTTCGCCCTTATGCTCCACCATGATGCGCACGCGCTCGCCCCGCAGGATGAAGAACACCTCTTCTGCGTCCGTGTGCAGATGAAGCGGACCTTCGCAGCCTGCTGGCAGCACCATGGTCGAGAAGGTGAAATGCTCCGCCGGCACGCTGTTCGGATCATTCGCGACGCCGGTTGCCCCGGTGCCGACGTAACGCATTTGGGCGCGCTTGTACTTGGGATCGAAGTCAGCCTGGAACTTGAGGGCGTTCCAGTCGAACGTGCGCGTGGACAAGCGGGCGACGCGCGATTCCACCCAGTCGCCGAGCGACTTGCCGTCGGGGATCACGACGTCATCGGGCAAAGTTTCCTGCACGACATGTTCATTCATGGTCGCCTCTCCTGCTTTGTCGCGCGCCATCTGCCGCGCTGGAAGATACTCTTGGGGCCGCCAAACCGCTCTAGCGGATCCCTGGCTGATTTTGACAAAGCTTACCTCAGCACGTAATCTGTTGCAAATATGAAATTATGTTTCATATATAAATCAAAATCGGAAGTCACAAAGGTCCGTTTTCCGGCGCAGAGGAGTAGGGCAGATGAGCATCTCAGGCATCGACCGCGTAACCTTCGGGGCAGGCGATGTTGCCGCTTGCAAGGCCTTCTTTGTTGATTTTGGCCTGAAGCTCGTCGACGAGTCCGAGGGCGCCCTCAACTTCGAAACCCTCAACGGGTGTGAAGTCCACATCCGCGGCATCGATGACCCCGCCTTGCCGCCCGCCATCGAAGCAGGCGACACGGCGCGCGAGGTCATCTGGAGCGCGCAAAGCCAGCAGGATCTTGATGCGCTTCGCCCGCGCATGATGAATGCGCCCGGCTTTCGCGAAGAGGACGGCGCGCTCTTTTGCGTTGATCCCAACGGACTGACGATCGGCGTGCGTGTGTCGCGCAAACGCGCAGTGAATGTGAGCGGCTCTCCCGCCAACACGTGGGACAAGGCCGCACGTATAGATCAGGCCAGCCCCACGTATGAGCGCGCGGAGCCGATCGAAGTGGGGCACGTGGTTTTCTTCACGGACCGGCTGGCGGATGTGACGCGCTTTTATGAAGACCTCGGCTTCTGCATGTCGGACCGTTATCCCGGCCGGGGCCATTTCCTGCGGACAAGCGAGCGGGGTGGCCACCACGACATGTTTCTTCTGCAGACGCCGGACTCCAAGCCCGGCCTCAACCACGTCGCCTTCGCCGTGCGTGATATTCACGAGGTCTTCGGCGGCGGCATGAACATGTCGCGTTGTGGCCACGAAACGCAGTTGGGGCCGGGCAAGCACCCCATTTCGTCGGCCTTCTTCTGGTACTTCAAAAGCCCCGCTGGTGCGCTCATCGAGTATTACGCCGACGAAGACGTGCTCACCGAGAACTGGACGCCGCGCGATTTTACGCCGGGGCCAGACATGTTTGCCGAATGGGCCATCGCAGGGGGGATAGACGGCGTGACACGACGCCAGAAACAGCCGGGCGCGCCAGTCAATGACGGCAAGTTCATTACTGAGAAGCGGTGAGAGCATCTGTTGATGAACGCCCGCTCGCATGAACTTCAAATCGTACCCCTGGCCGGGGGCGATCTTGCTTTCCTTGACGCTGGCGCCGGGCCGACCATCGTTTTGTTGCACGGCATTGGCTCGGCCGCGCATTCTTGGGAGGCGCTGGTCACCGCACTCGCGCCTCGCTGGCGCGTTGTCGCATGGAACGCGCCCGGCTATCCGCCATCTGCGGCGTTGCCGATGGAATGGCCGACCGCTTCCGATTACGCCCATCGCCTCGCCGTCATGCTCGATCATATCGGCGCGGAGAGGTGTCATCTTGTCGGCCATTCGCTGGGGTGTCTCATCGCAGGCCGCTTTGCGCGCTTGCATCCGCACCGTGTGGCGACACTGACGCTCGCGTCCTGCGCAGTGGGCCACGCGCGCCTGGAGACTTCCGAGCGCGACCGGCTACTATCGTCCCGCATCGGCGATGTCGAAACGCTTGGCGCTCGCGGCATGGCCGAAAAGCGCGGTCCGCGCCTGCTGGGACCGGGCGCACCCGCCGGTACAATCCGCGCTGTCATGGAGACAATGGCCAGCGTCGATCCGAAAGGCTACGCGCAGGCGTCACGCATGCTATCGCGCGGTGATCTTATCGACGACATAAGCGCCTTGCCGCAGAAGCTTCCCGTGCAATTCATCTACGGGAGCGCGGACATCATCACCTCGCCCGAGGTAAATCTGCGCGCCGCCGCGGCGCGGCCGGGAGCGCCGGTCACGGTGCTGCAGGGGGCAGGGCACGCATGCTATGTCGAGCAACCTGGCGCCTTTAGTCGCGCGATTGAGGAGTTCGCGAACCAGCATGGATAAAGACACCATGAAGGAGAAGAAGCCCGACGCCCGCGAACGCTACGTTGTTCCCGCGCTTGCGCACGGGCTCGCTGTCTTGTCTCTCTTTTCGCGAGAGCATCCCTCGCTCACCGCACCCGACATTTGCGCCGCGCTGGGGCTTCCCCGCGCGACTGTTTTTCGCATCATGGTGACGCTGGAGCGTGCGGGGTATGTCCTGCGCGGCGCCGACGAGCGCACGTTCCGTCTCGGGCCTGGCCTGCTCAACAGGGGCTTCTCGTACCTGGCTGCGCTGGATTTGTCGGAGATTGGCCAGCTCGCATTGCACAGGCTGCGCGACAGGACGGGCCTGTCCGCACATCTGGCCGTGCGCGATGGACGCGAAGTCGTCTACGTTGCGCGCGTCGCAGCGTTGAGCACTGTCGCCAGCAACGTCCAGATTGGCACGCGCTTTCCTGCCCACGCCACGATAATGGGTCGGATGCTGCTGCTTGATATGAACGACGACGAATTGCGCGCGATTTTCCCCGAGCGAAAACTGCCACAGTCCACCCCCCAGACGCCCGCGACCCTTGCCGATCTAAAGGACGTGCTCGCCGCCGACCGCGCGAGGGGCTACGGCGTCAGCCAGTCCTTTTTCGAACGCGGGGTCAGCGCCGTTGGCGCCCCTGTTCGCGATGGAGCGGGCCGCGTGGTCGCCGCGATCAACGTCACTGCTGTCGATACGCACATCGACGTTGAGGCGATGCACGGCCCCATCAAGGAGGCCGTACTGGACGCCGCGCAGGACATCGGTCGCTGGCTCGCGGGCGCACCCGTTTCGGCTGCGCCTCTTCGCTAATCGCTAGAGAGGGAAGTGGCAGGCCGCGTCCCGCTTCTGCGAATGGGCGACAAGCACCGGCTTCTCCTCGCGGCAACGATCAGTCACTTTGAAACACCGTGACGCGAAAGCGCAGCCCGTCGGAATGTTGAGTGGGCTCGGCAATTCCCCCGAGATGATGTTGATGGAACGTTGCGCCTCGATCGCCGGATCTGGCGTCGGGATCGCATCGATCAATGCGCGTGTGTAAGGATGTGCAGGCTTGAGAAACACATCTTCAGCCGGGCCATACTCAACGACCTCGCCCAGATACATCACCGCGATACGGTCTGAAATGTAGCGCACGGTCAGCAAGTCGTGCGAGATGAAAATGAAGCTGATCCCCAAATCATCCTTGAGGTCACATAGCAGGTTGATGATCTGCGCACGCACGGAAACGTCGAGCGCCGAAGTAGGTTCGTCAGCAACCACAACCGATGGATTGAGCGCCAGCGCGCGCGCTACGCCAACGCGCTGACGCTGGCCGCCGCTCAGCTGGTTTGGATACCGGTCGAGATAGCTTTCCTCGAGCCCCACCTGCTTGATCAACGCGCGCACCTTCTCCGCACGCTCAGGACGTGTGCCCGCGCCCGTTACAATGAGCGGCTCTTCGATGATGTTGAAGATCGTCATCTTGGGGTTGAAGGACGAATAGGGATCCTGAAAGACCATCTGCGCGATGCCAGCGATGAAAATTTCGCCGGTGGTCGGTTCATCAAGTCCCAACAAAAGACGCGCGAGCGTGCTCTTGCCGCATCCGCTTTCACCGACGATGCCAAGCGTCTCGCCCTTGCGCATCCGCAAGTTGACCCCGTTGACGGCGCGCACTGTTTTCGGCTTGCTCCACGGGAACGTCGCCTTGCCGGGAAAATGCTTTCGCAGATTGTGCATTTCCAAAATATCTTGCTGCGGCACAAGATCAGCTTCGTTCGAGAGGCGTATCGCACGCTTGACGGGCTTGGGCGGCGCCGGCGCATCATTCAGCCCGTTTGGCAGGAAGCAGGCCGCCGAGTGATCCACGCCTCTGAAAGTAAGTTCGGGGGTGCTGACGGCGCAGCGATCCTGCGCAGCGGCGCAACGTTCCCTGAACGAGCAGCCAACCGGGGGATTGCGCATGTCTGGCGGAAAGCCCGGTATCTGAAGCAGGCGCTCGCGTTCGGCCCCTGCAGCGTTCGGGATCGTGCGCAGCAGGCTTTGTGTGTAGGGATGCCGAGGATGCGCGAAGACGTCCGCCGCCGAGCCAAACTCCACGATCTTTCCCGCATACATCACGCCGACCTTGTGCGCGAAGCGCGCCACAAGTCCAAGGTCGTGGGTGATGAATAGCATCGCCGCGCCGGTTTCGGCGGTGAGGTTCTTGAGCAATTCAACGATCTGCGCCTGAATCGTAACGTCAAGCGCCGTCGTCGGTTCGTCCGCAATGATCAGGCGCGGATTGCAGGAGAGCGCCATCGCAATCATGACACGCTGGCGCATGCCGCCACTCATCTCGAACGGATAAGCGTCGATGCGTCCCGCAGCATCTGGAATGCCCACTCTGTCCAGCCAGCCCACGGCGATGTCGCGCGCCTCTTTGCGCGGCAGGCCGAGGTTGCGCATGATCGGTGGTATCATCTGTTCGCTGACGCGCATGACAGGGTCGAGCGAGGACATCGGATCCTGAAAGATCGTGCCAACCTCGCTGCCGCGCACGCCGTTAAGCTCCGCCTCGCTCAATTTTGTGATGTCGCGACCGCCAACAATGACTTCGCCGCTGACGATCTTGCCGGGGTAGGCGAGAAGTCGAATGAGCGACATCGCCATCGCGCTCTTGCCCGAACCGCTTTCGCCCACAATCGCGACGCGCTCTCCTGGCTTGAGGCTGAAGGAGACTCCGTTGACGGCCTTGACGACGGCGGTTTCGGTGAGAAAGTGCGTGTGCAGATCGTGCACCTGCAGCACAGTATCTGTGATCGGCTGCATGAAGTTCATGACTGCGTCTCCGCGAGAGTAAGTTACGGTCAGCGGACTATTTCCGCGCGCGAGGATCGAGCGCTTCGCGTATGCCGTCGGACAGGAAATGCAGGCTCAACGCGATGGCCAGAATGACGACGCCCGGCATCGTGGAGATCCACCACGCCTGCTGCAGGTAAAGCTGGCCGTCGCGGATGATGTTTCCAAGCGAAGGCGACGGCGGCATGATGCCAAGGCCAAGAAAGCTGAGGCTCGCTTCTACAAGGATCGCATTCGCAGCCGCGATGCTGCCCGCCACAAGCAAGGGCGCGATTGTATTAGGCACGATGTGGCGCGACATTAGCCACCATTGCGACGCCTTCACGGTGCGCGCCGCGTCAATGTAGGCGCGTGAGCGAAGGCTTAAAACAAGCGAACGCTGAAGCCGGATAAACCGCGGCACGTCAGCAAGCGCAATGGCGAGAATGACCGGAATGAGCCCGGTGCCGACGATGGACACAAGGCCGATTGCGAGAAGCAGCGAGGGAAAGGCGAGAAAGATGTCGACGATGCTCATAATGGCGCGGTCGACCGTGCGTCCGAAGAAGCCGGCGATAGTGCCAAGAACGATGCCAAAGACTAGCGCAATAGTAGCGACGCTAAATCCGACCAGCAGGGAAACCTGAACGCCGGCAAGGGTGCGCGCAAGAACGTCGCGGCCCATGCGGTCGGTTCCGAATGGATGGTAAAATGAGGGCTCTTGCATCATTGCGCGCAGGTTTGTCTGCAGCGGCCCCTGAAGCGGCAAGTAACTGGCAAAAGCCGTCAGCAACAGAATGGGCACGAGAATGATGAGCGCCAGCCGCGCCTTCTTGTTTCCGGCCAGAAAACGCATCCCCGGCAGCTTTGGCATCCGCAACAAAAAGCTGGCGCGCGCTGGAGTGGTGAAAGTAATCGCCATGTCATCTGTTCCTGGTCATGTTCATGAATTCGACGAGACGCGCTGAAATCAGAACTGTACGCGGGGATCGAGCCTTTTGTAGACGAGGTCAGTGAAGAAGTTCACGGATACGAAGAACAAGGCATAGAAGACGATCAGCGTCTGCACGAGCTGATAATCCCGGCTGTTGATGCCATTCACCAGCAAGCTGCCAAGACCGGGAATCGTGAAAATAAATTCCACGATGATCGTCCCGTTAAGCAAACTGCCGAAGCTGAGACCCACAACTGTGACAATCGGAAGTGCGGCATTTTTGAGAGCATGGCGGAACAGCACGCGCAGCTCCGACCATCCCATCGAGCGCGCGGTGCGAATATAGTCTTCGCTCAAAACCTCCAGCACGGCCGTGCGTGTAATGCGGGCCATTGTGGCGATTTGTGTCACGGAGAGAACGAGAACTGGCAGAGCGATCCGATGCAGGAAAGCCACGGGTTCATCAAGGCTCACAGTGCCGCTGGCAGGAAAAAGCCCCAACGTAAGAGAGAACAAAAGTAGAAAGACTAGAGCGGTCCAGAACGATGGCATCAGATCAACCAGCATCGCCGTTCCCGTGATGAGGTTGTCGAGCGTCTTGTGCCCTTTGTGCGCAAGGTATGCCGCGAGCGTGCCAAGCGGGATCGAGATGATGATCGTCAGGACGATGGTTGCGACGGCGATGGCGAGCGTAATGGGTATCGCCGTCAATAACAGGTCGCCGATCGACAGACCGGTTGTGATTGTGTCGCCGAAGTTGAGACTGACGAGATTTCGCAGATACTCAAAATATTGAATGAGGATCGGCTTGTTAAGGCCCATCTGGTCCCGCAGACGATCAAGCGCTTCGCCAGACAAGGTTTCGCCCGCCATCGCTGACGCTGCGTCACCGGGGATCAGCCGGAGAGTGAAGAACACGAGGGTTACGACGCCAAGCGTCGTAACCACAAGTTGTAGTAGTCGATTGAAGCTGTATGTCAGCATTGTCCTCGTCCGCTACTTGATATCAACTTCATAGAAATTGACCTGCGCCAAAAAGTTCGGCTGGACTCCAACGACATTTTTCTTGCTCGGCCAAATCGCCCCGTTCGCATATTGCGGAAGATAGGGCAGGTCGGTCATCGCAATCTTCTGCACCTTGGCGTAGAGCGCCTTGCGCTTGACCGGATCCACTTCGGCCTTTGCAGCTTTCAGTGCCTCTGTGACAATAGGATTGTCGTACTTGGCGCCGTTCAGCCCCTTCGGTGAGATGTTGGCGGGGTCAAGGAAGCTGAAGAGGATCATGTCGGGATTGACCGCCGGCAGAAGGCGTGTAGTCACCTCGAAGTCGCCGCGATTACGCCGCTGATTGAAGGTTGGCGTATCGACCAGCTCCATTTCCATCTTGATGCCGACTTGACTGAGATAGTCGATCTCGAATTGTTGAAACTCTGTCACGCCCTGTGCGGAGGTGCTGAGGTTCTTGAACGAGAAGCCGCGTGGATAGCCGGCTTCCGCAATCAACTTCTTCGCGAGACCGGGATTGTATGGGTATCTCGGAACATCTGACGTGTAGACGTCCATCCACGGCATCAGCAGCGAAGCTGAGGTTTTCTGTAGGATAGGGGAGGTCGCCTTGATGATGGCGTCGTAATCGAGTGCGTGGGCAATTGCGTGGCGAACACGGACGTCGGATATAGTCTTGACAGACAAGTTGAACACTTTGAGGCCAGCGGCGTAGCTGTCCACCCCGTTCATCACAAATCCTTCCTTCATAAGGATTGCGAGGTTTTCTTCACGGTTGGACCGCATCACAAGATCGACTTCGCCACGGCGCAACGCGATTGTGCCAGTCGACTCGTCCTTGATGATTTGGAAGACAATCGTGCTGATCGGCGCCGGACCACGAAAGTATTCTTCGTGACGTTTGAGAACGATCCTCGAGTTTACGTCGATAGAATCAAGATAATACGGCCCGGTGCCGACAGGTTGCCATCTCACCTGCTTGCCGGCGGCTTCAATCGCCTTCTTGTTGACGATTTGGCCCTGATGGTAGTTTGCGACCGTGTGCAGGAAGTTTCCGTCCGGCGCGTCGAGCGTCATCACGATGGTGTAGTCGTCCGGCGCCTCGATCTTTTTCAGGCCGTTGAGTTCGTTGCGATAGGGGGATGCAGTCGCGGGGTCGAGAATTCGATTGTAGCTGTAAAGCACGTCAGCGGATGTGAGTTCGCCGTTGCCCTTCTGCCACTTCACGCCACGACGCAGTTTGAACACCCATGTGATGTTGTCCTTGGTGTCCCAGGATTCCGCGAGGTCGGGAATGATTTTCCCTGTCTTGCTTTCATACGTTGTGAGACCACTGAAAAGGTTGAACGCGATGTTTTCGTTTTCGACGCGAAAGATGGTCGCGGGGTCGAAGCCGGCGGGGTCATCATAAAAGCGAACTCTGAGAGTTTTCTCCTGCGCTTTCGCGGGAAATGAGATCAGTGGCACGGCGCTGGTGGCTGCCAGTCCGGTCAAAAAAGTCCGTCGCGTCGTCTTCATTTGACACCCCAATGGCTAAAAGTTTCTTGGTTACATTTGTTATTTTGGCGCTGCTAAGATGATGCCCTTCGCAGCGCCATTCGCATCACTCTGCTGCGGCAGCCGTCGCGGAGTTGCGCTCGATGGAGTTGCCGCGCAGATAATTCTTGGCCATCTCGAGCGAGACGACATCCGCATACTTTTGGTGCATGTCGTAGAGGTTCATGCAATGCGAAGCCTCGGTGCGATCGAATACGCATTCCGAAACGACGCCCATGCGGAAGCGAGACGTTGCGCCATCCACCACCGACGCGCGGACGCAGCCGCTTGTGGTTTCGCCGCAGACGATCAACGTGTCGATGCCAAGGCTGTTGAGATGGAACATCAGGGGCGTGCCCTGGAAAGCGCTCGGCGCCGACTTTTCAATCACCACTTCTCCCGCGATCGGCGCGAGTTCGTCGACGATTTGCGTGCCCTTCTGCTGAACTTCTGGCGGCAGCGTTGAAGCTTCCCGGTTTCTGTGCACCCAGGGTTTCATGCCGTTCTGCAAGCCTTTGATATGTACGACGGGGACGCCATTCTCGCGCGCCACGGCAAGCAATTCGGCCGCCTTGTCGATTGCAGCCCATCCTTCAAGGCCGGTGCTGCCAGGCCACATTTTCATGGATTCAAAAATGTCTTCACGCTTCAAGCCGAGCACGCTGTAATACATGTCGATAAGCAGCAACGCCGGTTTCTTGCCGAAGCCGTAAAGCTCTTTCTTGCCCCAGAGTTCGTCGTGCTTCTTGTCGCGTTCGCTGAGGTATTTTTCCCATCCGTACATGACCGGTCCTCCAAGCGTCTGAATGTCGCCAGGAAGGTCATGGCAAGCTTCGTGCCACGCGGGCGCGGGTTTCTTCGATCAGTTTTTGTTATGGGCGTGCCATTTTGGCGGTAAAGTATGTCGCCGGGGATGATGCGCAGGTTGCGCCCGGCTCGCGGGCTTGCAAACCGGGACGCTGAGTTGCACTTTCCAGCCCAATGGATTGGAGGACACAATATGAACGAAACGGTCAATTCGACTGCAATCGACCACGACGCGGCTGAGGCGGCGGTCCAAACTTTCAGCTTCAAGTCGCCAGAGAGCTACACGCGGCGCAAGGCCATTGTTAAGCTGGTCACCACCGACAAAGGCGCGGCCTCTATTCATTGCCTGGGGCAGGGCGGCGAAAACAATTTGCACTATCATGCAGGCGTCGACATCACCTGGATGGTGATCAAGGGACGCGCGCGCTTCTATGGCGCGGGAGATGTCGTGCGGGGTGAGTTCGGCGTCCACGAGGGTATCCTGATCCCGGCGGGCGCGCGTTACTGGTTTGAGAGCTGCGGTGAGGACGACCTGGAGCTTCTGCAGATCAAGACCTATCACACGCGGCGCGGTCTCGATAAGCGCATCGACGCCGCGCCCCGCGACGCTGCCAAGCCCCGAGGCGCCAGCCACTTCCAGGCGGGCGGGATCTCCTGAAACCGTACCCTCGCCAGTGTGCCCCTCGCTCACGGGCGAGGGGCACCGTTATCATGGACAGAAGCCGTAACTAGAGCGATGATCGCCTATGGATTCGGTCGCGAGGGCCGAGTCCCCATGAGACGCTTCGCAGCCGTATGCATACCCTTGGTCGCACCATATACTGGATTTTGACTGCGCTCGCTCTTCTGCTGGCGGGTTTTGCCGCGTTCGAATTCGGCGCGGCCGAGACGGCGAAGGGAAACGCGCTGATGCGCGCCGGACTGCTGCTTATTGGGGCAGCTGCGCTTTGGTCATTCGCTCGCGCGATTTTGCGCGCGCTTGCCGGGAAGTAAAGCCTGACCGTGACCATACCGACGTAGGAGGCGATTGGCGAACTTCGCGGAACCGTAAGGTCGCGGTTCAGACGCAGGTGGTCCTGCACGCGCTTGCTGCGTGATGGCGCTTTTCTGACCGGCGAGGCGCCATGCTCGTCTTGAGTTGAAGGATGGGCTCGCTGCGCTTGATGCGGCGCATCGGGCATTCACCATCGGACGCCAGCGCGAACGCGCATGAGGTTACGCTAAAGTTTCTCACCGACGTCCTCTGAATGAAGAGCGATTATAAAACTTGCCCGCGCCCCTGTGCCAGCGCGCGGTCATAAATAGCGCTCGCCACCGCTATGTCTTCGATTGCAGCGCCCAGTGATTTGAATATGGTTAGTCCTTCGCCCCTCGTGACGGGTTTGGCGACGATGTCTGCGATCCGCGCGATATTCTCCCAACGCAGACTCCCTGCTTGCACGCAGTTGATAATTTCACCCGCTTCCATTTTGGCTTGATCGACATCGTCAGTGACAATGAAGCGCGCGCGCGTAAATGTGGACGTCTCCAACTCCATCCGGTTTGCTGCATTGGCGCCGATAGTGTTGACGTGCACATTGGCCGGCAGCCAGGCGTCTTGCACGACAGGCGTCTGCGAGTCCGTGGCGGTTATCACTACGTCGGCGTCCGCAACACATTCCTCGCCGCTGTTCGCAGGATGCGGATCAAGATCAAATTCTTTCGCAGCGGCGGCGCAGAACGCCATGAGATTTTCACGATTGCGCGCATACACGGAAATTGACTTTATCTGACGCACGGCCGCTATGGCTGCTAGCTGTGTGCGCGCCTGTTCGCCAGCCCCAATCAGGGCGAGCTTGATTGGTCCCGTCCTCGCAAGTATGTCGGTTGCAAGCCCGGTCGCGGCGCCGGTGCGTAAACGGCTCAATCGACGCGCCTCGATGATGGCCAGATGCCCGAGCGCCGCGTCGTATAGCATGACGTGATAAACGGTCGGGGACTTCGTGCCGGCATATGCCTTAAAGCCGAACCTTCCAGACTTGAGGCCTGCAGACATGATGTTGAGGCGTGAGCCCCAGTAATTTGCGCGCGCCCGCGGAGAATTCAATGCCTCTTCACTGGCCTGCTCGCGGAACGCGCTTCGGAGCGCCTCAATGGCGCCGCCCATGTCCATAAGGTCGTGGACGTCATTCTCGCTAATGTACAATTTCTGTGTCGTCATTTAATCGGTCAGCTTTATGATTTTGCGGATACGATTAATGACCGCCGGATCGGTCTTGTAAGCGGTGGCGATGATTTCCTGCGCCTGCTCGCCCCAAATTGGGTCGATTGCGAGCCGCCCCTTCTGGGCGTCGGCGATAAGCTCCGGATCTTCTACGGATTTCCGAAAGGCTGTGCGCAATATCCGAACCCTGTCTGCTGGAACGCCGGGAGGCGCGATAAACGGGCGTCCCAAGGCAAGGCGCGACAAGAGAACTTCTACGATCTGCTTGTCCGCAGGCGCGGTCACCGCCTCAAGAATCGTAGGCACATCCTGATGATTAGGATCGCGTTGGGTCGCCAATTGCATCAACAGCTTCATTTCGCCTTTGTTCATTTTATCAAGTACATAGGCGCGACCGTTGCCCGACCAGCCACTCATGAAAAGACCGTTGAGTTCGTCTTTCTCGACAGCGTTAAAGACTTCTGGCTGTCCCTTGTAGCCGTACACGATCTTGAATTTAGATCCTGCAAGCTGGTTGAGAAGCCGCGGATACATGGCGGGATCCTGCTCAGGACCTTGAGAGCCGACGATGATCTCCATTTTCCGCATGTCATCGAGATTGTTCACCGGCGATTTGGAACTGAGTACGACCATGCCCGTTTCCTGCATCACACTCCCGATTTGGTGAAAATTAACGGCTTCGAATTGCGCTTTTGATTCCGCACCGTAGAGAAGCGGCGCAGTCTGTATTCCACGATCAATCAGGGCAATCGTGGAGCCATCCTTTGGAGCGACATTATAAAGATAATTAGCTGCGCGTATCCCGGCGGCGCCGGGCATATTATTGACTATGATGTTGGGGTTGCCAGGAAGATGTTTTGACATATGACGTGCAAACATTCGCGAATACGCGTCGTAGCCGCCGCCGGGGCCGCTACTGGTGATGATCACCATGTCGCGCTGCTGTGCGCTCGCCTCCCAAACGCTGAGAGACAGTGTCGCGGCTAACGTTAAAGTGCCTAAAACCGAATTCACCGCGATTGACTGGATCATCCTGAGCTCCTTTTATGGGAGAGTTGACGACAGGTTCTTGGGCTCCGGTCTGCTTGTCAAGCGTGCCGCCACAGCACTTTAGGCGATGATTGAAATTGGGGCTCTGAATTGCCTTCGCGATTTGCAAGAGGTCGAAAATACGTTCACTTCCCGTCGTAGATGCTGCGCACGCGGGCAACCACGTCCGCCGGTGACTTGAAGGCGCGCTCGACGATTGCGCGTATTTCGGCGCCGCTTGCGTATTGAACCTCAAGCTTACGCTTTGAGGCTTCCGCCAAAAAGTCCGGATCCTTGAGACTCGCCGCAAACGCCTCTTGAAGAGCTTTAAGCCGTTCTGCGGGAACCCCCGGTGGCGTGATGAACGGACGGCCCCCCACTTGCGGCGCGAAGAGAAGTTCGGCAATTTGCTTGTTCTCTGGCGTGTCGATGTAATCAAAGATCAGCGGCACGTCGGGCAATTCTGGATGCTTCGCAAGCGCCATCTGTGCGATGAGTTTGATGCTCTTTTTTTCCAGCCATTGCGCTCTGGTTACTTTCAGCGTGGACCAGAAGATGGCTGGATAACCCTCTACCTCGCCTCGCTCCACAGCCATCAGCGATTGGCTGGCGCCCTGATATCCCACGACGACCTTGATCTTTGTGCCGGCAAGTTCATTCATTGCGCGTGCGTATTGTGAACTGATGGAGCCTGTTACGCCCGCCATCAGCGTTTCGCGTTCACGAAGGTCCTGGAAGTTTTGCGTTTGTGAAGTATTCCATACGAAAGACAGCGAAACCTCGCTGTTCGCAGAACCTATGTAACCAAGTTCCGTAGCCTTGAACTTCGCAGCTTCCGGCGCGAAAAGCGGCTGGAACGGAACAGTGTTTTGCACCTGCGCGATGACGGTCCCATCCTTCTTGGCCACGTTCGCGAGGTAGTTTGTGGCGATAAGCCCGCCAGCGCCGACCATTTGCTTGGGGATGAAACGTGGATTGCCAGGAAGGTGTTTTTCCATGAACGGTGCAATCAGACGTGCGTACGCATCATAGCCGCCGCCTACTTCGGACGCGATGATGAGATCAATACTCTTTCCCTTGTAGAAGGCGCCGACGTCTTCAGCCGCGCGTGTGAGGGTCGGAAGCGAGATGAATAATGCGCACAGCGCACCTAAACGGCTTGCGATCATGATTTCCGCTCCAGTCTTACTTGGGTTCGATGACGCTTTTGAGCCGCTGCCCCACGCTGTCCGGCGTCGTCGCGAAAAGATGGATGACCTTGTCAATTTCGCTCGCGGGTGTGGGTTCGATATCGAGCTTTTGCGAAGCTGCATCTTTCCTAAATGCATCGTCGACTATCATTCGCGCGAAGGCGTCCCGGAGCGCCTTCACACGATCGGCGGGAATCTGCGGCGGGGCAGCCACGGGGCGGGCAGCTGCTTTTTGCGCAAGAAAAAGCTCCATGACTTTGCGATCATCTTCATTGCGAACGAGATCGCTTGCCATTGGAACGTCCGGTAAATCCGAGATCCGATTGACGCCGACCTGAAGGAGAACGCGAACCTTCTTGTCGCGCAGATAATCGGGTCGCCGTGTCTTGACGTTCGACCATGACCAGTCGCCCATTCCTTGCAGTTCCCCGCGCTCCATCGCGAGCGTCGTGTCGGGTGTTCCACGATAACCGGTGATGACTTTGAATTTCGTGCCGATGAGCGCGTTCAAAATGCGTGGCGTTGTCTCGGTGTCGATCGTCGCGCCGGTGCCGCCGACGACCATCTCTTCCTTCATCACATCCTGAATGGAATGAAACGGCGACTCGTGCCATGCGAGGACGACGCCGGATTCGGTAGACAAGTTGCCAAGCCAATTAAACTTCGCAAGGTCGAATCGTGCGCCAGCGGGATTTGTGAAACGTGATGAGAGCACGCCGCGCTGAAGCAACGCGACGACACTGCCGTCCTTTGGCGCAACATTATAAAGATAGTTTGCGGCCTGCAGACTCCCGGCGCCGGGCATGTTCTGCACGATGAGGGTCGGAGAGCCTGGCAGAAAGCGACCAAGGTGCCGGGCCATGAGACGCCCTTGTGCATCATAGCCGCCGCCAGCGTCGGCGCCGACGATCAATGACATCTGCCTACCTGCGTAGAATTGTGTCACGTCATCGCTTTGCGCAAGCGATTGGCTTGCCGCGAATGCGGCGCAAAAGGCGATAAGTGACGCGCGGAAAACTCGCATCGTTTTTCCTCCCAATGTCGCGCGCGCTTTTTGCGCGCTGCGATTCCTATCGTGCCGCCAGTCCGCTTACTTGAAGACGGCCCGCACCCGTTCTACGACCGCCGGCGGCGTTTTGTAGAGAGTCTCCACCAGTGTCTGAATCTCGGCGCCTTCCATAGGCTCGATATCGAGTCCTCGCAGTTTTGCTTCGGCGAGGAAGGCGGGGTCGTTCATGGTCGCCATGAAGGACTTCTGCAATATCGCGACAATATCCGGTGGTGTGCCCGGCGAGGTGATGTAGGGGCGTCCAAATTCCTGGGTCGCGAACAGGAGCCGAAGCGCAGCCGCATCTTCCGGCGTTTTTGCCAATGATGGCACATGCGTGACATCCGGTAATTCCGGATGCACCTTGGCGCCGTACTGCCCAACCATGACGACCTCCTTCGCGCGCAGTTTGTCGCCCATGGTGCCCTTCACGCTCGCCCATGTAATCGCGCCGATAGCATGGACCTCGGCCCGTTCCATCGCAAGATTGACCTCGCGTGTGCCGGGATAGCCGCTGACGATCTTGAACTTGGTGCCGAGGATCGCGTTCGTCAGTGTGGGAAAAGTGTTTGTTGCGCCGCCAGAACCGCCGATGATCATTTCACGCGTGAACGCCTGTTCAAACCTTGTCACCGGCGCCTTAGCGCTCGCGACCATGACCTGAGTTTCGCGAAGCGCGCTGCCGATCCAGACAAATTTGCGCGCGTCAAAACGGGCGCGATCAGGATTGAGGATTGCTTCCGAAGCTATCTGCGGATTGACGGCGCCGATCGAGGTCCCGTCCTTTGGAGCCACGTTGAAGATATTGTTGGCCACATTGAGCGAGAGGGCCCCCGGCAGGTTTTGGGGAACGAAAACCGGGACGCCGGGAATTTGCTTTGGCCAGTGTTGCGCGATCGTGCGTGCAAAGAGATCGTAGCCGCCGCCCGCGCTTGAGCCGATGATCATGCGGATCTGCTTGCCTGCGAATGCGTCCGACTGCGCATTACCGCTACTGGGAAGACCGGCGGCCACGGCGCACAAGACAGACATAATCAGGGGACGGGACATCGAATGACTCCTTCTTGCCGCGCAGGCTGGTCCGCGCTCTGGCTATGCAATCTTCAGCGATGCTAAGGTAGACTTGAATTTCCATCAAGGAGGGGGAGACGTAGGAATGACCATGTCTCAGCAAAAATCGGGCCGTTTCCACCTCGGTGTCGTCAAACCTTCGAGTCGCGGCGAGGCCTCGCACCGGTTGCTCATGAGCATGTTGCCGCCGCAGATAACTGCGTCGGCCCGCTTTGCCCCGGTGAAAGAAGGGCGGATGGAAGAATTTGAAGCAGCTATTCCATTCTATGAGAAGAGCGCCGAGGAATTGGCGAAGGAGGGGGCCGATCTTGTGCATCTTGAAGGCACGCCACCCTTCCTCATTCTGGGCTACGAGAAAGAGCGTCAGACGATCAATGATTGGCAGCGCCGCTTTGGCGTTCCGATGTTTACATCCGCTATGTGTCAGGTAAACGCGCTGCGTGCGCTTGGCGCAAAGCGGATCGTCGATGCGGGTTACGACCCGACCACCGGCCCCATTGCGCATCGCTACTTCCATGACGCTGGTTTCGACGTCCTCCATGTCGAGAAAGTTGACGTCGAGTGGACGGCGAAAGAAGACATCAACGACGAACAGGCGTTCGAGCTTTTGAGCGATCTGTTGAAGCGCTATCCCGCGGCAGACGGGTTATGCCTCCAGGGCAGCGGTAAATGGCGTTTGTCGGGTCTCATAGAACGCCTTGAAAGCACATTCGGCGTCGTCGTCGTCCATCCCGTGGCGGCGCGGTATTGGGAATTGCTGGACCGGTTCGGATTGAGCGGCGCACGTGAGGGCCTAGGCAAGCTTCTGTCAACAATGCCGCCGATGCATCGTTGACGGATCGTTCTTTTTTTAATCGACCGAGCCTAACCTTGCGGCATCTTTTCGAGCAACATGCCATAGCCTGTCTGTGGCTTGATGATGCCGCAGCGGACCTGAATCTCCCAGCAGCGCGCGGTTACAGCCTGTACAACGGGAACGCCGATGAGCTTTTCCAGCCGGTCAACGACGCGCATGGATGGCCACTTGCTGCCTTGAATGTACATCGCCTCGCCACCGGGAAAGCGCCGATGAACGCTGACGAGATAATCGATCATTTCGTCATCGCTCAGCTCGCCAGTCTGCTCCCATGTGAAGGGGGCTTTCTCGATCTTGATCACGTCAAAACCGGCGTCTCGAAAGTAGTCTTCGACAATCGGTCCCGTGATCGAATCGTAGCCTGAGCCGACGATCCGCTTTGCGCCGACTGCCCGAAGGGCGCGGATCTGGTTCATGCCGGATGTGAACACGGGGATGCCGTAGCGATCCTCCCATCCTTTTACGATTCGTTGTTCGCCGTCGTAGCCATGCAGCATGAAGGGCGGGGTGCCCTCGGGATGGATCATGTCCGGTTTTTGCGCCGCCATTTCTGCGACGCCGCGGTCGTATTCCGGCATTACGGTTTTGAACTCTTCCACCGTGCCGTCCTTGATGCCGCAATAAAACGTTTTCGTGCGGATGCCCGGCGGCAGCATGTCGAGGAGGGCGTCATGCGAGCCGGAGCCATGCGTTGTGGGCTTCACCATGGCGACGAATTTTTCGGTAGCGTCTGACATTGGTTTTCCTTCCGATAGCGTCCGGGCTGTTCAACTTTGCGCATAGGATATCGGCCATGAGCGCAAGCGCAAGGGCGGCAGGCGAAGACATGATTGCGGGTCTTGTTGCAGCCAGCCGGAGCAAGTACGCTCCTTCCAACGATTTCGTACTCAGGACGACAGGGAGAAGGCCATGTTTGGATGGCGCAAACGCATCGGCTACATCTCGCCAACCGTCATGGAAGTGCTTCCCTACGAGTTCTATCGCTTTGCCCCTGAAGGGGTGGGGCTTGTGGGCGTCACGTGCATGATCGACGATTGGCGGCCGGAAGAATTTGAAAAGGGCCTTGCGCAGGTCAAGAATGCTGCGGCCTATCTGGGCACGCGCAGTGTGGATTTCATCATCCATGGTGGGGGCCCACTGGTGGTGGCGCGGGGCCCCGGCTACGAAGACATCATCGTCAAGGAGATTTCGGCGGCCGGTGGCGTGCCCGCGACCACGGGGGTGCGCTCCGGCATGGAAGCGCTTCGCGCGGTCCGCGCCGAGCGGATTGTGATCGCCTCGCCTTATCCACCCGCGCACGATCAGGCGTTGGCTGGCTATTTGAAAACCTTTGGTTTTCAAATTCTCGAGGCGCGCGGCACAAACATGCCCTTCAAGGATATCCAGGTTCAACCGCCGGGCGAGATTTACGAATTCGTCAAACGTCTCGTCGCGGACAATCCCACGTGCGACACGGTCTATCTTGCATGTCCCCAATGGCAGGCTGCGCAGGTCGTCGCCGCCATTGAGCAGGACACCGGCAAGACGGCTGTCGCTTATACGCACGCTAACTTTTATGCGGCTTGCAAGGGAATGGGCACGGCCTTCGCAATAGAAGGGCACGGCCGCCTGCTAGCTTCGCTACGTACGCAACACGCACAGGAGTCCTGATCGATGAAAGCTCTCAGCCTTCTGTCTTCGCTACTGGTCGCCAGCGCGGCGACCTCGGCGCTCGCGCAAACGCCCGCCGAATTCTACAAGGGCAAACCGGTGCGCATGGTTATTGGGGCCGCTGCAGGGGGCGGCTACGACGTTCCTGGTCGCATCATGCAAATGCACATGGGCCGACATATTCCGGGCAATCCGACAATTGTTGTTGAGAACATGCCTGGCGCGGCCAGCCTCATCATGACCAACTTTCTTTATAATCGGGCGCCGCGCGACGGTACGGTCATGGGGATGCCGAACAATTCCGTTCCGCTGGAGCCTCGGCTGAGAATTCTCTCGCGCGACGGTGGCGATGTTCGCTTCGACGTGTCGAAGTTCATCTGGATCGGGTCGCCGGTTCAGGAACCGCAGATCCTCTGGACCTGGTCGGCCGCGGCGCGGACTTTTGACGATCTCAAGAACAAGCGGGTTATTATCGGCTCGATGGCCGTTGGCGCGGACAATTACACGCTGCCGCTTCTCGCAAACCGAATTCTTGGCACGAAGATGGAAATTATCCCTGGGTACAAGGGGACCAGCGACACGTTCGTCGCCGCCGAGCAGGGTGAAATTCAGGGCGGCGGAACGTCCCTTCTGAATTTGATGGTCAACCGCGGCGATTGGCTGCGTGACGGGAAGGCCGGGTTCGTCCTGAGCTTCGGCCTGAATCGCCTGCCGCAATTGCCGGATGTGCCGACCGCGGCTGAATTGGCGCCCACACAGGCGGATCGGGAGCTTTTCCGCTTTATCGCCATGAAATTCGCCATGTCCCGCCCGCTCGCGCTGCCCCCGGAGGTTTCTCAAGACAGGGTAGACGCGCTGCGGCGGGCTTTTGACGAAACGATGAAGGATCCGGCGTTCCTGGCTGACGCGAAGAAGATCGGCCTTGATGTCGACCCCGTCAGCGGCGTCGAAATCCAGAAGCTGGTGGAAGAGATCCAGGCGACGCCCCAGCCTGTCGTTGATCGCTTGCGGGAATTGTTGAGCGCCCCAAAATAGAGGCTCTCAGGGGCTTGATTGACGACGAGCGGTTGTGTTCCGATAATTAAAACAACGTCACGCTGGCTGTTTGAAAAAGCCGCGGCAAGGGAGGAAGCGATGTCACTTAAAGTGTGCCTGCTCGGCGCTGTCGCCGCGCTCGGTGTATCCACCGCGTGGGCCGACACCGGCGCGGATTTCTACAAGGGCAAGTCGGTTACTTACATCATTTCCGCTGGAGCGGGCGGTGGGTACGACACGTACGGCCGCCTTGTCGCCGAGTTCATGCAGCGCAATTTGCCAGGCTCCACGTTTGTAGTGCGCAACATGCCAGGAGCGGGCCACCTGATCGGGGCGAACGCATTATACGCATCGAAACCCGATGGGCTGACCATTGGCTCGTTCAGCACGGGCCTGATCTACAATCAGATCAGCAAAAACTCGAAGGCCAACTTCGATCTGGCGCAGATGAGCTGGATTGGCAAGGCCGCGTCGGAGCCGCGCGTCGTCCTCATAGCGTCGCAATCGCCCGTGAAGACGTTCGATGAATTCATGGCGTTGACGACGCCCTTGAATTTCGCCGCCTCGGGCCTTGGCAGCGCATCTTATCTTGAGATGCTGATGCTCTCGAGTACGCTCAAGCTGCCTATCAGAATCCTCACCGGGTATTCCGGTAGCGGCGACCAACTCGCCATGCGGCGCGGTGAGATCGGCGGCACGATTGGCTCGCGCTCGTCCGTCCAGCAGTTCGTGAACAATGGCTACGGCCGGTTGATCGCGCAGATCGGCGGCACGGAGAAGGATGTGCCGCAATTGGCTTCAATGGTGAAGGACGAGAAAGCGCTGGCGCTTATTTCGTTGATTCAGTCGCAGGGCGATATTGCGCGCCTTACAGCCGGACCGCCGGGCATTCCCGCTGATCGTTTGACTGCGCTCATCGAAACTTACAAGCGCGCGATGAATGACAAGGATCTGCAGGCGCGAGCTGACAAGTTCGGCTATCCGGTCGACCCCGCCTATGGTGAAGACGTGCTCAAGATTGTGAAGGCGGCGCTTGATCAGCCCGAGGAAACAAAGGCGCTCCTCATTAACGCTCTCAAGAGCGGCAAGGACTGAGCCACAACGAAAAAGGCCCGCCACTCGGCGGGCCTTTCAGCATCAATACGCGCTCAATCGCGTGAGAAGTTTCCAAGGCCGGGCTTGAAGCTCTTCTCGTCGAGGAATTGCGTCATCGCCTTCTCGCGACCCTTCTCGGGGTCCATGAACTTCAGCGCGTCGCTCTTGCAGTTGAGATAGTCGAGCGCCTGGTCCTTGCTCATGTTGCGGACGCTGCGCACGGCTTCCTTCGTGTAGCGGACGGCCGCAGGGCTCTTGGAGGCAAGGTTGTTTGCGAGCTTCATCGTTTCTTCGCGCAGCTTTTCAGGCGGCACGGACTTGTTGACGAACTTCATGGCGCCCGCTTCCGCGCCGGAGAACTTCTCGCCGGTCACCGAATAATACATGGCGTCGCGATAGTTCATGACCTGCGTCACCGCCCAGGCGACAAGACCGCCGGGAATGATGCCCCAGTTGACTTCCGACAGGCCGAACGTTGCGTCGTCTGCAGCGATGGCGAAATCGCACGCGATCACCGGCGTGAAGCCGCCGCCGAAGCAGTAACCGTGAACCATGGCGATCGTCGGCTTGCGATACATCGAAAGCTTGTTCCAGCGCCACTCGTGAGCGGCGGCGCGCGCGCGGTTGCGCGCCTTGGCGTCACCCTCGGTGCCGCGGAAGTAAAGCTTGAGATCCTGACCAGCGCAGAAGTTGCCGCCGGCGCCCGTCACGATGACGACGCGGGTTTCGTCATCTTCTTCAGCCCAGTCAAGAGCTTCGCACATGTCCATATGCAATTGCGGGCTCATCGCGTTCCGCTTTTCCGGGCGGTTCAGGATGACAAAGGTGACCGGGCCTTCGCGCTCGATCTTCACGCATTCGAATGTTGGCACTGCTTCGGTCATGTTTCCTCCATGGGTTGGTTTATTATTAAAGCGATAGATTATTGCCGCGCCACGGCGATGCATTTTTCAGGATCGAGGTGCAAGTGAATGGTTCCGCCTTCGTGCGCATTGAGTGTTGAATGCGCGCGGGCCAACATTTCATAGTCGCCGAGCTTGACCTTCATATCGATGTATTCGCCCAGAAAAACCGCCTGGTCGACAATGCCCTCGATGGAATTTTTGCCGCCAGTGTCGTGAGCGCTATTTGAAAGATGCACGTCTTCAGGCCGGACAGAAACAGAGATGCTGCTGTTATCCTCCAGCGCGTGTTCGCTTTTCACCTTCAGCACGCCGATCGCCGTGCGTACGTTCCAGTATTTGTCTGAGCCTTCGCGGCCCAGCACCGTTCCGTCGAGAAAGTTGGTGGTGCCGATAAAGTCCGCGACGAACTTTGTGCGTGGACGCTCGTAAATGTCGCGCGGCGTGGCCAACTGCACGATGCGGCCCTCGTTCATGACGGCGATTTCATCGGACAGCGCCAGTGCTTCGCTCTGGTCGTGCGTGACGTAAATCGTCGTCAGTTTGAAGGTGTTCTGCATGCGTTTCAACTCGAATCGCATTTTCTCGCGCAACTTTGCGTCGAGGTTTGAGAGGGGCTCGTCGAGAAGGAGCAGTTTGGGCTCCATCACGAGAGCACGTGCGAGGGCGAGGCGCTGCTGTTGTCCGCCCGAGAGTTTTGTTGCTTCGCGCTCCGCCAGGTGGTCGAGCCCCACAGCCGAAAGGACGCGCATCACCCGATCGCGAATTTCCGATGGCGACGGCTTGTTCTTGCGCACTTCAAGCGGGAAGGAGACGTTTTTGAACACATTCATATGCGGCCAGATCGCGTATGACTGAAACACCATGCCGAAGTTGCGCTCGTTGGGCGGCAGGAAGATGTTTCGCGCTGCCGAATAGACCGTGCGATCGCCGACGACAATCTCGCCAGAGACAGGTTTCTCCAGTCCGGCGATTGAGCGCAGCGTTGTCGTCTTGCCGCAGCCCGATGGTCCTAGCAGTGTGAAAAACTTACCCTCTGGGACGTGAAAATTCACATCCTGCGCGGCCCTGACGATAGCGCCATTCTGGCCGCGGTATTCGGTGCAAAGGCCCGCTACATTGAGCATTCGTCGTTCCTGTTCCCGTCCCAGACATCCAGCAAGCGGAGCTTACGCCTTGACGCGCTCCGGCCGCAAATTAGTTGAGATGAGGAGGGAATCTGCGCCCATGAGAAATATCCCATGCAGGCTCGACGGCCTTGCCGCCTTTGGCGACATCGATTTCCTCCCGTCTCGTTAGCGCGCATTTGCGCACAAGGGGAGCGCATGCGCAAGACGGAGCAGGCGGCGCGCGGCATGCACGGGCTGATTTTCATTGATGGCCCTTGCGCGCTGCAATTTGTAAATGGATATTGCGCGCCCGGCGCGTGAATACCGCGCCGCAGAATAATATTGAGAGGAAACGTCTTGGACTTTGCCGCCGCCAGAGCAAGAGTGGGCGCGCTCGTAGCGCCGCGAAACGTCGTGCTCGTCGGCGCTAGCGACCGGCCCGGTAGTTGGGCGGCTCGCGTGTGGCGAAATCTGAATCGGTACGGCTTTGACGGGCCTCTTTTCCCGATGAACCCCGGCCGCGCCGAAATTGGTGGCGAAATTTGCTATCCCGACTTCGCATCACTTCCTGAAAAGCCAGATCACCTCGTGATTCTGGCGCCTGCGGCGCACGTGCCCGATGTGTTGCGCACCGGCGCGGCAGGGGGCGCGCGCTCGGCGACCATATTCTCGGCAGGTTTTGGCGAGGGCGAAGGCGCCGGGAGCGCGCTGGGCGCAGAGCTTCGCACCGCGCTGGAGGAAACCGGCATTGCAGTTTCCGGCCCCAATTGCATGGGCAATGTCTGCGCGCCGTCGCGTCTGGTGACGCTGACCGAGGATCGCCAGTTGAACTTGTCCGGCGGGCCCATCGCGCTGGTAGGACAAAGCGGCGGCGTCATGATTTTCCTCAATCAGTCGCTGGAGGAGCGCGGTCTTTTTGCCGATTATCTCATCACCAGCGGTAACGAAGCCGGCTTGTCGGTGGCCGACTACATTGCCTATTTCGCGGATGAGCCGCGCATCAAGGTGATCATCGTCTACATCGAGGCGCTCAAGCGCGCGGATGATTTCCGGCAGGCTTGCCTCGCCGCCCGCGCTGCGGGCAAATCTGTCATTGCGCTGAAACTCGGCGGATCCGAAGAGGGGCGTTCCGCCGCGATGGCGCATACGGGGTCGCTGGCCGGTTCGCTCGAAGCGTTCGACGCACTGGCCGCGGACTGCGGCGTGATTCGCGCCGATACACTCGATGACGCTGTCGAACTGGCGGAGTTGCTGGCCCATGCGTCGCCGCCTGCTGGCCCGCGTCTTGGCGCCATCACGCTGTCGGGCGCCTATCGCGGGTTGCTGCTCGACGCCGCCGCGCGTTGCGGGCTGCAATTTCCCGAGTTGTCGCCAGAGACGACTGCGCGCCTTCAGGCGACTGTGGGCGTAGGATCCCATGTCAGCAATCCCATCGATGGCGGCTTCAGCATATTGACCAGCGACGCGGCCTACCGCACCTGCATTGAAGCGATGCGCGCAGATCCCGACGTCGACATGGTGTTGCTGCAGGAAGCGCTGCCGCGCGCCGCCGGATCGCCCCGCGCCGAAAAATACATCCGCATTGTCGAGGAATACGCGGCGCAGCCGGGGAAGCCGATCGCGTGCGTCACCATGGCCTCCCACGGTCAGAGCGATTACAGCCGCGCCCAACGGGCTGACGCGCCGCATCTGCCGTTTCTTCAGGAGGCGAACAAGGCCCTCCGCGCCATCCAGTGCGTCGTCGAGCGGGATCGAAGGGTCGCATTGGCGGCTGAGCCGCAAACCTTAATGCTGGACGCCTCAATGCTGGACAGTCCCGCGCGCTTGGCGGCGCGTGAACGCGTGCGGGCGCTGGCTGGCGCTGGCGTGACGGCGTTGAGCGAGGTTGAATCAAAGTCGATCCTGGCGAGCTACGGCCTTCCGCTTTCACGTGAAGCAACAGCAGCCAATGTTCAGGAGGCCGCCGCAGCCGCGCGCGCCATAGGCTATCCCCTCGTGGTGAAAGGCGTATCGGGCGCTCTTCAGCACAAGACGGAAGCAGGGGCAGTCATTCTCGACGTGCGCGACGAGGCGGGCGTACTCGCGGCCTGCGCGCAGATCGCCGCAAACATGCGAAAGGCCGGAATCGATTCGCCTCCGGATGGTTTTCTGCTCGCTGAACAGGCGCCCGAGGGCGTTGAGCTTGTGATCGGAGCCCACCGCGACCCTGAATGTGGACTTGTCTTCATGGCCGGCGCCGGCGGCGTCCTGCTGGAGTTGATGAAGGACGTGAGTTTTGCAGCGGCGCCGATGACCCGCGCCAAGGCGCTCGACATGATCGCACGCACCCGCGCACGCAAGCTGATCGAAGGCTTTCGCGGCGGGGCTGCGCTCGACGCCGAGCCGGTCATCATCGCGCTCATGGCGCTTGGCGCGCTTGCTCAGGATGTTGGGGACTGCATCGAATCTATCGACATCAATCCGTTCCGCTTGCTGCCTACAGGCGGCCGCGCGCTGGATGCGCTGATCATCCTGCGACGGCCATAAGCGTGTGGTGATGGTGAGAAGGTTTCCAATACGCCCGAGGCCATATAACCTGCCGTTGCGCCTGCTTGCGCACCGGGAGGAATACGTCTGCGAACGCCTGATGGCGAAATCGCATAATCGTTCAAATGAACGGAGGGAATAATATGAAAGCTGCGCTCAACATGCTGGCGATAGCGCTCACGGCTGCGCTTGCGTCTCTTGCGCTTGCGCCTCTTGCGCCGGCGGCTGCCGCCGATCCTGCGCTGATCGCCGCCGCCAAGAAGGAAGGGCAGCTCACCTGGTACACGACTCAGATCGTGAACCAGTTTGCGCGTCCCGCCGCCGAGGCGTTTCAGAAGAAATACGGCATCCGCGTCAACTACATTCGCGCGGACTCGAACGAAGTGACGCTGCGCATCCAGAACGAAGGCAAGGCTGGCCGCGTTCAGGCGGACGTCTTCGACGGCACCGGCGCGACCGCCGCGCTGAAGAATAATAATCTCGTGGCCAAATACATTCCACAAAGCGCGGATCGACTGCCTGCGCGCTACAAGGACAAGGACGGCTATTGGGTCGCCACAAACCTGTACGTCCTGACGCCCGCCTACAACACCGAGCTTGTGAAGAAGGGCACGCAGCCAAAGACATTCCAGGATCTGCTTGATCCAAAATGGCGCGGCAAGTTGGCGTGGAACTCCAGCGTCACACCCTCGGGCGGAGCCGGTTTTGTTGGAGTCGTCCTCGCGCATATGGGCGAGGAAAAAGGAATGGCGTATCTTCGCCAGCTCTCGGGACAGAAAATAACCGGCCTTCAGGTCGCCGCCCGTCAGGTGCTCGATCAGGTCATCGCGGGCGAGTATCCGATCGCGTTGAACATCTTCAACAATCATGCGGTGATCAGCGCGGCCAAGGGCGCGCCGGTTGATTGGATCGCGATGGAGCCTGCGCTGGGCGTGTTCTCCTGCCTGTCTTTGACGGCTGGCGCGCCAAACCCGAATGCGGGCAAGCTGTTCATCGATTTCCTGATGTCAGAAGAGGGCCAGAAACTGTATCGCGACGCTGACTATCTGCCGGTCGATCCAGCCGTTCAGCCAAAAGATCCGGCCCTGCGCCCCGGCGACAATACTTTTCCAGCCCTCTTCATGACGCCTGAAGAAGTGTTCGACAACCTTCCCAAGTGGGGCGCCATCTACAAAGACGTGTTCCGCTAAGGATGAGTAGAATGGTCTTTGAACAGGTTTCAGCAGGACAAAAACCGCGCGCTAAGGCGCGCGGTAATTTGTTTGCGCATCGCTTAGAGCAAAAGACGATCATATCTGCCGTCGTAGGTCTGATCCTCGCGGTGCTTGTCCTGCCCCCGTTGTACTTTCTGTTCATTGGCGCGGTCACCGTCGATGAAGGCGGGCAGACGCGCTACACGCTTGAGCGCTTCGTCATGCTTTTGTCGCAGCGCGGCATTCTCATCAGCACGTTCAACTCGTTTGTCTTCGCCATCGGCAGCGCGCTTCTCTCGTTGCTCATCGGCGGGCTTGCCGCATGGCTTGTGGAGCGCACAAACGCGCCGCTGAAGTCACTCACCTACCTAACCAATGTCATCGCCCTCGGCACGCCATACGTTCTCTACACCAGCGCATGGTTGCTGCTGCTCGCACGCTCGGGCCCGATCAACACTTGGTATCGCCAATTGAGCGGCGAAACCGGTGTGATCATCAACGTTTATGGCATGGGCGGCATGATCCTCATCGAGGGCCTGCTCTGGTCGCCGCTCGTCTTCCTTCTTCTCGGCGCCACGCTGCGAAACTTCAATCCGGCGCTGGAGGAGGCGGCCCGCATGTCCGGCGCCACGACATGGGGCACCATCCGTCGCGTCACGTTGCCCTTGTCGATGCCGGCCATCCTCGCGCTTTCGATGCTCGTCTTCATCCGCACAGTGGAAGCGTTCGAAGTGCCCGCGCTCGTGGGGCTGCCGGGACGCGTCCATGTACTCACAACCGACATCTACGAGATGATGCATCGCACGATGCCTCCTGATATCGGCTCCGCCAGCGCGCTGTCGCTCATTCTGCTCTTCATCGTTGGCGCGCTGCTGTTCTGGTATAGCCGCCTGACGCGCAACGCCGAGAAATTCGCCACCGTCACGGGCAAGAGCTTCCGACCGAACCAGATTGACCTTGGCGCATGGCGGCCCCTCGCTGGCTTTGCGCTGGCGTTCTACTTCTTTCTGCTGATTGTCTTGCCTGCGTTCATTCTCGTCTGGGCGTCGCTGCTGCCGTTCTACCAGACCTTCCGTTCGCAGGCGTTTCCTCTCCTCACGCTGGACAATTACCGCGCGGTCCTGAACTCGCCGCGCTACATATCGCTTCTCATAAACACGTTGCTGATCGCCTTTGCCACAGCAAGCGCCGTCATGCTGATTACCGCGATCAGCGCGTGGCTGACCGTGCGCAAGGCGCCGGGCGCCCGCGTGCTCGATAACCTTGGCACGGCGCCGCTCGTCTTTCCGGGCATCGTGCTGGGCGTGGGCGTGATGCAGTTCTTCCTGCAAGTGCCAGTCGGCATTTACGGCACGATCTGGATCATCGTCTGGGCGCTTGTGATCAATTATCTGCCCTATGGCGTGCGCTACAGTTACGCTGGCATGATTCAGCTTCACCGCGAATTGGAGGAGGCTGCGTCGGCTGCGGGGGCGACGCCTTTTACCGGCTTCCGGCGGATCGTGTTTCCGCTTCTTACCCCCTCGCTCATAGCGGGCTGGCTGTTCATCTTCCTGCTTGCGACACGCGTCCTTTCGCTTCCCGTTTTGTTATCAGGACCAAGTTCGCAGACGATGGCGGTCGCCATGTTCGATCTGTGGGGCAACGGGCAGGGGCCAGAGCTGGCGGCGCTGGGCCTCATGTGGAGCCTGTCGATGACGTGCATTGCTGTTGTCTTTTATCTGGTCGCCCAGCGCGGCGGCGGGTTGCAGCGTGCGTAAACACGAATAGCGGGCGGCCCAATGGCCCGCATAACGAGGGAGGCTGTCATGAATAAGCTTGCCGGAGCCGTGTTTAGTCTATTCGTCATTGCACTTTGCTCGCAATCAACCGTTCGCGCCGAGCCGTCCGCTGAACTGATCGCCCGCGCGAAAAAGGACGGCCGCGTCACCTGGTACACCGATCTCATCGTTAATCAGATCGTGCGTCCGCTTTCAGAGGCCTTCGAGGCGAAATACGGCGTGAAGCTCGATTATGCCCGCGGCGACAGCCAGGACAATCTGCTGAAAGCGCTCAACGAGATCCGCGCGGGGCGGCCCGTGGGCGACCTTGTGTCGGTCACGACCGGCATGCATTCACTCATCGAGATCGGCGCGGCTCGGCGTTACGTGTCCGAGGGCGTCTCGCTCATCCCGGCGCATTTCCGCGATCCCAAGGGCTTTTGGGTTGCGCCGAACTATTTTGTCATGACGCCAGCCGTCAACACCACGATGGTGAAGCCGCAGGACATCCCGAAGACCTATGACGACCTGCTTGATCCGAAATGGCGTGGGCGCATGGTTTGGAAGCCCAACGACATGTCCGGCGCGCCGGGCTTCATCGCTAACGTGCTCTTGAGCATGGGCGAAGACAAGGGCATGGATTATCTGCGCAAGCTGTCAGGGCAAAACATTACTTCGGTGCAGGCGAGCGCGCGCGCCATTCTCAATCAGGTTATCGCCGGCGAATATCCGATGGCGCTGCAGGTTTTCAATCATCATGCGGTGTTGAGCGCCGCCGTGGGCGCGCCGTCGCAATGGGTGCCGTTGTCGCCAGCGGCTGTCACAGTTAGTCAAGTGGCGCTAATCCAGGGCAGCCCACGACAGGCTGCGGCGGAGCTTCTGGTCGAATTCCTGATCTCGAAGGAAGGCCAGGCGATATATCAGAAGTCCGGGTACTTCCCGACGCACCCGGATGTACCGGCGCCCTGGCCGGAGCTTTCGCCGACGGGCGGGAAGTATACCGCCAACGTGATTGATCCCGAGATCATCACCCGCGATCTGGAAAAGTGGAACGGCATTTTCAAAACGATGTTTCGGTGAGAAGCTGGCAGGCAGGAGACGGACAGGGAATGACACAGAAACATAAGGGCGCAAACGGTGTTGCCGCCTTGCTGGCGCCCCGCAACGTGGCGATCGTTGGCGCTAGTGACAGAGCTGGAAGCTGGTCGATCACCGTCAACAATTCTCTCAAGCGTACCGGCTTCAGCGGACCTATTTATCCAGTTAACCCTCGCAGCGAAACCGTTTGGGGCGGGGAGACCTGCTACAAGGATCTGGCGTCCTTGCCCGAGGCGCCTGACCACGTTGTGGTGCTCGTGCCGGGTCGCGCGGTGATCGACACGATCCGCGACGCCGGCAAGGCGGGCGCGCGCAGCGCAACTATTTTCTCCGCCGGCTTTGGCGAAGGCGGCGACGAGGAAGGCCGCAAACTCGGCGCGGAGCTTGCCGCAGCCATCGAGGAAGCGCAGATGGCCGTGTCGGGCCCTAATTGCCTCGGCAATCTGGCCGCGCCATCCAGCTTTATGACACTGACCGACAGGCGTATTCGCGATTTAAAACGCGGGCCAGTAGCGATTTTCGGCCAAAGCGGCGGCATTGTCACCGCGATCTATCGTTCGTTGACCAACCGCGGAATTCAGCCCGGCTACGCGCTGACCGTGGGCAACGAAGCTGGCCTCAACGCGGCCGATTACATCGAATACTTCACGCAGGATGCTGACACCTCCGTCATCGCCTGTTTCATAGAGGCGATCCGCGAACCGGAGCGTTTTCGCGCAGCGTGCATGGCCGCGCGCGATGCTGGCAAGCCTGTCGTTGCGATGAAAATTGGCGGTTCGGAAGCCAGCCGCAAGGCCGCGTTGGCGCACACTGGTTCGCTGGCCGGATCATTGCAATGTTTCGATGCAGTCGCGGAGGCTATTGGCGTCATCCGCGTCGACACAATCGACGACATGACCGAGGTCGTGGAAGCGTTGACGCACGGCAAGCGCCCCAATGGCGCGCGCATCGGCGCCATCACATTCTCGGGCGGTCTGAAGGGATTGCTGCTGGAAGCCGCCGAACGGAATCGCGTCTCGTTTCCGCCCTTGCAGGAAGCAACGCTTGTGCGCCTGCGCGAAGTCCTTGGCATTGGCACGTCGCTGGGCAATCCGCTTGACGCAGGCTTCGCGGCTTTGTCGAGCAAGGAGGCCTATTTCAAGTGCATCGAGATCATGCAGGACGATCCCAATATCGACCAGATCGTCGTGCAGGAAGAATTGCCCACGGCTGACGGCGTGAACGACAAGGCCGCAAACCTGCGCGTCGTGAACGATATGGCGAACGCGCCTAACGCCAAACCCATCGCGGTCGTGTCCATGGCGTCTTACATGTACACCGACTACAGCCGCACCTTCCGCGAAGGCTTCATGCAATTGCCCGTCCTTCACGAGGTCGACAAGGCGCTGAAAGCGCTGCGGCGCGTGGGTGAATGGAATGTCTCGACGCTGCGCGCACAAAATGCGCCTGCGCCCGCCCGGACTTCCGCACCGCCCGAAGCTGCGGGGCTTCTGGCGCGCGCAACACTCTCGAGCGATGGCGCGCGCACGCTTGGCGAAGCGGATTCAAAGGCCTTGCTCGCTGCCTATGGCGTCAAGGCACCGACGGAGACTTTCGCAAGTGACGCTGACGCCGCAATGGCGGCGGCAAAAGCTATCGGTTTTCCGGTTGTCCTGAAACTCGTTTCGCCGGACGTTCAGCACAAGACGGAGGTAGGTGGCGTGCTGGTCGGCATTGCCGATGAAGCTGCCGTGCGGGCGGGCTTTGCAAAGATCAAGGCGTCGCTTGCGGCCAAAGAGCCAAACGCCGCATTTGAAGGCGTTCTGGTGGCGCAGCAGATTGGCCGCGGCGTGGAGCTTGTCATTGGCGTGCAGCGCGATCCAGAAGTAGGCCCGGTTGTCATGTTCGGCTCGGGCGGCGTCCTCCTTGAGGTCGCGAAAGACGTTGCGTTTGGCGCTGTCCCTATGACCCGCGAGGAAGCCTTGCGCCTTATCGAACGCACGGGCGCAGCCCGCCTGCTCGCAGGCTATCGCGGCGCCCCCGCGTGCGACATCGAAGCGGTCGCCGAGGCGATTTCGTCCGTGTCGCGCCTCGCCGCCGATTTCGCTGAAGATATCGAAAGCGTTGATGTCAATCCGCTCGTCGCGATACCCGGCGAACGCGGCGCACTGGCGCTCGACGCGCTGGTCGTCCTGCGCGACAAGACCGCAAACCAGGAGAGGGCGCCATGACGGAAACGATCAGGGTTGAACAGAACCAGCGTGCAGTCGCCACCATCGTGCTCAATCGGCCTGATCGCGGCAATTCGTTCAACCAGCAAATGCTGGACGAATTGTATGGCGCGCTGAAAGGCCTCTCGCTGAACGACAGCGTGCGCGTGCTCGTCTTGCGCGGCGAGGGCAAGCATTTTTGCACGGGCGCGGACATTGGGGGACGCGGTGAAGGCGGCGCCGGAATCACGCTTGGTCAAATGCTTGAGGCGCTCGACACGTTTTCCAAACCCACGATCTGCGTCGTGCAGGGCGGATGCATCGGCGGTGGGCTGGCCATGGCTGTTTGCTGCGATGTGCTGATGGCGGAGGAGAGCGCGTTCTTCTCCGTGCCGGAATTGCGCGTTGGCATCGCGCCATCGCGCGAACTCTCCACCTATTTCATGCGCGCCATGGGCGCGCGGGATTTTCGCCGCTACGGGCTCTCGGGTGAGCGCTTCACCGCGGCGAAAGCGCTGCACATGGGGGTTGCGCACGAGGCGTATCCTGCAGGCGACACAGACTCCCGCGTCGCGCGATTGATCGACAGTTTCCTTCAGGGCGCGCCCAAAGCGGCCGCCGAACTCAAGCGCCGCATCGCGCACATCGCATCCGGTGCGCCCGCGCCCAAGGAAGAAGAAAAGCGCGGGCTCGATCGTTCAGAAGAAGCGAAGGAAGGCGTCGCCGCCTTCAAGGAAAAGCGTCAGCCTGTCTGGTATCAGCCAGGCTGACGCGTCATGCGCTGAACCTAATTGCAATCATCCGTCTTGTTCATGAGGCCTCCTCACGAACGGCCATCGAACAGGCGACGTGTATTGTCACGCACCGTTTCCGGCGTCTTGTAGAAGCGTTCGACGATGGGCGCGATTTCCTCGGGCGACATGTAGGAAATTTCCGACTTCGTGCGCACGGCCTCTGACACAAGTTGCGGATCGGTCAAGGAATCCTTGAATCCCTTGCGCAGCGCCGCCAACCGGTCAGCTGGCACACCCGGCGTTGTGACGAACGGCCGACCAAATTTCCACGGCCCGAAGACAAGCTCCATCATGTTTTTCTGTTCATCGGTCTTGGCGACGCCGAAGGCGTTGGCCACGCCCGGCAGATCGGGGTGATTATCAAGTGAGGTTTGCAGCAGAACCTTCATGTCTCCGGCCTTCAAGCGGTCCCACAGGCGCGCTTTTAGCGTGGTCACATTCAGCCCGCACATGCCGTCAGCTTCGCCCGCTTCCGCCGCCGTGATGGCGTTGGCGAGGCCGGGGTAGCCTGTGACGATTTTCCATCTCCAGCCAAAAAGCTCTTTCAGCGTGATCGCGTCGAGCGTGGAGCCTGACGAGGGGCCAACGCCCGCGATAACGAGTTCGCGCGACTTGCCCGCGAGGTCAGCGACCGTCTCGACCTTGGATTGCGGCCAGAAGGCGCAGGTTGAAACCTCGGAATTGGCCGAGCCAATCCATACGAATGAGCGCGAATCCCACTTGGCGACGTTGGGCGTGAGGAAGGGAGCCGTTGTCATCACGGGGTTTATGATGCCGATGTTGGAGCCGTCGCGCGCGGCGGGGCCGAGCAGGTAATTCACCTGCGCAATGCCGCCCGCGCCCGGCATGTTCTTCACCACCAGATTGGGGTTGCCCGGCATGTGCCGCCCCATGTGACGCGAGACGAGGCGGCCGTAGAGATCAAACCCGCCGCCCGGCGTCGAGCCCACGTAAATCGAGACTTCCTTACCCTTGTAAAAGGCCTCGAGCGGGTTGGCTTTCACCTTGCCCGGCGCGATCATTGCGAGCGCGGCTCCGCCAAGCGCGCAGACAGTCAGCAGGCGATATGCGGATAAGGGTAGGGGAAGCGAGCGAGAAGCTGGCTTGCGCATGAACAAAGCCTCCATTTGGCCGATTGGCCGTTCGTGGAAGCCCGCGAACTGCGGATGCAAATGAGCGCGGGCGTTGCGGGCTGCTCCGCAATCGCCGTGCCACTCGCATTTGAAGGATTGTTTTCGTCTTGCGTGCTTCTGCTTTCACGCAACGGCGCCGCGCAATCGCGCGCTCGCGGCAAACAAGTGGCGCCCTTGAGATAACGCGCGCTTATGCTTCGCCGCGCGTGCTCAAGACGCAGCGCCGTCGGGTGCGAGCGCCTTCGGCGGCAGGGGGAAAAGGCTAAAGAACCGCGTCAGAATTGAGCGGTCGCCGCTCGCTTTGACCGCCCCGGCCGCTTCGAGCGCTTCAAGCGGTACGCCGCCATAGATCACGGCGGCGATGGAGCGCGCGTCGCCTTGCAGAATGGCTTCGTCGTCATCGTTTCGGCCGCGTGTGATCGTCATGACGCCATTGTCGACCACTGCCTGAAACGACTCAAAGCCGATCCTCAATCCGATGCGAGCCGAAAAGCTTTTCGCATTCTCGGCGCAGAACATCGTGCGCAGTGAGAGGATGAGCGAGTTGGTGCTGAAGGCGAGCGTCGGATCGTGCAACGGCGAACGCGCGGCCCAGCGGCCCAGCGCCTGGAAAATGGGCTCGGCCTCGTAGCCCCAGTCCGTCAGTTCATACACGCGAGAGGCGGCAGGGGGCGGCAGTTCGCGCCGCACCGCGATGCCCGCCGCTTCCAGCCCCTCCAGCCGCTGCGTGAGCACGTTGGCGCTGATGCCCGGCAATGTGGCGCGCAGGTCGGTGAAACGTTTCGGTCCGAGCATGAGTTCTCGCATCACAAGCAGCGCCCATCGCTCGCCTACGAGGTCGAGCGCGTGAGCAGCGGCGCATGCATCGTCGTAGCTGCGCTTACGGGCAGGCTCTAGCGGGTGAGTTATTTTTTCTAATGACATTGTTGCAAATCGTAACGGGGTGCGGCACTATGGTCAAACATGGGGCGAATGAAAGGAAGCGCAATGCCCAGAATGATTTTCGTCAACCTTCCGGTGAAGGACGTCCAGAAGTCTACCGATTTTTACATCGCGCTTGGCGCGACGAAGGACGAGAGGTTCTCGGACGAGACGGCAAGTTGCCTGGTGTTTTCCGAATCTATTTTCGTGATGGCGTTGAGCCACGAGAAGTTTGCCCAGTTTACGCGCAAGGCGATTGTCGACGCCAAACAGGCCACGGAAGTTCTGGTGGCTCTGTCGTGTGAGAGTCGCGACGAGGTCGATCAGACGATTGGTCGGGCGGTCGCGGCTGGTGGAAGCCCCGATGCCGGCCCCAAGCAGGATTTCGGCTTCATGTATTCCCGCAGTTTCGAAGATCTGGACGGTCACATCTTCGAACTGGTGTGGATGGACGTCGAGGCGGCGATGCGCGCCTTCGGCAAGGATAACGCAGTCTAGGAGAACGTCATGGCTTACGTTGATGGTTTTTTGGTTGCTGTGCCCAAGGACAACAAGGAGGCCTATCGCAGGATGGCGGAGACGGCTGGACCCGTCTTTCAGAAGTATGGCGCCCTGCGCATGGTGGAATGTTGGGGTGACGATGTGCCCGACGGCAAGACAACCGACTTTAAGCGCGCCGTGAAGCTGGAAGAGGCCGAACAGGTGGTGTTCTCTTGGATTGTCTGGCCGTCAAAGGCCGTTCGCGATGAAGGCATGGCGAAGGTGATGCAGGACCCCGCGCTCGAGGCCATGAAGGATATGCCCTTCGATGGACAGCGGATGATCTTTGGCGGTTTCGAAGTCCTCGTGGACATCGGCCGCGAGTAAAACATCGAGCGGGCCTGCGCGTCCGCTCAACTCATCCTGATCGCGCCACTTGCGCCCGACCGACCCACCCCGATAATGTCTGTTCCAACATATCGGGAGGTAACCGTGAGCGCGGCGTCGGCTATGGCGTGCTCACTGCGCGTGCGACGTGACAAGCGTCCACACCCCAGCCTTTCCGAATGTTTGAAGAGCGCGGCGCCCTGGGCGCTGTGAATCCAGACCGGAAAATGCAGGCAGGGCGGACAGGTATGTCGGATTGGGTGGAAATCAAAAGTTGGCCGGAACTCGTACTCGAGAGGCTTTCCGACGCAGGCGTCGCCCGCATCGTTCTCAACAGGCCGGAAAAGCGAAATTGCTGGAACCGGCCAATGTGTATGGCCTTCCTCGAATCGCTTGAGATCATTCGCGAGGACAAAAGCCTCAAGGTTGTCATCACCAAAGGCGCGGGCTCAGCGTTCTCGTCTGGCCTCGATCTGACTTTTCTTCGCGAAGTCTCTAACGGTCCCTTGCTCGACTGGGATCGTCCCAATCTCACCATTCGCATCGCGGAAGCCGTGCGCAATTTCCCGCGCATCTTCATCGCGCAAATTCATGGCTATTGCCTCGGCGGCGCACTGGGCATCGTCAATTGTCATGACCTCGTGATCGCAGCATCCGATGTCCAATTGGGCATGCCGGAAGTCATGCGGGGCAGCTTCGGCCAGCTGGTCACGTCAACGCTGGTTCACGCCGGCATACCGATCAAAAAAGTGTCTTACATGGCGTTGATCGGGCGTAACCTCACGGGTGAAGAGGCAGACAAGCTGGGCATCGTTTCGCTTTCCGTCCCGCCAGAGGAACTGGAAGCGCGGGTGGAAGAGATGGCGCGCGACATTGCGTCCCGGCATCTGGCGACACTGGAGCACCACAAGATCGCCATGCAGATGGACCGCGATCTGACGCTCACGCAGGCGATTCAGCTCGATCAACTCGTCGGTCAGCGCCTGCGCCGCGCGATGGACCCGCTGGGCGATGTCGAGGGCTATCTGAAATCGCAAAAAGGCGCGCCCACTACTGACTATCGCAGGCCAGACGCCGATCGTTCGTAACCGGCGCAAAGCGTCAACATATCAAAGAGGGGAAACGGTTTGATGGGGGATGAGCAAGAGTTTCGCTCCGTAAAGACAGTGCTGAATCCAGATTCGGTTGCGATCGTCGGCGCGTCAGAGCGCGGGCGCTGGCCGCAGGACATTTTCAACGCTTCAGTCGAAGGGGGATATGCCGGCGACATCTATCTCATCAATCCTCGCCAGGCCGAGGTCTATGGCCGCAAGGCGTATCCGACGCTGAAAGACCTGCCGAAGACGCCAGATCACGCCATCGTCATTGTGCCCGGAGTTGCTGTGCCCGGAGTGCTGGAGGATGCGGCGGCTGTCGGCGTGAAGTCCGTGACGGTTTACGCTGGCGCGGTCGGCGACGGTGACAGCGAGGCCTCGCACGAACGCGGGCGCCTGGTGCGTGAGATCGTGCGCCGCACGGGTATTCGCGTCGCGGGGCCAAATTGCATGGGCTCGTTCAGTTTCCGCGAAAAGCTATTCGCCTATCCCAACCCCGCTGTGGCCAAAACGCCGGCCGGGCCGGTCGCTGCGATTTTCCAGTCTGGTGGAACGCTGCAATTCTTTCTGGCCACCGGCGCGAGCAGGGGGTTGAATTTCTCCTACGGCGTATCTTCCGGCAACGAGCTGGATCTTGATCTTGCCGACTATCTCAACTTCGTCGTGGACGATCCGCACACAAAGCAGATTGTCCTGTTCATTGAGGGAATCAGGCGCCCGCAGGCTTTCATGCGCGCGGCCGAGCGCGCGCTGATCGCGGGCAAGCCAATCATTGCGATCAAGACAGGCGCGACCCTCAAATCAGCGCAGGCAGCCGCCTCCCATACGGGCGCTGTTGCAGGCGATTACTCCGGCTATCTCGCGATGTGCGAACGCTACGGCATTATCAACTGCCAGGAACTCGACCAATTGGTGGAAACGACGCTGGCGTTCCAAACCGGGCGTATCCCTAAAGGCCCGCGTGTCGGCTGGATCACGACTTCGGGCGGCACGGTCGATCTTCTCTATGATGACGTCGAGCGCGAAGGCTCGGTGCTGCCGACCTTCGAGGAGACGACGAACGAGGCGCTAAAGCCCTTCATGCAGGAAGGCATCAAGCCAAAGAACCCGCTCGATACAGGCATCCCGACCAATCTCACCGACGCCGCAAATGTCTGTCGCGTCGTCATGAACGATCCCAACGTCGACATGATCGCGTGGGCCGGCCAATTGCCCGCGAACCTTGATCGGTGGAAGGGCGTCGAAGACATGAAGGCGATGACGCAGGAAACCGATAAGCCCATCGTCGGCTTCTCGCGCATGGCCTATCCGCTCAGCAAGTTCGCGCTCGAAGGACAGGATCAGGCAGGCTTTCCCTTCCTTCAGGGCCTGCCGCAGTCGTGCCGCGCGTTGAACGCGCTGTGGTTCCATGCCGAACGTTCAGGCAAACCCGTCGCCGCGCCGCAGCCCGCGCCGTTCACGGAGATCAACGAGGAGAACCTTCTTCAGGCGCTCGCGTCGCGCGGCGTCAAGGGGCCGGCCAGTGCGTTCGCGCCCACGCAGGAGGACGCCATGCGTGCGGCCGCCGCCATTGGCTTCCCGGTCGCATTGAAAATCGTCTCGCCGCAAATTCTGCACAAGACAGAGGTCGGCGGCGTGGCTCTTGGTCTGGCGTCACAGGCCGACGTGAAGCAGGCGGCCGAGCGCATGCTCGCCTCTGCCCGCCGCGCGCACCCGGACGCTACGATTGAAGGGTTCCTCGTTCAGGAGATGGCGTCGGGCGTCGAGGTGCTTGTTGGCGTGCGCGAGGATTCCCAATTCGGTCCGATGCTCGTGCTTGGCTCGGGCGGGGTGCTGGTTGAATTGATGGCTGACGTGAATGTGCAGCTTCTGCCCGCCACGCGCGCGGGTATTGCGCACGCCATTTCGGGTCTCAAGCTGCAGAAGCTGCTCGACGGCTACCGTGGCGCGCCGCCAGCTGACGCGCAGGCTCTCTACGACGCGATTGAAGCCGTGGGCAAATTCTATCTCGACCATCGAGGGCGCATTGCCGACCTCGAGATTAACCCGCTCATCGTGCGCCCGAACGGGCAGGGCGTGTGCGCGGTCGATATACGCACAATCTGGAAAGATTGAACGACACAAAAAAGCGCGCGTGAGCGGGCACAGGGAGGGACGTCATGAAAGCAATCGTCACGAAATCAATCGTCACGAAATCAATCGTCTTGGGAGCATTCGCTGCAGCGGCTGTCGTCGCTGCGCCCACGCCATCGAACGCCCAGTTTTACCAGGGCAAGCGGCTTACCATTCTCGTCAACTATGCAGCTGGTGGGCCAACCGACATTGAAGCGCGCGTGCTCGCGCGCCACATCGGCAAGCATCTCGATGGCGCCACCGTCATCGTGCAAAATATGGATGGTGCGGCGGGCCTCACCGGCCGCAATTATCTGGGTGAGATTGCGCCTAAGGACGGGTCGTTTGTCGGCTACTTCACTGGCACTGCGTTCCAGTACGCCAACGACTCGCGTCAGCATCGCGTGGACTATCGCACCTATGACTTCGTCGCCTATCAGCCCGGCACGAGCGTCTATTTCATGCGGACGGACGTGAAGCCGGGCATGAAGACTGCGGCTGATATCATGAAGGCGGAAAACCTCGTTTCGGGCGGACTCGGCCCGGACAACGCCAAGGACTTGCTCCTGCGCATCACGCTCGATCTGCTCGGCGTCAACTACAAATATGTCACGGGTTACAAAGGCAGCCAGGGCGCGCGCCTCGCGCTTCAGACCGGCGAGATCAATTACTATTCTGAATCGCCGCCTAGTTATCGTGGCGTCATCGAACCTAGCCTCGTGGCCAAGGGCGAAGTGATCCCCACCTATTACGATCCTAATTATGACGGCGAAAAATTCACCGAAACAAAGCAGATGCGCGGCCTCGACATCAAGCCGTTCCCCGAGCTGTTCAAGCAGATCAAGGGCAAGATGCCTGAAGGCGAATTGTGGGAAGTCTACAAGCGCGTCATCGCCCTCAACGGCGCGATGCAACGGATGATCGTGCTGCCGCCAAACTCCCCACCCGAGGCCGTGACCGCGCTGCGGGCCGCCGTTCGCAAGCTCAACGACGACAAGGGCTACGAAGATGACGCCATCAAGACGTTTGGCTTCGGGCCCGAATGGACGGCGAGCGATGACGTTGCGGATCGTGTGCGGCGCGCGCTGGTCCTGCCGCAGCCAGTGAAGGATTTCATGCACGCCTACATCAAAAACGCTCCAAGAGGACGTTAGGGCAGGGGCGCTGACCTTCCTGTTGGGAATTGTTTAACCTTTACCGATTGTTAAAGATCGGCAGGCACGGTTTTTCCATGCGCCGCGCGGCGGCTGGAACAACCGTGAGCAGTCCAATGTCTTCGACAAATGACAAAGCCCAGCCGGAAAGCGGGCTCTCCTCAAGCAGATCACTTGTTCCATACCTGAACAACGCGAGGCCGGCGCCTCGGCGTCGCATGCATCGGCAGCCGCGCACCCGACCGCGCAAGTGCGGCGGTTGGCGTTGCCGGCCCTGCTTCTCGTCTTGACTGGTTCGGTAGGCTGGTATGCCGGTACGCAGTCCGTGTCGGCTATTGCGGGCGCAGACAAGCTGCAGATGCAAGCCTCTATTTCAGAGGACATCAAGGCGCAGGCCGCAGCTCTTGCCTCACTGGAGGCGCGGATTAAGCGCATCGAAACGACGCCGGTCGCCGACGCCACCCTGAAGCCCGGTATCGAAATCCTCGCGCAGCGTATCGACGAGATCGCGCGCAAACAGACATTGGCTCTCACGCAGACGTCAACTCGTCTGGACCGGTCCGATAAGGACATGAGCTCACGGATGGACCGAATCACGGAGCGGTTCGAGCGCATCGAGAAGCAGGTTACGACGCCGACGCCTATAAGCTCGATCCAGAAAAACACGACCGCGATCACCCGCAGCAACCCCGATGTGACGTCTGCCGCCGCTGCGCCCACGCCAAAGGCTGAGGCTGCGGATGCGAAGGCTGTGCGCGGTTATATCTTGCGGGAGGTGTTCCGCGGGGGCGCACTCGTGGAAAGCCGCTACGGCGTCATGGAGGTTTTTCCTGGCGCCCAATTGCCCGGCGCAGGCCGGGTGCGCAGCGTGGAGAAACGCGACGGACGCTGGGTTGTCGTCACGACCGCCGGGTTGATTCAAGCGCAGGACTAACGATTGACCGGAAAAGGCGGTTACGCCGCCGAGACGCTGGCGCTCTTGGGCAGGCGCGTCAGCATGTCGATGAGCGCACGATCGTGCAGGATCACCGTGCGCTCGGCCGGCTTTAGCCAGGCTATGGCGTCGTCGATGCACGTTGCGTCAATGAGCTTGGCTTCCGCGATCACCCGTTCCGCATAAATTTCACCGCGCTGTCGCCGTGCTGCGGGCGGCAGCATTTTCTCATGCGCATCGCGCAAGACCGGGTTCTTGTGGATCGCGACCAGCGCATTGACGTGCTCGTTGCTCTCGCGCGCAAGTTGCTCTTCGATTTCGGCGGCGCGCGACGCAACGCGGGGCCGGTCGCCTTCTTCTGGCGTCACCAAAAGTCCCATGCGGCGCATCGCCATGCCGAGCGCCAGCTTGCCGCTGGCCCACGACAATGGGATGGCGAGGATGAGCCCCGCAATCGTTGGCGACATCCAGGCTGCAAGCGACGTCGATAGCATCAGCGCCACGATCAGCGTGAGAAAACCAAGAGCCATGTGCCAGCGATGCCGACGCACAATGTCGCTGAACGGAATTGAACCGTCGTCGCGGCGCTGAGGGGTCCATCCCGTGTCGCGTCCGAACACGATCTGCAGAACGGAGCCCGTCTGGATAACCATCATGACCGGCGCGATCAGCGCCGCGAAGATGATTTCAACAATGGAGGACACGACGAGGCCGAACGCGCCGCCGCAGGCCTTGCGTGTCGGCGCGCGGAACAGCGCATAGATGAGGCCAAGCGCTTTTGGCGTCAGCAGCACGGCCATGGTCAGAAGGAACAGGTCGAGGGCGCGCTCATAGTCGAAACGTGGCCAGTCTGGAAAACGCTGGAATTCGTGCGTGAAATATTCTGGCCGGATGTAGGCCGATTGCACGACGAGGAACATGCCCACGATCAGCGCCGCGAACCACACGGGCGAGTTGACGTAACCGAACACGCCGGATGCAAAATGCTGTCGGCTCATCAGCGAAAGTCCGCGGGCTGAAAAGACGCGAAGATGTTGAAGATTGCCCTGGCACCAACGCCGATCACGCGTCGCCACGTCGATCAGCGACGGGGGGCTCTCCTCATAGCTGCCACGCAGCGTCGGCAGCATGTAAACCCCGTAGCCGCCGCGAATGATCATGGCGGCCTCCGCGAAATCGTGGCTGAGGATATGCCCGCCAAATGGCGGCTTGCCGCTTAGAATTGGCATGGAGCAGTGGGCCGCAAAAGCCCGGCAACGGATGATCGCGTTGTGGCCCCAGTAATTGCCCTGCCGCCCTGACCAGACAGCCAGGCCCGCGCCGATCACGGTCCCGTACAGACGGGCCGAGAATTGCTGCAGACGCGCAAAGAATGTGTTGCGATTGATGATGAGCGGCAGCGTCTGGATGATGCCGGCGTCCGGGTCTTTCTCCATCGCGGCGGTGAGTTGCAAAATGCACTCGGCCGTCATGAGGCTGTCGGCGTCGAGCACAATCATGTGCTCATAGGCGCCGCCCCAACGACGCAGAAACTCTTCAATGTTGCCGGCCTTGCGCGAAACGTTCTTGGGGCGGTGACGGTAGTAAACCCGCACCTTGTCTCCCAGTCGTTCCTTCAGCGCGATATAGGTCTGCTCTTCCGCGACCCAGACGTCCGGGTTCGTGCTGTCGGACAGCAGGAACCACGCAAAATGATGTCCGAGCCCGGTTTCCTCGACCTCCTCGATCATCGCCTCCATGGCGGCGAAAACGCGAGACGGCGCTTCGTTGTAGATTGGCATGACAATCGCAGTCTGCTCGCGCAACTCCGTGGGCATGGATTGGGGGCGCGGTGCGAGAAGCAGATTGATATAGCCGACAATGCCGCCCGTGAACGCCAGCGCGATCCACGAGAAGTTGATGGCGAAGAGAACCAGCAACGCCCATTTCAGCGTCGTAATGGTGCCGACGTTGATGACGCCGTACATTTCGACGACGCCATACACTGTGAGCAACGCCGCGCCGCCGAAGACGAACAACCTTGCTAAAATCGTCAGGGCGTCCAGTTGCGGACGCGCGGGCTTGTGGCGCGCCTTGCGATCAAAGCGCGAGAAAGATTGCGCCGGCATCGCCAAAGGCGATTCATCCGGCGTGGAGAATGTGGCGCCGCCCTGGCGCCCGGTGTCGGCGATCGTGTTTACGGAGTCCATCTGTAGAGCCACGTCTCGCTGATCGGCCTGCCTGCTGACTCGAGCAGCAAACGCAATTCTGTGTGTGGTTCGTTGCCCGCGTCCACGTCAAATGTAACGCGCGCGGCTTTTTCGTGGCGCGCCATGATGAGGCGGGAAGAGATAATCGAACCCTGGATGGTGGTCACGCGCGCGGTCACTTCGGGAAAGCGCGCGACATCGGCCAGCGCATTGCCGCGAAATTCTACCATGAACCGGCGCCGACGCGCATTCTGCGGAGCGTTGCTGATGCGGCCGCTGCGTGACCGCCAGGCGACGGAAAGTGGCGGCCTGTCCGGCGGCGTCCAACACCACCATTGACGGTACGAGAAAGTCGTCTCGGTGTTGGCGGCAAGGGGCGCGCGCGGCCGCCAGAATACAATGATGTTCTGGTTGACCTGCGACTCCGCCGGAATTTCGACGAGAGTCACATGGCCGGGGCCCCAATCGCCGAGCGGTTCCGTCCACACGGAAGGGCGCGCCTCCCAATGGTTGTCATCGTCGCTGAACAGCGCAAAATCGCGGTCGCGTTGCAGGATGCCAAAACCCTTGGGGTTGTCGTCGACAAACGCGGATAACTGGATCGACTGACGGTTCGCGACCGGACGCCAGATCCACTCATCCTTGCCCGAGTGCATCTGCACGCCTGAGACGTCGTATACGTTGGGTCGTACGTCGTCGCCCCGCCGCCGATCAATGTGGCCGAACAGGAATGTGCCCTGTATCGTCCCGATGCCGATATTGTCGATCGCCGTGCGCGTGAAGAGGACGCATTCCGTGTCGACAATCGTCGCGTCGCCCGGACGCATCGTATAACGGAAAGCGCCCGTTACGCTCTCCGATTCCAGCAGCGCATGAATGACTACGGCGTTGGCGGCCAAGACCGGCCGCTCGATCCAGACGGTCGAGAAGTAAGGGAACTCTTCACCCTTCGCCTGGTCCAGCGGGCGAACGGCGAGGCCGCGCGCTGAAGCGCCGAAAGGTTGCCCGCGGGCGACGGTCTGGAAATAACCCTGACCCTGAAAATTGCAGAAATCCTGCAATGAGCCATCTTGTCCGCGCTGCCAAAGCCGGAAGCCGGCGAAGCCAACGTCCTTGCGCTCGGCGGCGGCGGGCACTCTGCTGAAATTGATATCAGCGGGATCGTAGCCGATGCGTCGCACGACGCCGTCTTCAACGACGTTGATCTGAAGCGAATTGTTAAAGATGAATCCACGAGGTGTCGGCTCAAGCGCAAAGCCGATCGACTGATCTCGCCAGATGAAAGCGTCCGGCTTTCGTTCAAGCGACATGTACTGATCGTGGTTCAGGGTATTGAATGGATCGGGCAGATCCAGCGCCGGCTTTTTCCACGGCTGCCGCGCGAGATTGCGAGCGATTTCCGCGACCTGCGAGGGGTCAAAACGGGGCGGCTTCGGCGGAGCCACAGGCTCCGGCGGAGGTTGCTGGGCGAAGGTGTGACCTGAGGAGACAGCTGCGAATGCTGGCGCACTCACGCCCGCCAGTGCAAGCTTCAACACGTCCCTACGCTGGTACATCGACGACAGGCGCTCCGGTGCGGTGGCGCCGTAAATCAGTCTTAAAGGCGCGCGGCGCACTCTATATCAGATTGCGGCGCGCGTGCGACGACTTTCCGGTAATTGCGCGGGTTCCGGCATGTTTTGGCGATGCCGCTCGCCTGGAGTACATGAGGATGCATTTCTGGAGACGCCGTTCATGACTTCGCCCGCGCCTGCGCGCCGTTCATGCCTGACCATCGCGCTTGCGGCGGGAGAGGGGACGCGCATGAAATCCGGCCTTCCCAAAGTGCTCCACGCCGTAGCGGGGCGGACCATGCTGGCTCACGTCCTCGCGGCGTGCAGCCAGGCCGGCGCCGACGCGCTTGCGGTTGTTGTGGGCCCCGGACGCGAGGATGTGGCCAAGGCCGCGCGCGCAATCGCTCCGCAAATTGACGTCTACGTGCAGACGGAACGCCTCGGCACAGCTCACGCTGCGCTTGCCGCCCGCGAAGCCATCGCGCGCGGCTATGACGACCTGCTCATCGTCTTTGGCGACACGCCTCTGCTTACCGCCGAGACGCTTGGCCGCATGCGCGAGGCGCTCGCCGCCGGCGCCGGCGTCGCCGCAATGGCGTTTCTCGCCGCCGATCCCACAGGCTACGGCCGCCTGATCACCAATGGCGACGATTTGCTGGCGATCCGGGAGCAGAAGGATGCATCCGAGGCGGAGCGCGCGGTGCGCACCTGTAATGCGGGCATCATGGCCATCGACGCGCGCAAGGCGTTGAGGCTTCTGTCGGATATTGGAAACGCCAATGCCCAAGGCGAATTCTACCTCACTGACGTCGTGGAGAAAGCTCGCGAGCACGCGCTGCGCTGCGTCGTCGTCATGGCCAGCGAAGAAGAAGCCATGGGCGTGAACGATCGCGTTCAGCTCGCGGCCGCTGAAGCCGTCATGCAGCGCCGTTTGCGCGTCGCCGCCATGCGGCGCGGGGCGACCATGATCGCTCCCGACACCGTGACCCTGACGTGGGACACGCAGATCGGCCGCGATGTCCTTATTGAGCCGGGCGTCTTTTTTGGCCCGGGTTGCGTCATTGAGGACGGGGCGGTCATTCACGCCTATTCGCATCTGGAGGGCGCGAAGGTTGCTGGAGGCGCCAACGTGGGCCCGTTTGCGCGCTTGCGTCCCGGCGCGGATTTACGCAAGGATTCCAAGGTGGGCAATTTCGTGGAGGTGAAAGCTGCGCTGATCGACGAGGGCGCCAAAGTCAGCCACCTGACCTATATCGGCGACGCCACCGTTGGGGCGGGCGCCAACATCGGCGCCGGGACGATCACCTGCAATTACGACGGTTTCAGCAAATTCCGCACAACGATTGGCGCGGGCGCCTTTGTGGGCTCCAATTCGTCCCTCGTTGCGCCGGTCACCATCGGCGAGGGCGCCTATGTCGGCTCAGGCTCGATTGTAACGAAGGACGTTGCGCCCGACGCGCTCGCTGTGGCGCGAGGTCGGCAGTTCGAAAAAGCTGGATGGGCGGCAGCTTTCCGAGCCAAACAGAAGCCAAAGGCGAAAACCTGAGGCATGGCGCATTTAACCAGCGGGATTGTTTTGCCTTCTTTTGGCGCCCCTGAGATTGTACGGCTTAGCCAGCGCCGCGCGCGCGAGGCAAGGATTGCGGAGTTTTCCTGACATGTGCGGAATTGTCGGCATCATCGGACGTGAACCGGTCGCGAGCCGTTTGATCGAAGCGCTGAAGCGGCTCGAATACCGCGGTTACGATTCGGCTGGCGTCGCTACGCTGGAAGAGGGCCATCTCGCGCGGCGCCGCGCCGAGGGCAAGTTGCGCAACCTCGAAGCGCGGCTGAACGAACAGCCCCTGCATGGCTTCGTCGGCATAGGCCACACCCGCTGGGCGACCCATGGGCGCCCCACCGAAAATAACGCTCATCCGCACGCCACGGAACGGCTTGCCGTAGTCCATAACGGCATCATCGAAAACTTTCGCGAGCTGCGTGATGAGCTGACCGGGCGCGGTCATCGATTTGTTAGCGAGACCGACACCGAGGTCGTCGCTCACCTCGTCACCGACGAGATGGACAAGGGCAAGGCGCCGATCGCCGCTGTCGCGGCCGCGCTGCCGCGCCTCAAGGGCGCCTTCGCGCTCGCTTTCGTGTTTAACGGCGCGCCTGACATCCTCATCGCCGCCCGGCAGGGCGCGCCGCTCGCAATTGGCTACGGCGAGGGAGAAATGTTCCTCGGCTCCGACGCGCTGGCGCTGGCGCCGTTCACAGACACGATCACCTACCTTGAAGATGGCGACTGGGCGATCCTCTCACGCGAGGGCGTCGAGTTCCGCGACGCGGAAGGCCTCGTCGTGGAGCGCGCAAAGCAGAAGACGCAGGCGTCCGCATTCCTCGTCGACAAGGGCAACCACCGCCACTTCATGGCGAAGGAAATCCACGAACAGCCCGAAGTTGTCGGCCGCACGCTGGCGCATTATCTCGACATGTCGTCAGGCTGCGTGCGCCTGCCGTTTGAAATGCCGTTCGATGCAGCCAGCCTTTCGCGTGTGACGATCTCCGCCTGCGGCACCGCGTATTACGCCGGCCTCATCGGTAAATACTGGATCGAGCGTTTCGGCCGAATCCCCGTTGAAATCGATTTCGCCTCGGAATTCCGCTACCGCGAAGCGCCGCTTGATGCGGCGGGCCTGATGATTGTGGTGTCGCAATCGGGCGAAACCGCGGACACGCTCGCCTCGCTGCGTTACGCAAAATCACAGGGGCAGAAGGTTCTGTCTGTCGTCAACGTGCCCACATCCACCATCGCGCGCGAGAGCGACGCGGTGGCGCTGACTCTCGCGGGCCCCGAGATCGGCGTTGCGTCCACGAAGGCGTTCACATGCCAATTATCCGTGCTGGCGTGCTTGGCCATCGCCATCGGCCGTGCGCGCGGCGTGCTGTCGGCGGAACGTGAGCAGGAGCTCGTCTCGCAACTCATTGGCGTGCCCGGCTTGATGGCCGAAGCCATCAAGCGCGAAGCCTCCATCGAGCAAATTTCATACGGCCTCTCGAAGGCCAAGGACGTGCTTTACCTGGGCCGAGGCACCAGCTTTCCGCTTGCGCTGGAAGGCGCATTGAAGCTGAAGGAAATCTCCTACATCCACGCCGAAGGCTACGCGGCTGGCGAACTCAAGCACGGGCCCATTGCGCTGATCGACGAGTCTATGCCTGTGATCGTCATCGCCCCCCATGACGCAGTCATCGAGAAAACTGTATCGAACATGCAGGAAGTGGCCGCGCGCGGCGGACGCATCATCCTCATAGGCGACGATAGAACCGCCGCAGAATCGGCGATCGATTTCCACGGCCATATCTCGATGCCGCCGATGCCGCCCGATTTCGCGCCGATCGTTTACGCCGTGCCCGCGCAAATGCTCGCCTACCATACGGCTGTCGCCATGGGTAAGGACGTGGACCAGCCGCGCAACCTCGCAAAAAGCGTGACCGTCGAGTAGTCGCGCGACAATCCAATCATTCCGGAACATGCCGGCTCCACACGTGTTACCCGAGCGATCAACCGCGGGCAGCTTGTGCGGAGACCTTTGATGGAAAACGGCAGAGGATTGGCGATCATAACGGGTGCGTCGAGCGGCATTGGTTATGAACTGGCGAAGCGTTGCGCGGATGATGGATACAATCTTGTCATCGCGGCGGACGAAGCGAAAATCGAGACAGTGGCGCAAGAACTTCGCAGCCTCGGCTGTGGGGTGCATGCTTTGCAATGCGATTTGGCAAAGACCTACGAAGTTGATCGCCTTGTCAAACTTGTAGGCGATCGCACTGTCGATATTCTCATCGCCAACGCCGGCCATGGTTTGGGCGAGGCCTTCCTGGATCAGAATTTCGAGGAAGCGCGGCACGTCGTCGATACGAACATCGCGGGCACGATCTATCTTGTCCAAGTTGTCGGCAAGCGCATGCGGGCGCAACGCAGCGGGAAAATCCTGATCACAGGTTCTGAAGCCGGCTTTATCCCGGGCGCGTATCAGGCCGTTTACAACGGCACTAAGGCCTTTGTGGATTCCTTCTCATTCGCACTGCGCGAGGAACTTCGCGATTCGGGCGTGACCGTCACTTGCCTGATGCCGGGAGCCACGGAGACTGCATTTTTCGCGCGTGCGCGGCTTCTGGACACGAAGGTCGGGCAATCATCGAAGGACGATCCCGCGATGGTGGCGCGGAAGGGTTTCGAAGCGATGATGGCGGGCCACGGCGACGTTGTGACGGGCTGGCGCAACAAGGTGAAGACTAGCGTAGCCAACATTACGCCCGCGGGTCGCCTTGCGCGTATGCATCGTGGACTTGCGGAGCCCGGCTACTCGGAAAGGAGCCGCGACGAGGGGGCAGGTTGGATAGCGCCGCTAGCGATAGGCGCCGGCGCACTCCTGGGAATTCTAATCCTGTCGAATTCCGCCGTCGACGCAGAGGATTTGAGAAGACATTAACCCTGCGTCGAGCCTCGGCGCCTGCTTGGAACTTGTCAGGAGGCTGCTATCGTATCCGCAGGGATAAGAGGGGCAGCTCATGGAATTCGGAATATGGTCGAACGGCTTCAGGCCGCACACGACCGCCGCACGCGCGTTCGAGGAAGATCTGCAGGAGATCATCCTCGCCGACAAGCTGGGTTGCAAATACGCTTTCATCAGCGAGCACCACGGCGAGGAAATCTATATCGACAAGGTCGATACGCTGCCCGTGCCAGAATTGCTCATGTGCAAGGCCGCCGCACTCACCACGCAGATCAGGATGGGCGCTGCGGTGAAGGTGCTTCATCTGCAACATCCCCTAGACGTCGCTGTGCAAGCCGCGACCGCGCAGCATGTGATTGGCGCAGATCGCTTCATCTTCGGCTTTGGGTCGGGCTTTCCCACGCCGCTGTTCAGCGTTGAGCGCGGCATGTCCTACGAAGAGCGCCACGACCGGCTCATGGAATCCCACGCCCTCCTGCTCAAGTGCTGGTCGACGCGCGAGCCTTTTGATTGGGATGGCCGCTTCTGGAAGGGCAAAGGCATCGTCGCGCTGCCCAAACCGATGAACGGCGACATCATGCCAATGGCGACCGCAACCGAGCAGCCGGAGATGATCCGCATTGCCGGGGCTGGAGGCTACACGCTGCTGTCGGCGTATCTCGAGCCCGCGCACATGCTGCGCGCCAAGGCTGACCGCTATTGCGAAGCGGCGCGCGCGGCCGGCGTTGAAAACCCGCGCGCCAACATTGCGGCGTCCCGCCTTGTCTATCTTTCGCACAGCCGCAAGCAGGCGATGGACGACCTGCGCGCCGATATCGACAACGAATTGGGTTACCAGACCAAGCGCGGTCTCGTGCATTACGCCCGCAACGTCTTCAAGCTGGACGTAAAGGGCGAACGGCTGACGCTCGATGACATGGTGAACGGCGGGGTTTATCTCGTGGGCGAGCCCGACGAGGTCGCCGAAAGGCTGCGCGATTTTCACCGCGAGTCCGGCGGCTTTGGCACGATGCTGATCGTCACGGGGAAGGAATGGGCCGACCGGGAGCGCCGTTTCAAATCCATGCGCCTCTTCATGGAAGAGGTGGCGCCGAAACTGCGCGAATTGTCGGCAGAAGGGTGACCGCGTGCCGTAAATTATTGGCCGCGCACGACGATACGTCGTTCGAATTTCCGGCTGATCGTGCGATGCGTGATAACGATAAGCGCGCTGTCCGGCAGCGAACGACGTAGAAGTTCGATGAGTTCGGCTTCCGCTTCGCTGGACAATGCGCTGGTCGCTTCGTGCATGAGGATCCAGCGCGGCTTCTGCAGCAGCGCGCTCGCAAAGGCGATTCGCTGTTGATCCTCAAGTCCGAGTTCTTCTTCCCAGTTCGATGTTGTCGAAAGTAGAGGCGTGAGATGCGCAAGCCCAACACTGGCAAGCGTCTGCGCAACGACTCGCGGTGACAGCGCCTGCGCGTCGAGCGGTTGCAGAATGACTTCTATCAGTGGCGCGGGCGGGATATGCGGGTGCTCACCCATAAAGAACGGTTCAGCATCCTCCGGCAGCTCAATGCGCCCCGCGCCCCAAAGCGACAGGCCGGCCACGGCGCGGAACAAGGCTTCGGCCGCCTGGGGCGTTGTTTCCAGCAGCGCGCTTTCGCCCGGCATGATTACGGCGGTGAAATGCTCGATGCAGATATGCCCGTCGGGCAAAACTAAAGTGAGGTCGCTGAAGGTCAGCGCGGGGCCGTTTTCGCGCACATGCGTGAACGTGCCCTCTTGGTCGGTGAATGCGGGATCGGAGCTGTTCTCGACCGCGTCTTGCAATTGCAGCACACGTTCGACCGAGGCTTCCCACTGCGCAACGCTTGAATAATTGCTGGACAGCCATGACAGAGCAGCCGTCACCTGCCCAAAGGCGATCGTCACCTGCATCAGCGTGCCAAGCTGCATGTCTCCCGCCAGATAGCGGGGCGCCAGCATGAGCAGCGGCAGAACTGCCGTGAGGTGCCCATAGCCAGCGTTGAGGATAATCAGGTTTCGTAACGATGCACGCTGGCGCGACCATGCTGCGCAAATGCTGTCGAAGGCTTGCGCAAGCCGCGTGCGCTCGCCGGCCTCCGAGCGCGCGAGCGCGATCGCCTGTGAATGCGTTAGCGCGTCGATCAGCATTGCGCGGTGATTGGCCTCCGCGGTCTGGCGGGCGTCCGTGGCGCGCACCAGCGGCGAACCGATGAAGATCGTAATCGCTGCGCCCAGGCTCGCATAAATGAGCGCGATCCAGACCATGTGCCCGGGGATCGTGAACGCAAACGATCCGACCGCAACGTAGAGAGGGCCCGAGTAAAGCCAAAGCACGCCGACAAAAAGAATAAGCTGCGTCACCGCGTAAAGAAGCGAGACGAAGAACTCGACGACCCATTCGCACACGACACGCGCGTCTTCCGCGATGCGCCCGTCCTCGTTGCCATGTTCGCCGGCGATGTAGCGTAGCCGGTAATGGCGTCCGTCGGTCATCCACGCGTCGCGCAGGGTGGCAGTGAGATATGTGCGCAGGACGAGTTGCAGCCGCAATTTCGATTCAAGGCTTGAAGCCTGCAGCACCATGATGCCCAGGACAATTGCGAGAAATGACAAGGCTTGCGCAGGCAGTCCACCGACGGCGCGCTGGTCCAGCAGATTGAAGAAATCCGCGTTCCAGCTTGCAAGCCGAAGGATGAGCACGACTTCCAGGATCGTAATTGTGACCGCTGTCACAATGAGCGCGACGGCGCGCCAACGCTTGGATGTTTTGAACACGCCCGCCAGCATCCGCAGCATGCGTATCGCGTCGAGGCCCGGGCGCACGGACTCAAACATTTTTGGACGCAGGCTCGTCCCGCGCGGCATTTCAGGCTTCAGCGTTGCGGGTTTATCTGGCTGCATCTTTTTCCAGCTTTTTGCATTTTAGTGCGCCAGCCAGAAGCGTGCGAAGCTATGACACGTCCAAGTTTAAGCGGCTCGATGGGGAGGGCGCATCGCGCGTCCTCCCCACGTTACTTACTTCTTGCGATAGACCAGAAGCGTCTCGTACATGCCGACCTTCTCGACCGGCATTTCCTTCTCCCACGCAGCGATAACCTTCTCCGCCGTGTCGAAGGCGAACGACTTCGTGTAGAACACGATGTAGCCGCCCGAGCGGGTCTTTTCCGTCAACAGGTCGGTGACTTCGCGATCCGTCAATGCGCCGTATTCGTCGTTTTTCTCGGTGCGGAATTCACAAAGATGGAAGAGGGTGACGACGTCGAAATCGGGGAGCAGCCGCGCATCAAGCTGGTAGATGTCACCGAAGAATGTCTTGTAGGTCTTTTCAATCTCGGGTCGCTCGATGGCGAGCTTGATAAATGTCTCGTATTCCTGCGGTGCGGCGGTGATGCCCAACACGCAGTTTCCGCTGCCGTTCTCGGCGGTGCGGATGCCAACGATGTGATGACCGCCAGTGCCGAAGTGGAAGATCGTTTTGTTCTTGAGCTCTTCTTTCTCAAGCCAATCGCAGAAATGAATGTCGCAAGGGCATTCATCTACGCGCAGATCCCAAAACGCGTCCCAAAAATGCATCTTGCCGGTTGATGTTGTCGTCATTTAATTTCCCCTCATCTTGTTTGAAACGTCATGCCAAACCGGCGGCGTCCCGGCTGCCTTCATAGCCGCCGACGACCGACAACGCCGGTTGCCCGGTGGCGTCGGTCTCCACCAGAATGCTGCCGCCGGTGGCGCCTTTCTGGAGGTAGAGAAATCTGTCGAAGCGTTGCGTCAGGCTCGCGCGCACGCCCACCGCGACGAGGGTTGAATTGGGACAGCCCTCGAGCAGCGCATCAAGCATTTTGGCCTGCGTAATCTCATCGAAAGGAGCCAGCGCGTCCTCAAGAATGATGATGTCGGGCTTCTGCAAAAGGACGCGCGCGAACGCCAACCTTTGACGCTCGGTCGCCGAAAGCGTCTGGTCCCACCGCGATACGTCTTGAAGACGGGTTGTGAGGGCCCCCGCGCCAGATGCGTCTAGCGCGGCGCGCAGGCGCGAGTCTTCAAAAGCGTCCGGCGACGTCGGGTAGGTCAGCGCCTCGCGTAAAGAACCTGCGGGCAGGAAAGGCGCAGCGGGAAGAAAGCTCAAACTAAGACCGTCGGGCAGCGCAATATGCCCTTCGCCCCAAGGCCACAAGCCCGCCATCGCGCGCACAAGCACGCTTTTCCCCGCGCCGGGTTCACCCGCCAACGCGATGCGTTCACCGGGCAGGATTGCGACGTCCGCATGCTCCACGACAACCTGGCCAATCTCATCGATCAGGCGCACGCGCTCAAGGCGCAGGCTAGCGTCCCGACTGACGGCCAGCGCCACATGCGGCACGCCTTGCGGACCAGTGGAATCAGACTGTTCGAATGAATCCACAAGTTCAACGATGCGCCGGGCGGACGCGAACCATTCCGCAATCGCGCGATAATTATCGACGAGCCAGGCAATCGCAACCTGCACCTGCACGAACGCCGATGCGAGCTGCATGACTTCGCCCAGGGTTAATTGGCCGGAGAGGTATTTTGGCGCGCATAATACGAGCGGCACGACCGGAATCATGGCGCCGTTCGAGTTCGTGACCCATGTCAGCCGGCCATGCTGACGCACCACTTCCAGCCATGTCCGCACAAGAGATGCGTAAGAGCCGTCAAGCCGTCGTCTCGCCTCTGTCTCGCCGCGCGCCATGATGACGCCTTCCGAGTTCTCACGCAGGCGGATCATTTCAAAACGGAAGCGGGCCTCCGCCTCATTTTTGGCGGCCGCGGCCGGCGCAAGTTTGCGTCCGACAATTGGGATCAGCGACGACATGGCGACGCCGTAGAGGATGGCGCCGAGCACCATGAACGCCGGGATCGTGAAGGACACGCCGCCCAGCGTCACATCCAGTGAACCGCCAACTTTCCACAAGATGCCTGCGAAAGTCGACGCGGCCAAAACCGCCGTGAAAAGGCCAATGGCGAAGTCCGTCACCGGCTCCGTCGCCATGCGGACATCGTCGGATATCCGGTACTCGGGGTTCGGCATGGGGCTACCGGCGGCGGTGAGCCGATGAAAGCGCCTCTTGGCCAGCCAGCCGCTGAGGAAACTATGCGTGCACCACTCGCGCCAGCGCACCTGCAGGCGTTCGCGCGCCAGCACGATGCCCACGCCCACAGCGGAAATGGCGACGACCAGCCCGCCGAAAGCAAACACGGCGGCCATGGCCGAACCGCCGTCCCGGCGCTCGAGAGCGTCGAAAAACCAGCGGTTCCAGCTGTTCAGGCCAACGTCCACGATAAGTTTACCGACGAGGCAGCTAGCAAGCGCCAACGTCAAAAGCCATGCGGTCCGGGATCCTGGCCCGCGCCAGAAGCCAAAGGTTAACCGGGCAAATTGCATCGCTACCGCCCTGTCACTCCCAGGGGGAGGCGAGGCGGGGGGTGACCCCTGCGACAGCGGATCGAACATTTTTTCCCCCGGTCGATCCAAAGTTCTACTCGATCTTGGCTGCAGCGCAGCGGCCGAACCTTATCTTTTACGCCAAAGGTTATAAAATGAAAGTTCCGCGCGGCGCCTGTTAAACATGCGCCGAGAAGCCCTTGCTACCAATCGCTCCACGCGCCATGTTCGCGGTTCGATTTGCCAGTAAAGGCGTCAGGAAACCTGAACCGCTCATGAACCAGCCGCCAATTCTGCCGCCGCCACCGGCCACCCGTCATCACACATTCGGAGCTGGCATCCGGACGTGGTTCCTCACGGGCCTCATCGTCGCCGGTCCGCTGGCCCTCACCGCCACCATTGTGTGGTGGTTCATCTCGCTGATCGACGGGTGGGTAAAGCCCCTCGTGCCGGCCAGCTTATGGCCGGACTATTACCTGCCGATGCATCTGCCAGGGGTCGGCGTTATTCTCGCCTTCCTCGGCCTGACGATGCTGGGCTTCCTCACGGCCAATCTCGCAGGTCGCTCCCTGCTGAAGCTCGGTGAGCGCATTCTGGACCGCATGCCGGTGGTGCGCAGTATCTACAAGAGCCTCAAGCAGATTTTCGAGACGGTGTTTTCTCAATCAGGCACGGGCTTTCGACGTGTCGGCCTCGTGCAGTTTCCCCAGCCGGGCATGTGGTCGATTGTCTTCATCTCGGCCCCTCCGTCCAGCGTCCTTGCCGACAATCTGCCCGCTGTCGAACACATGTCGGTCTTTTTGCCCTGCACGCCGAACCCGACGACCGGCTTTTACTTTTATTTGCCTGCGTCCGAGGTCATCGAAGTCCCGTTGACGCCGGACGAGGCCGCAAAGCTCATCATGTCGGCTGGTCTGATCCAGCCGGAAACCCAGCAGCGCTTTGCCGCTATGGTCGAAAGCGCCAGGAAAACGCCAAGCCTCAACCCGCCCGCAGCAGCCTGACGGCTTCGTCCCGGCCAAACAGATAAAGCAGCGCGCGCAACGCGGCGCCGCGTTCGCTTTCGAGTTCGGGATCACGCGCGTGAATCAATTGCGCATCGTCGCGCGCAATCGCCAGCAGATCGGCGTGCAGTTCGATCACCGCAAGACGAAATCCTGGCGTTCCTGATTGGCGTGACCCCAGCACCTCGCCTTCGCCGCGCAAGCGCAGGTCTTCCTCGGCGATGCGGAATCCGTCCTCCGTATCGCGCATGATCTCGATACGCGCGCGCGCCACTTCGCCCAGCGGGGACTTGTAGAGCAGCAGGCATGTGGACTTTGCGCCGCCACGCCCAACGCGGCCGCGTAGCTGATGCAATTGTGCAAGACCGAAACGCTCGGCGTGCTCAATCGCCATGATCGTGGCTTCCGGCACATCGACGCCAACTTCGATGACCGTCGTCGCGACCAGAATTTTCGTCTCGCCCCGCTGGAACGCCGACATCGCTGCGTCCTTGTCGGCCCCCTTCATCTTGCCGTGGATGAGCCCAACCTGATCGCCAAAAAACTGCCGCAGCACATCGGCGCGCTCGGTTGCGGCGGCGACGTCGAGGTCTTCGTTTTCGTCAACGAGCGGACAAACCCAGTAGACGCGGGCGCCGTTGCCAATGGCGCGGCCAATGCCGTCGATCACTTCGTCAATACGCTCCAGCGGAATGGCGCGCGTGTCGATGGGCGCGCGGCCCGGCGGTTTTTCGCGCAGGACAGAGACGTCCATGTCGCCGAAGTAAGTCAGCACCAGCGTGCGCGGGATGGGTGTGGCGGTCATCACCAGCACATCGACGGCGGCGCCCTTTTCGCCCAACGCGAGACGCTGATGCACGCCAAAGCGATGTTGTTCGTCCACGACCGCAAGCCCGAGATCGGCAAACGCGACGCTCTCCTGAAAAAGCGCATGGGTGCCGATGACGATGTCGATATCGCCAGCAGCAAGTCTCGCAAGAGTCGATTTGCGCTCAGCCGCCTTATCGCGGCCCGTGAGCAACGCCAGCCGCAGGCCGGCCGTCTCGCCTAGCGCACCAAGCCGCTCGTAATGCTGGCGTGCAAGAATTTCTGTTGGCGCCATGAGCGCCGCCTGCCGCCCGGCCTCCACCACATGCGCCATCGCCAGCAGCGCGACGATTGTCTTGCCGGAGCCCACATCGCCCTGCACCAGGCGCAACATGCGCTTGTCACTGGTCAGATCGGCGCGGATTTCATCGAGCGCGGTCTTCTGCGCTCCTGTGAGCGAGTAGGGCAAGTCTGCTTCTATCTTGCGGGTGAAGCGCCCGTCGCCGGGGCTTGCGCGGCCGCCCAGCTTTTTCATGCGCGCGCGCACCATGACGAGCGCCAGCTGGTTCGCGAGCAATTCGTCGTAGGCGAGGCGCAGCCGCGCGGGCTGCATCGGCTCCACGTCCTGCGGCGTCTGCGGATGATGCACGCTCTGAAGCGCATTGGAGAATGATGGCCATTTGCGCTGGCGCTGAAACGCGGGGTCGAGCCACTCGGTCAGGTCTGGCAGCCGGGCGAGGGCGCCTTCCACCGCGCGCTGGATGCTGCGCTGATACAGGCCCTCGGTGAGGCCATAGACCGGCTCGACCGGAGGCAGCTTCTTCAGCCCTTCCTCGTCAAGCACGCGGTCGGGATGCACCATCTGGAGATGGCCCTCCCAAAGCTCCAGCTTTCCCGAAATCCACCGCCGCGCGCCCAGCGGCAGCATTTTCTCGATCCATTGATGATTGGCGAGGAAGAAGACGAGCAGCAGATCACCAGTCTCGTCTTCCACGAGCACCTTGTAGGGCGCACGCGACCGCGGCGGCGGGGGGCGATGCTCCGTGGCGACCGCCTCGATCGTCACCACCTGATCCAATTGTGCGTCGCGAATCTTTGGGCGGGAGCGTCTGTCGATGGACGAATGGGGAAGGTGAAACAGAACGTCCAGCACGCGCGTCTCTGCGCTGGCTTCCGCGAGGAGCCGGTCGAACAATTTGCCTGTCTTCTCGCCGACGCCGGGTAGCGTGCGAGCGGCGGCGAACAGGGGATTGAGTGCGGTGGGGCGCATATCCTGTTGATAGCCGGGTCGCGATCAAGCGCCAAGCTGGAGCATGGCGCCGCAGGGGATTATCTGGCGGGGACAGCGTGCGCGCTTTCCTGTATACGCACGTCGACATTCCGCCGCCAATTTTCAGGAATTCGCCTGTGTCCACCGCCATTTCCTCCGCAACGCTCGACCCTCGCCGCCGGCGCATGCTGTTCCGCGCCTGGCATCGCGGCATGAAGGAGATGGACATCCTGATGGGCAAATTCGCCGATGCGAAACTGGCGGTCCTGTCCGATGAAGATCTTGACGCTTTCGAGTTTCTCATGGACGCGCCGGACCCGGACCTCTTCAAGTGGCTGACCGACGCCGCCCCGTTGCCACCCGAGTATGACACCGCGCTGTTCCGGCAATTGAAGAGCTTTCACGTGCATACGGGCCCGATTCACGGATAAGCGCCGACGCCGCTTTCCCCTGATCAATGGTTGTCCTATATAGCGCCCAAGCGACGGCAGATTCCTGCCGGCGGCAAACATCGTTGTGCGCTTGCCCCAGGCGCCTCTTACGCCGGAAAGTCTCCTCGTGAAGGAATTCAAGCGCGCCGTCGCGGAACTGGCCAAAGGCGCCTCGCTTACGCTGGCGCATGCGCCCGACGGTTTCGACGCCTTCGTCGCCGCCGACCTTGTGCGCGGCCTTGCAGCGGCGGGCGCTGAAGGCGCCGCCGCGCTCGTTCATGTGGCGCGCGACGCTCAGCGGTCGCGGATGTTTCAGGATGGGCTCGCCTTCACGGCGCCCGATCTCGAAGTGCTCGATTTTCCGGCCTGGGACTGCCAGCCCTACGACCGTTCGTCTCCAAACGCGGGCATCGTGTCGCGTCGCATGACGGTGATGGCGCGCATCGCCCGCACGCGCTCATCCGCGCAAAAACCGCGCATCCTGTGCACCACCATTGATGCGATGTTGCAGCGCCTGCCGCCGCGCAAGTTCATTGAGACCGAAAGTTTTTCCGCTGCGCCCGGCAATGCAGTTGACATGAACGGACTGGCAAAGTGGCTGGAGGCCAACGGCTACTTGCGCTCGTCCACCGTGCGTGACACCGGCGAATACGCGGTGCGTGGCGGCATCCTCGACCTTTTCCCACCGGGCATGCCTGCGCCGCTGCGTCTCGACTTCTTTGGCGACACGCTTGAATCGATCCGCGCCTTCGATCCCGAAACGCAGCGCACGACGGCGCAACTTCGCGCGCTGGATCTTGTGCCGATGAGCGAGGTGCAACTCACCACGGACACCATACGGCGCTTCCGTCAGGGGTACGTCGCAGCCTTTGGCGCGCAGACTCGCGGCGATGGTCTATACGAAGCGGTAAGCGAGGGCAGGCGGCATCCTGGCATGGAGCATTGGCTGCCGCTCTATTATGGCGGCGCCGACACGCTATTTGATTATCTGGGCGACGCGCCGCTCCTGTTCGACGCGCTGGCGGATGACGCTGTGGGCGAGCGTCTTGGCGAAATTCAGGATTATTACGACGCGCGCAAGGAGCGGCAGGAGGCCGATCCGAATGGGCCGTCCTACAAGCCGCTGCCGCCAGATGCGCTTTATCTCAAGCCCGATGAATGGCGCACGCGTCTTGGCCGGGCTCCTGTCGCGCGCCTGACGCCTTTCGACGGCCCCTCCGATGGCTCCATTGTGGTTGATTGCGGCGCACGCGCGGGGCGCACATTTGCGGCCGAGCGCACTGACGAGACGATCAACATCTTTGAAGCGGCCGTCGCGCACATTCGCGACCTGCAGGCCAAGCGCAAGCGTGTGATCGTTGCTGGCTTTTCGGACGGCTCGCGCGAACGCATGCTGAACGTGCTTTCGGAGCACGGATTGAAGGGCGCCAAATCTGTCCACGCGCTGTCGGTTGCGATGGCTATTCCGCGCAACGAAGTCACGCTGGCGATCCTGCCGCTCGAGCAGGGCTTTGAAACCGATGACCTCGCGATCATCGGCGAGCAGGATCTGCTGGGAGACCGCCTCATCCGCGGCCGCAAGCGCACCAAACGCGCGCAGGAATTCCTGAGCGAAGTTGCGTCACTCACAGTGGGCGATCTTGTGGTCCATGTGGATCACGGCATCGGTCGTTTCATGGGGCTGAAAGCAATCGAGGCGGCGGGCGCGCCGCACGACTGCCTCGAAATACTCTACGCCGAAAGCGCCAAGCTCTTCCTCCCCGTCGAGAACATCGAACTTCTTTCGCGCTACGGATCGGAAGACACGGAAGTACCGCTCGACAGGCTGGGTGGACTTGGCTGGCAGACGCGCAAGGCGCGGATGAAAAAGCGCATCCGCGAGATGGCGCACGAACTCATTCGCATTGCCGCCGCGCGCCAAACACACGCGGCGCCGCGCCTGTTGCCGCCCGATGGCCTCTACGATGAGTTCTGCGCGCGCTTTGCGTTCGACGAAACAGACGACCAGCAGAACGCCATTGATGCGGTGCTGGACGATCTTGCGGCGGGCCGTCCCATGGACCGTCTGGTGTGTGGCGACGTGGGTTTTGGCAAGACTGAAGTCGCGCTGCGCGCAGCCTTCGCCGCCGCCATCAACGGCAAGCAGGTTGCAGTCGTGGTGCCCACCACGCTTCTGGCGCGCCAGCATTACAAGAACTTCGCCCAGCGCTTTGCCGGCCTGCCGCTGCATGTGCGGCAATTGTCGCGCATGGTCGGGACCGCCGACCAGCGCGAAACGAAGAAGGGGCTCGCCGACGGTTCGGTAGACATTGTTGTCGGCACGCACGCCGTGCTCGGCAAAGCCGTAAGCTTCCGCGACCTTGGTCTTGTCGTCATCGACGAGGAGCAGCACTTTGGCGTCGCGCACAAGGAGCGGCTTAAGGAAATGCGCGCCGAAGTGCATGTGCTGACGCTTTCGGCCACGCCAATTCCGCGCACGCTGCAGCTCGCCATGACAGGCGTGCGCGATTTGTCGATCATCGCGACTCCGCCCGTCGATCGTCTCGCCGTGCGCACGTCCATCATGCCCTTCGACGAATTGCTGGTGCGCGAGGCTTTGTTGCGCGAACGCTATCGCGGCGGCCAGAGCTTCTACGTCTGCCCGCGCATTGAGGATCTTGAAGACGCTGCGGCCTTCCTGCGCAAGTCTGTGCCTGAGGTGAAGTTCATCACCGCCCACGGACAGATGGCGCCCACCGAACTTGAAGAGCGCATGTCCGCTTTCTACGACGGGAAGTACGATGTGCTTGTTTCGACCGCAATTGTTGAATCCGGCCTCGATATTCCCACCGCTAACACGCTGGTCGTTTATCGCGCGGACATGTTCGGCCTTGCGCAATTGTATCAACTGCGTGGCCGCGTCGGCCGCTCGAAAATCCGCGCCTATGCGCTCTTCACGCTGCCCGTGAATCGCACGCTCACCGCGCAGGCGGAGAAGCGGCTGAAGGTTTTGCAGTCTCTCGATACGCTGGGCGCAGGTTTCCAGCTTGCAAGCCACGATCTCGACATTCGCGGCGCGGGCAATCTGCTCGGCGACGAACAATCTGGCCACATCAAGGAAGTCGGTTACGAGCTTTATCAGCAGATGCTGGAGGAGGCGGTCGTCGCGCTGAAGGCCGGCGTCGACGAGCAACAGGAAGAAGCATGGTCGCCAACGATCACTGTGGGCGTGCCCGTCACGATTCCCGAAACCTATGTCGATGACCTCAGCGTCCGGCTGAACCTTTACCGGCGACTGTCGACGTTGGAAACGGACGAGGAAATCGAGACCTTCGGCGCGGAAATGATTGACCGCTTTGGCGCGTTGCCCGACGAGGTGAAGCAATTGCTCAAGCTCATGTCGGTGAAAGCGCTGTGCCGCAAGGCCCACGTCGAGAAGCTGGAAGCGGGCCCCAAGGGCGTCGTCATCACGTTCCGGGACAATTCCTTCGCCAATCCGGCGGGGCTGGTGCGTTACGTCACGGAGCACGGTCCGCGCGCCAAGGTTCGCCCGGACATGAAGATCGTTTTTGTGCGCGACCTCGAGGATCCCGACGCGCGGCTTGAAGGCGCGCGCCGCATCATGCGCGACCTTGCAGCTATTGCGATGAAGAAGGCGGCCTAGAGCCGCTTGCGGCTGGCGCCGCATGGAACCCTCCGCCCCGCATCCCGTTGCCGAGAAAGCAACGGAGATACCCCATGAAAGCTCTAGTGTGGCACGGCAAACACGACATTCGCTGCGAGTCTGTGCCTGATCCGAAAATCGAGCAGGGCCGTGACGCCATCATTAAGGTTACAAGCTGCGCCATATGCGGCTCCGACCTGCACCTCTACGACGGATTCATGATGGGGATGAAGTCCGGCGACATCATTGGCCATGAGTTCATGGGCGAGGTGATGGAGGTCGGCAAAGACAACAAAAAACTGAAAGTGGGCGACCGGGTCGTCGTACCGTTCACGATCTGCTGTGGCGAGTGTGAGCAGTGCAAACGCTCCAATTTTTCCGTCTGCGAACGCACGAATCGAAACGCCGCGCTGGCGAACAAGATGTTCGGCCACACGACCGCCGGCCTGTTCGGCTATACTCATTTAACTGGTGGATTTCCGGGCGGGCAGGCGGAATATGTGCGCGTGCCGTACGCTGACTTTGCGCCGGTCAAAATTCCTGATGGCCTCAGCGACGATCAGGTGCTCTTTTTGGGCGACATCCTCCCCACGGGTTGGCAGGCTGCCAAGCAATGCGATATCGAACCCACGGACACCGTTGCTGTTTGGGGCGCGGGACCTGTCGGTCAGTTCGCTGCAAAGTCGGCGATCATTCTCGGCGCCAAACAAGTCGTCGTCATCGACAACGTGCCGGAACGCCTTGAAATGGCGGCGCGGCAGGGCGCGATCACCATTAACTTTGACGAGGAGAGCGTCGTTGATCGCCTCAACGAACTCACGCGCGGCAAGGGGCCCGAGAAGTGCATCGACGCCGTCGGCATGGAGGCGCACGCCAATTCGACGCTGGACGCAATTTATGATCGCGCGAAACAGGCTCTGATGCTGGTGACTGACCGCGCCCATGTGCTGCGCGAGATGATTTACGTGTGTCGGCCCGCGGGGACGCTCTCGATTCCGGGCGTCTATGGTGGAATCATCGACAAGGTGCCCTTCGGTGCGGCGATGAACAAGGGCCTCACGATCCGCATGGGCCAGACCCATGTGAACCGCTGGACCGACGATCTGCTGAACCGCATTCAGCAAGGCGAGATCGATCCCTCGTTCGTCATCACGCACGAAGCGCCGCTGGAAGCGGGACCAGCGTTCTACAACACGTTCCGCGACAAGCAGGACGGCTGTATCAAGGTCGTGTTGCGCCCGGGCATGATGGGCAATGGCGGGATGCGGCAAGCGGCTGAGTAACAAGGCCAGGCGTCATACGCGGGCTTGACCCGCGTAGCCAAAACGGCTGAGTGATTATCTTCCGATCAACTTGATGCGCGGGTCAATCTCGCGCATCAAACATTGGCGGCTTACGCAAGTCGCACAACAGAGCCTCTTGCAAGGTACGCGATGCGAAGCAGCTGCGCTATTCGGCAGCCGCGCGCCCCTTCGCCCGAACGGGCTTTTCCTCCGCCGGTGGAGGGCGCCGCGCCAGAACGTCCTTGAGAAACTTGCCCGTGTGCGAGCGCGCGTTCTTCGCGATGTCCTCGGGCGTGCCGACCGCGACAATCTCGCCGCCGCCGTCGCCGCCTTCGGGACCAAGATCGATAACCCAGTCCGCAGTTTTGATGACTTCGAGATTGTGCTCGATGACGACCACGCTATTGCCCTGATCGACCAGCTCGTGCAGCACTTCGAGCAGCTTCTTCACATCGTGAAAATGCAGGCCCGTTGTGGGCTCATCCAGAATATAGAGCGTGCGCCCCGTTGATCGGCGCGACAATTCCTTCGACAATTTCACGCGCTGCGCTTCGCCCCCAGACAGCGTGGTCGCCTGCTGGCCCACCTTGATGTAATCGAGGCCGACGCGCTTTAGCGTGTCCATCTTCTCACGAATGATGGGCACGGCCTTGAACAAGTCGCGCGCTTCCTCAACTGTCATGTCGAGAACATCGGCGATGGACTTGTCGCGGTACTTAACTTCCAGCGTTTCACGATCGTAACGCTTGCCCTTGCACACGTCGCAAGTGACGTACACGTCCGGTAAAAAGTGCATCTCGATCTTGATGAGGCCGTCGCCCTGGCAGGCCTCGCAGCGCCCGCCCTTCACGTTGAACGAAAAGCGCCCCGGCAGATAGCCGCGCGCCTTGGCCTCCGGCAATTGCGAAAACCATTCGCGGATCGGCGTGAAAGCCCCTGTGTAAGTTGCCGGATTGGAGCGCGGCGTGCGTCCGATGGGCGACTGGTCAATGTCGATGACTTTGTCGAGATGCTCCAGCCCTTCGATTTTTTCGTGCGAGGCGGGATGCTCCATCGCGCCGTTGAGGCGGCGCGCGACAGCCTTGTAAAGCGTGTCGATCACCAGCGTGGACTTTCCGCCGCCAGATACGCCCGTAACGCACGTGAACGTGCCAAGCGGAATTTCGGCGGTGACGTTCTTCAAATTGTTGCCCTTGGCGCCGACAATTTTCAAATTGCGGTTGGGCTGCGCCTTGCGGCGCGCCTTCGGCGTCATAACCGCCTTGCGGCCGGACAGATAATCGCCGGTGAGTGAATTCAAATCGGCGAGAATGTGCGCAGGCTTGCCTTCCGACACGATGCGCCCGCCATGAATCCCGGCGCCGGGGCCCACGTCCACCACATAATCGGCGGTGAGAATTGCATCTTCATCGTGTTCGACAACGATGACCGTGTTGCCCAGATCGCGCAGTCGCCGTAGCGTATCGAGCAATCGCGCGTTGTCGCGCTGGAGCAGGCCGATAGACGGCTCGTCCAGCACATACAGAACGCCCGTCAGGCCGGAGCCAATCTGCGAAGCCAGCCGGATGCGCTGGCTCTCGCCGCCTGACAATGTGCCAGCCGCGCGCGCCAGCGTGAGATAATCGAGCCCCACGTCGACAAGAAACGTAAGCCGGTCGCGGATTTCCTTTAGGATGCGTCCAGCGATTTCGTTCTTCTTCTTGTCGAGCCGCTTGGGAAGATCGGTCGCCCATTCGGCGGCCTGCTTCACCGACATGCAGGAAATTTCGCCAACATGCCGCGAGTCGATTTTCACCGCCAACGCTTCGGGCTTTAGCCGATGACCATCGCACGCCGCGCACGGAGTGTCTGACATAAAGCGCGAAATTTCCTCACGCGCCCACTCGCTTTCCGTTTCAAGATAACGGCGCTCCAGATTCGTCACGACGCCTTCGAACGGCTTCTTCACCTGATACGCGCGCAAGCCGTCGTCATAAGAAAAGCGAATGTCCTCGTCGCCCGAGCCATAGAGGATGGTGTCGCGCGCCTTCTTCGGCAGCTCTTGCCAGGGGAGATCGAGGCGGAACTTGTAGTGCTTTCCCAGCGATTCAAGCGTTTGCAGGTAATAGGGCGACGAAGACTTCGCCCACGGCGCGACGGCGCCCTTGCGCAGCGTCGCCTTTGGGTCGGGGATCACCATCTCGGGGTCGATCTTCTGTTCAAAACCCAGACCGCCGCATTTGGGGCAGGCGCCAAACGGATTGTTGAAAGAAAAGAGCCGCGGCTCAATTTCCTGAATCGTGAAGCCCGACACGGGGCAAGCGAATTTCGAAGAGAATAGAATGCGCTTGGGCTGTCCCTTCTCGTCCTTCTCGTCAGCGTATTCGATGATGGCGATGCCGTCGGCAAGTTCGAGCGAAGTCTCGAACGATTCCGCAAGGCGCGCAGCGGCGTCGGGGCGCACGACGATGCGGTCCACCACCACATCAATGTCGTGCTTGAACTTTTTGTCGAGCGCGGGCGCCTCGGCGATTTCGTAATAAGTCCCGTCAATCTTGAGCCGCTGGAAGCCCTTCTTCATGTATTCGGCGATTTCCTTGCGGTATTCGCCCTTGCGACCACGCACCACTGGCGCGAGCAGATAAAGCCGCGATTTTTCTGGCAGGGCCAGCACCCGGTCCACCATCTGGCTGACCGTCTGGCTTTCAATCGGCAGGCCGGTGGCCGGCGAATAGGGCACGCCTACGCGCGCCCACAGCAGGCGCATGTAATCGTAGATCTCAGTCACTGTGCCGACAGTGGAGCGGGGGTTCTTGGACGTTGTCTTCTGTTCAATGGAAATAGCGGGCGACAGACCGTCGATCTGGTCGACGTCCGGCTTCTGCATCATCTCCAGAAATTGGCGCGCGTAAGCCGACAGCGATTCCACATAGCGGCGCTGGCCCTCGGCGTAAATCGTGTCGAACGCCAGCGACGACTTGCCCGACCCCGACAGGCCCGTGAAGACCACGAGTTTGTCGCGCGGGATCGTGAGATCCACGTTCTTGAGATTATGCTCACGCGCCCCGCGCACAACGATTGACCGTTGATCGGCAAAGGGCAGGGGAGGCGCTGGGGTGGCGGCAAGGGAAATGGCGATCTTGGGCGCAGCGTTCTTCTTAGGCTTCGCGGGCATGAGGTCGGGTTTCGCTTCAGGTTATCGGGGAATTCGGGAGGTCCAGAAGAAAATAGGGCTTTCGACCGTGTTTTTACAGGCGGCGTTTTGAAGTGGCGCAACGCGCCCGTCCCATGTGGGGAACAGGAGGCTGGCGCTCCGGGTTAAATCGGTCATGGCAACAGCAACAAAATGAACTCAAATGACCCCACGGATCGACTTTGACGGACATTTTCAGCCATCGCCCCGGATGAACGTCGTTCCCGGCGCGTGGTATCTGGGCTTTCAATGCGCTGCGTGCAGCAAATCAATTGCGATCCTGGACGATCCAACCGGTTCGGGCGTGGTCGAGACGGGTGGTGCGGCTGACTTTGAAGTCCAGTGCCCGTATTGCGGCGAGATGCGTGGCTATTCGGCAAGCGCGATGCGTCCCTGGCAGGCGACAACAGGCAGCCCGTCAGGCCTGGACTGACATTCTGCTGGCCGGTTGCGCGCGCATCGAGTCTCATCTTAGGAACAAACGTAGAACAAATTTGGACGAGGTGCCAGCCTTCAGGTTGCAGATTAAGCGGTGGAAAAGCGCTTTTACATTGGCTGCAACGCTAAAAGCACGGGCTCCGCGGGTTAGAGTGTGATGGATTTTCCGCAGAAGCGGGTTTGGAGATCGTTATGGCAGGCAGCGTCAACAAGGTCATTCTCGTCGGAAACCTTGGAAAAGACCCAGAGTCCCGTCGCTTCCAGAACGGGGGACAGGTGGTGAGCTTCACACTGGCCACGTCCGAAAGCTGGCGTGATAAAGCCAGTGGCGAGCGCAAGGAAAAGACCGAGTGGCACAACATATCGATCTTCAATGAAGGCCTTTGCAAGGTCGCCGAGCAGTATTTGAAGAAGGGCTCCAAGGTTTACATCGAGGGCCAGCTCCAGACCCGCAAATGGCAGGATAAGGACGGCAACGACCGCTATACGACAGAGGTTGTTTTGCAGGGCTTCAACAGCAATATGACCTTGCTGGACGGACGCCGGGATAGCGATGATCGCGGATCCTACGACAGCAGTGGTGGCGAGAGCGCGAGCTTTGGTCGATCGTCTCCCATGGAACGGGCGCCTGAGCGACGCCCTGCCGCCCCGGGCGGGGGACGCTCCAGCGCACCCATCGACGACGACATCCCGTTCTAAGCCGAGCGAGGGCCTGCTAAGCCGAGCGAGGGCCTGCGCGCAGCGATTGTCTGCGGCAGGCGCGCGCCGCCGCCGCTTTTTGCTGAAGTCTCTTTCAATTCAACGTCTTCTATATAATTCCACGCTACCGTTAACGCTGGCGCGGGCGCGGGGAATCGGATAGAGAAGCGACAGTCTTTTTCCCCGCAAGGAATCCGCCTTCTTGGCCGACCCCAAAAATCCTGTAAGTCCCGATCAGCCGGGCTCCGAAATCAAGCCAGTCTCCATCGTCGACGAGATGAAGCGCAGCTATCTCGATTACGCGATGAGCGTGATTGTGAGCCGCGCTTTGCCCGACGTGCGCGACGGCCTCAAGCCCGTACATCGGCGCATTCTTTATACGATGTACGAGAACGGCTTCACGCCTGACAAAGCTCACAAGAAGTCGGCGCGCGTCACCGGCGACACGATGGGTAAGTATCATCCGCACGGCAACCTCGCGATTTATGATGCCCTCGTGCGCCTCGCGCAGCCGTTCTCGTTGCGGCTGCCGCTGATCGACGGGCAGGGAAACTTCGGCTCCATCGACGGCGACCGTGCGGCGGCCGAACGCTATACGGAGGTGCGCCTTGCGCGCTCCGCCATCCCTCTGCTCGACGATCTCGACAAAGACACGGTCGACTTTACGCAGAATTATTCGGGCGAATTCCGCGAGCCCGTGGTTCTCCCGGCGAAATATCCCAATCTTCTCGTCAATGGCGCGGGCGGCATCGCCGTCGGCATGGCGACGAACATCCCGCCGCATAATTTGGGTGAAATCATTGACGCGGTGTTCGCGCTCATGGACCGCCCGGACATCACGGTGGAAGAGCTGACCGAGATTGTGCCGGGTCCTGATTTCCCCACCGGCGGTTCAATTCTGGGGCGCGGCGGCATCCGGCTTGCCTATCGCACCGGGCGCGGCTCCATCCTCATGCGCGCCAAGGTCGGCGTCGAGCAGATGCGCCGCGATCGCGAGGCGTTGATCGTCACGGAGATTCCGTATCAGGTCAACAAGACGACGCTGATCGAGAAAATTGCCGAACTGGTGCGCGAGAAGCGCGTCGAGGGCATTTCTGACCTGCGCGACGAGTCTGATCGCGACGGCATGCGCATCGTCATCGAAATCAAGCGCGACGCTGTGGCAGAGGTCGTTCTTAATCAGCTCTGGCGTTATACGCAGCTTCAATCGACGTTCGGCGCGAACATGATCGCGCTCAACGGCGGCCGTCCCGAGATGCTCAATCTCAAGGACTTCCTTGTCTGCTTCCTCGACTTCCGCGAGGAAGTCGTCACGCGCCGCACGAAGTACCTGCTGGGCAAGGCGCGCGACAGCGCTCACGTTCAGGTGGGCCTCGCCATCGCCGTCGCCAACATCGACGAAGTGATCCGGCTCATCCGCACCTCGCCGGACGCCGCCACCGCGCGTCTGGCCTTGATGGATCGCGACTGGCCGGCGAAGGACATGGCGCCGCTGATCGCGCTCATTGACGATCCGCGCCACAAGATGAAGGAGGACGGCACCTATCGGCTGTCCGAAACGCAGGCGCGCGCGATCCTCGAACTGCGCCTGCAGCGCCTCACCGCGCTAGGCCGCGATGAAATTTCCGAGGCGTTGAACAAGTACGCCACCGAAATCGCAGATTATCTCGATATTCTGCGGTCGCGCGAGCGCGTGATGAACATCATCCGCGCCGAGATGGAAGACGCGAAGGCAAACTTCGCCACGCCGCGTCGCACGATCATTCTCGACAGCGACGCCGATCTCGACGACGAAGATTTGATCCAGCAAGAGGACATGGTCGTCACCGTGTCCCACAACGGGTACGTCAAGCGCGTGCCGCTTTCCACCTATCGCGCGCAGCGTCGCGGCGGCAAGGGCCGCTCGGGCATGCAAACGCGCGAGGAAGATTTTGTCGCGCGCCTGTTCGTCGCCAATACGCACCAGCCGCTGCTGTTCTTCACGTCGAGCGGCTATGTGTACAAGGAGAAGGTGTGGCGCCTTCCGCTCGCCGCTCCCCAGGCGCTTGGCAAATACCTCAAGAATATTCTCACGAATCTGGAGGAGGGCGAGCGCGTCACCAGCATTCTCGCGCTGCCGGAGGACGAGGCCCAGTGGGAAGGCCTCGACGTGATGTTTGCAACGACACGCGGCACCGTTCGCCGCAACAAATTGTCTGATTTCACGCAAGTGAATCGCAACGGCAAGATCGCCATGAAGCTCGATGACGGCGAGGCGATCGTCGATGTGCAGATGTGCACCGAGGAAGATGACGTGCTGCTCACGACGTCCAATGGACAGTGCATCCGCTTCCAGATCCGCGATGAAGTGCGCGTGTTCAAGGGCCGCGATTCCATGGGCGTGCGCGGCGTCAACATGGCCGACGGCGACCGGGTGATCTCAATCGCGATCCTGCGCCACATGGAGGCGACGCCTGATGAACGCGTCGCGTTCCTCAAGATGCGCAGGGCTGTGGCGGGCGAGGCTGACGGCGTGGAAATTGCCGGTGAGTCCGTCGCGGTTGAGCCGGCGGATGCAGCGGAAGAGGCCGCAGCCGACGCCAGCATCTCGTCGGAACGCTACGCGCAGATGTCTGCGGCCGAGCAGGAGATTTTGACGATCTCCGAACGCGGCTTTGGCAAACGCACGTCGTCTTATGAATATCGCGTCTCGGGCCGCGGCGGCAAAGGCATCACGGCGATGGCCGTCAACGCGCGCAACGGCAAACTGGTCGCCTCGTTCCCGGTTGAACACAGCGACCAGCTCATGCTCGTGACCGATGGAGGCCAGCTCATCCGCTGCCCGGTCAACGGCATCCGCGTCGCCGGACGTTCGACTCAAGGCGTGATCGTGTTCCGTACTGCGGAGGATGAGAAGGTCGTGTCGGTCGAGCGTATTACCGACTACGAGACCATCGAACCGAACGGCGCGGACGAGCCGGGCGTCATTGACGGGGAAGCGGCGCCCGAATAGGCGCTGCGGCCAGCCGGCGCAGCAGGGACTCGGCCGGGCGTTTATCAGGGATCAGTCGCGATTGGCGCAAATGCCGTCGCGATTGAAACGCCATCTTGGCGCTTTGTCGACGAAACGCCGCGGCAAGCCGTTTGACCCGGCGGCGCAAGCGGCTACATTCCGCACCATGAAACGCCCCGTCGGACTCTACGCTGGATCGTTTGATCCAATCACCAACGGCCACGTTGACGTGGTGCGCTCCGCCGCTTCCTTTTGCGGGCGCATCGTCGTCGCGATTGGTGTTCATCCCGGCAAAGCGCCGCTGTTTTCGCTGGAGGAAAAAAGCGAACTCATCCATGCCGCGACGCGCGAGATTGCGAAGGCGTCCGGCTGCGAGATTGTCGTCGCCTCTTTCGGCGGTTTGGCCGTTGACGCCGCACGAGAAAATGGCGCCACGCTCCTGCTGCGCGGACTGCGCGACGGGACTGATTTTGATTATGAGATGCAGATGTCGGGCATGAACCGAGCCATGACGCCCGGCGTCCAGACCGTGTTTTTGCCCGCGTCGCCCGAGGTTCGCCATATTACAGGAACATTGGTGCGGCAGATCGCGTCCATGCATGGAGACGTTTCGTCGTTTGCGCCCTCCGCCGCTGTCGCAGCGCTGCGCGCCAGGTTCTCTTCATCGTCCGCGTGATCCGGATTCAAACTTTACTGTCAAACCAGAGGTTTCTTCGCATGATTGCTACCCGTCGCATGTTCGCAGGATTGGCCCTTGCCGCGTCCCTCTTCGCAGGAGCGGCCGGCGCCCAGGCGCAGCAACCGGCGGCCGATCCCGCCAACACCATGATCATCCAGACCAAAGACGGCGACGTCACCGTGCGGCTGCGGCCCGATCTTGCGCCCCGTCACGTCGCGCAGATCAAGGCCCTGGTGCAGAAGGGCTTTTACAATGGCGTCGTCTTTCATCGCGTGATGGAAGGTTTCATGGCGCAAACCGGCGACCCGACCGGCACCGGCATGGGTGGTTCTGATCTGCCCAACATTCCGGCCGAATTCACGCAGACGCCATTCGTGCGCGGCACGCTTGGCATGGCCCGCTCGCAGAACCCGAATTCCGCAAACTCTCAGTTCTTCATCTGCTTCAACGACACGGGATGCGCCAGCTTGCGCGGCCAGTACACGGTCGTCGGTCAGGTGACCTCCGGGATGGAAGCGATCGACAAGGTGAAGCGCGGCGCACCGGGTTCGGGGACCGTTTCTGGGCCGGACCGCATGATCAGCGTTCGTATGGGGAAATAGTGAGCGCGCGCGCGCGGTTCACAATCACGCTCGCGGCCCTTGCGGTCGCGGGCGTGGCCTCCGCTCAACAAATCCCGCACACACCCGGGCAGATCCCGCCTTACGTCGACCCCAATAACCCGCCATTTCAATTGCCGCCGGGGCCGAGCGATCCTCTTGATCGTCTTTATCCGGGCCCCCTGCGGCCAGACCCGATCCCCGATACGCAGACGCCCGTGCCTGCGCCGTATCCGCGCGGGCAGACGCCGCGCCCTCCGAGCGGCGTTTCCCAAGGCTACACCATGACCATCAACCGGGCGGGCATTGCGATGGCGACAGGCGCCCTCAGCCGTCCGCGCCAGCTCGGCGAACACCTGGCCGCCTGCTGGGAGCCCCCCGCGGCTGGAAGCGAAGTGTCGGTTCGCGTCTCTTTCTCCCGCTCGGGGGAGGTTATCGGATCGCCCCGCGTGACCTATGTGAAGCCCGGGCAGGGCGTGGATCGCGCTGCGGTGGTCCGTTCCGTCCAGCAGGCTTTCGCCCGCTGCCTGCCGCTCAGGTTTACCGCGGACCTTGGGTCGGCTATTGCCGGGCGTCCATTCGCGTTCCGGTTCATCGCGCCCGGCGCGGCTCGTCCGTGAGATAGGCTCACGCGCACATCAAGGAGTTCATATGTCCGAACAAGGCAACACGCTGACGCTGGAGACGACGCAAGGTCCGGTCGTGATCCGCATGCGTCCCGATCTCGCGCCCAACCACGTTGCGCACATCAAGAAGCTGGCCGGCGAAGGCTTCTACGACGGCATCGTTTTTCATCGCGTCATCGAGGGCTTCATGGCCCAGACCGGCTGTCCCCAAGGCACCGGCACAGGCGGGTCGAGCTACCCGAACCTGAAGCAGGAGTTCAATTCGGCTGCCCACGTGCGCGGCACGTGCTCAATGGCCCGCTCGTCCAACCCCGATTCGGCCAATTCGCAGTTCTTCATTTGCTTCGGTGACGCCAGCTTCCTTGACCGTCAGTATACGGTGTGGGGCGAGGTGACATCGGGCATGGAGAACGTCGACAAGATCAAGCGCGGCGAGCCCGTGCAGAACCCCGACAAGATCGTGTCCGCCAAGGTTAGCTGACCGGGTTCCCCTGAAGTTTGTGGATCCGCCCGGTTCGCGCCGGGCGGATTTTGCTTGAAAAGAGCCCTGCGCAAGGTCGTCCCGATGCTCGTCTCGATGTTTGATTTTCACCTGCCGGAAGACCGGATCGCACTGCGCCCCGCGCAGCCTCGTGATTGCGCGCGCATGCTGGTTGTTTCGCCGCAGGGCGGGTCGTTGCTGACCGACCGCAGCGTGCGCGATCTGCCGGACCTGCTGCGCCCCAATGACATTGTCGTGGTCAACGATACGCGGGTGATTCCCGCGCGCCTGTCCGGGGTGCGCGTGCGCGGCGAGGCGGTCGCACGGATTGATGTGACCCTGCACAAGCGTGAGAGCGATAATCGCTGGCGCGCGTTTGTGCGTCCGGCCAAGAAGCTGAAAGTCGGGGAACGAATCCGCTTCGGCGATGCTTCGGAAAGCGGCGCGTGCTTGCTGGGCGCGTTCGATGCGGATGTGGCCGAGAAGGGGGAGGACGGCGAAGTGGTTCTCGCGTTCTCATTTTCCGGGCCGACGCTTGATGACGCCATTGC
>JAUXWZ010000132.1 GCA_030684835.1 Beijerinckiaceae bacterium
TTGCCGCCCTGGTCAAGCGCATCCTCGATGAGAATATGAACCGAGTGCTCCGAACAGCCCGCGATCATAACGCCAAGCGAATCCACCATGCACCGCTTGCCGACGCGCAGCGCCTCCCCCGGGAGGTCGTTGTAGGAAACCTTTTCGATGAACTCGATCGCCTCTGCAGTGATCGCCTTGTGATCAGTCATGAATATAAGCTTTTCACTATCTTGCGCAGGCGCCTGCAACGCTAGCGGCCCTATCTTGCGTGTCTTTTTGTTCGCATGCGAGATGGAAAGCAAGAGCAGCGGATCATAAGCCCGCGCCTGCTCGACAGCCGGGGCCGCACCCGTCTCGCCGGCAAGTCCACAGGGCGCCTGGCACACGTCACGGCTGCCCCCGATATAAGGTCGTCCGGACGTTACTCCAGGATCGGCCGGGCGCGGGCAGCCAGCTCTTTGGGCGTTTTGAGAACGCGCGTGACAACGGCTTCGAGTTCCGCCGCGCTCACGGGATTGACGTCGATCTTCAATTTCTCCGCTTCGGTCAGAAACTCGGCGTCCTTCATTGTCGCGTCAAAGGCGGCGCGCACGGCGGCCAATCGGTCGGCTGGCACGCCGCCGCCAAAGGCCAGCGGCGTGCCCAAATATGTTCCCGCGATAATAAGGTCGACAACACGACGGTCATCTTCGGACGAGACAAGCTCGGTGACAGACGGCACTCCCGGCAGATCGGAGGGCTTGGGTCCCATTGTTACGATGACGCGAATATCGCCATTTTTCACCCACTCGGGCCGCGTTGATTTCCAGCTCGACCAGAAATTGTAGCGCGCCTGCACTTCGCCGCGTTCCATGGCGAGGTTGATTTCATTGCCGCCAGGATAACCGGTGACAATCTTGAAACGTGTTTTCGCGAATTCATTCAGCATGGCGGGCATGGAAAAGGATTCTGCGCCTCGACCGCTCGCGCCAGTGACCACATCCTTGCGCCGGGCGTCCTCGATGCTCTCGATTCCAGACGTGCGCCAGACCGTCATTGCGCCTGTCAGTGGCGCGGGAGATCCGATCCACTGAAACGTGGAAAGATCGAACTTGATCGCCTCGCTGCCAATCGCTTGCATGGCCGCAAAATTGTTCGGAATCATGCCAAAGTGCGCGCCGTCTTTTGCGGCGACATTTGCCAGATAAGTGACCATTCGCGCGCCGCCAGCACCCGTCATATTTTGTGGCACAAGCAAGGGTGAGCCGGGGATATGCCGGCCGATATGCCGCGCCACGACGCGCGCATTGAGATCGTAAAATCCGCCGACGCCAACGCCGATCAGGACATTGACGCTCCTACCCTTGTAGAAATCAGCCGGAGACTGCGCCTGCGCGCTGAAAGTGGTGAGCATAAAGGCGGCGCAGCAAATGCGCGTCGTGAAGCAAACTGACATGGCGAAGTCTCCGGCGTGTTTTTATTTCAGCAATTCTTTCGCGCGGTTCACCACATCGGACGGCAGGGCGAACATCTCGTTGACCGCCGCTTGCAATTGAACGCCCGGCGTCGGCTCAATCTCGATGCCCAGCTTGTCAGCCTCGGCGACAAGTTCCGCATCCTTCATCATGGCGTCGAAGCCCGCGCGCAATTCCTTCACGCGCGCCTCGCTTACACCGCCGGGCGCAATGAGCGGGCTTGCAATGCGTGTATCGCTCAACATCAATTGCAGGATTTTCCTGTCCGTCTCGTTCTGCACAAGATCGATGGCGAGCGGCACGTTGGGCAAATCAGGCGCCTTGTCGAGCGCGCCTTGCACGAGAATGTTGACCTTCTTGTCGGTCAGCCACGTTGGCACGCGGCGCTTGACGCTGGTCCACGACCATCCGCACCAGCCTTCGGTTTCGCCGCGCTCCATCGCGATGGTTAGTTCGTTGCCGCCAGGATAGCCGGTGACAATCTTGAATTTCGTACCCAGCAGCGCATTAAACAGCCGCGGCTGGTTGTACGTGCGGGTGCCAACCGTCGCGCCGAGCACGACTTCGCGCTTCTGTGCTTCCTGAATGTTGGCGACGCTGCGCTCCGCCCACACAACGCACAAAGGCGTTTCCTTGGCGCGGCTGCCAATCCAGTTGAGCTGACGCGGATCGTATTTGACGGCCGGATTTCCAAACAGCGCTTCGAAGGCGAGCGCGCCATCGACCAGCGCAAGCGCTGAGCCATCGCGTGGCGCAATATTGTAGAGATGATTGAGGGCAACAACGCCCCCCGATCCCGGCATGTTTTGCACAATGATCTGCGGATTTCCCGCCAAATGCTTGGCGTAGTGGCGGGAGAACAGGCGCGCCGTTGCGTCATAAGTGCCACCCGATGTGAACCCGACCGCAATCGTCATTCTCGAAAGATCCTGCGCGCCTGCGCAGTTCGTCCACAACGCCCCGGCAATGAGCGCCGCTAAAGATACACTAGTCCTTTGGTCCATTGATTTTCTCACTCTTGCCTCCCCGCGCAGCGCGCGCCGTCTTTTGCGGCGCAGCGCTTTTCTTTAATTGTGTGCGTAAATCAGTAGCGCGTCCATGCTTAATGAGAAGGTCGCCAAATGCCTCTTCGGCGAGTTCCTGAAACGTCGCCATTCGATCGCTCGCAAGAAGCCGCAGCGCGCCCCACGTTTCCTCATCAATCTGCACGCGCTTTCCAGGCATTGCAGCTATTTCGCCGTAGCTTTGCCGGCTTCAATCGCTGCGCGCGCGCGTGCGATGACGTCTGCAGGCGTCTTGTAAAGCTTATCCAGCAACTCGGCCATCTCCTCGCCGGTGATGGGGCTCACTTCAAGTCCCATCTTCGTAGCGTCGCGGAGAAAGTCCGCATCCTTCATCGTTGCGTTGAACGCCGTGCGCAACGCCTCAAGGCGCTCAGGCGGCAGCCCCGGCGGCGCTGTGTAGGGATATGCAAAGCTCTGGCGTGCAAATATCATTTCCAGCACCTGGCGATCCGCTGCGTTCTTCGCGAGATCGACGATCAGCGGCGCATTGCCAATAGCGGGGTTGGATTTCAAACCCAGTTGCGCGAGAACGACGATACGATTATTCGCAAGCCAATCGCCGCGACTGGACGTCAAACTTCCCCACGACGTTCCAGCGCTTCCCTGCGCCTCACCGCGCTCGATGGCGATCATCGTCGAGTTGGCGTCTGGATATCCTGTGATGACGCGAAATTTTGTGCCCAGCACTGCGTTCATGATCCACGGAAAGGTGGCGCTGTCGGCGCCCGCGCCCGATGCAGACACGAGCATTTCCTTTTGCCGTGTATCCTCGAATGTCGTGAACCCCGTGCCCGCCCACGCGAACGTGACGCTGGTTTCTGCGGCGGCGCTGCCAATCCATCCCAGTTTCAGCGCGTCATATTGCACGCCCTGGTTATCGAGGAGCGGCTGCATCGGAAGACCGCGCGAGAACGTGGCGATCTGCGAACCATCCTTGGGCGCAATGGCGTAAATATAATTTGCCGCCTTCATGCTGGCCGCGCCTGGCATGTTCTGCACGATGACATTCGGCGCGCCGGGCGTCTTCTTGCCGATGTGCCGCGCCACTACGCGCGCGTAGGCGTCATAGCCGCCGCCGGGGCCGTAGCCCACGATAATCTGAAGCGGAGACGTTTTGTAGAAGGCGGCAACGTCTTGCGCTGCAGCGTGATTCACCGCCATCATCGTAGCAGCCGTCGACAGCATGGCCGCACTCATATTCTTTATCATGGTCTGCATATGATATCCCCTCAGACGCATTGCTCCGGTCAGGCGCTTGCGTTCAGTTTTGATTTTCATTCGATGATGTTTTTTGCTTTTCTGACAAGTTCCGGCGGCGCTGAATAGATGCGGTCAATAATATCCTTGGCGCGTTCGCCGCGCGTGGGCAGGATGGGGACGTTCAGCTTCGCCGCTTCACCAAGAAGCATTGGGTCTTTCATGCTGGCGTCAAAGGCGCGGCGTATGGCTTCGACGCGATCAGTTGGCACAGCCTGAGACATGACATAAGGGCGACCGAGTTCACCGCCAGCCGTCAGCAGGGAAAGAATATCCTTCTGGTCCTGCGTCTTTGCAAAGTCGCCAAGGTAGCGAACATTCTCCGGCAGCCCCTCTACCTTGTCTCGCGTGAACGTCACGACAGGAGTGATCTTTTTCTCCCGCAACCATTCAGGCGACACGCTGCTCAAGGAACCGCAATCTGCATCGAGTTCGCCACGCTCGATGGCAATGACTTGCTCCGCACCGCCGGGAAAGCCGGTGATGATGCGCATATTGAGATTGAAGAGGTTCTTGAGAATCGCAGCATTGATGTACGCGCCAGTCCCGCGCCCCGTTGCGCCAATGTTAATTTCCTTTCGCGCGACAAGATCATCCCAAGTTTTGATCCCAGTCGTGTGCCAGAAATAGCATACCCTCACGTCCGGATACATGCTGCCGATCCAGGCGAGATTCGAGAAATTGAATTTCGTTTTTTCGGGATTAACGAGGGTATCCAGCAACAGCGCTGGATTAAACGCTGTCATGTATCGCCCGTCCTTCGACAGCGTCGCGTCGAGTTGGCGTACGGCTGTCAAACTGCCGCCGCCGGGCGAATTCTGGACAATGACATCTGGGGAGCCGGGAATATGACGTCCGATGTGCCGGCCCAACAAACGGGCGTAAAGATCATACCCGCCGCCGGCCGAAAAGCCGACGACGATCGTCATGTTCTTGCCCTTGTAGAATTCGGCAGGGCTTTGCGCGGCGGCAGAGCTGACGCTGGCGGCTAAGCAAAATCCGCCCACCAGGAATGCAATCGTCTGATGAGCCATGATTTCCTCCGATCCGCGCCTCTCTCGGGCTTAGGGCGCAGGATAAGCGCAAACCGCGGCGTTTGACAAAGTCGCCCGTCAGGCGGGTCGCCTTCAGCGGAGTTTGTGTGAAATCTCGGCAGAATCATCCACAGCCGCCTGTCTGATGGGATGCCCCTGCCCGGCGCCCCGAACTCCGGCGCATGTGCGCGCAAACGACAACAAGCCGAGTTTCTGTTTTGCCCAGTTGCCTGATCCCGGCGGGTGCGCTATTCAACCACCCGGGTATATACGGGGGAAATCATGCTGCATCTGGACTGGGTTCGCGAACTTTTCTTCATCATGGGCATCTCGGCTGGCACCTGCCTCCTGGCTGTGGTCTATGCCACGCTTGAAAATGTCTTCCCATTTCTGCGCGGCGGTCTCGGCCGGATGGACTGAGCCGTTTGATATTTATCGCGACTTGAAATGGCGTCGGAAACGGCGCCATTTCTGTTTGTTGGGGGTCAGCCAGATGCCGGCCACGCATGCGGAGCGAGCCATATGACAAGCAGCTCCATTCAAACCGCCGAGTCCGGCCAGCAAGTCCGGACGCTGACGACCATTTCGCTCGTCCATCTGGTTAGCCACTTCTACTGGCTGGCGCTCGTGCCGCTTTTGCCCTCGCTCACCATATTGCTGGGCGCCTCATACCTTGAACTTGGGCTTGCTATCACGATCATGAACGCGGTCTCGGCCATCATTCAGGCGCCGGTCGGCTTTCTAGTTGACCGGTTCGGCGCGCGGCTATTGTTGCTCACCGGAGCCATCGTCGGCGCCCTTGGCTTCATACTATTGGCGCTTGTGCCTACTTACCCGGCATTGATCATTGCAGCTGTCCTGATCGGACTCGGCAATTGCGTCTACCATCCGGCGGACTATTCCATCCTTTCTGCAGAGATGGGCGCAGAGCGCATGGGGCGCGCGTATTCAATCCACACATTCTCTGGCTATCTCGGATTTGCCGTCGCTCCACCCGTGGTCCTGTTGTTTCTCTGGATAGGCGGGCCCCGCTTCGCCCTCGCCGCCATCGGCATCACAGGCCTGTTACTCTGTCTGCCGCTTATCCCCGGCCTGCTTCAGGAGCGCCGGAAATCGCGGGCGCCGAAGCTCATCTCAACGCAAAAAACGTCAGCTCTTGCTTTGATGACGGGCTCCGTGGTTGCGCTGACAGTCATGTTCACGCTCGTCAACCTTTCGACGGGCATGATGCAGACCTATATGGTGGCGGCTGTCGCCGACCTTCTCGCATTGCCGCAATCAGTAGGAGCCGCAGCGCTCACCGTGTTTTTCGTCGCGCTGGTGACAGGCGTTCTCGTCGGCGGGTTCGTCGCGGACCGCGCCAGCAGCGTGGCGATCGTTGCATTGGGCGGCTTCGGCCTCGCAGCGATGTTTGCACTTGCGATTCCTGTGCTGACTCCCGGAGCCGAAGTGACGTTAGCCCTGATTGGCGCAACAGGCTTTTGCGCGGGCCTCATCATGCCTTCGCGAGACTTGCTCGTTCGGAAGGCCTCGCCGCCAGATGCAGTCGGGCGCGTTTTCGGGATCGTGACAACAGGTTTCAACTTTGGCGGGATGCTGAGCCCGCTGATTGGCGGAGCGCTCATCGACGGTCAGGCCCCGGCCTGGATATTTTACGGGTCGGCCGGCTTCATGTTGATGACAGTCGCAACTGCGATCGCAGTTGAGCGACGAACCGTACGCTGACGCTCACTCATTCCAGTCGACACACCAAACGCCAGGGACAATAATTAACGCCAGAAACACCAGTAGTGTGGTGGCGTCATGAGCAAGCGTTCTCTCGCAAGCAGGGTTTACACGCCAGAGGAACTCGACGTGTTGTGCAAAGCATTCCGACGCGCCTGCGTCGAGTGCGATCTGACCGGCCCTTCCGGCCGCGCTTTTCTGGCGCGTGCGTTAATGACCCGATTCAAGAGCGGCATTACGAAGGAAGATGACCTGGTCGACATAGCGCGCATCATCGTGTGGCGAAGACGAGGGCTGGACGGCTTGCGCGTAGTCGCCAGTCAGCAAGCCAAGCCGAAAGCCAGACCGGATGCGCTGCTCAGCAAGTTTTAACCACGCGTCCCAGTCGTTCATTATTTGTTCCCAATCAAGGCGCGAATCGATTAGATTTGCGCCATGGCGGACATTCTATTTCATGTGGCCGGCGCGCCAATTCGAGGAGCCGATGCGATCATCGGCGCCGCGCTTCTTGCGCTTTTCCTGCTATGCGCGACTTTGTTGGCTGTTTTGCACGCAGCTCGATCCAGGCGGCTCGAAGGCGCGATAGCCAACGAACGGCAACGCGATTTTGACGAGCGCGTAGCCGACCTCTCGCGCATGAACGCCGAATTGTCCGGGCGCCTGCGCGCGGTGAGCGAAGTGGTGGCCGATCGCTTGGACTCGGTGGGCCAAAAGGTCGGTCAGGGACTTGAGCAAAGCGCGCGTTCCACCGCCGATCAACTTGCGCGCTTGGGAGAAAGGCTTGCCGTCATCGACCGTGCGCAAGCAAATTTATCCGCGCTTTCGCAGGAAATGGTTTCGCTCAAGCATATCTTTTCCAACAAGCAGACGCGCGGAGTTTTTGGCCAAGGCCGGATGGAAGCAATCGTGCGCGACGGACTGCCCATTGGGGCGTTCACATTTCAGCCTACACTGTCGAATGGCTCGCGCCCGGACTGCATCGTGAAATTGCCGGGAGACGACCGCCCGATCATCATTGACGCGAAATTCCCGCTTGAATCCTTCACCGCATTTCGCGAAGCCCGCGACGAGGATCAACGCAAAAAGGCGTCAGCGCGCGTGCGCGCGGACGTTAACCGGCATATCCGCGATGTGGAAAGCAAGTATCTGCTCGCGGGCGAGACACAAGACATCGCTTTGCTCTTCGTGCCGTCAGAATCCCTCTACGCCGATCTGCAGGAGCATTTCGAGGACGTCGCTCAAAAGGCGGCGGCGGCGCGCGTCATCATCGTTTCTCCGTCCCTCCTTATGTTGGCCATACAGGTCATGCAGGCGATCGTAAGGGACGCACGAATGCGCGAGCAGGCGCATCTGATTCAAGCGGAGGTGCGGCGGCTCCTTGATGACATCACGCGATTGCGTGAGCGAACCAATCGCCTGACCACGCATGTCCGGCAGGTAAACGAAGACGTCGAAACCGTCGACGCTTCGATGCGCAAGATCGCCACCCGCGGTGATCGAATCCTTCAGCTCGACTTCGAGGATCGACGATCGGAAACTGAAGCGACCAACCAGGAAAGCACGACCTTGGCCTTCGGAGCTGCGCGCGCGCGGTGACTTGCAAAAGACCGCGCGGCGGCTAGCTTCATCGAACGAGTGGAGCCCTGTCCCGTTGGGTGTCGACCGGCGAACGAATAAACGGATCAAACAGGAGTCCAAAACATGAAAACACTTCATGTCTTCCGCTGTGGCGCCGAAGATCTTTATGCAATCACCGAGGATGCAACCGGGGCCAACTTGCCCGCCGACCTTTGCAGTTCCCGCTGGGAACACACGAAGTCGCTCAGCTACGAGGGGCGCCTTCCGCCTTGGGGATTAGAGGTCGCATCACAGACGCAGCAAGGCGCGTTGCTGGCCGGCCTTTCGCAGAATGGCTTCTTCGTTAGTGAAAGCGGGGCTTTGCCAGAAGAGTTTTTCTCGCCGCACGAACCCGACGCCTAACCTTCCGCAAGCAAGAGATACGGAAATGATTTTCATTTGCGACGCGCCCGGCGGCAAAACCTGGTTTCAGATCGAGACCGAAATGGAAGCCGCGCGCGAATCCGAAATGATGAAACACGCGGTGGAAAAGTACTACCTTCGGTTCAGAGACGCCGCCAGGGAAACATATATTCCAACATCGCGGAGCTACATCGAACAGGACATCGGACTTGCTGGGCACATCCGCAAGGTAATGCCTGTTTTCGCGACCTTGCGTGATGCAGAGGGAGCCGGTCTCGCTACCGCTATGTTGCCATCGCGCGCACAGATTGACGGCTTCACATCTATCGTGGTCGGCCCCTCCAACGATGATCCCTACGTGAACCACGCAGAGGCCATTGCCGTTTTGGGGGCCCGCTTAGGCCTGTCGCTGGAACGGGACCGCTGCTATCCCTATCACCGTTAGAATAGAATCCATCAACGCTTGAATCACTAAGGGGCACAACGTTTGTGCGCCTTTTGGAATTAACAAATCAGGAACGTTTTCCGCCATGGCTTCTCCGAAAATCGCTCAGCCTCCGATGCGTGACCTCGCCTTGCTGTGCGCCCGTCTTCTTCTGGCTCTTTTGTTTCTCGTGGCCGCGTTTAATAAGCTTGTCGGCTACGCAGGGGTCATTGGCTATTTTAGAAAGTTGGGCGTGCCAGAGCCAAGCGTCATGGCGCCAGCGGTCATCGGCTTTGAAGTCCTGGCCGGCCTGCTTCTCATCGTGGGCTATCAAACGCGGATCACCGCACTCTTGATCGCCGGCTTTTGCATCGTGTCGGGCGTTCTTGGACATTCGCAGATCAGCGACCCCAATAATCTCAACCACCTTTTAAAGAATTTTGCGCTCGCAGGGGGCGCCCTTGCGCTCTATACGGCCGGCGCCGGGACAAAGTCGCTCGACGGTCGCTAATCGTCTACAGGTGAATTGGCGCGCACCAAGGCGCCGGACTTGAACAGCCTGGCGCAACATTCCTCGCCTAGATTGTGGCGAATTAAGTCCTTATTTTGGCTATATTTAGGCCAATAAATAAGCTTGTTAACTGTGCTGTGCAGGCTTACATTCGTTCTGTCAAGCAGCTTTAACGCTGCTTTTCGAGGTTTGAAAAGGGGGCTAGTGAGTAGCGTGGAGGCGGTATGTTCAGATTTTTACTTTCGGCCGGATTACTGGCCTCGTCCATGGGAACCGCGCAAGCAGCGCCCAAGTGCCCTCCTGGCGAGATCTACCGGATCACAAAGAAAGTCTGCGTCGACAAGGCCACTGCTATTCGTGATGGCGTTTTACGCTTTCGCGAAAAGGCGAAAAACAGAACTGCTTCTAACGGCGTCCTTTCTAAAAACAAAATAGCATCCAACACCACCCCGGATTCGACTTATCCAAGCGCGAGGCCTGCGACTGAAATCTCAGGGCTAGCTGAGGACGTTAGCGCTTTAAGCTGGGCTTCAATTCAGGCGCTTGATGGAAACCCCAGCGCCCCAGCCTCACGTTCGTCTGCGAGCGCCAATCTCTTACCGCTAGAGACAAACACAAGTGACGCGGCATCTCCGTTCGGCGCGCTGAGCAACCCATGGACCTCAACCGTCACGAGCGCGTCTCCCTCGTCTCGTTTTCCACTTCAATTTGCGACCGGGGACTGAGCAACGTCAGACGCATAACTTCTTCCCGACGATCACGCACGCCTGAACGCGCTGCGTCGATGGCAAGCATAAGTGCGCTGATCGTGCGTGAACTTGTTGTTCGTTTTCGCGCGCGCCAAACCGAAATTGCCACAAGCCGATCAATTTCAGACGACAATTCCGCAAGGCGCTCTGGCGTGTCCGCATGACGCGCATCCGCGAGAATCCGACACAGCCGTGTGAGAGCTTCGTCTATAATTTCCCGGCGACGACGCGTAAATAGGCGTCCGATCCACGCAAAGACCGAACTGACACCGGTAGCGGCGAATAAGGCGAACCAAAGCCAGTCGCCATAGCGGTCCATGAACGTCAATTGTTCCCGATTGAAGTAATCAAGCGCGCCGCGATGGTTCGGCAATATGGCGCTTGTCGCGTTATCGGGATCTGGCGCTTTCATGGTAAGCGCCACAGGCGACGACCGCGCAAGCAGGTTACGACTTTCAAAAAGTCTCTCTGTCAGAGTGGATATTGGCCCTCTATCGAGTCCGGAACGCGCCATGAGACGCCACGAAATGGCGACTCCATCGGTTTCTTCGCTGGGCAAAACTGGGTCTGTGAGCAAGCCGCCCGTCGGAATTTTAATGGCGGAAAATGCGGGACTCCAGACATGGAAAGCCTCGCCTTGCGCAACGGGCAAAAGTGAAACTGGCTTTCCAAAACCACTCGATACAGCGCGCGCCAGACGTCGCGCTTCGACACTCCCCGGCGTTGCAACAAAAGCGACCGCAACCACGCGACCATCGCTCAAAACTTCTGAGATCCGCGCCTCATCCGCGCGCAAAATACGGACCTGCTCGGACGCGTCGTAGAACGCAAGCGTGGTTCTGATTGCTTGCTCATCAGCCTCACCTCGACCAATGAGCGCCAACGTCTTGCCCTTGAGCGCCGAAAAACCTGTGAGCTTTTGAGCCGTCGGGGAGAGGACAATGAGAGCTTCCTCACGCAGGATTGCGACCGTCAGTCCATTCGTGGGCAAGCTGACGTCAGGACGGACGACCGCAAGATCAGCTTCACCACGCTCAAGACTCGCCGCAGCAGCCTCCAAATTGGCCTCACGGCGCACATTGAGCCGAACCCCTCGTCGTCCATCCGCCAGTGATGCGGCCAACGCATCTATCAGGTCTGTTTCCGCGGCCTTCTCTGTTGGCACTGCGACCGTAAACTGGGTCGGTCCAATGAGCCGCCAATAGGCAAACAAGATGAGAGATCCAGCGATCACGATCGCTAATGCGGACAAAGGATAAAGGCCTCGATCACGCCGAAAAGTATTGATCAACTGCTTAAGCAAGAAGTGTCGCTCCTTGCCCCCAAGGCGATCCAATTATGCATTCACATGCGCGAGGCTTCATCATCCTCGCCTTCGTTCTTCTCGATCTCTGCGCCAATTGACTCGACCGAGGCGCCAGCCTCGATACGCTTGCGGATGTCGTGCAGCCTTGTAAGCTGCTGCAGCAACTCCGGCACGTTGTCGAGATTTTCCATGAATTGCCACACATAGACGATCATCGCGAAAATCGCACCGGCGGAGATTTCATCCATATAGGTGAGGCGCGCGAGGACTCCCACAAGGAGCAAAATGGAGAGCACCTCGACAATAGACCAGTTGAACGCTTCCGCGTCGGACAGCTTCACCCGCCAGGAACGCACAGCGTTGAAATGGTCTTTCACTAGCTTGGAATCTGCAGACTCAATCGCATTGACTTCTTCTTCGAGCTGGTTGTTAAGCTCGCGATTAAAAGCGTACGACTTGCGGACATAAGAATTGTTGACGATCACAACGGGCAGGAAAAGGCCGGCTATCATGGCGCCGATAATCAGGTCGTACCACAACAACATGCCCAGCGATCCGAAGATGCCGACCAACGTCGTGACAAGTGTTGCGACGTCTTTCTCGAAGAAAGTAACAAACTCTCGCGACATCGCCGATCGCGCCGCCACGCGCGTGGACGGAATTCCCGCACGCCGTTGCCGCATGATCGTCAATTCAACGATACGGTTGTAGATTGTAGTGTAGAGGCGCGTGTCATACATGCGCCGGATCAGGCCAATCGTCGAACGCGCCGTCCACGCGATGATCAGCGGGGCGGCATGTTCCATATGCCCTTCAAGCACACCGTTGATCGCGATACCGGTCGCCCACGGGTAGGACAACTCAAGCAGATCTTCGATAAGCGTCAGCGTGTAAGTTAAGGCAATACGCCACTGGTAAAGCCGGAGCGTCTCCAGCGCCGAGGGACCGTCCACACTTTTCCGCGCCAACGTCCAGCCTCACCCTTCAGGAGCCTGCCGCAACAACGCAGGAACGTACTCATTGTAACTGGGCAAGGCGCCACAGTGAAGAAGCATTACGTTATTGCTCAGCTCGCGCGCAAGAGAGTGCAAAGCATGTTCTCGGTGGATTTGGGCAATTTGGCCGTTGCCTCACGGCCATTGGCCTGTACGAATATCTGAAAGTAAATCTGGTGGATCTGGTGCTCCGTTCCTCCATCAGGATCGGGTCCCAATGTGCCATCGGGTTGATAAATCTTCTTGCGGAATGCGGTGTCGAAATCGTACCGCACATGCACGGTGGACTTGCGATCGCCGTCAAATTTTACGGCGCATCCCGTGCGGGCAAGGTTGAAGTCAAAATCGCGTTCAGCGACCGGCGCGCCGACAAGTTCCTGCCGAAAATAATCGCTGATGCCGAATGTGAGACTGCACTGCGCCTCCGCGGCCAGCTCCGCACCGTCAACAACGATTTCCAGAAGGCGGTTCTTGTACTCCTGGTAGGGATGAACAGGGTCGATCGCCATGTTGGCGAAGCCGTGAATGACGAATGTCGCGCACCCTGCCCTGTTCACGCCCATCTCGAAAATGCGCGGGCGTCCCGAAAACTGCTCTGTCGACATGCTCGTCCCCATTCGCAGCGCCGCTGCGTCGGAGATTGATCGAATCAGATTCCGCAGAGGTGTCAACAGATACGATGGCGGCGCATCTGCGCGCCAGCCGATAGCTCCTAGTGCGGGGCGCTATGGGGCCGCAGGGCGTCGGCAAGCTTTTCCATATCTACAGCGGCGGCGGCAGGAGAGTTTGATCTCTGCTCGCCGTCCCCGTCTGCGCGCCCTTCGAGGATGTCGAGCGCGCGAACGCTTGCCTGGATGTGTTCCAACAACCGTTCCTGCTCTTGAAAGTCCCGAATGTCATGGGAGCCCTGCGAGTCGAGAATACGGCTCAGGCGCTGCCGATCTTCGATCAGCCGATGCGCGATATGCTTCAGCACAGGATCAAGATTGATCTTTTTCGTCATGATTTATCTCGTCCAGCAAAGGAAGACCGTAACCTCGGGCGCTATTCTGAAGCGACGAGGCGCGCGACAGACGGCAGGACGGCGTTTCGGACGCCAGTCTGATTACCCGCGAGATCAACGTTGCCTTCGAGTATATCCAGCGCCCGCACGCTCGCATGGATTTCACTTAATAATTGATCCTGTTGGTCAAAATCACGCAATTCGTCAACGTTCCGCGCCTCAAGAATACGACGCAATTCCTGTCGATCAGCGTTGAGTTTGTCGGTAACCAACTCAAGCACAGGATGAAGGTCAATTAACTTACGCATTGAACTAACTCCTGAAATAGGAGGGTGCAAAGAGCGAAGTTTTTATGGCCTTTTTATGATAGCCAAGCTTATTCGCAATTTTTTAAGAAACTTTACGTGCGCCTCATAAATGCACCGCGTGCGCTCAAGGTTCAGTGTTTGTCGATCCATTCGTCGATAGCAGAGCAAATTTCCGCGATAACATCGGCATTTTTGCGGCCGGACCGGGCGAGCACGTGGAAGCCATGATCTGCCCCCTCAATGACATGCAATGTGGCGCCCTCCAACGACGCGCAAACAGACCTGATAAGCGAAATCTCCGCCAGCGCGTCACGCGCACCCTGGACGAAGAGCATGGGCTCGCAAACGCGGGAAAGATGTTCGGCGCGCACCAATGAAGGTTTCTTTGCAGCGTGCAGCGGAAAGCCGACGAAAACGAGACCGCGCACGCGTGGGAAGGCCTCTTGGCCCTGCATCTGCGAAGTCATGCGCGCGCCGTAAGATTTGCCGCCCGCAAAAAGCGGCAGATCAGACGTCAGCATTCGCGCTTCGATCAGTGCTGCCCGCAAAGCCGCGTGCGCTATAGCCGCTGTGTCGGGCCGGCCCCAACGTTTACCCGCTCGCGCTTCCATGAACGGGAAGTTGAAGCGCAGAGTTGCAATCCCTCGAACTGCGAGACCGTGCGCCACGTCCTCCATAAAGGTGTGCGTCATCCCCGCGCCCGCGCCATGCGCAAAAACGAACATAGCTTTTGCATTTTCGGGTTTCATGAAAAGACCCGAAATGCGAAGCCCTCCGTCCAACTCCAGCTTGATCTGATCAGGTTGCATTTTCACGATCACTCGCGGAACGACCCGCCGCTCGCGCACATTTCCGTTTACGAACATACATGGGGATAATCGGAAATGGCCAACGCAAGCAAGACACGCATCGGCAAAGGCGCAAAGGGAAAGGGCGCAGGCGTAGGGGCGATGACAACTCTGCCAGAAGGCGTGTTGGGCGACAACATGACGCTTTCCAACCGCGACAAAAGCCACCACACCGAAGAGCGGGGATTGGACAGCAGAGCCCTACGCGAAGTGCAGCGTCAGGACAGCGTTCATAACCAGCGCAGAGACCCAGAATAGGCGAACCAATTATTAACTATAATCTGTGATCCTCTCGGTAGCAGGAGAGTTTCGCATGAAAGTCACCCGATTCGAGCAACGCGCTGAGGAAGAAGCCGCAGTGCGCATATTTCTCTGGGTAGGGCTTCTCACGACCATGTCTTGCGCCGCGCTTGCAGCGCTTGCGGTTACGCAATCCGTCGTATTTTAACGAGCGCCGTTAAACGTGGAACCTCTGGCTGCGTCGCACTTTATTGATGGATCAAAAGGAGATCCATCATGCCCATCCTTCTCTGGCTTTTCGGCGTACCGGTTAGCGTTCTCGTCCTGCTCTGGCTTATTGGCGTATTCTAACGCTGTGTCAGGGCGTTCGCGCCCAGGCGCCGACCATCCTCGGGTAAAAGAAGCATTGTCCGCCAATTTCGGCGGCGTGCTTCGTACGCGACGCGAGCTGCGCGATGTCAATGTCGGTCTCACTCGCGACGCCTAGGGCGATCATGCGCGGCATCAGACTCCGAACAGTCTCCGCGAGATATTCGTAAACATGGGCTTCTGCTCCACCCTCAATGCGCTGGAACGCCTCCAGCGTCGGCTTCATTCCCAGCGAGGCGAAGCATGAAAACAGGCGTGACCCCATGTCGATCTCAACACCCTCGCGGATATAGACCTCCCTGATCCACCCAACCGCTTCCTCAAAAATATCCAGCTCTGGGCAAGCCTCTGCAGAGGTCAAATCCATCTCGATGAAGGCGACGGCGCCACCACTTGGCACACGCTTGACCAGTGAGCGCAAGGCGTCCGCGGGGTCGCTGAGGTGAAGCAGTATGAAGCGGCCGATGACAGCGTCGAATTGGCCGTGACCGTCGGACGCCAGATCGCCTCTGCTGAATGAGGCCTGCGTGAGACCGGCGTGCAAGACCCGTTCGGCAGCAGTTACGAGCGCGGCTTCCGATTGATCGACGCCGACCACCGCGCCCGTTGGCCCGACAATTCTGGCCGCTTCCATGGAAACGTCGCCTACGCCGCACCCGACATCCAGCACGCGCATCCCCGGGGCAAGCCCCGCCTTCAACAAAACGGTTCGCGTAAACTCTGCGTAAAACTCAGCCTGCTTCTGCAGGCGAACCAATTCACTGTCGCTATGCCCGAGGGAATAGGCGGAAATAGTATTCGTCAATGTGTGACCCGGACCAATGAAAAATTAAGACGAGAGAATACTATCGGTCGCGCTCATGGTGCGCAAGCTTCAACCCGTCCTCGTTTTTGTTTATGGCGCCGGACCGGTTAGTTACGGTTTCGTAATTACTTAGGCCTAAATAGAGCGTTGTGCGAACGCGAAACTGCGCGGCCTATACGGAGTTCGGAATGCGCGAGACAATGCACGTCAAGACAAGTGCTGGACGAATCGCGGTACGTACGTCAACCGGCTCCCGGAATCCGCTGCTCTTGATCCATGGAAACTCCATGAACAGTTGCGTGTTTGACGCGTTGCTTGATGGCCCGCTTGGCAGGTCATACAAGCTTATCGCCGTCGATTTGCCGGGGCACGGAGCGTCGGAGAACGCCGCTTTTCCTGAAAAAGGCTACACGCTTCCCGGATACGCGGACGCCATGCTGGACGTATTGTTCGCCCTGGATGCGCCGAATGCGACTATCTGCGGATGGTCGCTGGGTGGCCATGTCGCGCTTGAAATGATGGCGAATTCGAAAAGCGTGGCCGGGGCCTTCGTTGTCGGCGCGCCCCCCGTATCACCGGGCCCTGCAGCCATAAGCGGCTTCAACGTAACGCCGAATACCGCGCTCTACATGACGGAGAACTTGGACGAAGCGAGCCAGCGGCTCCTCGCCGAAGTGAGTGTATCAGATCCGGCTCTGTATAACATTTACGAGGCCGTAGCGCGCACCGATGAGCGCGCCCGCCGCATCGTTGTCGAGAGCCTGCTCGCTGGCGTCGGCGCCGACCCCGCCCAACTCCTTAACGACGAAAAAAGACCAATCGCGCTGATTGTCGGCGAAAACGATCCCAGCGTCTCGATGAGTTTCTTGCAATCAATTCGTGGCCCTGCCGTCTGGCGCGGGAGCGTCCAGACTATAGCCAGCGCCGCACACGCCCCGTTCCTCGACGCTCCGGTATCATTTAACACGTTGCTTCTTCAGTTCTTGCGCGATGTCGCGCAATTGCGCCGAGCAACACCCGCGCCGCCATCGGATCAGGAGCACAGAAAACGCCTGCGCGCATGAGGGCGTAATCAATCTTTGCGTCGCAGCTTGTCTTGCGAAATCTCAGGACTCTGCGCACCCTTGCGGCGAGCGGGAAGCGGACCGCAAGCCAAATCCAGACCTCTGGTCAAGAGTCGCAGGCGATCATCCCGGCTCATGGCGCGCAATTCGGCGACTTCGTTCGCGATCGAGGCCGGTCCGGGCCCTTGGTCTTCAGCAGCAGGCGTATTGTCTTCAACAACATGCGTCGGCTTCTTCGCCATCGGCACCCCCTTCGCGCACGCATCGCATACGTCAGCGCGACCGCAACAAATGGCTCACCGCCAGACGGCAAATCCCATGCCGCTGCCGGTGCCTGCTTCCGTGCGATAGCAGGCGGCGTAATCAATGATTTTCATCGCCAAATTCGTTTCAGCGAGTATCCCTGCAACGACAATCCAGTTCTTGATCTCCGACGTTCCCGAACGGAAATGGATCTCGGGCTCGCGAACGAGACTCTCGTAGTCGCGTGACGCCATCGCCTTGAGCAGTCGCGCGTCCATCTCCTCGTCGACCACAAAATGAGTTAGCCCACCCGATGCGGCCACCGCGATGCGCTCCGCTCCGGGCCACTCGTGAAGCGCCCGGCCGATTGCTCGGCCAAACTCGAAGCAACGGCGCGTCGATGGCTGGTTCGGTGGATAATAAGTGTTGACCATGACGGGAATAAGCGGCGGGCGCTCTGAAAGGATGCGCCGATAGATAAAGCCGAAAGAATGGCCAAGCCGCCGAGGAACGCCTGCATCCGCCGGTTGCGCCGCGCAGGACGTCACATCGAATCCATCGCGCACGGCGCTCAGCACCAGGTGCGATGCAAGCGCGGTAGGACATGCATAGGTTTCGTCGCGCTCGGGATAGTAAATTTGCGCCGCGTAACTCAGGCCGAGACTGTTCTGACGCTCGGTTTCAGCGTCCGACAGCGCGCGGTTCAGCAGCTGATCGCCATGAAAGATTGAAAATGCCGGCTGAATATCGGGCATGAACCATTCGTGATGATCGTCGCCGATGATCAGCAGCGCGTCAGGACTCGCCTCCTCACAGGCCCGGCCGAGTTCGTCGAGGCTGCGCTGGCAACGCGCGAAACGGTCGGCGCGCACATCGGCTGCGTTCAGGGCCGCAAACTCCGGGCCGCGCGCCTGAAGCAGCGTTGCAAAATCATAGGTCTTGTCGCGCCAGGCGAGTTCATTGTTTCGGCGGTCAACGGCGCCGCGCAGATCCCATTCGTGCGGCGGCGTTGCAAGCAGGGGTCCATGCGACGTGGCGAAGCCAAGAACTATCTCTGCCATTCCGCGCCACACTCCCTAAGCACGCAGTCAAGCCGCGTCTTTGAACAGTGTGCCCACCGAGAGGCAAAGGAATCAAGAGGGGTTGAGCAAACCACTCAGCGAGGCGGCGGCAATTCCTGCGCTGCGGCCAGAGGCTGCGCACAGCGCCGTTTCTGCCAAACCCAATGCAGGAAATAGACAACAAGCGAGCCCAGCACCGCGGCCAGCAGGTCGCGGGCGGAAATTGCGATCCTGTCGAGGTTGGGAAAGAGATTGAACATCGCAAAAGCGGCGCCCCCGACAAGCGCGCCCGTGACGCCGAGAATCAAATTGCGAAGCAAGCCAAAGCCACGCGTGCGCGCGGTCAGCGCAAGCGCCGCGATACTGCCGCCTGCGAGCCCCACGAGAAGCCAGGTGAGAACGTTGTAAATGCCCACGGACATGACGGCCTACCCTCCTTGACGGACAAAAGTTTGTCATGCGAACGCCCGATTGACCAGACGTCCAGAACCGTCAGACTAGCCGAGGCGACCGCGTTTGGTTCAGGTCACGACGTCGGGCGCGCTGCGCCCGGTGTAGCCCGGAATGTCGGCGATCAGCGACGCCGCGGCCGCCAGCGGCGCCATCACGTCCGACACATCAAGACCATGGCGCGATTGATCAGCCTCGAAGGTTTCGAGATAGACGCGTAGCGTTGCGCCGACCGTTCCCGTCCCGGAAAGCCGGAAAACAATGCGCGACTCGTCTTCGAAGAGGATGCGTACGCCCTGATTCGACGAGAGCGAACCATCCACCGGATCGAGATATTCAAACTCGTCGGCTTTTGCGATGCGGCTGCCCTGAATGTTTTGTCCTGCCAGGGCAGGAAGCCGCGCACGCAATGACGCCATGAGATCAGCAGCACGATCTGCGTCGATCTCTTCGTAATCGTGTCGGACATAAAAATTGCGGCCATACTCGGCCCAGTGCGCGCGCATGAGATCGAGCACGCTCATACGCCGGACGGCGAGGATGTTGAGCCACATCAGAATAGCCCACACGCCATCTTTCTCGCGCACATGGCTGGATCCGGTGCCCGCGCTTTCTTCGCCGCAAATCGTGACCATGCCGGCGTCGAGCAGATTGCCGAAGAACTTCCACCCCGTTGGCGTCTCGCACATGTTGACGCCCAACTTGCGCGCCACGCGGTCCGCTGCGCCGCTCGTTGGCATTGAGCGCGCAACCCCTGCGATGCCGCCCGCGTAGCCGGGCGCGAGGTGCGCATTGGCGGCGATAATGGCGAGACTGTCCGACGGGCTGACGAAGCACGACTTGCCGATGATCAGATTTCGGTCGCCGTCGCCATCAGACGCTGCGCTCAGATCAGGCCCATCAGCGCGCATCGCGGCGTCGTAAAGGTGAGCCGCGTGAACAAGATTGGGGTCAGGGTGATGCCCGCCAAAATCAGGAAGCGGCACGGCGTTCAGAACGCAGCCAGCGGGCGCGCCCAAAGCCTTCTCGAAAATGGCGACGCCGTACGGCCCGGTGATCGCGCCCATGGCGTCAAAGCTGAACCGGAATCCGCCGCGGAAAAGATCGCGAATACGGTCGAAGTCGAACAGGTTTTCCATCAACGCCTGATAGTCGGCGACCGGGTCGATGACCTCGACGATCGAATTCTGCAGGCGCGTTTCGCCCAAGCGATCAATATCGACATCGGGCGCCTCCACGATGCGATACTCGTGGATCGCTTTGCTGCGCGCGTAGGCCGCTTCGGTAAACCCCTCGGGCGCCGGCCCGCCGTTTGCGATGTTGAACTTGACGCCGAAGTCCCCATCGGGCCCGCCCGGATTGTGGCTGGCCGAGAGGACAAGCCCGCCGATCGCCTTGCGTTGGCGGATCACGTTGCTGGCCGCCGGCGTTGAAAGAAACCCGCTTTGCCCGACGATGATGCGCGCAAAGCCATTGGCCGCAGCGATTTTAAGCGAGATCTGGATCGCCTCGCGATTGAAGTATCGTCCGTCCCCGCCCACCACCAGCGTTGCGCCCTCACGCCCCTCGACGCAATCGAACACAGACTGAACGAAATTCGCCAGATAATGCGGCTGCTGAAAAACGGGCACCTTCTTGCGAAGACCGGAGGTGCCGGGACGCTGGTCTGTAAATGGCTTGGTGGCAACGGTACGGATCATGTCTCGCCTCGGAACGTCGGAAATCAATGTCGCGCCTTCTGGATAGCGCAAAATCGTGGCTGATCACCTAACGCAATGCAATGGATGGAGTGAAACCAGAGACATGCAATCGACAACCTTTCGCGCCGCGCTATAGTCCCGGCGTTGGGATCAGGGCCTCGCGAATGTCAGTCAAAGCTGTTTATTTTCAAATTCCGATCGTTCTGTCCGCCTTTCTCCTTTTCCTCCTTCAGCCGATCATGGCCAAGCAGATCCTGCCCTGGTTTGGCGGGTCCGCGAGCGTCTGGAACACATGCGTCTTCTTCTTCCAGTTGTTGCTCCTGCTCGGTTACCTCTACGCCCATGGGCTGGTGCGCTTTGCTGCGCCCAGAACGCAGGCCTATATCCACATTGGCATGCTTGCGCTTTGCCTTTTGAGCCTACCCGTAATCGCATCCGGATACTGGAAGAGCAGCGACGTCGACCCGGCAGTGCGCATCTTGATGATGCTGGCCACGACAGTTGGCCTTCCCTATTTGCTCCTCTCGTCCACGAGCCCGCTCCTGCAGGCGTGGTACGCGCGCACGATGGCCGCTCCCTACAAGCTGTTCGCCATTTCCAACGCGGCTTCGCTGGGCGGCCTTCTCGCCTATCCGTTCCTCATCGAACCCGTTCTGAACATCGCGCAGCAGGCCTGGCTTTGGTCTGCCGGCTTCCTCATCTTCGCTTGCGCTTGCGCTTATGTGGCCGTCATCAGCGCGCTGGCGGCGCGCGGAGCCACGGGTGATCGCGCAAGCGGGCGTCATATGCCGCTGGGCGAAGCGCCCAGTGCGCGGCTGCGCCTGCTGTGGATTACGCTTTCCGCGCTGGGCTCGCTCGCGCTCATTTCCATCACCGCGTTCATCGCGCAGAACATCGCGTCGATGCCGCTGATCTGGGTCGCCCCGCTTGCGATCTACCTGATAACCTTCATTCTGGCTTTTAGCGGACGCGATTACAGTGGATGGGGGACGCTTCTTCCGGCGCTCGGCCTGAGCCTCGCCATGGTCGCGTCTTACCAGTCCATTGACTTCATCCAGGAGTTTCAGTTCTCCCTGCCCATCTTCATGGCCGGGCTGTTCTTCATATGCCTGTTTTGCCACGCTCAGCTTGCGGCGACGAAACCGCATCCGTCGCGGCTCACAGAGTTCTACATTCTGGTTTCGCTGGGCGGTGCGCTTGGCTCTCTGGCGGGCAGCATGCTGGCCCCATTTGTTCTCAGTGGCGACTTCGAAATGCCGATCACGCTGGCGCTCGTGGCCGCGCTGATTGCCTGGCGCGCGCGCGAAACGACGGCCGTATATCGCACCGGCGTGGCTCTGGCCGCCGTGATTGTGGCTGGCGTTGCGATTTGGCAGATCGCCGATCAATACGCCACCGCCCGCGTTCTTGTGCGCAATTTCTATTCGGCGCTGCGCATATTGGACACCGGCGAAGGCGCAGAGCGGCGCCGCACGATGGAGCACGCCGGCGTCAACCATGGCTCGCAATTTCTCGATCCCGCGCGGCGCGGTGAAGCACTCGCCTATTACAGCCCTTCTTCGGGCGTTGCCTTAGCCATTGCGCGCCAACGTGAACTTGCCGCCGGCAAACCTCTAGCGGCGGGTTTCATCGGTCTTGGCGCCGGGGCGCTCGCAGCCTACGGCGAAAGTGGAGACACATTCCGCTTTTACGAAATCAACCCGCAAGTGATCGACCTCGCAAAACGGGAGTTCACGTATCTCTCCGACAGCAAGGCCAATATCTCGCTGGCCCTGGGAGATGCGCGGCTCGTGCTCGAGGCCGAAAAGCCACAAGCCTTTGACCTCATTGTTGTGGACGCGTTCTCGGGCGACGCCATACCGTTGCATCTGCTAACGCGCGAAGCCGTCGCGATCTATCGAAAGCATCTGCGCCCGGGTGGAGCGCTTCTGTTCCATATCAGTAATCGCTTCGTCGACTTGCAACCCCCGCTGGCGCGCCTCGCACTTGAAGAAAACCTGCACGCGCGCATGGTCATCGATTCCCCCGAGGGATCAGAGGACGATGATTCACCCTTGATGGATTCCGACTGGGTGCTCATGGCGACAGACCCGTCGTGGTTCCAAAACCCAAAGCTTGAGGAAGAGTCAGAACCGTTGCGAGCGCCAATGCGCGGACGCGCGTGGACCGACGACTTCAATAACATCCTCTCCGCAATCAGACTTGGCGGCAGCAATTGAGCACGATTTTCCGAGTCTGAAACGTCTCAAAAACGCCACGCCTCTCTGGCTCTGTTCACAAGATGAAGCCTGAGATCATCGAAACGAGGACGCTTTTCAGCGGTTGGACCCGGCTCCTGTCGGCCCGCATTCGTTTGCCCGACGGCAAGATTGCCGTGCGTGAAATCGAAGATCACGGCCGCGCTGTCGCAGTCCTCCCCTATGACGAAAAGCGGCGAACAATCCTTCTCGTTCGCCTCCTGCGCGCACCCGCGCTCTTCGCCGAAAACGTTGCGGACGTGCTGGAGGCGCCCGCCGGGATGATCGAGGAGGAAGATGCGGAAGACGCTGCGCGACGGGAGATCCTTGAGGAAACCGGCTTCCGGATTGGACGGCTTGAGCGCGTCGGCGCCGCCTGGACCTCGCCTGGTTTATCGACAGAGAAGCTCGATCTGTTCCTCGCCCCTTACACAGCCGATGGGCGCGAAGGCCCCGGTGGCGGCGTCGCCAATGAGAACGAGAACATCACGACTGTGGAACTCAATGCCAGTGCAGCTTGGGCCATGCTGGAATCTGGCGAGCTCGACGATTTAAAAACTTTGACGCTCCTGTTGTTCTTACGCGGCAGGCGTCCCGAGCTGTTTGCATCGTAACGCAACTCGGACGTCCGCAAGGATCGAAAGCCGCGTCCGGGCGTTCTCGAAAGGCCATGCCTCCGCCTCGAGTACACTGATGACCGCTCCACTCACGCCAGCTCCGCCCCCTGCCGCTCAATCGCAAAAATCCCAAACGAGCCCGGCTGTCGTAGCCGCCCAGACTCCACAGCGCGATATGCTGACCATGCTCGCGGTCGGCGTCGTAGTGGTCACGGCGCTTTACGTTGGACGCGACATCATTCTGCCCGTTGTTCTCGCGGTTATTCTGGCGTTTGTCCTCACTCCCATCGTCAACTTTCTGCGCAGGTTACGCATCCCGCGCGCGCCGGCAGTCATCCTTTCGGTAGCCTTCGCGCTGGCCATGCTGACGACGCTCGGCTTTCTCATCACCTCGCAGGTGGGCCAACTCGCAGCGGATCTTCCCCGATATGAGGCGACCATCCAGCAGAAGGTGTCAGGCATTCAGGAGGGAGTGATTGGTCGCATTTCCAACATGGCGGACAATCTTGGCCGGCGTTTCGAGCGCACAGCGGAGACCGAGACTTCGCCGTCGGAGACTGCGCGCGCCGAGCAAGCGCGGCCCATGCCTGTCGAATTGCACATGCCCGATCTTACGCCTCTCCAACTGGCGCAACGCTTTATCCTGCCCGCACTGCATCCCCTTGCGACGTTCGCTATCACGTTCGTCGTGCTCATCTTCATCATGCTGCAGCGCGAGGATTTGCGCGATCGCGTCATCCGGCTTTTTGGATCACGCGATCTGCATCGCACAACCATTGCGATGGATGACGCAGCCATTCGACTCAGCCGCTATTTTCTGATGCAGGTTGCGCTTAGCGCAATGTACGGCGTCCTGGCTTCATTCTTCTTATGGATTATCGGGGTCCCTAGCCCCATTCTTTGCGGTGTTCTGGCGGCTGCTATGCGGTTCGTGCCGTACGTCGGCTCCATCATCGCCGCCGTCTTTCCCATGGCGCTGGCGATGGCTGTTGATCCTGGCTGGACGACGCTGCTGCTGACAATCGCGTTCTTCACGATTGGTGAGTCCTCGATGGGCTACGTCGTCGAGCCGCTTGTTTACGGACAGAGCACGGGTCTCTCTCCGTTCGCAGTGATCTTGTCGACGATCTTCTGGAGTTGGCTCTGGGGACCGGTTGGTTTGATTCTCGCCATGCCGCTGACACTGTGCCTCGTCGTGCTGGGTCGACATGTCGAGTCGTTTCAATTTCTGGATGTGATACTGGGCGACTCGCCGCCGCTGGAGCCATCGCAGAATTTCTACCAGCGCATGCTTGCTGAGGATCCCGATGAGGCGCTTGAACAGGCCGAAATTTACCTGAAGGAGCGCTCTCTCATCCATTATTACGACGACGTCGCGCTGCCCGGGCTAATCCTAGCGGCGAGAGACGCAGGCCGCGGCGTCCTGAAGAGCGAAAATCTGGACTCGATCCGGCGGAGCGTGCATGCGCTCGCCACTGACCTCTCCGGAACGCCCGACCTGGCCCCCCCTCAGGCCGATGAAGATCCGGCCGCTAACACGGCGGAGACTGACGCCGCAGCGCTGGACGAAGTTTGGCGGACTGAAGGCGCGGTGCTCTGCGTGGCGGGGCGCGGCCCCCTCGACGAGGCGGCCTCCACCCTCCTCGTCGACGTGTTGCGCAAGCATGGCTTCGGGGCTCTCCTCGTACCCTACGCCTCAGTGACCCGGGGACGTGCAGGAACGATAGACGCCTCGCACGCAAAACTTGCATGCGTGACACATCTCGAATTGGAGGGCGCGCCTGCGCATCTGCGTTATTTGCTGCGGCGTTTGCGAAATGCGTTGCCGCCGGTCACCGTCGTTGCCGGCTTATGGCCGTCGGGCGATCCAATACAATCGGACGATGCGCTGCGCGCTCATGTCGGGGCCGATCATTACGTTACGACTGTACGTGAAGCGCTGGAGGTTGTGCTCACTGAAGCGCATGCGCCGCCAGAAGTCACTGAGAAGCGTGCGGAAGCGGCGGCGCGGCTCGATCGACCGTTGCCGCTTCCGTAAAGGGCTATTCGGCTGGGAAATACTCTTGGTCGTGATCACCATCGAAAATCGCCGCTTTGATAGGGCACGATCCCTCATAGCCGCGCCATGCCAGATAGGCGCCCGACGCGAGGGCAAATATGTTCAGCAGGGGATTAGGCCGGGGCTTCACGCTTGCGGCTGCCAGCCCAAGGCCTGCCATCATATAAAGCGCGCGTTGTGATGCGTTGAGATTGTGTTCCATCGGTGCACTCCTTGAGCTTTGCCAACGGCGCCTCGACGGGAAGGTTCCCCGGGCAGGATGGAAAGCTCAAACCGTCAAGGTCTTATCGAAGCACGGAACATAATCATGCGAAAAGCCGGTGACGAAAAAGCCCGCCGCTTCAACTGAAGCGGCGGGCTCGTTATTTAAGAGAGGCGGCTTTGTCAGCCCTTCATAAGGTAGGGAAACACTTCCATGCCGCCGCGATAAACCATTTCAAGCGCGACATAGAGAATGACTGCGAGACCGACATAGGCGATCCAGCGATGCTTCTGCAGCAGCCGCGCAATAAACGTTGCGGCAAGACCCATCAGCGCGATGGAAAGTGCTAGGCCGAATACGAGCACCCAGGGATGCTCGCGAGCTGCGCCCGCCACAGCAAGCACGTTGTCGAGTGACATCGTGACGTCAGCGACGAGGATCTGCCAGGCAGCCTGAGCGAAGGACTTGCGGGGAGCCGTTTTTGCGATCTCGCCGTCCTGGTTGAGATCTGCATTTGCGATAATCTCTTCCACATCGTGACCATCGCTATCGCGAAGCTCTCGCCACATCTTCCAGCAGACCCACAGAAGCAGGAGGCCGCCAGCGAGCAACAGACCCACAATCGCCAGCAACTGGGTGGTGATGCCCGCGAAGATGATGCGGAGAACAGTCGCCGCAATGATCCCGATCAGGATCGCCTTGTTACGTTGATCCTTCGGCAACCCAGCTGCCGCGAGTCCGATGACGATCGCATTGTCGCCCGCAAGCACAAGGTCAATCATGATGACCTGCGCCAAAGCGGTAAGCACTTCAGGTGTTATAAAATCGAACATTGATTGGCTTTCCCCGTATCAAAGCACGCAATGCGCACGTGACCGCTAGCTGCGCCGCGCGTCGCCCCGATCAGGGACGTTCGTGCTGAACAACTTGAGTTGGGCTGCCAGGGAGGAAAAGGGATCCGCACCGACCGCCCCAGTCCGACATCGCGACCTCGAGAGGTCGCCAGAGGGGCCCGGGCTGGCGAAAATCCAGATAGCACTGCCGCACGCTTGCGGGAATAGTCATAGCGAAAATACGGGCGGAAAACTATACATTATCCCCCGCGCTTCGGAATCGTACCTAAAAAAATTACCGTATCTATACGGATATGGAGGCTCAAAGACGCCAGCGCGCGAACGGAGCGCCCGGCAACTCCGGACTGGCCTCTTGTGGCGCGTAAGCCGTCACCGCCCCAAAGTCGAGTTGACGATAACGCGAGAGACGGCGCTCCAGTGAAGACTCAATCTTCTCGTGAACCTGCGCCACAGAAAGTGATTGGGGCTTGCGCTTGCGCGTCGCGAAGAAAATGGGCCGGTTCGCCTTCGCGGCCTTCGGCAGCAGATTCGCGGCAGACGACTTCGGCTTGTCAGCCAGAACGGCCAGGAACTTTTCAGCGCCAGCGGGGCCGAGGAAGTGGACGAGATAAACCTCGGCGCCCGAGATCGGCCGCCCCAGGCGTCCCGCGAGTTTCTCCTGTTCCGCTCGCAGCATTGCAGCGGCCATGAGCGTCGATAAAAAGGGATCGTTGCGCAATTCGAGAATACGCGCGCGATCTTCCGCGTCCACGGCGGCCACTGAACTCTCCAACCCTCGCAGGAGAGCGGCCTCGCGCTCAAGACCGAAGCGTGGACCAAAATCGCGTATCGCGCGCAACCAGGTGGATTCGATAAATTGAAATAGACCGGTCGCCGATGACGTCGACGCCCGCGCGCTCACAATGAAGCTCGACTCCTTGTCGGCAATCGCCATCAGCAATCGAGGATCAACCCCGGCCAGATACGACGCGTGGACGATGGTCTTCACCAGCGGGTGCTTGAGGCGCATCGGACCGAACGCATAGGTGTCGGTCGTCTCGTCGAACGGCAGCGTGATCGATTCGGAACCATAAGTCAGCGTTCCCGAATGCGGCTCCGTCTCAAACGATTGAGAATTCAAAGATCCAAAATAGGTGCGGGGCGTAATGACTTTTGAAGCAGGGGTCGATTCAGGAGCGAACTGACGCAATCCCACCAGATACGGCTGACTGATCTGCTGGCGCTCCATCTTGAGCGAAACCGATGACGACGGCACAGCGGCGAAAGAAACCTTCGAACTTGGGAGCGTTATGACAGCGCCGCCGATGAGGACTGAACAAAACAGGAAGCTTCTGCCGGCGATCGCTAGTGCTGCGTGCAATATATGCTCCGATCTTCTCGCGCGTTCGCAACGGCTGCTCGTTGGGAAAAAGCTGTTGCGGCGCGCAATAGCCCATGGAAGGCGGCGACAATCAGGCAGCGTCGCCGTAACCGCTCAGACGAGCGGTGCGTGCGGCCTGTCAAACGCTGCGGATAAATGTGAAGCGCCGCAGCAGAAGACGCTGCGGCGCAGGTGTTTCATGAGCATCAAGCGGCGCGTGCGCGCTCGCCTGCCGGTATCTCGAGATTTATTTCGAGGAATGAAACTTTATCGCGATACTGGATCTCAACCTCAACCTTGTCTGGATCGATATTGACGTGCTTTGCGATCGCAGCAATGACTTCGCGGTGAATGAGGGCCACAAGTTCGTGCGAGCCTCCCGACCGCCGCTCGTGCGTCAGCAAAATTTGCAGTCGCTCGCGCGCGACATTTCCAGAATTGGCGCGGCGAAAAAGATTGAAGATGCTCATGCCGCCCTCCGGCCAAAGAACCTCCCGAACATGCTGACCTTCTCGGTGGGGCGCGTCATGGGTACGGGCACACCGCACAACCGACGCGCCGCATCGATGTAGGCTGCCGCCGCGGCGCTCGTGGTCGAATTGATCGACACCGGCGCGCCAACGTTAGAAGCCTTCAGCACATCCTGACTTTCAGGGATGATGCCCAGAAGCGGGATCGACAGAATATCAAGAACGTCTTCGACGCTGAGCATCTCACCTCGCGCTGCGCGTGCAGGATCATACCGCGTGAGAAGCAAGTGCTTCTCGATGCCTTCGCCGCTCTCGGCTTTCAGCGTTTTGGAATCAAGCAATCCAATGATGCGATCTGAATCGCGAACCGAAGATACTTCGGGGTTGGCGATGACGATTGCACTGTCGGCGTAGCGCATTGCGAGTGTTGCGCCGCGCTCGATGCCCGCCGGGCTATCGCAGATCACCCAGTCGAACCGGTCGCGCAGCTCGTCGATGACGCGCTTGACGCCCTCTTCCGTCAGCGCGTCCTTGTCGCGCGTCTGAGAGGCGGCGAGCAGATACAGCGTGTCGACGCGCTTGTCGCGAATCAGCGCCTGGCTGAGGTTCGCATCGCCTTGCGCGACGTTGATGAAGTCAAACACGACGCGCCGCTCGGCGCCCATGATGAGATCAAGATTTCGCAGACCGACATCGAAGTCGACAACCGCGACCTTCTGGCCGGTTTGCGCGAGCGCGGCGCCTATAGCCGCAGTCGATGTTGTCTTTCCTACCCCGCCCTTTCCGGACGTGACCACGAGTACTTTGCCCATTGGCTTCCCGCTCTCCTAATCGAATTTCGTAACCAGAATCATTCCGTGCTTCAGTCTCGCCTGCGCAGGCTTCTTGCGGAGCGCAGGGTCTATCTCGTCAGAGGTTTGATAGAGGCCGTTCACAGCAATCAATTCGGCTTCCAGACTGCGACAAAAGATGCGTGCGGTTTCATCGCCGTATGCGCCCGCCATCGCCCGGCCACGCAGCGCGCCATAAACATGGATTGATCCAGCAGCGACCACTTCGGCGCCAGACGCGACCGCGCCCGTGATGATGACGTCGCCATCCGGATTTAAGACGCTCTGCCCCGAGCGAACCGGCGAATCGATGAACAACGGGGACGCATGGCGAATCGCGTTGCCAGTCGTGGCAAGCGTCGGCGCCTGCGCCTCATCACGGTTTGCGCCCACGCAGGCTTCAACTGGTGTTTCTGTTTCACTATCGGGCGTGCGTACGTCCTTGCCCGACGGCATGAACGGGGGAAGATCCGGACCGGCCCAATCAGCGTTGCCGCCCTCAACGCCAAGCACCCGAACTGCCCGCTCGCGAAGCCCCTCCAGCAACGTCAGGAAACCATCCTTGTCCAGCGCCAGATCACGCACGTCGAGGATAACGGAATTGCGGCTGAAAAACCCCGGGGATCTCTCAAGCCAGGCGTCGAGCCTGTTCTGCCACTCGGCCAGCGGAAGCTCTGGCGCAAGCGTCAGCGAAAAGTAGGATCGCCCTTTAAAACGAATGGCTTGGGTAGGCCGCACAGACATGGCTGAAACTCGATGTTTCGTTATGAAACATGTGACTGCGCATGGTTAACGAACAGTAAATTTGGGCGTTGTTAAGCTTGGTTTATCGAAGTTCTCCCCGGGGTCCTGCGGGAACGGATTGGACCGCACGGTTTTGATGGGATGCGGAGCAAGGGCGAGATGACGCATCTTTGGCAAATATCGACGGCAAAAGATTCGAATCAAGTCAGGCGTGAGTCGCCAGCACGGCGGGCGCTGAGCGCGCGATGGGCGCTCGCAGCCGTGACCGCAATTGGGGCGGTGACTCTGCTTACGCTTGTCCTGTTTTCGGCCCTTTCGCACTGGCAGACGGGCGTGCGCGTGTCTCACGGCCCGCGTGTAACGACGGAACGCGCAATTCCTGATCCGGGCGTGGATGGCTCATATGGAGCCACAAAGGGCGCATTAAGGCCACGGTCCGGGGGGTGAAGGTTCAGTTCCGTCTGCTATTTCTTGCCTGAACATTCACGCCAAGCGGACCGCATAGCCACATGCCCAGATTTTTGACCTTTATCGCCCCGGGAGAGCGGCAAGCTATCTTTTCACTGGCGCTCGCCGCGCTGTGCGCCTTGGCTTTCATCCGCGTCGCCGCCCTCGTCGCGGGCGAGACGCCCGGCGATTTTGACGTCCACATCATTACAGCACTGCGCAATCCGAACGATCTTTCTGACCCCATCGGTCCCGGTTGGGTCGAAGAAGCCATGCGGGATCTGACGGCGCTAGGCGGCACGGCCGTGCTTGTCCTCGGGTCCCTGGCGACTTTTGGCTACCTTTTGATGACGGGAAAAACCCATTCCGCCTTCGTGCTTGCCGCATCAGTTGTGGGCGCATTTCTCTTGAGTCATGCGATGAAGTTCGGATTCAGCAGGCCACGTCCCGACCTCGTTCCCCATGGCGCGCGTATTTATACGCTCAGCTTTCCGTCAGGCCACGCTATGATGTCGACGGCCGTGTACCTCACGCTGGCCGCGCTTCTCGCCCGGACTCAAAAGAAAACGCGCGTCAAAGTTTTTGTCATCGCCATCGCGGCTATTCTGGCAATACTTGTGGGCGCAAGCCGCGTTTACCTTGGCGTGCACTGGCCCACAGACGTGATCGCGGGCTGGGCTGGCGGCGCAGGTTGGGCGATCTTCTGTTGGTCGATCATGTATTGGCTTCAGCAGCGCGGACAAGTTGAGGCTGAAGGAGAAGCGCCTGGCAGCGCCGACATCTCCAGACGATAAAGGGCCGAGCAGCTAAATCAGCGTCAACAAATGACGCCCCTCGGGCGCTGAGCCTCGTAACACGACCCGCAACATCAGCGTAAAGTCGATACATTAATTGCGATAGATCAAATTTTCATGATTCTTTATCCAAATCAGAGGTTCATTGACAAACCAAAGAAACGGCAAGGCGATCTGAGAGTTAACAAGTATGCAAATCGCTCATGCTACGCGCCCCTTGATCTTGATCGTCGAAGACGATCCGCTCATCCGCTGGTCGGGAGCGGAGACGCTTGAGGATGCCGGCTTTGAGGTTCTTGAAGCTGCAAACGCCGACGACGCCCTTACGCTTCTGGAGACGCACGGTTCTGTCGCCGTGCTTTTCACCGACATCGACATGCCCGGACAATTGGACGGCCTGGATCTGGCGCGCATCGCGGCCCACCGTTGGCCCTTCATCCACATCATAATCGCATCCGGTCGCAAAGAACCGCGAGCGCCGCAAATGCCGGACAATGGCCACTTCATCTCGAAGCCTTACATGCCGGAGCAGATTGTCCGCGACATAGACGACCTTCTAGCCGCGTAAAAGACGCAAGTTTGCGCTGACGCAACTTGCGCTCCCATTTTCCCCCGTTATGTTCGCGTCCAAACGGAGGGCATCATGGCGGAACTCGTACTTGGCATCGGAAGTTCTCACTCGCCGTTGCTCAATAGTCCAGCTGAGGATTATCCCAAACACGCTGAGATTGACGCCAGCGGCCGCAAGCTCATCGACAAGACTGGCAAGGCGCGCACATACGGCGAATTGCTTGAACTCGCGGACCCGTCAATCAAGGATCAGATCCGACCGCAGGTTCTGGAGGAGCGCGCGGCGCGCTGCACAGCCAATATTGCGCGGCTTGAGTCAGAGATAGCAGCTGCGAAGCTCGATGCTCTTATCATCATCGGCGATGATCAGTACGAGCAGTTTTTCGATGACAACATGCCTGCGATATTGGTCTATGCGGGCGAAACGATCACCAACAATCCGCTCAGCATGCCGGATGAAGCTCCGCAATGGTGGCGCCGCGCGCGCTCGCAATACCACGTCAGCGATGCGCCGCGCGAATATCCGGTCGCGGCGGATCTCGCGCGCCGTATCGTCGAAGGCTTGATGGAGAACGACTTCGACATCAGCTATTCGAAAAAGCTCTCAAAGGCGCATGGCGAGGGACACGCCTTCGGCTTTGTGCACCAGCGTCTCATGCGGGACGATACGATCGTCCCGATTGTGCCGATCGCGCTTAACACCTATTTCGCGCCAAACCAGCCTCGCCCCAAACGCTGCTATGATCTTGGCCGAGCAATCGCAGAGGTAGTCCGCGCTTATGACGGCGCTGGACGTGTCGGGATTCTAGGGTCAGGCGGCTTGAGCCATTTCACCGTGGATGAGGAACTCGACCGCTATCTGCTCGATGCATTCCGCGCGAAAGACGCTAACGCCCTGCGCTCGCTTTCGCCGGAGAGGCTGAATTCGGGCACATCGGAGGTCCGCAACTGGATTACGGTTGCAGGCGCCTGCGAACATCTGGACACGAAATGGCAGGAATACGTGCCCTGCTATCGCTCCGCGGCAGGGACTGGCTGCGGCATGGGCTTCGCCGTCTGGGCGTAATAAGCGCGCTGCAGAGGCCTTGGCGAGCGGAGCTGTCTGACGCATACTTGTCGATCAAGCGCGCGATAACTGCGCCGGGAGGAAACCATGAACGTCAACGTCGCTACTGCTGACTGGACAAAGGCCGCTCTTGCCGATGCTCCCTTCGAGGTCAAGCGCATCGGGCGTTTCATGGGCGCGCAGATAACCGGCCTCGATTTGAAGAAGGGCCTCGACCAGAATAGCTTCCGCGCGCTGGAAGCAGCGCTTATCGAGCACAAGGTCATCTTCCTGCGCGATCAGAACCTCACGACGGCGCAGCATGTCGAGATCAGCCGCTGGTTCGGCGAACTGGAAGTGCATCCTTTCCGTCCCGAGGGCGAGTTTCCCGAGATCATGGTGCTCGACAATCACAAGGATAACCCTGTGTTGTCGACCGATGTGTGGCATTCCGACACGACGTTCCGCGTCAAGCCGACGAAATACACGATCCTGCGTGGCCAGATCATGCCGCCGCTGGGCGGCGATACATTGTGGTGCGACATGGAGGCCGCCTACAACGGCCTCAGCGAAAAGTTTCGCACGATGATCGACGCCCTGCACGCGCGTCACGACTTCAAGAATTTCCGCACCCTCTTCACGCGGTCGGAGGCCGATCAGAAGAAGCTGCAGCGCATGGAGGAACTCTACCCCAACCCGCTTCACCCGGTTGTGCGCACGCATCCCGTAACTGCGCGCAAATGCATCTATGTGAATCCGCAATTCACGCTGCACATCGATGATCTAAATGAAGACGAGAGCAAGTCGATTCTCGACGTCCTCTACGCGCAGGTGCACGTGCCCGAATATCAGTTTCGATTTCAGTGGTCGCCCGGGGCTATCGTCTTCTGGGACAACCAGTCGACACAGCATTACGCCGCAAACGATTATTACCCCGAGCGCCGTCGCATGGAGCGTACGGCAGTGTGCGGCGACGCGCCGTTCTGAGACGGCGCGTCGTAGAAGGCGTCAGCGACCCATAGCCTGCGCGGCCTTGGTGAGAACCTGTGGCGGAAAGGCGGCGAACCGCTTGAGCGCCGCTTCAATTTCGTCCCCAGTGACGGGATCGATGTCGAGGCCAATCTTTGCTGACTCCGTCAAAAACTCCTTGTCTTTCATCGTCGTCATGAAGGCTTCACGCATCGCTTTCAGGCGTTCGGCCGGCACGTTCGGGGGAAAGGCGAAGGGTCGCGACAGCAATTGCTGATGGAAATGAATTTCCAAAATCTGCCGCTCTTCATCAGTCTTGACGAAATCGAACACGCTTGGGATGTCGCCGAACTGCTTGCTTTTCTGCGCGCCCATCTGGATGACGAGCTTGATCTGTCCGCTCTCAACCTCCTTGCGCCATTGCGTCATGATCGACGAGCCAAACAGCCCGCAGGAGCCGTTCACCTCACCACGGTTCATCGCGAGATTAACATCGCGCGTGCCGGGGTATCCTGAGACGACCTTCATCTTGTCGGCGCCCAGCACGTTCTTCAAAATCATCGGATGCTGGAAAGTGATCGCCGCTGCGGCGCCGCCGCCGAAGATGGTTTCCTTCTCCATCACCTCTTTCCACGATGAGGCGGCGCCCGCCCCTTGCCAGATGCCGCAATAGGCAACTTCCTGCGCCATGGAGCCGATCCAGCCAAACTTCGAGGCGTCGAAACGCGCCGCCTTGTTGCCGAGCAACGGATCAAGCGCCGCGGACGAGGCGAAAATCGTGAAGGTCGATCCGTCCTGCGCCGCCTGATTGAAAGTGTGGTTGGCTGCGGTGAGCGATCCGGCGCCTGGCATGTTTGAGGCGACGACATTTGGATTGCCCGGAATGAATTTGCCAATGTAGCGCGCGAGCATGCGCGCGTTGGCGTCATAGCCGCCGCCAGGCGGAAAGCCGATGAGAATGGTGACAGTTTTGCCCTTGTAGAATTCTCCCGCCGTTTCTGCGGTGGCGTGAGGCGTGCTTAACCCAGCTAACGCAAGGGTCGCGCCGACGATTGCAAGTTTTCTCATATTCCCCTCCTCTTTTTTTAGTTTCAGTTTCCATCTTCCAGAAGGTGCCCGCACCCCGATTCACGCGCCCAGAATTCCCATCCGCGCTTGAGGGCCGGAGAGTCAGGGTCGAGATCCATGCGGGCCTGGGTTTCGCCCGGCGAGATAACCCGATAATCGCCCATCTGCATCGCCTGCAATTGCACGCGGGCGTTACGCGGAATGTAAACGGCGAGCCGCACGAGATCATAGATCGAGCGGCCCGTGCTGACGAAACCATGCGCCGCCATAAGCGCCATGCGATTTGCGCTCAACGCCTCGGCAAGATCGCGACCGTGATCCATGTTCAGCACGAGCAGACTCGTTGCGTCGCCAAACTTCTTCGAAATATCCCACACCGGAATATCCTGCCCCATGTCACCGCAAGCATGGATGACAGGGCGCAAGCGCGTCGTCTTCGAAATCGAGAACGGCAGCAGATCGTCCGCATGAGAATGAAGAACGGCCTTCACATCAGGTCGCTTCTCGTAAACGGCGCCGTGGATGAACCGTTCGAGATAAAGCGGGCGCTTCTCGGAGGCGGGAGGATTCCCCTCGAGGTCGAACTCCACGATGTCGTCGATATCGACGATGCCGGGGCTCAGTGAGCGCGCGAGTAGATATTTGTTCGGATCGTCGGGGTGCCGCATGCTGACATGCCCGTAGGCGTCAAGCACCCGGTTCGCGGCCAAAATCCGATTGGCGATGACTACGTCGCGCTTGGCGCGCTCGAGCCGGTCCATAGATGTCTCCTCCTGCTTCTTATTCGTACAGAATGAAGCAAGCGGCGGCCACTCGCAACCACGGCCAAGGAATCGCTTTGCGCAGCGCCCCCTGGTGGGGCAATGTGCGTGCAAACAAACCGGGAGGAAAACGGCATGACGGGCTCGAACTACAGTATTCTGCTGCTCAAACCGCAGGAAATCCGCGACGTAATCGGCATGGATACGGCGATTGATCTCGTCGAGCAGGGCTATGCGGAGGCGTCGCAATTCCCGATCATCAATGCGCCGCGCCGCCGCGTTCATTCGCGCGCAAACGTGCGTATTTCCAACTTCCCGGGCGGTATTGACGGACTCGGCGTCATCGGCTCGATGAGCCGCGGCGAGCGCGTCGTTCACGATCATTCAGCCAACGATCAGGAGTACCCGTATCGCGAGCACCCGGTCTATCTGATGTGGGACGCGACCACCGCGGAACTCAAGAGCATCATGATCGGCGAGATCACGGAAAAGCGCATCGGCTTTTCCTCGCTGATGGCGTTGCGAACAGCTGCGACAAGCGGCGTCGGCTTCCGCCATCTGGCGCGCAGGGACTCGAAAATCTGCGGCGTGTTCGGCTCCAGCGGACAAGCGCTGCACAAGATTTTGGCGCTGCAGAACGAGCGCAAGATCGAGACGTACAAGATCTACAGCCGCAGCGCCGAGAACCGCGAAGCCTTCTGCAAGCGCATGCGCGAACTTGTTGACGCCGAGTTTGTGCCGATGAGCGAAACTGAGCAGGTCATTCGCGGATCGGACGTCGTGATCTGCGCAACAAGTTCAAACGTGCCGGTGTTCGACGGCGCCTGGCTGGAGCCTGGCCAGCATGTGGTGACTGTCGTCGGCTCCAACAGCGCGCTCGTAAAAGGCGGCTGGCTGCAAAGCGGACGCCGCGAGAACGACGACGAAACTGTCCGCCGCGCCGACTTCATCGTGACCAACTGGAAGGAATCCATCGAGTCTGAAAAACAGGCAGGCGTGTGGGACCCGATCCAGCAAGGAATTATAGGTTGGGACAAAATAGTCGAACTGGGCGACGTTGCGGCTGGCGCGCATCCCGGTCGCACCAGCGATGAGCAGATCACCTATCACGCTAACAATAACGGCACGGCGGCGGCCGATCTTGCGATCGCGCACTGGGTCTATGAAGAGTGCAAGAAAATGGGCCGCGGCCAGCCCATTCTTCTGCCGCGCCCCGGCGACGTATAAGCTAGATGGTGTAAAAATCCATCATCGTCGCGATGTAGTCATTCTGCAGCCTGAAGGTCTTGCGCGCGATGAGCCACCGCTCATCGACGCGCGCAAGATCATGCTCGACAAGCGCGAACGTCGTAGTGGTCGCGCGCCGCTTGATGTTGAACGCATGGGTCGTTGCGACTGACGAAACGCGCAAGACGCCGGGCGCGATCTCAGCCGCGATTACGTTCGACAGGATGTGCGCCGTGCGCGGCAGCGGTGAGGACGCTTGCGAGCGCCCGCCTTCCACACGCCCCACCCGCTCGGCAAGCTGCGCGCGGGTGCAGTGAATAAGCGATAACTGCGTTTCAGGATCGCTTGTCAAAAGCCCGTCGTCGGTCCATGCGGGAACCCAGAAGATGGCGTCATGCGCATACATGGCCAGCCAATCGTCGAAACGCTGCTCGTCTAGCGTGCGCGCTTCCTCAAAGAGAATGCGCGCAGCTACGGCCGTGATGTCGGCGCCGCTCACGTGCGCTCTCCATGGGCAAGATCGCGCTCAAGTCCCTGACGAAGGAGATTGCGCCACGTGCGATAAGTCTCGTGGAACACAGTCTCGTCGCCCATTTCGAATGCGCCTACGATAGACGTGGATGGATTCATGCCGAGTTCAGCGGCGTGTTCGTCGCCGCCGCGTCGCACTGCGGCCATGCCACGCGCATAGCCTTGATGGAAGCCGATGGCGTCAGTCACGTTGCCCGCCTGACAATCCTCGTATGCGTTGGCGTCATCAGGCGTCGCCAACCCGCTTGGATTGAAAAACTCCTCGTATTGGCGGATGCGCACCGCGCGCGCAGCGCGGTCTTCGCCTTTGGGCGCGAGACAATACGTCGTCATCTCCGTCTTGTTTGCGCTAAGCGGGCGCCAGATACGCATTTGCAACGCAGCGTTTTCCGCGAATTGAACATTGGGAAAGATGCTCAGGTTGCGCGTGTAAAGCATCCACTTGGCGCGCGCTTCGCCCAGCCGCTGCGTGATTTCCGCAAGCCTGCGAAAAATCGGCCGTGCATCGCTCGACGGTGTTTCGCCCCAGATCGCCGCGTGTCCGTTCGGAAAGCAGAACGCGCCGCGCGAGATGCTTTTCTGGTTGAAGTTTTGGTAGATCGACGTGTGCCCGCTCGACGCCGCCTGCTTCCCCCGTTCGCCGAGAATTTGAATGTAGGAGGGATGCGTCGACGTGAAGTGATAGGGGTCTGTGCCGTTTTCCAGTTGCAGCTTCCAATTGCCGTCATAGGTGTAGCGCACCACGCCGGGCACGACTTCAAGGCCCTCAGGCGATTGATCAACGATAAGATCAAGCATCATGCGCACGTCGCCCAGATGATCTTCAATCGCTGGCGCATCGTGTGGGCGCGCATCGTGGTTGAGTTTGCCAAACAAAAAGCCGCGATAATCGCCCAGTCGGACCTGCGCGAGTCCATGGTCTTCATCGAGGAAAGCCTGCGTGTACGCGCCCTGCTTTTCGTCCTTCACATCGACGCACGCGCCAGACGAGTCATAAACCCAGCCGTGATACTGGCAGGTGTGCCGCTTCGCGCTGCCCGCGGCGCGATGACACACCATCGCGCCGCGATGCCGGCAGGAATTGATGAAGCAGCGAATGCGCCCCGCCCCGTCGCGACTGACGATCACCGGCTGGCGCCCGATGCGCGTGGTGAAAAAGTCGTGTGGTTTGGGAATCTGGCAGGACAGTCCGAGAAACACCCAGGAGTTTTCAAAGATGTGGCGCATCTCAAGGTCGAAGATCGCCTCCTCTCGCACGGCGGCGCGACTGACGCGAAAGGCGCCATCCTGCGGCCTGTCGTCGATGAGCGCGTCGATGTCAGCAAGACTTAGCTGGCCCGTTTCCATGGCGTTTCCCTGCAATCTGCGTCTTCTCCCATCTGTGGAAGGGCGGCCCGTCGCCGTCAAGCCGCCCGCTCACCCGGCTTTTGCCGCCTCAAGGAGCGCCTCAAGGAGCGCTTCAGGCAACGCCTCTGCCCATTCCACGGAAGTTCCTTGCTTTTCCGCATTGAAAACGGCACAAATCGTGGCCATGTTGGATAATCCGTGATCGTCCTCGAACGATCGGGATTTTTGGAGTAGGGAACACTGACAACGACGGTTTTATCAGAAGCGGCCACAGCGCCGCTTCACACGGCGGGCTCCCTGCCCGGGACATTCGCCGATAACCTCGTGCGCACTGTGTTGACGGCCCTCGACGACGCCAAGGCGGAAAACGTCGTCTCCATCGAACTGGCGGGCAAAACCACCATTGCAGATGCGATGATGATTGCCACGGGGCGGTCCAATACGCACGTCGGAGCCATCGCAGATCGCGTGCTGAAGGCCTGTAAGGCGGCCGGCGTTGTTGCGCCGCGCATTGAAGGCCTGCCCAATTGCGATTGGGTGCTCGTGGACGCGGGTGACGTGATCATTCACGTTTTCCGCCCGGACGTGCGCGCGTTCTACAATCTCGAAAAAATGTGGGGCGGCGACCGGCCTACAGAAGCGGCCGCCAGCGACCGCACCGCCTACTGACGAATAAGGCGCCAGCGTTGTGAAGCTGATAGTTTGAAGCTCATACTTGGCGCCATAGGACGTTTGAAGGCTGGCCCAGAGCGTGACCTCGCGGCGCGCTATCTCGAACGGGCGCGCGTAGCCGCGCGTCCGCTGGGGCTATCGGGCCCTGACGTGCGGGAGCTTGAGGAAAGCCGGGCGCGGCGCCCTGAAGATCGCAAGATCGACGAAGCCAAATCCCTCATCGCCATCATCCCGCCCGGCGCCTTTATTGTGGCGCTGGACGAACGCGGCGCGTCCATATCGAGCGAAAAGTTTGCCGGGACAGTGGCGAAGGCCCGCGACGAGGGCGCGCCTGCGCTTGCGCTCCTGATTGGCGGGCCGGATGGCCTTGACGAAGACATGCGCCGGCGCGCGCAATTGACCATCGCGTTCGGCGCCATGACATGGCCGCACCAGCTTGTGCGCGTCATGGTGGCGGAACAAATATATCGAGCGATCACCATTCTCTCGGGCCACCCCTACCATCGCGCCTGATTGCAGCCGCGATTTGCGGGCTTATGCTCGCTGCGAATCGAACGTCGGCCAGCAATGCAGCTTCAGGATAGACAAGAGCGAAAACCAGCGAGCATCGCCGCCCTTTGCGGCGCGCTGGCGGTTGCGATCGGCTGGGCCACAGCCCCGACGCCTGCTCGGGCGCAAGACATCGTGGTCGATCCACGCAACGAGATCATTGATCGCCGGCAAGTCGAATTGCGGTCGCTTGAGGAAGGCATTCGCCTTTCGGAAGCGCAGCGGGCGAAGATCGAGTCGGAACTGGAAATAATCCGCACGGATCGGGTGCGCCTCACCTCCGCCATGCTGGAGACGACCGCACGCGTGCAGGCAGGAGAGAGCCGGGCCGCTGAAACCGAGCGCAAGCTTGAGGCGTCGCTCGCGGGAGAAATGGCCATCCGTCGGTCGCTGGAAAGCCGCCGCAATGTGATCGCAGAAATTCTCGCCGGTTTGCAGCGGATGGGTCGGCGCCCGCCGCCAGCCCTGCTGATTTCTCCCGATGATATTTTGAAGGCCATCCGCACGGCCATCATGCTGGGCAGCATCGTGCCGGAATTGCGGTCGGAGACGGAAATTCTCGCCGCGGACCTTGCAGAACTTATGAACCTTCGCAAATCGGTGGCCGCCGAACGCGACAGGCTGCACGTTGAAGTTTCGCAACTGGCCGAAGAGCGCGGCAGGCTCATAGCGCTGGTCGAAGCGAGGCGCTCTGCGATCGGCGAAGCCGAGAAAGCGCTGGTTTCCGAGCGCACGCGAACGGTCGCGCTTGGCAAACAGGCGCTCGATCTCAAGGATTTGATCGCGCGCATGGAAAACGAGGTGGCGAGCGCGCGGCGCGCCGCAGAGGCCGCCCGCAAGGCCGACGAGGAGCGTCGCCAGAGCGCTGGAAAGCCTGGTTCCGCAACGCCATTCGCCAACGCTGCGCGACTGGCCCCAGCGATCTCTTTTGCTAGCGCCAGAGGGCTTTTACCACTTCCGGTGACAGGTGAAATACGCAAGGCGTTTGGGGCGGCGGACGGTTTCGGCGGCAACGAACGCGGCATCTCTCTGGCCACCCGCGCGAACGCCGTTGTGGCCTCCCCAACGGACGGTTGGGTGGCCTTTTCGGGCCCTTACCGTACATATGGTCAACTCTTGATCCTGAACGCGGGCGAAGGTTACTATATAGTTATGGCCGGTATGGCGCGGATCGGGATTGAGGTCGGACAGTTCGTGCTCGCAGGAGAACCAGTTGGTTCTATGGGCGACGCGACAGGAAGCACGGCAGCGGCAATCGCTATTGGCGCAAAACAGCCCATTCTCTATGTTGAGTTTCGGAAGGATGGGGTGGCCATTGATCCCGGACCCTGGTGGTCCAAAAGCGGCAGTTGAACAAGAGCGGCAGTTGAAAAGGTTGTCGGATAATGCGCAAGGTTTCACTGTTAATGGCCGGAGTGGCCATGGGCGCGGCGGCAGCAACGCTCGCCACCAGCGGACGCATCGGTTCGGGGTCGCCCGCATGGGCGGCGGCCGCGGACACCTATCGGAGCCTCAATCTTTTCGGTGACGTTTTCGAGAAGGTTCGCTCCGACTACGTCGAGAAGCCGACTGAGCAGAAGTTGGTTGAATCGGCCATCAACGGGATGCTCTCGAGCCTCGACCCGCACTCGAGCTACATGGACCCCAAGAGCTTCCGCGACATGCAGGTGCAGACGCGCGGCGAGTTCGGCGGTCTGGGCATCGAGGTCACGCAGGAAGACGGCATCGTGAAAGTCGTCACGCCCATCGACGAAACGCCAGCGTCCCGCGCGGGTATTCTCGCTGGCGACGTGATCTCCGCGATCGATAACGAAAGCACCCAGGGCCTGACGCTCAGCCAGGCAGTGGACAAGATGCGTGGCGCCATTGGCACGGCGGTGAAGCTCAGCGTACAGCGCGGGCCCAACAAGGAGCCGCGCGAGTTCTCGATTACGCGCGACCGCATTCAGATTCGTGCAGTCCGCAGCCGGCCGGAAGGCGACGACATCGGCTACATCCGTATTACGCAATTCAACGAGCAGACGTTTGAAGGCGTGAAAACGGCAATCGCCAAATTCCAGGCCGACATCCCTGCTGACAAGTTCCGCGGCTACATCGTCGACATGCGCAATAATCCGGGCGGTCTGCTCGACCAGTCCATCGCGGTGTCGAATGCGTTCCTTGATCGCGGCGAGATCGTTTCGACCCGCGGGCGCAACGCCGACGAGACCCAGCGTTACAACGCCCGTCCCGGCGACCTTTCGAAGGGCAAGCCTATCGTCGTGCTCATCAACGGCGGCTCGGCCTCGGCTTCGGAAATCGTCGCGGGCGCGTTGCAGGATCATAAGCGCGCGACGATCATCGGCACGCGTTCATTCGGCAAGGGCTCGGTTCAGACGATCATCCCGCTCGGCCAGCAGAATGGCGCGTTGCGGCTGACCACCGCGCGTTACTACACGCCGTCAGGCCGCTCGATCCAGGCCAAGGGCATCGACCCCGACATCCAGATCCTGCAGGACGTGCCGGACGAGTTGAAGGGGCGCGACAGCACCAAGGGCGAGGCGGCGCTTCGCGGTCACCTCAAGAACGGTGAAGATGAGCGCGGCGGATCGCAGGCTTACGTCCCGCCGGATGTGACGAAGGACAAGCAGCTCATCGCTGCGGCGGAACTGCTGCGCGGCAAAACAACTGCTGCCCAGCTCATCGAGAGCAACAAGGCGCCCGCGTCGGAGCCTGAGAAAACGACCGCCAACTGATCGCTTCACGACAAATGTAACAAGGCCGGGCCCAGCGCCCGGCCTTTGTCGTTTGTCCCCCAAAATATTAAGGCTCGACGGATTCGCGCCACGAGCAGAGAATCGCAGCTCTGCAATCTGATTCGCGGCGGACCCCTCATGCATCCCGACGAGCTGAACAAGCCATTGGGCCTTGACGTGGGCCCGCAAGCGCCCCGACGAGAAATTCCCTGGAAGGGACTGGCTTTCGCTGGGCTTGGCCTTCTTGGCGTCAGCGTCTTCGCCTTTGCGCAGCTGACTAATCCTCCCCAGGCCGATTCCTTTGCAAACGTAGCTGCTATCGCCCCGACAAATCCCGCCGTCCCCTCACAGCAGGGCGCCGGCATTTCCCTTGACGATGAAACAGCCAGCATTGCGCAAAAGCCCAGATCCAGCGCGGGCGAGGTGGAGCAATCGAGCGGCGTGCGCGTCGTGCGTCAGGGCGGCGGCGGCGTGCCCGGCGCATTGATCATCACGGTGCCGCAGGCGAACATCGGACTGACGCCGGCGCCGGACCGGCGCCTTGTCGAGGACGGTCGCTCAGGCCCGTTGCCAAAAATTGCCGCGGATGGCTCAAAGCCCATGACGGTGTACGCGCGCCCCATCGTGGAATCACCCAAGCTGCCGCCCGGCGCGCCCCGCATCGCTATTGTCATCGGCGGCATGGGCCTGAACGCTCCGGTCACAGATTCGGCCATCGCCAGCCTCCCGCCGGCCATTACGCTGGCCTTCGCGCCCTACGGTCGAAACCTTGCGGAACTTGCCGCAAAGGCCCGGGAGAAGGGCCACGAAACGATCATTCAGACGCCGATGGAAGGTTTTGGCGGCGTCGCCGAGGAACCGGGTCCCCATGTACTGCGCACAGGCGCGGGCGCGGGCGAGACGCTCAATCGGCTGCATTGGCACATGAGCCGCTTTCCCGGTTATGTGGGCGTCGCTGGATACCTGGGCGCCCGTTTCACCGCGGACGCCGACGCCTTCGGCCCCGTGATGCGCGACATCTCCAAGCGCGGGCTGTTCTATTTTGACGATGCGAGTTCACCGCGCAGCCTCGCGGCTTCGCTCGCCGCCGCCAGCGGCGCTCCGCTGGTGCGCGCGGATGTCACGATTGACGCAAATCCAGCCGCCATCGACGCCGCTCTTGCGCAGCTTGAAAAGCTTGCGCGCGAGCGTGGTTTTGCTGTTGGATTTGGCGCGGGCCTGCCGCTCGTTATTGACAAGGCGGGCCGGTTCGCCCGGCGGCTTGAAGCGCGCGGATTCATGCTCACGCCCGTCAGCGCGCTGGCGCGCACGCCCGATCAGGCCAGCGCCCGCAGCGATCGCTGACCGTGGAGAAAGTCATGAAAGACAAGCCGTATCGGCCCTGCGTTGGCGTCATGCTGGTCAATCGCGCGGGGCTCGTTTTCGTCGGCAAGCGTCACCCCGGCGATAGGGTCGAACACGATTCGGTTGAGTACGAATGGCAAATGCCGCAAGGCGGCGTCGACAAGAACGAAGATGTCTATGCCGCAGCGCTGCGTGAGTTGCGTGAGGAGACGAACGTCTCCAGCGTTTCGCTCATTGCCGAACTGCCCGAGTGGCTGTCCTATGACCTCCCAACCGATTTCGCGTCGAAGGCGTGGAAGGGGCGCTATCGCGGCCAGACACAAAAATGGTTCGCGCTGCGCTTTGAGGGGGACGACAACGAGATCGACGTGCTGAAGCCCGACGGCGGCAAACACAAGCCCGAGTTCATCCTGTGGAAGTGGGAGCGCATCGAGCGCTTGCCCGACATCGTGATCCCGTTCAAGCGCCCGATCTACGAGAAGGTGGTGGAAGCCTTCGCGCCGCTCATCAACCCCTGAAGGTTCCAGGGAGCCGACGCTCGGGCGGGTTCATGCGGCGGGCGAGCCTTGCGGGGCTTCCTCGCCGTCCACTTCGTCAGGCGGATCGACGATGACGCGCCCGTTTTTTACATCGACATGCGGCGCGCACGCGCGGGTGAAGGGAACAAGCTTTGCCCCCCCGCCTTCAAGCGCGATGTCGAGAATGTCGCCGGCGCCGAAATTGAGCACGTTGGTGATGACGCCAAACGGCGTCCCGTCTTCACGCTGCGCGCGCATACCGATCAGATCGGCAATATAGAATTCTTCCTCGTCCGGCGGCGGCAGCGCATCGCGAGCGATGTAAATTTCGAGATTGGTGAGCGCCTCTGCAGCGCTGCGGTCGCCGACGCCCTTGAGGCGCGCGACAATGATGTCGTCCTTCACCGGCCGCGCGCTTTCGATGTGAAAGCTGCGCGCGCCGGTCTGATCCGAAAGGCCCGCATAACCTGCGAGCGCCATCGGATCCGCCGTATAGGATTTGATGCGGATTTCGCCGCGCACGCCATGGGCCGCGCCGAAGCGACCCACGAGAATGCGCGACGCTGAGTCCTGCATGGACGCTGCTTATTCCGAAGCCGGAGCGGCGGCGGCGGCCTGAGCGGCTGCAGCAGCCGCGGCTGCTGTGGCGGCGCGCTCTTGCGCCTTCTTCTTGGGCTGCGACTTCTCGGGGTTGTTGCGCGGTTCGCGCTTCATCACACCCACGCCATCAAGCAGGCGCGCGACGCGATCAGTCGGCTGAGCGCCCTTGGCGAGCCATGCTGTGGCCTTTTCAGCGTCGAGCACGAGGCGCGTGGCGTCATCCTTCGGGCGCAGCGGATCGAACGTGCCAAGACGCTCGATGAAGCGGCCATCGCGCGGCATGCGCGCGTCAGCGACAACGATGCGATAAAAAGGGCGCTTCTTGGCGCCGCCACGGGAGAGACGAATCTTGAGGGACATGCTTGCTTCCTTTCAGGAGTTTCCAGAGTTTTCAAAGACTTCAGGTTTTTCAAAGTTTCATGGGCGCTGACGCATCTGCGCGCGCTGTTCAGTGGTTCACTTCTTCTTTCCGAACGGGTTGAAGCCGCCAAGGCCCGGCAGGCCTCCGCCCTTCGGCCCAAGCCCCGGAAGGCCCCCGCCGCCGAAAGGATTTCCGCCCGTAAGACCGGGTGGCGGAGACGACGGCAGCTTCGGCATTGCGCCGCCTGCCCCGCCTTCCATCTGCTTCTGCATTTCCGCCATCTGCTCCGGCGACGGCATGCCGCCACCGCCGCCAAGTCCAAACGCCTGCGCCATACGTCCCAACGGCCCGCGCTTGTTGGCGCCGCCCATAGACTTCATCATGTCGGCCATCTGGCGATGCTGCTTGAGCAGCCGGTTGAGGTCTTCGACCCTCATGCCCGAGCCCGCCGCAATGCGCTTCTTGCGCGAGGCCTTGAGGATATCCGGGTTGCGCCGCTCCAGAGGCGTCATGGACATGATCATCGCGCGCTGGCGCTTGATCATCTTGTCATCGACGCCCGCCTTGGCGATCTGATCCTTCATCTTGCCCATGCCCGGCAACATGCCGAGCACGCCGCCCATGCCGCCAATCTTTTCCACCTGCGCGAGCTGTTCGGAAAGATCGTCGAGATCGAACTTGCCCTTGCGCATGCGCTCGGCGATCGCCTGCGCCTTTTCGGCATCGATGCTCTGCGCGGCCCTTTCAACGAGCGCGACGATGTCGCCCATGCCCAGAATGCGGTTGGCCACGCGCTCGGGATGGAAATCGTCGAGATCGTCAACCTTCTCGCCCGTGCCGATGAGCTTGATCGGCTTGCCGGTGACCGCGCGCATGGAGAGCGCGGCGCCGCCGCGGCCGTCGCCATCCGTGCGGGTGAGCACGATGCCGGTGATGCCGACGCGCTCATCAAAATTCTTGGCGAGATTGACCGCGTCCTGACCGGTAAGGCTGTCGGCCACAAGCAGGATTTCATGCGGGCGCGCGACGGCCTTGATCTCCGCCATCTCCGCCATCAGCGGCTCATCGATATGCGTGCGGCCCGCCGTGTCGAGCAGGACGACGTCATAGCCCTGCAGACGCGCGGCCTGTTCGGCGCGCTGGGCGATCTGCACCGGGCTCTGGCCCGCGATGATGGGCAGCGTGTCGATGCCGATCTGCCGACCGAGAATCGCAAGCTGCTCCTGGGCGGCAGGACGCTTCACGTCGAGCGAGGCCATCAGCACCTTGCGCTTCATCCGGTCGGTGAGGCGCTTGGCGATCTTGGCGGTGGTTGTCGTCTTGCCCGCGCCCTGCAGACCCACCATCATGATGGCGACAGGCGCGGCGGCTTCGAGATTAATCGGATCAACGCTCGAGCCCAGCGTCTCCACCAGCACGTCGTTGACGATCTTCACGACCATTTGGCCGGGCGTGACAGACTTTACGACATTGGCGCCGACAGCCTTGGCGCGCACCTTGTCCGTGAACGAACGCACCACATCCAGCGCGACATCGGCCTCCAGCAGCGCCCGGCGCACTTCGCGCATGGCCGCGTTGACGTCCTCCTCGGAGAGGGCGCCGCGCCGCGTCAGCTTGTCGAATATGCCGGAGAGCTTTTCGGAAAGGCCCTCGAACATGCGTCCATCCTTGGTTGCGGGCCCGCCGGAAACGCCTCAGACCAAACGTGCAAAGCACGAAAGCGCCCGGGGGCGCATCGCGCTGCCGGGCGTTGACCTCCAGTCTCAAAGGACCGGTGGGCTTGATAGAAGAACGTCTCTGACGAGAGTTTCGAGCGGTTTCTTACGAGGGAAGGCCCGCAAAGTCAACGAAAGCCGGGTAATCCGCCAACCTGTGCTATCTAAGCGGCGTCTTTAACAGCAATCAAACAACCTGGACGTCCGCATGTCTCGATACATGGCTATGGTCAATGCAGAAAACTGCCCCCGCGCCATCGCTCGCCCAAAATCAGCTGCAGACTGGAATGGCGGCTCGTTGACGATTTCCGGCAAGGCGCTCCCCCGCAAGATCGCCCGCAGCGCCCGTGTGCGCACGCCGGTTCAGGAGGGCGACGAAATCTGGATTTGCACCGATGAAGTCGGGATCGTGGCCTTCGGGCGCGCTCAGAACGTCGAGGCCTCTTCCGGCAGCTTGACCATAACCCTCCGGGACGTCGTGCTTCTAACCCAGCCTTGCGCCCTGTCCGACTTCCCAAAGTCAGGCTCTGGATCGGCCATCATCACGCAACTTCAAGGCTATCGCCACCCGGACATCTATTTGCTCGACGAGCCGGTTTATGACGAGCTGCAAACCGTGCTGGACGCACGGCTCGACAAGAAGCCATAACGGGCCATTGCCCTTTCGCTTCATCCTTCAGGAAAACCCTGCCGCCTGCGCCAGCACGGCGTCAGCGTCCGCCCCTGCTCCGCCGCGCCAGGCGACGATCTGGTCGGGGCGAATAAGCGCGAGGTCGGCTTCGTAGAGCTCGCGCGCCTCGTCTCCCGCGACGTCCACGACCTTGAGATCAATGCCCCGCGCCGCTGCGGCTTTCGCAAAGGCCGACGCGTCCGGCGTACGCGAACCCAGTCGCAACAGCGTCCATTCAAAGTTGAACCCGTCATAGAGCGAAGCCCCATCGCCAAGCCACACATGGGGGGCGCGCCCGCCGGGACAGGCGCTGGGATGATAAATGTTGGGCCCATCGGGCGGCGGCGCCGAGCCATCGGCCACGATCACCGGCGATCCATCGTAGCGTGCGCCGAGCGTGAAACCGGGGATGTTGAATTCAGCCCGCGCATGCGCGTTGTAGTGATCGCCCGCCTGCGCGCGCGCAGCCACGCCCTCCGGCGTATCGTCCTCGATATGCGTAAGCGGGCGGAAATTGCCGAGAGAATCCGCCAACGCCCGCGCGTAGCCTGTGTTGCGCCGCGCAACGGCCCAACGCTCGTGATGATAGCTTTCAAGAAGATGCGGCCCTGCACGGCCCCGCACGGCCATTGCGAGCTTCCAGCCCAGATTGACCGCGTCCTCGATGGCCGTGTTGTAACCCATGCCGCCAGCGGGCGTGAACAGATGCGCAGCGTCGCCGCCCAGAAAGACGTTGCCCTGCTGTACACGGTCGGCGACGAGCGCGTGGCCCGCTGTCCACCCATTCATCTCCAGCACTTCGCCTTCCACTGCGCGCCCTGTCGCCGTGCGAAAAATATCTGCGGCCTGCGCCTTCGTGATGCGCTCCTCGCTCTCGTCCGCACGCAATTGCGTATGAAACGCAAACTCTCCACGCCCGTCGACTGCAGCCATATAGGCCCGTCGCTCAGGGTTAAACGCGACATACATCCATGCCGCGCCGTGCGGCGACACTTTGTAGAAGTCCGGCGCGCGCATGTAGATTGCGAACATGCGGCCGCCCATAAAATCGCGCTGAATGGCGGCGTCGCCCACCCAGCCAAATCCTAGCTTGCGGCGCACCTGCGAGCGCGCCCCATCGGCGCCCACGAGATAGCGCGCGCGGATCGAGAACACGCCAGCCTCATCCTCCGCCTGCGCCTCCACATGCGTTCCGTGATCTTCAAACTCAATCAGCCGCGTGCGAAAACGAATGTCATTCGTCGCCCATTTCGTCGCGTGTTTCAGCAGCACCGGCTCGACATATTTCTGCGACACGCGATGCGGTAGTTCCGCCGCGCTCCACGATCCAGACAGACCGCGAATAATCTGCCGCGCGTCCTTTGACGCAGGCAGGCTAAAGCGAGCAAGCTCATGCGTCGCAAAGCGCGTGAAGTAAGCAATGTCGGTGGGATAATCGGCAGGCAGGCCCAGCGCGCGAATTTCGTCCGCAAAACCGAGGCGGCGGTAATGCTCCATCGTGCGCGCCTGTGTCGCGTTCGCCTGCGGATTGTAGGCAGTTCCGCCCTTCGCATCGATGACGAGCGTGCGCACGCCCCGTGGCCCCAATTCATTGGCGAGCATGAGCCCGCACGGGCCCGCGCCAACAATCAGCACATCGGTTTCGATGGAACGCGTCATGATTTCCTCCACGCCAGCGCCTAACGCACCCGCGCGCGCGCGTCAAAGCTCCGCTTTCTCCAGTACTGTCAGCGCCAGAAGCGCGGCGCCTTGCGGAAAGCCTTCCAGGCCACGCCAAGATGGGCGTCTGCGTCCGCAGCGCCCCGCGCCGTCCAGCCGTCGACCACGCCCGCCGCCCGCACGCCAGCTGCGCCAGCGACCCTTTGAATTTCCGCCACGGTGGCGCGCGCCACGACTGAATCGTTGTAGGCGCCCAGAGCCTCCTGCAGATCGCCAATGGCGCGCTGAAATTTTTTCGACCTGCGACTCTTGCCAAACAGACTCAAGAAAAAGTCTGAGGCGTATCTGAGATTTTTAAGGGCGATACGCGTCTCGTGTCGCGCTTCGGGCGGCAGCTCCACAAGATTCTTGCCCCGCTTGTGCGCGCGCTTGTCGAGACGATTGAGCGCTTGTTTGGCGAAGTCGACCGCGCTCATCGCCAGATCGTTGTCTTCGCCTGCCCGCCATTCGCGCCGCGAAATCATCTCTTGCAGCTCAAGCACAAAGCGCGACGTATCGGGCGCATCCAGCAGAGCGCGCACATGCGCATATGCAGCGGCGCGTTTCTTGTCTGACGCTTTTACAAGCGGCTTGAAATCAATGAGCCCCTCAAGTGCGCGCGCAGGACCGCTGTCCACCAATTCCCGCAGCACGTCCTGCTCACGCGCCTCGCCCATTGCGCTGGCGATCTCTTTCGCCCTCATGCGAAAGCGCAAGAAACTCTCATACGGGAAAATCTTGGAAAAAATTCCAAGCGCTGAACGAAGACGCCGCAGCGCAACGCGCATCTGGTGCACCGCCTCCGGACAGTGAGGAGAGAAAGCCGGCCAGTTCGCGACAAACTGCTTGAGATTGGCGTCAAGAATGGCGGCGATTGCGTCGTCAATTGACGCCTTACTCAAAAGCACAGGTTTTCGGGCCCGCACTTCTGCTGGCGAGACGCCGGTGGCGAGCCAATGACCACGAAGCCCTTTTGGGGCCGCTGTGACGCGAAACTCGTAATCCATGAAACGCCGCGCAAAATCATACAACGCTGCGGGATCGCCTTGCTTTAGCTCAAGTTCAAGTTCCGAGATCACAGCTTTTCGCCCGCCCGCCTGGATACGCCCGACGTCCAGCGCAGCTTCAATCGATGCGCCTTTATGTTCGATGAGCGCTACGCGGCGGCCAAACGTCGTTTGTGATCGGGGTTCCAGCGCCATGCCTGCGGTCGTCTGCGCAATGAGCGCGTCAGCTTCCGGCCCAAGCATCTCTGGGTGCGGCGCGTCGCCTTGAATGGCCACCTCAACTTCGCCGCGCGCAAAAATGCCTTCCGCCCCCTTTGGCGGCCACTTGAAAGTCAGCATCCGGCGGCGCCCGATGCTGCGAACGCGCAGCGACATGCCCGCATGCGAGAGCGCGTTGTCCGCCGTGTCAAAATATGTCGTGCGAAACGTACGGCTGCGCGAAAACGCAACGCCTGCAAAAAGCGGAAGCTCTGACGCGCCCCGCAAAACCGATGGCTTTGCTTCGAGCTTGACCTCTATTTCCCGTGACGAATCCGCGAGGCTGAGAATGCTCGGCTCTTCACCATCCGTCACAGACATTCTCCTCTGCGCTTGCATGAGTCATCTCGCATGCAACGAGTCATTTGGCCAACTCGCCCGGCGCTTGCCTACGCCCCCTCGGCGCGCCACAATGCTTTCCAGTTAAGAAACAACCGGAGGGAACAATGCAAAGACGCTTGCGCGCCGTACTTGCTTCAATCGCTATCATAGTGTCGGCGCCCGCTTTCGCAAATGACGTGGAGAATTTCTACAAAGGGCGCAACATCAGCTTCCTCGTTGGCGTCAGCCAGGGCGGCGGGTACGATACCGATCTGCGCCTCGTCGCGCGACACATCACGAAGCACATTCCCGGGCGCCCGACTGCCGTGCCGCAAAACATGACCGGCGCGACCGGCCTTGTGATGACCAATTACATGTATCGCGTCGCCCCCCGCGACGGTTCCGTTGTCGCGCTCATTCAGAACGGCCTTCCCACCTTTCAGGCGGTCGGTCGTGAAGGCGTGCAGTTTGACGCGCGCGAATTTCAGTGGATCGGCTCCCTTGCTCCCACCGTCGAGACGATGATCACGACGGAAGCAAGCAAAATCCGCACGGTGGAAGACGCGAAGAAGCGCGACGTGATCGCAGGCTCCAATGGCGCGTCGGGCATTACCTACATGTATCCATTGATGATGAACGACATGCTCGGCACCAAGTTCAAGATGGTCACCGGCTATCCGGGCTCCGGCCAGCTTAATCTGGCGATGGAGCGCGGCGAGGTCGACGGGCGCAACAATTCGTGGACCAGCATCAAGTCCACGAAGCCGAACTGGATCGCGGACAAGCTGATCCATGTGCTCGTCTATTCCGGACCCAAGCAGGACGATTTGCCGGGCGTGCCGCACTTTCTGGAATTGATCGAGAATCCGGAGGATCGCGCCGTCGCGCGCGTCGTGACGTCGGGCGGCAGCCTCGGCCGGCCCTTCACCGTGGCGCCTGGCGTGCCAGCCGAGCGCGTCGCCGCGCTGCGCACGGCCTTCACCGACATGCTGAAGGACCCGGAGTTCATCAAGGACGCGACGTCGTTGCGGATCGAGCTTCAGCCGATTTCGCACCAGGAGCTGAAGAAGGTGATCGACGACCTGTTCGCGACGCCCGACCACCTGAAGGAACGCGCGCGTAAGTATTTCAACTGACGCGACATGGGGATAAGGGGCCGGCGGAAACTTGCCGCGCTGGCCCTTTTGCGCCCACGCGCGCCCCGTGGCATAGAGCCTCAGGAGCGGGCAGCGCGCCCGTGCAAAACCAGTTCGCGGAGCACGACATGGACGACAGGGGCCCGAATACCGTGAAGAAGCCGGTTCAGGATCTTCGCGAATGGCTCGCACGGGTCGAGGAGATCGGCGAACTTCTGCGCATCGACAAACCCGTCGAACGCGACGAGGAAATGAGCGCCATTTCCTATCTTCTCGCCAAGCAAAAATCCTCGCCAGCCGTCCTGTTCAACAAGACTGCCGGGTTCGAGAACAACAAGATTGGCGCGCGTCATCTCTGGTCGCCATTTGGGCCCAGCATCCGGCGCATCGCCATCTCGCTGGAAGAGCATCCCGACACGCCAACGGTTGAACTCATCCGCCGCACCAAGGACAAGCTGAAACAGCGCACCCCACCGCGCGAAGTCTCAGCAGCAGAAGCGCCCATTTACGAAAACTCTCTCTACGGCGACGACATCGATCTTGATTTATTGCCGATCCCCAAGCACTGGCCGCGCGACGGCGGCCGCTATGCGGGCACGGCTGACGCGGTGATCACGAAGGACCCCGAGACGGGTTACTTCAACGTCGGCACGTACCGCATGATGCAGCAGGACAAGAACCATACGGGCCTTTATCTCTCGCCCGGCAAGGACGCGCGTCTGCACATCCAGAAGGCGTGGGATCGCGGCGAGTCGCTGGAAGTCGCCGCCGCATGGGGCATCGACCCGCTGTTCATGCTGGTCGGCTCACAGAGCTTCCCCAAGACCGTCTCGGAATATGAATACGCCGGCGGCATCAAGGGACAGCCGATCCCCGTCGTGAAGGGCAAGACGACAAGCCTGATGATTCCGGCCAATGCCGAAATCGTCGTGGAAGGCGTCATCCGGCCCAACGCGCTGCGCGCAGAAGGTCCGTTTGGCGAGTTCACCGGCTATTACGGCAAGCCGGAAGCCGCGTGCCCGCTGGTCGAGATCACCGCGATCCATTATCGCACCAGCCCTATCCTGACCAACGCGCTGATGGCGGATTATCCGTCCTGCGAACAGAGCGGCTTTTTCGCCATCCTGCGCGGCGCGAAAATCTGGGACGATCTCGACAAGCTCGGCATCCTCGGCATTCACGGCGTTTATTCGCATCCCGCCGCCGCCGGCGGTTTCGGCATGACGATCATCTCCCTACAGCAGCGCTACGCTGGTCATGCCGCGCAGGTGCTTGCGCTCGCCGCGCAAGTGCCGGGCGGCGCCTATTACACCAAGTTCGTGATCGCGGTGGACGAGGACGTCGATCCCACCGACATCGACCAGGTGTTGTGGGCGATGGGCAGCCGCTGCAATCCGATCGACGACATGGACATTCTGCGCAACACGTGGAGCACGCCGCTCGACCCTTGCCAGAATCCCCCCGAGAAGCGGCCCTACGGCTCAAAGGTTCTCATCAACGCGTGCAAGGACCACCGCTATCTGCCGGTGTTTTCCGCCCGCACCACGCTGCGCAAGTCTGTCTACGACAAGGTCGCGGCGCGCTGGGATGAACTCGGCCTTCCCGGCAAGGCGCCGGACGTGCGCGCCTATGAGACGGAAGACAAGTTCACCTATCAGGAAGAGGGCCAGCATACGAAGTAAGCTCGCGGGGGCGCTTTAACGCGCCCCTTTTGCCGCCACAACGCGTCATGCGCGGGCTTGCCCCGCGCACCACTAAATCGTCTCCAGCTTCGGCATAATCTCACTGCGGAACAAGTCCAGCGATCGCAGTGCATCCGGCAAACTCATCGTGCCGAAAAACAGATACGCGACGAGATAATTGATCCCAAGCGCGCCGACCTGCCGTTCGATTTCAGCCAGCACCGTTTTGGGGCTGCCGCAAATCATCGTTCCCTCGCGCACAGCGTCATCAAAGCTCGCGGCGGCGGGGATGTTGAGCCTTTTCGCCAGATCACTCGACGCATTGCGCCGCTGCAGGAATGTGAGGTTGGCGTGATGATACGCTGCGGCGGGTTCTGCGATGCGCCGCGCCTCTTCATCCGTGTCAGCCACAACGATCTGACGCCCGACGCCAATCGCCGCGCCGCCGGCAAACTCCGCCTTGGGATGGACCGGCGCGCCACGCTTGCCCAGCGCCGACAGATACACGTCGATATTCGTCTTCGCCCGCGTCATCGGGCCATTGGTGACGAAATGCAGGCCCTGCTCGCCTGCCCATTGCGAACCCGTTTCGTTGGATGAGGCGTACCACATGGCGGGCGTCGGCTGCTGCAAGGGCCGCAGCGGCATCGGCACATCCTTGAACTGGTAAAGCTCGCTTTCAAACGTGAACGGATCGCTCGTCAATGCCGCTGTGAGGCAGGCGTAAGCCTCCTTGAAGATGTCTCGCGAGTCCTCGTGCTTGATCTTGTGATAGCCCAGTTCGAATGGCGAAACGCCGCGCCCGACGCCCACTTCAAGCCTGCCCTTGCTCAGATGGTCCAGCATGCAGATTTCTTCGGTCAACCGCAGCGGCGAATAAAGCGGCAGCAGATAGACCATGGGCCCCAGTCGCATCCGCTTTGTCGCCCGCGCGACCGCGCCCAGATACACGCCCGGCACGGGCACCATGTTGAGCGGCGAGGCGTGATGTTCGGCAACATGCAGGCACCACACGCCCGCCTCGTCTGCCGCTTGAGCAAATTCGAGCCTCTCATCCAGCGTTGTCGCGTAGGCGCGGTCCGAAAGCTCGACGTGATCGAAGAGACCGACCTTCATGTTTCCTCTGCCCCGTAGCTTCGTTTGCAGTTTTCGTGCGAACCTTATACCCAGCATCGAAACAGGCAAAGCGCGCCATTGGCCGCGCAGCCGGCAAGAAATTGGGAGGATGAGATGAAACTGCCGCTGAGCATCGCCTTTGCCGAAAATCCGCGCACACGCCCCATGCTCGACGGCCGCGTCAGCGCCGAGGGAATGGACCTCACGCCCAGCGTGGTGGGGCCCTCGGAACTGTTCTGGCGGCAATTGCGCTACGCGGATTTCGATGTTGCGGAGATGTCGTTCTCGTCCCTCATTATCGCCATGTCGAAGGGCGACGACCGTTTCCTTGCGCTGCCTATTTTCACCACGCGGCGCTTCTTCCACGCGCATATTCTAGTGCGCAAGGATTCAGGCATCGAGAAGCCCGAAGACCTGAAGGGCAAGCGCGTCGGCGTTACCGAATATCAACAGACCGGCGCCTTGTGGACACGCGGCGCGCTTGAGCATGAATGGGGCGTTCGCTCGCAGGACATGGAATTTTTCATGGAGCGCACGCCCGAACTCAGCCACGGCGGCGCCACAGGATTCAAGCCGCCCGAGGGCGTCACGGTGCATCAGATCCCATCGGAGAAAAGCGTCGCCTCGATGATGCTGTCGGGCGAATTGCAGGCCTGCATTCATTATCGCGGTCACGGCTCCATCGTGAACCGCTCGAACGTCAATCTGCTCGCCCATCCAGACATTCGCACGCTCTTCCCCGACGTGCGCGAGGAAGGAATCCGCTATCTTAAGAAGACGGGGATATTCCCGATCAACCACGGCATGGTGATCCGCCGCAAGATCGTCGAAAGCGATCCGTGGGTCGTCATCAATCTCGTGAAGGCGTTTGACCGCGCCAACGCCATTGCCGACGCCGAGCGCCTGGAGCATCTTGAGTATTATTTCGACACGGGCGCCCTGCCCGCGGAAGCGCGCGAGGCGTTGCGCAAGCCGGTGGTGAAGCACGGCGTCGTCGCCAACCGCAAGACGCTGGAGACGGCGGCGCAGATGTCGGTAGAGCAAGGACTGACGGCGCGTCTCATGAAGCTCGAAGAGATTTTCGCGCAAGAAGCCATGGAGCTGTGAGGCGCGTTTTGCGCAACACAGGGCGTCGCGGCGATGCCGTATTGCTCCTCAGCCACAGACACGTCTAAGTTGGCGCGCCAAGCGGCGGAACCGGCTGGTCGTGGGAGTGCAACAATGTGCGGACTTGTCATCGCAGCGGCAGTATTGGTGGCGGCTTGCGCAATGACGCCTCAACCTCCTGCCCGTCATATTTGCACCCATATCCCGGGCGGCCTGGCCGAATGTAACCTCGTGCAGGACGCACGATGAGCGCGCAAGGCGCCGGGCGGGTAATCGGAATTATCCTGCGCGCGTTTGGCATGGGCCTCGGCGCCCTGATCGTGATTCCGCTGACCCTTGCTTACGGCCTGCTGGCCTTGTCGCATCTGGCGGGAGGCTGCGGAGCGGGAAGTTCGGGGGGCTGCGAAATGGGCGCGGCCGCTGTCGGCCTTTACGCGATGCCGTTCGCGTTTGTAATCGGCGCCGCCTTCAGCGTCATTCGCGATGTGCGAAAGCCCCGTCCCTAACGGCGTTTGAAGCTTCCGCGCAGGCCCAGCGCGACAAGCAATGCGCCAACCGCGAGAGCCGGCAGGAAGATCGAGAGCGAATCGCGCGACATATCCAGTCGCACACGGCGGCATCCCGACGTGTTCATTTCGCATCCAAAGCCGCTGAGAAGATACCAGCCCAGCAGTGTGGCGAGGCTTACAAAGACGCCAAATACTACAATCATGCGCGCAAGTATGATCCTTCCGCGACGCTTCGGCGGAAGCGTAGGATCGTTTGGCGCGTCGCTCACCAATGCTCGGGCTGCTCCGCCTCGTCCTTCAGTTCGTGTTTCAGGATGAGCGGCACCTGCGCCAGCGCAAAGGCGATGGTCACCGGCATGATGCCGAACGCCTTGAAGCTCACCCAGAAGTCTGTCGTCTGCGTGCGCCAGACAATTTCGTTCAGCGCGGCAAGCACAAAGAAGAAAACGCCCCACCGCAGCGTCAGCTTGCGCCAGCCTTCTTCGGTAAGCCGCATCACGCTGTCGAGCACGATGGGCAACAGCGGCTTGCCGAACGCCAGCGCGCCCAGCAGCACGGCGCCAAAGATCGAATTCACGATGGTCGGCTTCAGCTTGATAAAAAGCTCATCCTGAAACACGAACGTCAACGCGCCAAAAAAGACGACCGCGACGCACGTCACCACGGGCATGACGGGCAGATGCTTCGTCATCACCCACGACACGGCCAGCGCCAGCACGACGCACGCCATCAGCACTCCGGTCGCCGGAAAAATTCCGAACTTCCAGTTCGTGATGAAGAACGCGACCAGCGGCCCCATTTCGAGGATGAGTTTGAGCGTGGGGTTCTGCGCAGCAGATGCGACAGGCGAAGGAGACTTGTGATCAGGTATGGTCATCGGATGAGACTATTCTTCAATGCCGGCTATGGCGCGTGCGAAATCGCGCGCCTCGAATGTTTCGAGGTCGTCTGCGCTTTCACCCACGCCAATGAAATGAACGGGGAGTTTGAACTTTTCGGCTATGGCGACAAGGATGCCGCCGCGCGCCGTGCCATCGAGCTTCGTCATCACAAGGCCGGTGATGCCCGCCACGCGTCCGAAGATCTCGACTTGCGAAAGGGCGTTTTGCCCGACGGTTGCGTCAAGCACGAGCAGGCTGGCGTGGGGCGCGTCCGGGTCGATCTTGCGCATGACGCGAATGATCTTTTCCAGCTCATCCATCAATTCCTTGCGGTTTTGCAATCGGCCCGCCGTATCCATGATGAGCACATCGGCGCCTGCTGTGGCCGCTTCCTTGATTGCGTCGAACGCCAATCCGGCGGCGTCGGCGCCCTGCTGTCGCGAAATCACCGTCGCGTTAAAACGCGCGCCCCAGATCTGCAATTGCTCGATGGCCGCTGCGCGAAACGTGTCTCCCGCAGCCAGCATCACCTTCTTGCCCTCTGCGGAGAATTTCGCCGCGAGCTTGCCTATCGTCGTCGTCTTGCCTGAACCGTTCACGCCGACCACGAGGATCACGTAGGGCTTTTTGGCGGCGTCGATGGTCAGCGGCCGCGCTACCGGCGCAAGCACTTTTTCGACCTCGCTGGCGAGAATTGCGCGCACCTCGGTGGGATCAATCGACTTGTCGTAACGCCCATGACCCACCGCCTGCGCAATGCGCGATGCGGTGACGACGCCAAGGTCCGCGCGGATGAGCACATCCTCAAGGTCTTCAAGCGTTCCTGCATCAAGCTTTCGCTTGGTGAAAATATCCGAAATGCCAAGCCCGATGGACGATGACGAACGCGAGAGGCCCTGCTTCAGCCTCGACCACCAGGACGTCTTTTCCGCAGGCTCGGGAGCGGGCTCAGGCGCAGCTGACGCCAGCGCAGGTTCGACATTGGCGCTCGGCGGCTCTGGCGCAGGCTCGGGAACAGGCTCCGCCACAGCCACAGGTTCGGCCTCCGCCGGCGCTTCATCAAACGTAGACGCCTCGTTGGCGGGGATCGTTTGAGGCGACAGCGGTTCAGGCGTCGCTGGCTCCGCCGCAGGCGTTTCCGCCTTACGCCCAAACAATCTCCCGAAAAACCCTGTTTTGCCGTCGTTTTCCGACATCAGATTTCCAGCACCTTCCCGAACGCCGCTTGACGCCCGGCGCGGGCGCATCGATAGCCTGTTCTCCATGACCCCGGAAGAGCTACTTGCCAGCCTACTCCACCGCGACGGGCTGATGCTCGTCGTTAACAAGCCCGCGGGCATCCCGGTTCACCGGGGGCCGAAGGGCGGCGACAACCTCGAAGCCTATTTTGACGCGCTGCGCTTTGGCCTGCCTCGCAATCCCGCGCTCGCGCATCGGCTGGACCGCGACACCTCCGGCTGCCTCGTGCTTGGCCGCCACCGCAAAGCGCTTGAACGCCTCGGACAATGCTTCAAGCAGGGAAAGGTGGCGAAAACGTATTGGGCCATCGTTGAGGGTGGTCCGGCGGACGATGAAGGCCTGATCGATCTCGCGCTCGGCCGTCTCGACTCGACCCGCGGCTGGTGGATGAAGGTGGACCCCCTCGGGCAGCCGTCCCAAACCCGCTGGCGCGTGCTGGGCAGAGGAGAGATCGACGGCAAACCCCTCGCCTGGCTGGCCCTGTCGCCTCTCACCGGCCGCACCCACCAGTTGCGCGTCCACAGCGCCGCCCTGGGCTGGCCCATCGTCGGCGATCCGATTTACGGCTCGGGCCGCGCGGGGGTCGAACCCGCCCTGCAATTGCATGCGCGCGAAGTCATCGTGCCGATCCAGAAAAACAAGGAGCCGGTCCGCGTGACCGCGCCGCCTCCCGATCACATGCTGCAAAGGCTCAGGGCCTGCGGGTGGACAGGCGACGACCTGCCCGCACCGCAAACAGCTACTGAACCCTGATATTACCCTTCTTGATGGCGCTTCCCCAGCGGTCTAATTCCGATTTGGTGAGCGCCGCGAGACCGGCAGGCGTGTCCTGTCCGTTGCTCGGCAGTTCGGACGCTAGATCCTGAATGCGCTTGCGCACGCCCTCATCCTTGTAGGCGCCCGCCATCGTGTCGACGAGCTTCTTGACGATAGGCTCCGGCGTCCCCGCAATCGCGTACATCGCGGTTGCAGCCTGAACCTCGAAGCCGGGCAACCCCGCCTCTGCGGTTGTCGGCACCTCCGGGAGACCACGAAAACGCGATTGCTGCGCGATGGCGAGCACATTTACCGTACCAGCCGTCGCCTGCCCCATCATGTTGAGGCCCTGATCGCACATCATGTCGAGCGTGCCTGCAACAAGATCATTCAGCGCAGGGCCCGTGCCGCGATACGGCACATGGGTGATCTGCGCGCCGGTTTGCTGACCGAAGAGAACGCAAGCCAGATGCGTCGCCGAGCCCGCGCCGGCCGAGCCGTAGTTAATCTTTGTGGGGTTCGCCTTGGCGTACTCGATGAGCGACTTCAGGTCTTTCGCCGGGAAATCCTTGCGCACGACAACGTAATGCGCCGCATAGGCGAGCGTGCCGATCGGGATGAAGTTCTTGATTGGATCGTAGGTGGCGCTTGGATAAAGCACCGGCCCTGACACATGCGGCGCGACGTTATGCACGAACACTGTGTAGCCATCCGGCTTGGAGCGCGCAGCGCGCAACGCGCCAGTCGTTCCGCCGGCGCCCGCCGCGTTTTCCACGACGAACTGCTGACCAAGCGTGCGCGCGAAATATTCCCCATAAATACGTGCAGCGACGTCGGTCGGCCCGCCTGCGGCGAAGGGCACAATCACGGTCACGGCGCGATTCGGGTAATCCTGCGCAAGGGCGCCTGTTGCGGCCAAAGCGAGCGCGCCACCGGCAATCAAGGTTTTCAAATTCATCAAATTCCTCCCAACCTGCGAGGCTGCTACCCCGGTGTCGTCAATATAGCGCGGAGTCGATGCAGAGCAGCGGCGCTGGCTACCAAAGTCTTAGCTGGTTAAAACAACCGCTCGCCGTCGTGGCCGCAAATGGTGATGCGGATCATCCGGCCCGGCTCCGCGCCCACGATTTTTGCGGGCGTGAAATCCTCGGCGCGGCCAATGCCGCCGCGCTCGGCCAGAAGCGTGAGCGTGCGCCCGATCTGCGCGTCCAGATGCTTGCGCAGGCGCTGCCCGCTCTTCTCACGCAACGCAGCAGCGCGGGCTTTCACGACGTGTCGGGCAAGCTGGGGCATGCGCGCGGCGGGCGTGCCGGTGCGCGGCGAGAACGGGAACACATGCAGATGCGTGAGCCCGCAATCATCAGCCAGCGCCAGCGTGCGCGCGAACATGTCTTCGGTCTCCGTCGGAAAACCGGCGATGAGATCCGCGCCGAACACGATATCAGGCCGGGCCGCGCGCAACCGCGCGCAGATCGCGATGGCCTCGTCTCGCGAATGACGGCGTTTCATGCGCTTGAGAATCATGTCGTCGCCAGATTGCAAAGACAGATGCAGATGCGGCATCAGCCGCGGCTCGTTCGAGAAGGCCTCGATGAGAGCTTCATCTGCCTCAATACAATCAATGGACGACAGGCGCAGCCGTTCGAGCTCTGGAACGAGTTTGAGAATCTGCTTCACGAGACGTCCCAGCGAGGGCTGGCCCGGCAGATCGTGGCCCCATGAGGTCAAATCGACGCCGGTCAGCACCGCTTCCCGATAGCCGTTTGCGACCAGCTTGCGAATTTGCGCGACGACGTCGCCCGCAGGCGCGGAGCGCGATGGCCCGCGACCGAACGGGATGATGCAGAACGTGCAGCGATGATCGCAGCCGTTCTGCACTTCCACAAATGCGCGCGTGTGACCTTCAATCGAATCGACAGCTCCGGCGACAAAATGATGCGCCGTCTCCGGCAAGGCGAAAATATCGTTCACAATGGCCGCGCCATCGCGCGCAAATACATCCCACGCCGCAGGCTTCGCCTTGTCAGCATTGCCCATGACAGCGGCGACTTCCGGCATGGCGGCGAACGAATGTGGATCGATCTGCGCCGCGCATCCTGTCACGACAATTCGAGCCTCGGGATGTTCGCGCCCCGCGCGGCGGATCGCCTGGCGCGCCTGACGCACCGCTTCCTGAGTCACGGCGCACGTATTGAATACGATGGTTTGCCCGGGCTGCGCCTCTTCGGCGGCGCGGCGAACGGCTTCCGATTCCACCGCGTTGAGGCGGCAGCCAAATGTGACGACTTCGACGGCCCGCGCTGGCTTGCCGGACGTCGTCACGCCGACACATCCTCAAACAGCGAAGCGGCGAACCGGCCTTCAAATTCCAGAGCGACATCGCCTGTCATCAGCACGTGCGAGTCGCTTTCGCGCCATTCGATGAACAGCGTCCCGCCGGGCAGGTCGATGTCGGCTGCCCGGCCCGTGCGGCCGGTGCGCACGGCGGCGACAAGGGTCGCGCAGGCGGCGGAGCCACACGCCTGGGTCACGCCAGCCCCACGCTCCCACACTCGCAGCAAGATGCGAACCCGTGCGTCAGAAGCCTCTGCCACCTGCGCCACGGAGATGTTTGCCCGCTCGGGAAACATCGCATTGTGCTCAAGCGCCGGGCCGATACGTGGAAGATCGACAGCCATAGCGTCGCTCACGAAGAAGACCGCGTGCGGATTTCCCATGTTCACCGCGCAGAACGGCCCGAGCGCGCCCGCCTCCGGCAATTCCACTGAACTGGTGTCGTCAACTTCGCCTGCCAACGGAATTTCGCGCCAACCTAGACCCGGGGCTCCCATGTCCACGGTAAACCTCTGCGGGCCAACGCGCTGGCAGTCCAGCAGCCCCGCTTGCGTCTCCAGCGCAACGCGCTCGTCACCGCCCGCATGCGTCAAAGCCCACGCAACGCAGCGCGTGCCATTGCCACACGCGCCCGAGAGCGAGCCATCGTTGTTGAAAATGGTCATGAATGCGGCGGTTCCCGCCGTGCGCGGATCTGACAGAACCATCAATTGGTCGTAGGCGAGACCCTCGCCACGGGCGATTGCGCGCGCTTCAGCTGGCGTTACAGAGGCATTCGCGCCCCGCAGATCAAGGACGATGATCTCGTTGCCGATGCCGTTCATTTTGAGAAAAGCTCGCCCCGCCAATCCGCTCATAGCCCAAACCTTTTGACCGCCGCATTGTTATATATGCGAGAATAGCGTTTCGCGCCAAAAGCCGGGGCCATGTGGCCAGCCTATCATCTTTCCGTGATCAGATTGGACGCCTTCACGACGGCGCTTTTTTGGTGGAATGGAAATTGAATGGTTGCGCGCAGCGATTCGCGGATTGCGCGGCAGGAGATAAAGATGACCACGGTAAATGTCCCGGCTTGGCTCCGGTCCCTTTCGCGGCTCGGTCGATGCTGGACCGCAGCGGCCATGATGTGCCTTTTGCCGGCGTTTTCTCTGCCTGTCCTCGCGCAAACCGCCGCCCCAGCGCAAGAAGCAGCAACGGCAGCGGCAGTCACGAATTTGGTTGAGGTGGAGTCGCGTCCCGCCCTCACTTTCGACGGCCAGTCGAACTGGGATGACGCATACACATCCATTACCAACGGCTTCCAGCGCCTCAAGGCCGAAGTGGAGCGCGCCGGGCTGAAGCCAGCCGGCCGTCCAGTTGCAATGTTTCTATTTACCGATGACGCGGGTTTTCGCTTCCGCGCCATGCTCCCGCTTAGCGAGGCGCCCGTCGATCCGACGCTCGGCGCGGAGTTTGCGATGGGCAAGACGCCCGCCGGCCGCGCAGCGAAATTCGAGCACCGCGGCGCTTATGATGAAATTGACGCGACCTACGAGGCCATCACTGCATGGCTTGATGACAAAAATCTCCTCGCCGAGGATTTCTTCGCCGAGGAATGGGTAGCCGAAGGTTCAAGCGCCGGGGATATCGAAACCGCAGTCGACGTCTACGTCTTCGTCAAACCCAAATGAGGCTCATCCTTCGAGCGTCTGCCCGGGCCTGATCACCGCAAACCGATCATGCGTTAAGCCATCGCGATCAAGCGCCGCGCGCAATTTTTGCGGCGGCTCTTCGAGAGGTTCGTCGGTGAGCTGAAACGTTCCCCAATGATGCGCCATGGCGCGGTCGGCGCCGACGATCTGCATGATCTGCACGGATTCTTCAGGGTCCACATGCTGATCGCGCATGAACCATCGCGGCGCATAGGCGCCAATCGGCAGGATCGCGAGCCGAAAGCGGCCGTATGTGTCTTTCATTTGTTTGAAAAACGCGCCGTCGCCGAACCCCGTGTCACCCACGTGATAGATGTTACCCGATGGGGTCTCGATGACGAACGCGGTCCAGAGCGCCATGCGGCGGTCGAGCAAGCCGCGCGCGGACCAGTGATAGCAAGGCACGAAATTGACGAAGACGCCGCGCCCCACTTCAATGCGCGCGCCCCAGTCATGCGCTTCCGCGCGAATCGCCGCATCGTAATCGCTCATGATCGCGTCGTTGCCGAGCGGCGTGAGAAAACGTTTCGCCTTGCCGCGCGCCAGCGTCGACAGCGTCGCCACATCGAGGTGGTCGTAATGATTATGCGTCACCAGCACGGCGTCGAGCGAAGGCAGATCATCCAACGCCATCCCGGGATCATTGACGCGTTTGGGGCCGGCAAAAGTGACCGGGCTCGCGCGGTCCGCCCATACCGGATCAATGAGCAGATTGACGCCATGGGTCTGGATAAGAACGCTCGCGTGTCCAACGTAGGACACCCGCAAGGCGTCGCCATCGACGCGGGGCGGCGGAACGTCGCGATGGGGCGAGGGGAACGACGCGGGCCACTCAGCACGCTCGCCGCCAAAATGCCACGCGAGTAAATCCATGCGGGACTTGTCGCGCGTGTTGCCGCCAAGATGAAAGCGCAGCCCATCGAAATGGGTGCTTTCAGGCCCATCGTAATAAGGGTTGCGTTGCGAGCGGTAACCGGCGACGCCGAGCGCGGCGACAGGCAGTGCAACGAGAGATCCAAAAAGGGCGCGACGACGGTTCATGCGCAGCACATGTGGTGGGATAGGAACCCCGTCAAGTCCGCACGATTGCCGCAGAGCCGTCGGCTGCTATGTAAAGACCGGAGCGATGGGTCGAGAAATGGCGTGGATTTATCTGTTACTGGCGGGATTGTTTGAGATCGTGTGGGCCGTTGGGCTCAAGTACACGGAGGGCTTCACGCGATTGTGGCCGACCGTGGTGACGATTGCAGCGATTGTTGTCAGCATGGGGCTATTGGGACTCGCGGTCAAAGACCTGCCCATCGGAACAGCCTACGCCATCTGGACGGGAATTGGCGCCGTCGGCGCCGCCATCCTCGGCATCGTCCTGTTCGCAGAACCCGCCACCGCGTTGCGCATCGCATCCATCGGATTGATTGTTGCGGGTGTTATCGGCCTTAAGCTCGCGACATCGTCCTAAAGCAACGCGGCTTCGATGGCGGGCATAAGCCTGTCGCGCAAACCCTGTTCGCTGATCGGGCCAACGAACTTGTAGGCGATCGTGCCATCGCCCTTGACGACGAAAGTTTCCGGCACGCCGTAAACGCCCCATTCCACACCGGCGCGCCCGCTGCGATCCACGCCGATGAGCGCATAGGGATTGCCCAGCCCCTTCAGGAACCGCAGCGACTGATCGGGCTCGTCCTTGTACGCGAGGCCGGCAATGCGCACGCCCCTGGATTTCAAGCCTTCATCCGCGGCGAGTTTCATCAGGTAGGGATGCTCGTCTCTGCACGGGCCACACCAGCTCGCGAAGATATTGACGACGGTGACGGAGCCCTTGCGCAAGTCCTCGCCGGTGAACCCGGGCAAGCCCGCCCCCGGCAATTCCGGCAGCGCGAATTGCGGCGCAGGACGACCGATGAGGGCAGACGGAAGCCGCTGCGTATCAGCGCCAAGTTGAACGTAGAACAACGCAGCGAGGCAAAGAAATGCGGCGAGCGGGATCAACGCAAAAAGCAGCTTGCGGCGCTGGCTTCGTTCGCCCTGCGTTGTCTCGCTCATGGCGCGCTGTCCTCCTCGCGCCGGGGCAATTTGTCGAGCGCCTGACGAAGCCGTCGATAGTCGAGAAGCGTCCAGGCAATGAGTCCGCCAACCACGATCGCCGTCACGCCGTAAGACGCCAGTATGAAAGCAAAGTGCGGATCGCTCATGCGCGCGCGCTCACGACGCCTGCCGCACGATAGTCGCGCGCGGCGTGTGTTGCGCGCCGTCATCGGTGGCCAGAATCGCCATTCGACGCAAGCGCCTGCGCAGGATTTCGTTGCGCGTGCCCATCAGATGCAACGTGATGAAAAGGAACGTCATGCCCAAAGCCATGACAAGCAATGGCCACAACATGGTCGGGTGAATCGTGGGCCCCGAAAGCCGAAACACGGACGCCGGCTGGTGCAGCGTATTCCACCAGTCCACCGAAAACTTGATGATCGGCAGATTGATGACGCCGACCAGTGTGAGAATGGCTGCCGCGCGACCCGCTTTCGCCGGCTCCTCAACGGTGCGCCACAACGCGATCAATCCCAGATAAATCAGAAAGAGGACAAGCACGGACGTCAGCCGTGCGTCCCAGACCCACCATGTGCCCCACATCGGCTTGCCCCACAGCGAGCCGGTAACCAGACACACAAACGTGAATGCGGCGCCCAACGGGGCGGCGGCCTTCTGCGCGGCGTCCGCTAACGGATGCCGCCACACAAGAGTGCCAAGCGCGGAAAGGGCCATCGTCGCGTAGCAGAACATGGCAAGCCACGCCGCGGGCACGTGGATGTACATGATCCGCACGGTATAGCCCTGCTGATAATCCGCAGGAGACATGAAAAAGGTCTGGTACAGCCCGACGGCAATGAGAATTGCGGCCAGTCCCGCCGTCCACGGAATGACGGCGGCGGCGAAGCGGAGGAAGTTGGCCGGGTTCGCGTAGCGCAGCATCGCATCGATTTAGGGCAAATTGCCTGCGAGAGGAAGCGCCACTGATACCGCTATTGGCCGCAGGCCAAGCGTTGCGCGATCAGGCCTCGGATTTTGGCGGGCGGGCAAGCAGCGAAACAACGGCTTCTTTCGCGGTCAGGCTACCCTCGAGCACAGCAGCAACCGCCTCCGCGATCGGCATTTCCACATCGCGCTCGCGCGCCATTTCCACCAGCGCGGAAGCCGTAAAGGCGCCTTCGGCCAGCTTCGCAGGCGCAGGCTCGCCCCGCCCAAGCGCGTGACCAAGCGCGAAATTGCGCGACTGAAGCGACCCGCAGGTGAGCACAAGATCGCCCAGCCCGGACAAACCCATCAAAGTTTCATCGCGGCCGCCCCAGGCGCGCGCGAAGCGGAGCAACTCGGCAAACCCGCGCGCGACAAGCGCAGCCTGCGCGCTGGCGCCAAGGCCGATTCCAGTCGCCACGCCGCACGCGATGGCCAGCACGTTCTTGGCCGCTCCGCCAATCTCGACGCCACGCAGGTCTGTGGAGTGATAAAGCCGGAAGGTGTTCGTCGCGAGCGCCGCGCCAAGTGTGCGCGCCAGCGTCTCGTCTTCAGCGGCGATGGTGACGGCGGTTGGCAGACCGCGCGCCACATCGTCGGCAAATGAGGGGCCGGACAAGCTCGCAACCGGATGGCCGGTCGCAGCTTCGCGAACCGCATCGCTCAAAAACGCATGCGTGCCCCGCTCCACGCCCTTGGCGCAGATCACCAGCGGAACACCGGGCGCGAGGGTGCGCGCAAGTTCGGCGGCGACGGCGCGGGTGGATTGCGCGGGCGCAACGAGGAGAATGGCGTCAACAAAAGTCAGAGCGGACAAATCGGAGGTCGGGGTCACGCCCGCCTCGATCGCCACGCCGGGCAGGCGTTTGGCGTTGGCGCCCGTCGAAACCATGTGCGCCGCCTGCGCCGGGTCCCGGGCCCACAGCACGACATCGCGGCCCGCGCGGGCCGCCACATTGGCCAGCGCCGTGCCCCATGCGCCCGCGCCAACGACGCCAATCTTCGCAAACACCGGTTCAGTCATTCGCCGCTCCCTGACGTGACTTCTGGGCGCCCAGCGGCGTATCGCCGCGCCACACGAGGTTGTCTCGCCGCGACCAAAAATCCTCGAAGTCGCGCAAGAAACGCGCGACGGCGTCCTGCGCTTCGATCACGACAATATCGTTCTCCTGCCGCTGCAAACCAGCGATGGAGAAATTGGCTGATCCCGTGCGCAGCACGCGGCGGTCCACCTGATACGCCTTGAGGTGCATGATGTGGTCGCCGCGTTTGACCCGCACCGAAATGCCCGGCGTACGCGCCAGCGCCATCAACCGCTCGGCCGCGCGCCCCGCCTGAGGCGGCTGATCGGGATCGAGATAAAGCCGCACCCGCACGCCGCGTCTGGCGGCCGCCATCAGCGCATCCGTGACCGCGCCGTTGGTGAGCACATAGGCCGCCATGTCGATACTCACCCGCGCGCGGGCAATCATATCCGTATCGACCTGCTGCAGATTGTCCTTCGGGCCATAGAACATACGCACGCCTGCGATAATCCGCTCGCCGTCCAACGGACCTTTCGCCTGCGTCGGCGCGTAGCCGACAAACGCCGCGATGAGCCCAGCCCTCCAGGCCAGGGCGCGAAGCCGCGACGCGACGCGCAAAAGCACGCTCACGCCTTGCCATGGTGCGCGCGGTCCGGGTTTTGGTCGAGCGGCCAGCGCGGACGCGGCGCAAAGTCGAATCCATCAGTCAGGCCCAGCCGCTGCCGCTCAATGCCTGTCCACGCGATCATCGCCCCATTGTCGGTGCAGAGCGCGGGCGGCGGCGTGATCAGCTTGAGGCCGGCCCCGGATGCAAAGCGCGACAGGCCGCGCCTTATGGCGTCGTTCGCGGCGACCCCGCCGGCCACCACGAGCGCGGACGGATAACCGACTTTCTCGCGAAAGACGCGCAAGCCCGCACGGCAACGGTCCTCAATCACATCGACGATGGCGGCCTGAAACGACGCACAGAGATCGTCAACGTCGGTGTTTGTCAGGGGCGATGTGCGCTCAGCCGCCAGCCGCACCGCAGTTTTGAGCCCCGAGAGAGAAAAGTCAGGCGCCGGTCGGCCATGCATGGGACGGGGCAGCGCGAACCGGGCGCCGTTTCCATGATGCGCGCGCAACTCCACCTGCGGGCCGCCGGGATAAGGCAGGCCCAGCAGTTTCGCGACCTTGTCGAAAGCCTCGCCAACCGCGTCGTCCACCGTCGACCCGATGCGCAGGTAATCGTTGACGCCGCGCACGGCGACAAGCTGCGTGTGCCCGCCAGAGACCAGCAAAAGGAGATAGGGAAACTCGATATTGTCGGTCATTCGCGCCGTGAGCGCGTGCGCTTCCAGATGATTGACCGCTACAAATGGCTTCCTCGCGACCAGCGCCAGAGTCTTGCCCGCCGTCAGCCCGACCATGACCCCGCCAATCAACCCCGGCCCCGCTGCGGCGGCGATCCCGTCGAGGTCTGCAAGCCTGACGTTGGCATTCCGCAGAGCCGCGCGCACGATGTCATCGAGACGCTCCACATGGGCCCGCGCCGCGATTTCCGGGACGACGCCGCCAAAGGGCGCGTGTTCGCTGATCTGACTGTAGATTTCGTTCGACAGAATCTCGCCGCCGCCGCCCGGCCGCAGGGCCACGACGGCCGCCGCCGTTTCATCGCAGGTGGTCTCGATTCCCAGAACGCGCATGTGCAGCTTGTAGTCTTTCTCTACTTGGCGCGAAACCCTATAGTCCGGCCCCGCGATAAAGGACGCCCGAGGGCACGATGGCCGAATATTGGTTGAGAATTGGCACACGTGGCAGCCCGCTGGCGCTGGCGCAGACACGCCAAACCCGCAGATTGCTCGCTGCTGCGCACGGGATCGACGAGGAAGCCCTCGAGATCGTGGTGATTCGCACTACGGGCGACATGATCCAGGATCGGGCCCTCTCGGAGGCCGGCGGCAAAGGCCTGTTCACCAAGGAGCTGGACGCAGCGATGCTGGAGGGCCGCATCGACATCGCGGTCCATTCGTCCAAAGATTTGCCGACCCTCATGCCCGCAGGCATCGTCGTGGCGGGTTACCTTGCGCGTGAAGACGTGCGCGACGTGCTGATTTCCGCCGGTCCGCGCTCCATCGCCGACTTGCCCAGAGGCGCTAATGTTGGCACCGCCTCGCTGCGGCGCGGCGCGCAGGTGAGGCGCCTGCGCCCGGACGTGACGATTTCGCTCCTGCGCGGCAATGTCGAGACGCGGTTGAGGAAAGTGGAGGCGGGCGAGTTTGACGCCAGCCTTCTGGCGCTCGCCGGCCTCAAACGCCTCGGCCTCGCCGACCGCGCAGCGGCGATCCTCGACGTGGACGATTTTCTCCCCGCCGTCGGCCAGGGAGCGGTGGCCGTCACGGCTCGCCCGGACGATGCGCGCACGCTTGATGCGCTCGCGCCGATTCTCGATGCGGACACCGCCGATTGCGTGACGGCGGAGCGCGCTTTCCTGCGCGTGCTGGAAGGCTCCTGTCGGACGCCCATCGCCGGCCTTGCTCGTGTGAGCGGCGACCGGCTGTCCTTCAAGGGCATGATCCTGAAGCCCGACGGCTCGGACTGGCGCGAAGTGGCCGACGCAGCGCCGCGCGACCAAGCGCACGCGATGGGCGAGCGCGCTGGCCAGGCCCTTAAGGACGTCACACCGCCGGGTTTTCTGCCGGTCGAACCCGCGCACGGCTGATGCGCGTTCTCGTGCTGCGGCCCGATGACGAAGGAAAGCGCACGGCGGCGCGGCTCGCCGCGCTCGGTCATGAGGCGATTTCATCGCCGGTCATGGAAACCATGGCGACGAACGCGCCCGCGCCCGCAGGAGTCTTCGACGCCGTCATCGCCACAAGCGCACAGGCGTTTCGCTTCATAGACGCAGGCGCACTCGCGCCGTTCCTGCGCCTTCCGTTGCTGTGCGTTGGAGCCCGCACAGCGCAGGCCGCGCGCAAGACAGGCTTTGGCGACATCGTGATTGAAGCGCCAGACGCCGCCGCCCTGGCCGAAAGCATCGCGAGCCAGTCAAGCGCGCGACGCCTGCTTTACCTCGCGGGGCGTGATCGCAAGCCTGATCTCGAACAAGCCCTCGCCGCCGCCAATTTCATGATAGCGCCATGGGTCGTGTATGAGGCGCGCGCCCTCGAAGCCTTGCGCGAAGAGGCGATCCTGAGCCTGCGCGCAGGCAAGGTGGACGCGGTGTTGCACTTCTCGCGTCGCAGCGCGGTGATCTTCTGCGCATGCATTGTGAAAGCCGCGCTCCAGGACGAAGCGCGCGCGCTGTTGCACGTGGCGATTTCCGCGGACGCGGCCAAAGGACTTCAGCAGCTTGCCCCTGCGCGCGTGCGCATCGCCGCCGCGCCGGACGAAGCGCATATGCTTGATGAGCTTGGCTAGGCCGCACTGTTCGCGCTCGCGCATTTCGGTTAGAAGTGGTGAGTCCGCGCCCGCCAGACGGCGCGACCCTACAGGTGGGAATAAGACGACCTCGCGTCGTCACAAGGAGGGAACATGACAAAAAGCAGCTTCCTGGCGACAAAGCGCACATTGCTTGCCTGCGCCGCCGGACTGGCCTTTGGAGCGCTTGCCGCGGCGCCCGCTCAGTCGCAAACGGACGAAGCAGCTTTCTACAAGGGCAAGAACATTCGCGTAATCGTGGGCTTCAGCCCCGGCGGCGGCTATGACGCCTACGCCCGCATGATGGCGCCCTACTTGGGCCAGCGCCTCGGCGCGAATATCGTCGTCGAAAACATGCCCGGCGCAGGCAGCATGACCGCCATGAACGCCCTCTACGCCGCCGAAGCGGATGGTTTGCGCATGATGCTCGCCAACGGCACGGCTGCTGGCCTTTCGCAGATCATGGACTCGCCCGCCGCACGCTTCGATCTGGCGAATTATAGTCATCTTGGCACAGTCAGCGCGTCGCCGTGGGTGTGGCTCGTCCACAAGGACACACCGGAAAAGACGCCGGCCGATTTCATCAAGTCGGGCCGCCTCATCAACTGGTCGGCGACTGGCCCCATCGACGGCCTCTCGGACGGCGCGCAAATCACCTGCGCCATCACGAAGCTGAATTGCAAGATCGTCATGGGCTACAAAGGCTCCAACGACGCAGGCCTCGCCATTACCCGCAAGGAGATGGACGCGGTGTTCGTGTCCGACACGTCCGCGAACAATTACGTGCGCTCGAACGACCTGCACGCCGTCGCCAACATGTCGCGCACCCGCTCGCGGTTTTTCCCCGACGTGCCCACCATCTATGAGGCCGTGAAGCTGACGCCCGACGATGAATGGCTGATGGATTTCCACGGCACGGTTCAGGATCTCGGCCGCATCTTGATCGCGCCGCCCAACATGGCGCCCGCGCGTCTGGCCTACCTTCGCGCCATGATCAAGGACACGCTCGCCGATCCGAAACTGAGATCGGAAGGCGAGAAGACGCAGCGCTACATCGACTTCATCGACGCCGACAAGACGATGCAGAACGTCAGGCGCGCCATCTCGGACATCACGCCCGCGCAAAAGAAGCGCGTGCAGATGATTCTCTCGGCAAAGTAAGCCGCTACAGAAATCATCGCTGGCGCACGGGTTCGCGCGCCAGCGAACAATGCTAGACCTCGCCCATGAGCGCGGGGACAGAATCAGGCGAGTTGTTTGATCCGGCGACGGAGTGCGTCGCCGACGTTCTCGTACCCGTTGCAGTCGACACCGCCTATTCATACCGCGTCCCCAAGGGCCTTAGCCTCGCGGCGGGCGACTTCGTTGAAGTTCCGCTCGGCAATCGCGAGGCGACAGGCGTCGTGTGGAGCGTGCGCAATGCGTCTGGCGGCAATCTCAAAAGCATCATCGCCAAGCGCGACCTGCCAACGCTGCGCCAGCCGCTGCGCGATTTCGTTGACTGGGTGGCCCGCTGGACCCTGAGCCCGCGCGGCATGGTGCTGCGCATGGGAATCCGCGCGCCCGATAGCGCAGGCCCCGAGCCAGTGCGCGTGGGCGTGCGTCTGGCGTCTGCGGCGCCGCACGACATGCGCATGACGCCAGCCCGCGCACGCGCGCTGAAAGCGGCCGAAGGCGGTTTGTGCTTCTCAAAATCCGCCCTTGCGGAAAGCGCCGCATGTTCGGCGAGCGTCATTGATGGGTTGGTTGATGAAGGCGCGCTGGAGGCTGTGACCTTGCCGCCGGAGGCTGTCGCGCTGGCGCCAGACCTGCGGTTCATCACCCCCTCGTTCGAGCCCGATCAGGCGGAGGCGGCTCGGAGCCTGCGCGCAGCCGTCACGGACGGCGTTTACTCCTGCACCCTACTGGAAGGCGTCACCGGATCAGGCAAGACGGAAGTTTATTTCGAAGCCGTCGCAGCCGCCATCGAGACCGGCAAGCAGGCGCTGATTCTGATGCCGGAAATCGCTCTGACAGGCCAGTTTCTCGATCGCTTCGCCAAACGCTTTGGCGTGCGCCCCGCCGAATGGCATTCGGGCGTCTCGTCGCGGAAACGCGCGCGCATCTGGGCGGGCGTGGCGAGCGGCGAGGTGCAGGTGGTCGCTGGCGCACGCTCGGCATTATTTCTGCCATTCGCGCGGCCCGGCGTCATCATCGTCGATGAAGAACACGAAGGCGCCTACAAGCAGGAAGACGGCGTCTCCTACAACGCACGCGACATGGCGGTGGTGCGCGCGCGGCTTGAAAATTGCGCCTGCGTACTGGCCTCCGCCACGCCGTCCATTGAAACGCGCGTCAACGCAGAACAAGGCCGCTATCGCAGACTTCTTCTTTCCAACCGCTACGGCGGGCGCCAATTGCCCCATCTTCATTCCATCGACATGAAGGCGGCCGGCCCGGCGCGCGGCAAATGGATTTCGCCCCGCCTCGGCGCCATGATCGAACAGACATTGGAACGCGGCGAACAGGCGCTGCTGTTTCTTAACCGTCGCGGCTATGCGCCACTCACGTTATGCAAGTCCTGCGGACATCGGTTTCAATGCCCGCAATGCACGGCGTGGCTCGTTGAACATCGCTTTCGCCGCGCGCTCGTCTGCCATCAATGTGGCCATGTGGAGCGCCGGCCAGACGCATGCCCGGAATGCGATGCGACAGATTCGCTCATCGCGTGCGGACCCGGCGTCGAGCGCCTCGCCGACGAGGCGAAGGAGCGTTTTCCCGACAAACGCATTCTTGTCCTCTCGTCCGATTTTCCCGGCGGGACCGAGCGCCTGAAGCAGGAGCTTGAAGAGGTTGCGCGCGGCGCGTTCGACATCGTCATCGGCACGCAACTCGTCGCCAAGGGCCACAATTTTCCCCAGCTCACCCTGGTCGGCGTTATCGACGGAGACCTCGGCCTCGCGAGCGGTGATCCGCGCGCGGCGGAGCGCACGTTTCAAACCCTGCAACAGGTGACGGGACGCGCGGGACGCGGCGACCGGCCCGGCGTTGGCCTTATTCAGACTTTCCAGCCCGACCACCCGGTTATCCGTGCGCTTATTTCGGGCGACAGCGAACGATTCTATTCGGAAGAGACCGATCAACGTCGCCGCGCGGGCCTGCCGCCATTCGGCCGGCTCGCTGCGCTGATCGTCTCGGGCAAGGACCGCGCTTCAGCCGAAACGCACGCCCGCGCCATCGTACGCGCCGCCCACGCCCTGCCCGACAGCGACCGCTGGCGCCTCACAAGACCGGGCTCGCTTCCGCAGGACGGCGATCTCGTTATTCTTGGCCCCGCCGAGGCGCCCATAGCCGTGGTGCGTGCGCGTCACAGATTCCGCCTGCTCGTGCGCGCGCCCCGAAACACCGATTTGCAGGGCTTTCTGCGCGCAACGCTCGCGACCGCCCCGCCCGAACGCGGCGGCGTACGGGTCGACGTGGACGTTGATCCGATGAGCTTTCTTTAAATACGCGCGCTCAACCGTCGGTCCGCTCGCGCCCGGCAGGCGCAATGCAAGGGCCCGGCTCGGGCGGCGTCGGGAAGAGCACGGGCGAAGCCTGGATGATGTAGCGCTGGCGCTCCTCGCGCAGCTCGCAATGATTCCAGGTCAGATTGAGTTCGGCGAGCTCTCGCTCAAGCTCGGCGCGCGAGGCGCTGACCGCCAGAACCTGCACGTCCGGCCGCACCTGCACCAGCGCCCACATGCGCCGAGGCTGGCGGGCTGCGTGAGGGCGCTTTTGCGACGGCGCGGGCGCGGCTGGCTCCGTCGCCGCTTTGCGACCGGGGAAGAGCAGCGACAACGCCGCCGCTCCAAGAAAGAACACGCCTGCCTTGCGACCAAGTTCCGCGCCCATGACCATCTCCAGTGGAGCCGTCCTTCAGCATCTTAGAACGGATCGAAGGATTCGCGCCAGAGCTTGGAACCGATATTTACCCCGTGCGTTATTTCGCCCCGTTTTTGGTGCGCGAAGATGTCGCGGGTGGATTTCAGGGTGCGAGGCGCTGGCTCCGCTCGCATTTGCGAAATGGGACGGCGCAACATGACCTGCGCCGGTTGCGCCCCGCTGGACCATATGTTAGTCCCCACCTGCCTTTAGGGGCGGGGCGCGCGCTCTGCGCTGGCCCGTACTGAATTTCCTTTCAGAGCCCGTGCGGCGGTGGCGCAAAGCCATGGTCGTGTCTTGTGCGGGCCACGTTCGTTTCCCGAAGCCATAGAGGCTGACCTTGGCGCAAGTGGACAACATCGTTACGGGCATGTCGGGGCGTTACGCCTCGGCTTTGTTCGATCTCGCGCAGGAACAGAAGTCGATCGATTCTGTCGCTTCCGACCTGAAGTCGTTTGACGCGATGATCGTGGCGAGCCCCGATCTGGAGCGCCTCGTGCGCAGCCCGGTTTTCACCGCGGAGGAGCAGACCCGCGCTCTGGGCGCCGTGCTCGACAAAGCCGGCATCACCGGCCTGTCCTCCAATTTCCTGAAGCTGGTCGCTGTCAAGCGCCGCCTTTTCGCGGTGCGCGACATGATTCGCGACTACGGCAAACTGCTCGACGCCGCCAAGGGCGTGAAGCGGGCCGAAGTCACCGTCGCTGAACCGCTTGGGGACGCGCATCTCACCTTGCTCAAGGACGCGCTGCGCCAGGTTTCCGGCAGCGATTCCGTCGAACTTTCCGTCAAGATCGACCCGTCGATCATCGGCGGTCTTGTCGTCAGGCTCGGCTCTCGCATGGTCGACGGCTCGCTGCGCACCAAGCTCAACACCATTCGCAATCGTATGAAAGAGGTCGGCTGATGGATATCCGCGCCGCAGAAATCTCCGCGATCCTCAAAAATGAGATCGCAAACTTTGGCAATGAAGCTGAAGTCACCGAGGTCGGACAGGTTCTGTCCGTCGGCGACGGCATCGCCCGCGTCTACGGCCTCGACAACGTCCAGGCCGGTGAGATGGTCGAGTTCGAGAACGGCGTCCGCGGCATGGCGCTGAATCTCGAGACCGACAACGTCGGTATCGTTATTTTTGGCTCCGATCGCGAGATCAAGGAAAGCCAGACCGTCAAGCGCACCGGCTCCATCGTGGACGTTCCGGTCGGCAAGGGCCTGCTGGGCCGCGTCGTCGACGCGCTCGGCAACCCGATTGACGGCAAGGGCCCGATTATCGCCGAAAAGCGCTCGCGCGTTGACGTGAAAGCGCCCGGCATCATTCCCCGCAAGTCGGTGCATGAGCCCATGGCGACCGGCCTTAAGTCGGTCGATGCGCTGATCCCGATTGGCCGCGGCCAGCGCGAGCTGATCATCGGCGACCGCCAGACCGGCAAGACCGCCATCGCGCTCGACACGATCCTCAATCAGAAGTCTCTGAATGGCGAGGGCGCTCCTGAGAGCCAGAAGCTCTATTGCGTCTATGTCGCCATCGGCCAGAAGCGCTCCACCGTCGCCCAGTTCGTGAAGGTGCTCGAAGAGCAGGGCGCGATGGAGTATTCCATCGTCGTCGCCGCCACAGCGTCCGATCCGGCCCCCATGCAGTTCCTTGCGCCATTCTCCGGTTGCGCCATGGGCGAGTACTTCCGCGACAACGGCATGCACGCGGTCATCATCTATGACGATCTGTCGAAGCAGGCCGTCGCCTACCGCCAGATGTCGCTGTTGCTGCGCCGCCCGCCGGGCCGCGAAGCCTATCCCGGCGACGTGTTCTATCTGCACTCCCGCCTGCTCGAGCGCGCCGCCAAGCTCAACGACGACAACGGCGCCGGCTCGCTGACCGCCCTTCCCGTCATCGAGACGCAGGCCAACGACGTGTCGGCCTACATCCCGACCAACGTGATTTCGATCACCGACGGCCAGATCTTCCTTGAGACGGACCTCTTCTACCAGGGCATCCGCCCGGCTGTGAACGTCGGCCTCTCGGTGTCGCGCGTCGGCTCCTCGGCGCAGACCAAGGCGACCAAGAAGGTCGCTGGCAAGATCAAGGGCGAACTCGCGCAGTACCGCGAAATGGCCGCCTTCGCGCAGTTCGGTTCCGACCTTGACGCTGTGACGCAGCGCCTTCTCAACCGCGGCGCACGCCTGACCGAACTCCTGAAGCAGTCGCAATTCTCGCCACTGAAGATGGAAGAGCAGGTCGCCGTGATTTACGCCGGCGTGAACGGCTATCTCGACGCCATGCCGGTGAACCGCGTGCGCGCTTACGAGGACGGCCTGCTGTCGCTTCTGCGCACAAAGCACACCGACTTGCTGAATTCGATCCGCGACTCGAAGGACCTCTCTTCAGCTGACGAAGCGACGCTGAAGGGTCTTGTTGTCGAGTTTACGAAGAACTTCGCCTGATCGCAGACGCCTCGCCTCTTCCCGCACGCGGGCGCAGGCGAACTGACCCGCATCTGACAAAACGACCAATCGTTGCATTGCGGCGATCGGGAGCAGAGAGACCACGATGCCCTCGTTGAAGGACCTGCGAAACCGGATCTCCTCCGTCAAGGCGACGCAGAAGATCACCAAGGCGATGCAGATGGTCGCGGCCGCAAAATTGCGCCGCGCCCAGGTCGCCGCCGAAGCCGCCCGTCCCTATGCCGAACGCATGGAGACGGTGCTCGCCAACGTCGCCTCCGGCGTCGACGGCGACGGTCCCGCGTTGCTGACCGGAAACGGCCGAAGCGACGTGCATCTTCTCGTGGTTTGCACGGCCGAGCGCGGCCTGTGCGGCGCGTTCAACTCCTCTATCGTCCGCCTCACCCGCGAGCGCGCCAATTCGCTGCTCGCGCAGGGCAAGACGGTGAAAATTCTCTGCGTCGGCAAGAAGGGCTACGATCAGCTCCGCCGCCAGTACGAAAAGCACATCGTCGAGCTGATCGAGCTGCGCTCCGTGCGTCAGGTCGGTTTTGTCAACGCCGACGCCATCGCCAAGAAAATCATTACGATGTTTGCGGCCGGCGAGTTCGACATCGCTACGCTGTTCTTCTCGAGGTTCCGCTCGGTGATCATGCAGATCCCGACCGCGCAACAGATCATTCCCGCGCAGGTCGCGGCCAGCGAAGGCGCCGCGTCCGGCCCGCTCGCGTCCTATGAATACGAGCCGGAAGAGGGCGAGATTCTCGCCACCCTTTTGCCGCGCGTCATTGCGGTGCAGGTTTTCCGCGCACTACTCGAAAACGCAGCGTCCGAACAGGGCGCGCGCATGTCTTCCATGGACAACGCCACCCGCAACGCAGGCGAGATGATCAAGAAACAGACGATCATCTACAATCGTTCGCGCCAGGCGATGATCACCAAGGAACTCATCGAAATCATCTCGGGCGCCGAAGCGCTCTGACCGGATCAGGAGTGAGGACGAACCATGGCTACCACTAACAAGCCCACGGGCCGCATCACGCAGGTCATCGGCGCCGTCGTGGACGTGAAGTTCGACGGCCGTCTGCCAGAAATTCTCAACGCGTTGGAGACGACGAACCAGGGCAATCGCCTTGTGCTCGAAGTCGCGCAGCATCTGGGCGAAAACTCGGTGCGCTGCATCTCCATGGATACGTCAGAAGGTCTCGTGCGCGGACAGCCCGTCACCGACACAGGCGCGCCGATCATGGTGCCCGTCGGCCCCGGCACGCTCGGCCGCATCATCAACGTCATCGGCGAGCCGGTGGACGAAGCTGGCCCGGTGGACTCCAGCGGCTTGCGCGCCATTCACCAACCCGCGCCAAGCTACGCCGAGCAGTCGACTGATGCGCAGATCCTCGAGACGGGCATCAAGGTCGTCGACCTCCTCGCGCCATACGCCAAGGGCGGCAAGATCGGCCTGTTCGGCGGCGCAGGCGTCGGCAAGACCGTGCTCATCATGGAGCTGATTAACAACATCGCGAAAGCCCACGGCGGCTATTCGGTGTTCGCCGGCGTCGGCGAGCGCACCCGCGAAGGCAACGATCTCTATCACGAGATGATCGAGGGCGGCGTGAACAAGAAGGGCGGCGGCGAAGGCTCAAAGTGCGCCCTCGTTTACGGCCAGATGAACGAGCCCCCCGGCGCCCGCGCCCGCGTTGCGCTCACAGGCCTCACCATCGCCGAAGACTTCCGCGACAAGGGGCAGGACGTGCTGTTCTTCGTGGACAACATCTTCCGCTTCACGCAGGCGGGTTCCGAAGTGTCCGCGCTTCTGGGCCGCATTCCTTCGGCGGTGGGTTATCAGCCGACACTCGCCACGGACATGGGTCAGCTGCAAGAACGCATCACCACCACCAACAAGGGCTCGATCACCTCGGTGCAGGCCATTTACGTGCCCGCCGACGACTTGACTGACCCGGCGCCCGCCACCTCGTTCGCGCATCTTGACGCAACGACCGTGCTGTCGCGTTCGATCGCCGAAAAGGGCATCTATCCGGCGGTGGATCCGCTCGACTCGACGTCGCGCATGCTGTCTCCGCTCGTCGTGGGCGAAGAGCATTACAACATCGCCCGTCAGGTGCAGCAGACGCTGCAGCGCTACAAGGCCCTGCAGGACATCATCGCGATTCTCGGCATGGACGAGCTGTCGGAAGACGACAAGATCAGCGTGGCGCGCGCCCGCAAGATCGAGCGTTTCCTGTCGCAGCCCTTCCACGTCGCCGAAGTGTTCACCGGTTCGCCCGGCAAGCTCGTGTCGCTCGCCGACACCATCAAGGGCTTCAAGGGTCTTGTCGAAGGCAAGTACGACCACCTCCCCGAAGCCGCCTTCTACATGGTCGGCACCATCGAGGATGCGATCGAAAAGGCTCAGCGCCTCGCCGCCGACGCCGCGTAAGACTAACAGACTTGCAGACTTGCAGACTTGACCCCGCCGCGGCGCGGCGGGGCGATCAGGGTCCGGAGATCAGACAATGGCGTCCTTCCATTTCGAGCTCGTCTCGCCCGAGCGCCTGCTGTTTGCAGGCGAGGTCGAGGCGGTAGTCGTGCCCGGCACCGAGGGCGAATTCACGGTCATGCGCGACCACGCTCCCTTCATGTCGACCATGAAGCCGGGCGTTGTTGAAGTCATCGAGAACGCGTCGAAGAAGGTTCGCCTCTTCGTACGTGGCGGCTTTGCCGATGTCTCGACCGCTGGACTCACGATCCTCGCCGAGCAGGCGATCCCGATCGAGGAGCTGAACCTCGAGCGCATCGACGCCGAGATCAAGATCGCGGAAGAGGATCTGGCCGACGCGCCGACGGAAGACGCCCGCCGTATCGCCAGCGAGAAAATCGAACAATTGCGCGAGACGAAGGCCGCACTTGGCCTCTGAGCCTCGTTCTGGGCAAAAAACGTCGCGCTTCACGAAAGGCCCCCACGCGGGGCCTTTTTTGTTGCTTGTCTGCTCCCGATCGCCGGGGTAATGCGGCGCCAGAGAACGCGCCATGATCCTTGAGCCAAAAGCCGATTACGAGAGCCTCACCCGCAGTTTCGTCTGGCGGATTCCCCATCGTTTCAACATCGCCGCCGCGTGCTGCGATGTGTGGGCGACGCGCGAACCAGACCGGCCCGCTATCCTTGATGCAACAGGCGGCGGCTGCGTCGTCACCACGTTCGGGCAATTGCAGGACCGGGCCAACCGCCTCGCCAACGCGCTGGCCCTGCGCAACGTGGCGCGCGGCGACCGCATTGCGATCATGCTGCCCCAGTCGGCCGATGTCGTCGCCAGCCATCTGGCGAGTTACAAGCTCGGCGCGATTGCGCTGCCGCTGGCCTCGCTCTTCGGCGTGGATGCGCTGGCCTACCGGCTTGCCGATTCCGGGGCGCGGGTCCTCATCACGGACGCAAGCGGCGCCGAGAAGCTCAAGACCGTCCGGCATACGCTGCCAGCTCTCGAACTTGTTCTTTGCACGCAAGGCGCCGGTGACGGCGCGCTCGATTTCGAGCAAATGGTCGCGCTGGCCTCGCCCCATTTCGCGACCGCCGACACCGCGCGCGATGATCCCGCGTTGATGATCTACACGTCCGGCACTACGGGGCTGGCGAAAGGCGCGTTGCACGCCCATCGCGTCTTGCCCGGCCACCTGCCCGGCGTGCAATGGCCGCATGATTTCTTTCCCCAGCCCGGCGACCTGATGTGGACGCCGGCGGACTGGGCGTGGGCAGGCGGGCTTCTCAACATTCTTCTGCCCTCGCTGTTCTTTGGGGTTCCGGTGGTGGCGCACCGCGCCCCGCGTTTTGACGCCGAACAGGCTTTTGCATTGATGGAGCGATTGCAGATCCGCAACGCGTTCATTCCGCCCACCGCCCTGCGCATGGTGCGCTCCGTCGAGCGGCCCGCACAGCGTTACAAACTCGCATTGCGCACCATGGCGTCCGGTGGCGAATCCCTGGGCGCGGAAGTCTACGAATGGGGCCGGCGCGAACTGGGACTGACGATCAATGAGTTCTACGGCCAGACCGAATGCAACCTCGTGCTCGCCTCCTGCGCAATGAACGGCGTCAGCCGCGCAGGCGCAATCGGCAAGGCCGTGCCGGGCCACGTGGCCAATATCATCCGCGAAGATGGAAGCATCTGCGATGCGCACGAGCAGGGACAGGTCGCCGTGTTGCGCCCTGATCCTGTGATGTTTCTTGAATACTGGAACAGGCCCGAAGCGACGGAGGCGAAGTTCATCGGCGACTGGATGACGACCGGCGATCAGGGCTTTCGCGACAAGGATGGTTACGTATTCTTCGTCGGCCGCGACGATGACGTGATCACCTCATCGGGCTACCGGATCGGGCCGGGCGAGATCGAGGATTGCTTGTTGCGCCATCCCGCGGTCTCCATCTCGGCTGCTGTGGGCGCGCCTGATGACATTCGCGGCGAGGTCGTGCGCGCCTTCATCGTTCTGCGCCCGGGGTTCGACGCCAGCGAGACGCTCGCCGCCGAAATCCAGTCGTTTGTGCGCACGCGCCTCTCTGCGCACGAATATCCGCGCCGCATCGATTTTGTCAGCGAACTCCCGATCACCACAAGCGGCAAGATCATCCGCCGTTTGCTACGCGAGCGTCCCTGAAGCCGACTAGGAAGAATGGCGACCTGTCAGCGTGAGGAACGCGCTCTTGGCGATGCGCCGAAGACTGCGTTTGGCCTGCTGCATCTGCACGGCCCGCTGAAAAAGGCCCATATCTCCACAACCCACGAACAGATCGACAATTTCGCGCCGATCGACCCAGAGGTGATCGATCATCGGATGATCGGGCATCGCGCACGAATCGGCGACGTTGATTGAGGCGTCCTGCGCAAGGCTGTTTGCAAGCCAGAGGGTAAGCTGCGCGCCCGGCGAACAGAATGAATATGCCTCGTCAAAGGCGATCTTCCAGAAATACGCCTGATCGCGCGACAGCAGCACGAGGCCCATTGCGACGGGCTTGCCGTCGACAAGCATGGAGTCGACACGACAACGCGACAAACCTGCCATGCGGCGCAACGCGGTGCGCGTAAACGTCGCAAGTACCGGATTGCAGACAAGAGCCGTACCCCGTTCACCCTTCCAGCCCAGTCCCTCAAGCGCCAAGAATGTTTCAACCGCATTGCGCACATCCGGGATCGACGTCGCGGACTTGAACGAAACCTCACCCTTTTCCTGAAGACGTCGCAGCAGGCGCGCAAGCTCCTTGCGCCGCTTGCCCGTGACTTCGCGCATGACGCCCTGCTCATCGCGCGACAACGCGGCTCGCTGGCGACGATCAAATTCCTGCACGGGCAAATTATTACGCACGGCATGAGCGAGGACGGCGCGACAGGTCGGGCTGCGGGCATCCATTCGCCCGTAGGAAAATCCGGCAGTGTCTTTGGATTGTCGGCGCAGCCAAGCGCGCAACGCATCCAGCGCCTCCTGCGCGCAACCCCGCCGCAGCAAAGGCGAACCGAACGCGACGAAGGGCGACTTCCAGGACTGGGCCCCTGCCGCATCAAGCACGAAGAGACCAATCAGGCGCTGCGCGCCAGACGTTTCGCGAATAGCCAGAAAGCGGGGTCGGTGCTCCAGCGGCGCATGTTGCGCGAGCGACAGCGCAAAGGCCGGCTCAAAAAACGGATTAGGATCGAGGCTGAAGCGGCTGAGTTCTTCCCATTCAGGAGAAAGCGACTCGGCGTCCCGCCAGTCGAAAACGCGCGCGAGAGCGGCGGGCGCAGCGCCAGAGCCGCCTGCGCGGCCAGATTTCTTGATCAGGGTGTCTGACTCGGTCACCATAAACTCCGCAACGCCCGCACCGCGCGCCAATGCGAAAGCCGCATTGCTCGCAAATCCATTTGTGCGGGACAGAGGTTCAGAAATGGCGCCGCTCAATAGTGCTTATTTAGGCCTCGCAATTAGGGAAAAGTTTACCGTCAGCTACAGCGCTTACGCGAGCAGGCCGCTCGGTTTTGCGGCGAGCGGGTTATCGCGACGCGCGGCAACATCCGCCTGATCAATAACGGGCTCACCCAAAAACGCCGCCCACAATCCCCTGACATGCTCGGGCTCAATATCGCGCAGAATGAAGACAATGCGCGTAAGTCGCTGCCCGTCCGGCCATGCGTCAAGTCGCACAGGCGGATGGAATACGTGCTGCACGCCGTGAATGACAACGGGCCGCGCGGGGTCGTCGGTCAGTCCGATCAAACCTTTCACACGCAGCATGTTCGAGCCATGCACATTGCGCAGCATGTCGATGAAAAGATCGAACGTGCCGGGCGCGATGAAACGATCGCTGGTCAAACAGAATGAACGAATGCGTGCGTCGTGACGATTGGGATCGTGCGCATGGACATGCCCATGGCCATGATGATGATTGTGCTCACCGTGATGTGCAGGTTGATGCGCGCGTGATTCCGCCAACGCTTCCGCGTTCAGCCAGCGCTCGACGTCGGGAAGTTTTCCTTCAAAGCCGAACAGCCCTGCATCGAGCAGATTCTCCGCGCGCGCGTCGGCGATTTCGATGATCCGCGCCGCAGGCGCCAGCGCATGAAGTCTCTGGCGCAGAGCCTCAACCGCGTCGATCTGTTCGGACGTCTGCGCGAGGTCAGCCTTCGTAATGACAATGCGATCAGCAACAGCGACCTGTTTCACCGCTTCTTCCTGCGCGTCGAGCGTCGCGGCGCCATTGATAGCGTCAACAACAGTCACGACGCCCTGCAGGCGAAAGCGCAACATCAGATACGGATGATGCATGATCGTGTGCAGAACAGGGGCGGGATCGGCGAGGCCCGTCGTCTCCACGATCACGCGTGAGAATGGCTTGATGCGCCCGTTGTCCCGATTGCGCAGCGCGTCTTCCAGCGTCGCGATGAGATCGCCGCGGATCGTACAGCACAAACATCCCGACGACATGAGCACCATGTCGCCCTCGACCTTTTCAACGAAGAGATGATCGAGTCCAACCTCGCCAAATTCGTTGATCAGGATGAGCGCATCCGACAGCATCGGATCGGCGAGCAACCTGTTGAGCAGCGTTGTCTTGCCGGCGCCCAGAAAGCCCGTCAGCACAGTAAACGGGGTGGGCGGCGGCGGGCGCCGCTGCAACACAGCGTCACTCATCACTGCACTGCGGAAGGAGTGGCTGACGCTTGCGGCTTGGGCGCGGCCTTGGGTGCGGGTTTCTGCGCCGCTTTTGGCTTCTGGTCCGTCTTCGCCTTCGCGGCAGGCTTGGGCGCAGGCTTGGGCGCAGGCTTTTGGGCCGCCTTGGCCGCAGGCTTTTGCGTGGGCTTTTGCGTTGCCTTGGCGCCCTGTTGCTTCTTGGCGGCGGGCTTCGCGGCCTGCTGTTTCTTCTCGGCGGCCTTTGGCTTGGCCACGGGGAGCGGCTTGTGCGGATTGGCCTGCGTCGCGGGATGCGTCCGGCCTCCGGCCGGCTTTGTCGCCGCGGCGTCGGAGGCGTCATCGGTGAGAGCCGCGCGAGCCGAGCCCGCCCAACCGGGCGCACGACCAATATAGATGGGCACGGGATCAAACACGGGCCGTGGCCCCAGGTCGCCCGTAGCGAGCGCTGCTAACGCGGGACTCGTCGCCATGCGCTGCTGCTGGAAGAAGGCCGCGGGGCCGCCTTCATCGAAATTCGTGCCCGGGTTCTGCAACCCTGCGACCGAAACGCCAAAGTCCTCACCAATCGAATCGCGATTGCGCCCCGGACCGCAAATTTGCGACCGCATGTTGGGCGCCTCCGCCACGCCGGACGGCGGCAATTGCGCGAGCGTCGTGCGGCCAAAATTGCTGACGGCAAAACCCTGTTCGAAAAGCGACATCGCCTTCAGTGTGCGCGTCTTCGCGTTGGGAGAACCCATGACCACGGTGATGATCCGCCGTCCGCCCCGCGTTGCGCTGGCGACCACGTTGAAGCCTGAGGCGCAGACGAAACCCGTCTTCATGCCGTCTGCGCCCGGATAACGCCCGAGCAACCCATTGTGGGTTGGAATGATTTTTGTCCCCAGCTTCAGCGCGCCGATGCCGTAAAGCGTCTGGTGCTGCGGAAAGTGAATGAGCAATGCACGCGCCAGAACCGCCATGTCCTGCGCCGAGCTGACATGCGCGTCGTGATGCAGGCCGTTGGGGTTGACGAAATGCGACTGACGCATGCCCAGCGCCGACGCGACCTGATTCATCTCAGCCGAAAACTTCTCGACCGAACCCGCGACGCCCTCGGCGATGGTCACGGAAACATCGTTGGCCGATTTCACCATGATCATCTTGAGCGCGTTTTCGAGCGTCACTTCCGTTCCAGACTTGAAGCCCATCTTGGAAGGAGCCATGCGCGCGGCGCGATTGGACACCACGAGAGGCGTTTGCAACGAGACGCGCCCTTCGTGCACGGCGCGCAAGGCGACATACACCGTCATCAGCTTTGTCAGCGAGGCGGGATACCACGGCCGAGTCGCCTCTTCAGCGTGAAGCACCGCTCCGCTCGAAACGTCCACCACAAGAGTGGGTGCAGCCTGAACGCCACAAACAGAGGCGGCGAGCGCCGCAGCGCCGGTAAAAAGCGATAATGCGCCGAATGTGGCGCGCGTCCTGAAAAGCTTCATCTGTGCTCCGCTTGGCCACATAGGCTCGGCGCGTCCCGTCAAGGACTTGTCCTTCCTAACTCTTTTACCCGAATCAGCAAAGTCGGCGGGAAGGGTCTAATGGTCGCTCCCCGAACCCTCGTGCAAAGCCCGTGCAAGCCATTGCCAGCCGAGGCGGCGATTTGATGGCGCCGCCGCAAATTTTCCTCAACTGGGGCGAGATGAAACAGGATCGCCGGCTCAATTTGCACAAATGTAGAGACGGGATGCCGACATGAACAAACGCTAATTCACTTTGAACGCCACCCATCGGTAGCCGGCAGGTTCAAAATCCGCCAAGCCCCTGATCTATTCCCCCGGGGCCTTTGCCTGAATGGCAAGCGCGTGGACGTCAGCGGCCAGTTCTTCGGCGAGAATCGCGTTGACCATGCGATGGCGGTCGATCCGGCTCTTGCCCGCGAACGCCTCGGACACCACGTTGACCGTGAAATGTGTTTCGCCTCGCGGCTCCACCCCGCCGGGGTGCAAGATGTGGCCGGCGTGTTTGGCGGAATCGTCAATGACGTCGAGCGACAGCGGCGCAAGGGCGCTCTCCAGCTTTGTCCGCATCATCTCTTTAACGCTCATTTGTCCAGTCCGGGGCTAGAGTGCGTGCGTAAGGTCTTTGGGCTTTAGATGCGCGCCTGGAGGCCGGATCGCAAGACCAATGTCGTATCTGCGCCTGACAATGCAGATTGAGAAACAATGCACGACGAAACAGACGTGTCGCAGCTTGCCGGGCGCCAAACGCCTGCCTAGAGTGGTCGGAAATGAACCTGAACTCGTCCATATTCGACCGCATACGCGTTAAAGCGCAGCCCGATCAGGCGCCGCGCGAACACGCGATCGGCTGCGATCATCCCGGCTGCAGCCAGGCGGGCGGCTACCGCGCGCCAAAGGGCCGGAATCACGAAGGGCAATACTTCTGCTTCTGCCTGGACCACGTCCGCCTGTACAATCAGTCCTATAATTATTTCAACGGCATGACCGACGACGCCGTCGCCCGTTACCAGAAGGACGCGACCATCGGGCACCGGCCCACATGGACCATGGGCGCGAAACGGTCCGAGGGTGGAGCGACCCCCGACACAGACCCGGAATATTTCGTCGATCCGTTCGGCGTGATGCGCGGACGGGCGGAGGCAGCCCGCAGAAAGGGCGCCCGGCCTGAGCCGCAGGCGCCGCGCGTGGGCGTCGCCGCCGCCAAGGCGTTGGATACGCTGGGGCTGGACGACACAGCAACCACGGACTCGATCCGTGCGCGTTACAAAGAATTGGTCAAGCGCCTTCACCCGGACGCGAACGGCGGTGACCGTTCCCGCGAGGAAAAATTGCGCGAGATCATCCAGGCCTATAAACATCTTCGGACGGCCCGGCTTGCTTGACCAGCGAGCGGCTTTTCTCTGGACCATCCAGCGGACTTAGGCCAAACAGGCGCAGCAATTGCCTGTCGCTATTGAATGAGCGCAGGCGTGGAGGACGAATGACGATCGCAACGGCACAAGTCTCTGGAACGGCACTAGTCTCTGGCATGCCCGACACAAAGGTTTCGGTGCGTCAGGTTTTCGGCATCGATTCGGACTTACAAGTCCCGGCCTACTCGCAAACGAGTCAGCACGTTCCGGACCTGGATCCCGAATATCTGTTCGACAGGCCGACCACGCTCGCGATTCTGGCGGGCTTCGCGCACAATCGTCGCGTGATCGTGACCGGCTATCATGGCACCGGCAAATCAACCCACATCGAGCAGGTCGCCGCCCGCCTCAAATGGCCGTGCGTGCGCATCAACCTCGATAGCCACGTTTCCCGCATTGATCTCGTCGGCAAGGACGCGATCGTGCTGAAGGAGGGCAAGCAGGTCACGGAGTTCCGCGACGGCATTCTGCCCTGGGCCTACCAGAATAACGTCGCGCTCGTGTTCGACGAATACGATGCGGGTCGCCCGGACGTGATGTTCGTCATTCAGCGCGTGCTTGAATCGTCTGGCCGCCTCACGCTTCTCGACCAGAGCCGCGTCATTAAGCCTCATCCCGCCTTCCGCCTTTTCGCCACCGCAAACACGGTAGGCTTGGGCGACACGTCCGGCCTTTATCACGGCACGCAGCAGATCAATCAGGCGCAGATGGACCGCTGGTCCATTGTCACCGTCCTGAACTATCTCGCCCACGACAAGGAAGTGGACATTGTCCTCGCCAAGGCGCCCCACTTCCAGAACAAGGAAGGCCGCGACACGATCAACAAGATGGTGCGTGTGGCTGACCTCACGCGCAGCGCCTTCATGGCCGGCGATCTGTCGACTGTGATGAGCCCGCGCACAGTGATCACGTGGGCGGAAAACGCCGACATCTTCCAGGATGTGGGTTTCTCGTTCCGCCTCACCTTCCTCAACAAGTGCGACGAACTCGAGCGGTCGCTGGTCGCTGAGTTCTATCAACGCGCCTTCGGTCAGGAATTGCCCGAAAGCACGGTCAACATCGCGCTTAGCTAATCTCATGAACAACGCTCCGAAGGCGCTCTTCTTCGACGTCTTCGGCACGCTCGTCGACTGGAGACAAGGGATCGCCCGCGAAAGCGAGGCGATCCTTTCTTCGTTTGGCCATTCGCTCGACTGGTGCGCCTTCGCCGACGACTGGCGCGCGCAATATCAGCCGACGCTGGAGCAGGTGCGTTCCGGCAAACGCGCCTACGAAAAGCTCGACGCGCTTCACCGTGAAAATGTGCAGCCTGTTCTCGCCCGCCACGGCGTGGACGCCAGCGACGCCATGCTCGATGCGCTGACCAATGCGTGGCGACGAATTCCCGCCTGCCCCGATACGCCGGCGGCGCTTATCCGCTTGCGCGAACGCTTCCTGATGGCGCCGGTGTCCAACGGCAACATTTCGATGATGGCGATGCTGGCGCGCTTCAATGATTTCCACTGGGACGCCGTTCTGGGGGCCGAGTTGGCCGACGACTACAAGCCCAACGCCGAAGTTTATCTCACTGCCTGCGCCGCATTCGACCTCGCGCCGGAGCAATGTGTCATGGTCGCCGCCCACACCTACGACCTGAAAGCCGCCGCGGCGCTTGGCCTGCGCACAGCCCATGTCGCGAGGCCGAACGAGTACGGCCCCGGCAAGGGCGAGGCGGCGCCGGGCATGGTTGTGGACTGGGCTGCGGCCGACCTTACGGATCTGGCCGATCAATTGTGCCGCTAGCCTGCGTCTCCGACCCTTGTGTTGACCCGTCCAAGGGGTATGTTGCAAAGCATGTCATCCATTCCCAGCAATCGTAAGCCCGGCGCCAAGGCCGAAGCTCCACAGGAACCGTTCAAGCGCGCAGTCGCCAGCTGCATGCGCGCCATGGCGGGCGTCAAGGAACTTGAAGTCACCTACGCCCCGGAGCGGCCCGGCCTCACAGGCACAGGCGAAGGCGCAAAAGCGCGCCTGCCCGAGCCCGCGCGCAAGCTCTCGCTAGAGGAAGCGGCTATCGTGCGTGGCCATGCGGACTCGCTGGCCCTCAAGCTCGCCTGCCACGACACGGGCGTACACCGCAAATTGATGCCGCAAAACCAGGCGGCCCGCGCAGTGTTCGAGGCGGTCGAACAATCGCGCGTTGAATCCATCGGATCGCGCCGCATGGCCGGCGTCGCCTCCAATCTGACGGCGATGCTGGAAGACCGCTATCACCGCGGCACCTACGCCGATGTCAGCGACCGCGCTGATGCGCCCCTTGAAGACGCCGTCGCCATGATGGTGCGCGAACGCCTCACCGGCCTCGCGCCGCCCAAGGCTGCCCAGCGCATCGTCGATCTCTGGCGCCCGATCATCGAGGATCGCGCCGGCGACGAATTGAACAAGCTCGGCGACTCCATCGAGGATCAGCGGGCCTTTGGCCGCGCCGTCCACAAGCTCCTTCAGTCCCTCGACATGATGGACGAGGGCGCGATGGACCACGATGACACCGGCGACGAAGCCGGCGATTCAGAGCCAGACTCCAAGCCCGAAAACAGCGAAGGCGAGGGCGAGCAGGACTCGACTGGCGACGCCGTCGAGATGGAATCAGCCGAGGACTCGAGCGAAGAAATCGACGAAGGCGAAATGGACGCCGACGATTCGCTCTCCGGCGACATGCCCGAAGATTCCGAAATGGGCGACGCGGACGAGGCGTCGGAAAGCAAGCGCCCGCAAAACCAGGGCGGCCACGAACATCGCGGCGCCGACTACAAGGCCTATTCCAACCGGTTCGACGAAACGGTGACGGCCGAAGAATTGTGCGAGCCCGAAGAACTGGAGCGCCTGCGCGCTTATCTCGACAAGCAGCTCAGCAACCTGTCCTCCATCGTTGCGCGCCTCGCCAACCGCCTGCAACGGCGCCTGATGGCGCAGCAAAGCCGTTCGTGGGAATTCGACCTCGAAGAAGGCGTGCTCGACCCCGCGCGTCTGGTGCGCATCATCATCGACCCGCAGCAGCCCCTGTCCTTCAAGCGCGAGAAGGACATGAACTTCCGCGATACAGTGGTGACGCTGCTCATCGACAATTCAGGCTCGATGCGCGGCCGTCCGATTACCGTGGCCGCCACCTGCGCCGACATTCTCGCCCGCACGCTGGAGCGTTGCGGCGTGAAGGTCGAGATCCTCGGCTTCACCACACGTGCCTGGAAGGGCGGACAGTCGCGCGAGGCATGGCTGCAGAGCGGCAAGCCGCAGAACCCCGGCCGGCTGAACGACCTCCGCCACATTATCTACAAGAGCGCGGACGCGCCCTGGAGGCGCGCGCGCCGCAACCTGGGCCTGATGATGCGCGAAGGCCTGCTCAAGGAGAATATCGACGGCGAGGCGGTCGATTGGGCGCACAAGCGCCTGCTTGCACGCACCGAGCAGCGGCGCATCCTGATGGTGATTTCCGACGGCGCGCCGGTGGACGATTCCACGCTCTCGGTGAACCCCGGCAATTATCTTGAAAAACACTTGCGCGCCGTGATCGACGAAATCGAAAATCGCTCACCCGTGGAATTGATCGCCATCGGCATCGGCCATGACGTGACACGCTATTACAAGCGCGCGGTCACCATTGTGGACGCCGAAGAACTCGGCGGCGCGATGACGGAAAAGCTGGCTGAATTGTTCGATGAAAGCGCGACCCCCGTTCCGCCTCCGCAGCCGGTGCGCGGGCAGCGCCGCATGGCCACCGCGCGGTAGAGCGAGAACGGCATACACAAAGCAAAAGCGCCGACCCAGGGGCCGGCGCTTTTTTATGCGATCAACGAGTCAAGATCAGACCGCCAAGGACTCAGGCTGGCTCAGGCCGCCTGAGCTTCCTTGACCTTTTTGATGATGTCGCGGCGCAGAACCTTGATGTTCTGCGACAGCTCATCTTCACGAGCCTTGATCAGGAACGCGTCAAGGCCGCCGCGATGCTCCACGGAGCGCAGTGCGTGGGCGCTGATGCGCATGCGCACGGAACGGCCAAGCGCATCGGAGATGAGCGTGACCTTGCACAGGTTCGGCAAGAACCGGGTGCGCGTCTTGTGGTTAGAATGGCTGACGAGGTTGCCCGACTGAACAGCCTTGCCGGTAAGTTCGCAACGGCGGGACATAATGCTTCCTTTTAGACCTCTTCGGCGCCCCTCGCGGGGCGACCCGAACAGCTCTCGTTTGAGAATTGGTTCTCTACAGGACACAGGCTGGCGAAAGCATAAGCCACCGCCGCGCGTCGGACCGTCGAGCGGGATGCGGTTCTTTAGTGGAGAGCCCCGCCGCCGTCAAGTGAGAGGGCTTGCGCGCCACCCTTTACCAGGCCCCAACCCCAAGCCGTTAAATCTTCAATTTCTTGAAAATCCCCTCCGGGATCGACCCGATCACGCCCATCACCAGGCGCCAGATCGGCTTGGTGTAGATCACGTTCGCGCCCTTCTCGTAGGCGGCGAAAATCCGGTCGGCCGCCGCCTCGGGCGTGGCGGTGAGGGCGGGTGGCAGCTTCATGCCTTCGGTCATGCGCGTGGCGACAAATCCCGGCTTCACCGTCATCACGTGCACGCCTGTCTTGGCGAGCCGGTTGCGCAGACCCGACAAAAACGCCGTGAACCCGGCCTTGGCGGAGCCGTATACATAATTGGTGGCCCGGCCGCGATCCCCCGCGACGGAGCTGACGCCGATAATCGTACCCGCTCTGCGCACTTCAAAGGCGTTGGCGATCACGCCAAGGATCGTGGCGGGCCCCTCGAAATTGGCGCGCATCACGCCCACGGCGGCCTCAAGATCAGTCTCGTTGGTGCGCTGGTCGCCCAGTAAGCCAACGACGCAGACCGCGACATAAGGCAGCTTCGGCAGACTGGCGACGAAAGCCTCGTGCGCGTGGAACGCCAGCGCATCAAACGCATGCAGCGTGACCGTGACGTTGTAGCGCACCTCCAGGTCGGCCCTGGCGCGTTCCAGATCTTCGGGCCGGCGCGCAGCGAGCTGTACGTCGAACCCCTCTTTCGCGAAACGATGGGCGATGGCGAGCCCCATGTCGGAAGCGCCGCCCAGTACAAGAATCGATCCCTTACTCAAAGCCCGAGCCTTTCCGATTGGATGGATGTGAACGTTTGATCGAGTCCGTGCTCCGATCGCATGGCGCGGAAATCGGCCACGCGCGGATCGGACATCTCGAATATCGCCCGCGACAGGCGCGAATCCTTGGCCAGATAGAAGCGCCCGCCATGGGCTAACGTAATGGCGTCGAGCCGCTCCATCAGCGCAAGCGCCTTGGGGTGCGCGGGAAAGTCGAGCGCCAGCGTGTACCCTTCCATGGGAAATGAGAAGCGGCTGTCCTGCGCGCCCATGCGCTTAAGTACGGCGAGAAAAGACCCGTGCCCGGAGGCGGATATCACCGCGAGCAATTCTTCAAGCCCGGTGCGCGAAGCCGCCAGCGGCAGCACGCACTGGAACTGCGCGAAGCCGCGCTTGCCATAAATGCGGTTCCACTGGTGGATGGAGTCGAGCGGATAGAAATAGCTGTCCCAATCCACAAGCGTCTCGCGCCCGCCGCGCGATCCCTTCAGCCAGTAGAGCGCGTTGAACGCGCCCACGGTCCATTGATTGAGCGCCCATCCCGGGGCGTCGAAAGGCGTGATCAGCGCGCGCCGCGCGGGCGTAACGAACGGCGCAGGGCGCCGGGCGACATCGAGTTCGTCAGCCAGCGCGTGTTCGCCCAGCAGCACAATTGAGCGACCAAGGTTGGCGCCACTGGCGAGGCAATCGATCCAGGCGACAGAATAAGTTGACTCGGCGTTGTCTTCGAACGCGCTCATGGCGGCGGCGAGATTGGGCGCAGGAATACTGCGTTGGCGCAGCCATCCGCTCTCCACGCGCCGCAAGCGGATGGCGGCGCGCAAAATGACGCCCGTAAGTCCCATGCCGCCCAGCGTCCAGGCGAACAGGTCGGCGTTTTCAGCACGCGAACAACGGCGGATCACACCGTCACGCCCGACAACATCGATCCACTCGACGCAGCCGCCGAACGAGCCGTCCTTGTGATGGTTTTTGCCATGCACATCAGCGGCGATGGCGCCGCCCAGCGTGACGAATTTCGTGCCCGGCGTAACGGACACAAACCATCCGCGCGGCAGAAACACGCTGATGACATCAGCCAGCGTGACGCCTGATTCAGCGACAAGCAGGCCGCGCTGCGCATCGAAAGAAAGCATGTGCGCAAACGCCGTCATGCTCACGGTCGCGTGCGTGTTGAGCGCGCTGTCGCCGTAAGAACGCCCAAGGCCCCGCGCAATGGCGGGCGCATTTGCGGTCGTTTTCGCAAGCGCTGCAAGCAAATCCGATTGCGTGCGCGGGCGAAGCACGTTGCAATCTGCAACGGGAAAGCGACCCCATCCTGACAGGCGCATGATCACCTCGCCCGATTGGAAGGCGTGAAGACGAAGCGGCGATCGAGTTCGTACTTGACGACATAACCGATGGCGAGACCGATCACGGCGCCCAGTTCGCGCATCATGTCAGTGCGCCAGACATACCAGAACCCCGTTTCGAAACCCCAGAAGATCAACGTCGTGACGACGCCCATGGCGGTGTAGCGCGAGAACTGCTTGCCATGCGCCGCAGCGCCGCTCGATGCGTCATAGAAAATCCATTTCTTGTCGAGTACATACTTCACGACAAGCCCCGCGCCAGTGCCCACAAAAATCGCTGCCGCCAGTTCGCCCGGCATGTCGAGCAACGCAAGCACGATGCGTTGTGCGCCCAGATTGGCGAGCGTTGCGATTGCAGCAAAAGCCGCGTAGCGAACGGCGATCTGTGCGCGTGTCATCGGCGGCCTCACCACCATGTCGCCGCGGCCAGCGCTATGACAATGACGACGCCGCAGACGTGGCTGATGCGGTCGCGCAGCGCGAAAACAATAGGATCGTCGTGCATTTCGCCGCGATGGGCGATCATGACAACCCGGCTGATCCAGTAAAGCAGCACAGCGCACACCACCCACAAAATTTCCGGCGTCGCATAAAGCCCGGCAACCGTCGTGGCGTTGAGATACAGCGCCAGAACGAGCACTGCGACATAGCCTGCAGCGACGCTCATCATCTCCACAATAGGCAGATCGACAACCCGGTAGCCGCGTCCGGCCGGCTTGTCGCGTCCCGATTGCAAATTGTCGACGAGTTCCGTCTGTCGCTTGATGGCGGCCAGCGACAGGAAGATGAAAATCGAAAACGCGAGCAGCCAGACTGAGAGCACGATGCCCGTGGCCGCAGCGCCGGCGACGATGCGCAACGTGTAGAGCGCCGCCAGCACGCAGACGTCGAGGATCGGCTCGCGTTTCAAACGCAGCGAATAGACGGTCGTCAAAATAGTATATCCGCATAGCGCCGCGACAAATTGCGACCCGGCAAAAAGCGCCAGCCCGAGCCCCGCGACAAGACAAACCAGGGCTAGTACGCCGGCATGCGCAAGCGGAACGGCGCCCGACGCCATGGGCCTGAATCGCTTGCGTGGGTGCGCGCGGTCGGACGACAGGTCGAGGAGATCGTTGAGGATATAAACGCTGGACGCCACAAGACAGAATGCGGCGAAAGCGATGAGGGTAAGCGCCAGCGTTTGAAAATCGAATCGGTGCGCCGCGATCATCGGCAGGAACACCAGCAGGTTCTTGACCCATTGATGCGGGCGCAGCGCCTTTATGTAAGGCGCTATCCCACCCGTAGGCGCAGCCGACGCCCCGGCAACATATTCTACGCCTGCCCCGTCAAAACGCGACGCAAGCCACGCGGCGCGGTCAGCGCCGGCAGGCGCATCGCCCACCGCCTCATCGACGATATCCAGCGCATCTGCAAAGCGGCGCGCGAGTTCGTCCGGCGCGTGCGTGACCAGCACAACACGCCGGCCCGCCGCGCGCGCGTCGCGCATAGCTTCAACCACAGCAGCAGTCATGGGGAGCTTTGCCAGATCGGCAGCGCTGGCGTGCCGTAAGTAGCTCGTCGCCTTCGGCGCGCCGGAAAGCAGCGTGCGCCACCCGCCATCGCCCAGCACACGCCAAAATTCCTCACGCGCCAGGTCGGTCCGCAGCAAGCTGGTATCAAGATCGACAATCAGGGGCTTGACGTGTGACATCGAGGCCTTTGCAACATGACCGTCGCAGCGTGCAACGTAATCGTCCGGCTAGAGCGCAGACGCGGCGGTTATGCCAATCTACGACGCAAGTCTGGCGCCCCGGTTAACGCACCGCGCCGCACAATAGACCCACTGGAAGCCCAGCGGACTTCGCGCTTCACAGATCGTTAATCAAGTCCGGTAATGATTGTGAAACTATTTGGACCCCGCTCCGGGGTTTAAAGTCGGGGACGCGCCCGGGAGGGAATGTCCTTCATGTTGCGCCCTCTGGCTCGCGTCCAGCCATTAAAGTGTCGGATTTCGCCCTCACTGATGCTACCTTCATTTCGCGTGGTGAATTCCGCGTGGTGATTTTGGATCCCATCCTCATGGATTGCCCAATGACCCGTCCAACGATTTGGTCCCTGACCGGTAATCCGACAAACATTTTGCGGCGCATGGCGATTGCCGGCGCGCTGGCGACAGGCCCTCTTGCCGCTGTGACCTTCGCGCCCAGCTCTGCGGCCGCGGCTGATTCGCTGAAGGTTGGCTATTCCATCCGGCTGCTGGGCCTGTCCATGGGCTCCGCCGGACTGAACGCGACACTCAGCCCTTCAAGCTACAATATGGAGATCTCCGCGCAGCTCTCCGGCCTGGCTTCCGTTGTTTCACGGGCGCAGGGAGGCGCGCGGTCCAGCGGGTCCATCGAACAGGGGCGCGTCATGTCGCGCACCTATGCGACGGCATCATCCAACAGCAAGGAAACGCGCACGGTCCGCATGGCGCTCAATTCGGGCGCGGTGCGCTCGGTGGAGGTGTCGCCCCCGCTCGATCCCCATCCTGACCGCGTACCCGTGACCGACGCCCACAAGCGCGGCGTTATCGACCCCCTGAGCGCCCTCGTCATGCCGGTGGCGGGTCGCGAACTCATTGGCCCCGCGTCGTGCGAACGCACCATTCCCATTTTCGACGGCTACGCGCGGTTTGATGTCACGCTCTCCTACGCCGGAACGCAGCAGGTCCGCTCGGCGGCCTACACGGGCCCCGTGGCTGTTTGCAAGGCGCGGTACAAGGCTATTGCCGGCCATCGCGCCAATCGCAAGCAGACGAATTACATGGAAAATAATCGCCAGATAGAAGTCTGGCTGATGCCGGTCGAAGGCGCGCGGGTTGTCACGCCCTACAAAATCGCACTGGCCACTCAAATCGGACAGCTCGTCATCGAGGCGACGAGAGTGTCGGTGGCGTCAACCGGCGGCGGTTCCCAGAGCGCCTCTCGCTAATTTGACGATGGGGGGCTTCCCCTGCGCCCGCCCTGCAAGTAGCCGGCAAGTCGCCTGCGAGGGGAAAGCCATGCCGAGCACTATTCGTCTGCATCGGGTTCTGACGACCAGCCCGGACAAGGCGTACCGCGCCTTCATTGAGGCGGATGCGTTGGCGAAGTGGCTGCCGCCCAACGGTTTCGTGTGCACCGTGCATCATCTGGAGGCCAAGGTCGGCGGAACATTCCGGATGTCATTCCGGAACTTCACCACGAGGGACAGTCATTCGTTTGGCGGCGAGTACATCGAGCTGACGCCCGATGAACGCATCGTTTACACGGACAAATTCGACGACCCGGGCCTTCCCGGCGAAATGCGCGTCGAGGTGTCCTTTAAGCGGGTCGCTGTCGGCACAGAGGTCGACATCAGGCAGTCGGGTGTGCCCGACGTCATCCCGCCGGAAGCCTGCTATCTCGGCTGGCAGGAGTCGCTGCAAAATTTGGCTCGGCTCGTCGAGCCCGACATTCGCAGTTAGCGCTTGATCGCGACAGTGAGCGCTTGACTCGGCAAGCAATCAGAGTCCGTCCGCACAGCCTTTCCTCGCGCCCATCGAGTCTTCGCGAATCGCTGTTGAGTCGAGGTCGATCACAACAAGTGGTTCAACTTAGCCTCGGACCCGCTAAATCTTGCGATGAACAAAACATGACTCCTGTCGAGTCTTCGATTCGCCCCCGGTATGTTCGCGACCCGTTCGTCAAACGCCGCTTTCGCTGTCCCAAACGTTCGATTGTGGTACAAACATCGCGGCCGAGGAGCTAGCCTGCCCACATGAACCCATTTTCACCCGCCTCGTCGGCGGGTCAGAGCCCGGCCCCGGCGCGGCCCGTGGGCGCGGTGCTCGGTCCCACAAACACCGGCAAGACACATCTCGCCATTGAGCGCATGCTTGGTCATTCGAGCGGCGTCATCGGCCTGCCGCTGCGCCTGCTGGCTCGGGAGGTCTACAACAAGGTCGTCGCGCGCGTCGGGGCGGATCAGGTCGCTCTCATCACCGGTGAGGAAAAGATCAAGCCGCGCAACGCGCGGTACTGGATCGCAACCGTTGAAGCCATGCCCCGCGATCTCGACGTCGCCTTTGTGGCGGTGGACGAAATCCAGCTCGCAGCCGACCTTGACCGTGGCCACACTTTCACTGACCGGCTTCTGAACCGTCGCGGCCGCGATGAAACGATGATGATCGGCGCCGCCACCATCGCGCCCGCGCTCGAACGGCTCTTGCCCAACGTGACGTTTGTGTCGCGGCCGCGCCTCTCCAATCTCACCTTCGTGGGCGAGCATAAGCTGTCGCGCCTACCCCGGCGCAGCGCCATTGTGGCCTTTTCGGCGGAGGAAGTTTACGCCATCGCCGAGTTGATCCGCCGCCAACGCGGCGGCGCCGCCGTGGTGCTGGGGGCCCTGTCGCCGCGCACACGCAACGCGCAGGTTGCGATGTATCAAGCTGGCGAGGTCGATTTCATCGTCGCGACCGACGCTATCGGCATGGGGCTCAATCTCGATGTGGATCATGTCGCCTTCGCCAGCGACCGGAAATTCGACGGCTGGCAATACCGCCGCCTCAACCCCGCGGAATTCGCCCAGATTGCAGGCCGCGCGGGCCGCCACGCCAATGACGGCACGTTTGGCACGACAGGCCGCTGCCCCCCCTTCGAGGAAGAACTGGTCGAGGCGCTGGAGACGCACCGCTTCGACACAGTGTCGACCCTGCAATGGCGAAACGCCGATCTCGATTTCTCCACCATCGACAGTCTTCAAAACACGCTGGAACGCGAGCCTGGGCGCCCCGGATTGACCCGCGCGCCGCTCAACGAAGACATGATCGTGCTGGATATTCTCTCGCGCGACCCCCGCGTAAGGCGCATCGCAGCCACCAAAGCCGACGTCCAAAGGCTGTGGGAGGCGTGCCAGGTGCCAGATTATCGCAAGGTGTCACCCTCCGCACACGCCGAACTGGTGGACACGCTTTACGGGTTCGTCGTGCGCGCCGGACGGGTGCCAGACGACTGGTTTGCCAAGCAATTGCAGGCCTGCGACCGCACCACAGGGGACATCGACGCCCTGTCGGCGCGCATCGCGCAGGTGCGTACCTACAACTTCATTGCCAATCGTCCCGACTGGCTGAGTGATCCCGAGCATTGGCAGGGCGTCACGCGTCAGGTAGAGGACAACCTGTCCGACGCTCTGCACGAGAGATTGACCCACAGGTTCGTGGACAGGCGAACCAGCGTGCTCATGCGCCGATTAAGAGAGAATGCGATGCTCGAAGCGGAAATTACAGCGGCGGGAGACGTCCTCGTCGAAGGACAGCATATCGGTCTCCTGCACGGTTTCCGATTTACACCGGACCCTCAGGCTGAAGGCGAGGCGCAGCGCACGCTGAACGCCGCCGCGTTGAAGGCGCTGGCGAACGAACTTGAAGGCCGCGCTCAGAGGGTGAGCGACGCCGTCGATCAGGCGTTCGTGCTGGCCCATGACGGCGTCATGCGCTGGCTTGGCGAGCCCGTGGGCAAACTCAGCTCCGGCGATCACATCCTCAAGCCGCGCGTGCGTGTGCTTTCCGACGATCAACTGCCCGCAGCGTCGCTGGAACTTGTGCAGCGCCGGCTCAATCTGTGGATTGATCAGCATGTAAAGAAACTGCTGGGGCCGTTGCTTGATCTTGAAAGTGGCGAAGGCCTTGAGGGCATCGCGCGCGGCGTCGCGTTTCAGGTTGGCGAATCGCTTGGCGTGCTGGAGCGCTCCAAGGTCGCCAACGATATCAAGTCGCTTGATCAGAACGCGCGCGGCGCGCTGCGCAAGCTGGGCGTGCGCTTTGGCGCCCATCACATCTACGTTCAGCCCCTGCTGAAGCCTGCGCCCCGGGCGTTGGCTGCGCAATTGTGGGCGCTCAAGCACGGCGGTCTAGAGGTCGTGAAGGGCTTCGACGAAGTGCCCCATCTGGCGGCATCCGGTCGCACCTCCTTTGCGGCCGACAAGGAAGCGCCGCGCGGGCTCTATCTGGCCGCCGGTTTCCGCGTCTGCGGCGAGCGCGTCGTTCGCGTCGACATTCTCGAAAGACTGGCCGATCTCATACGCCCCGCCATCGCCTATCGTCCTGGCGTCACTCCCGGCGAGCCCCCGGCGGGCGCAGCCGACGGCGACGGGTTCGTCGTCACGGTCGCCATGACCTCGCTGGTCGGCTGTTCGGGCGAGGCCTTCGCCTCGATCCTAAAGTCGCTCGGCTATGGGTCGGAGAAGCGCAAGGGCCCGGCGATCACCGTGCCGCTCGTCGCCGCCGCCGCGACCACGCCCATCATCGCCTCGCCCGCAGCGGACACCAAGGCGGAAAGCGCTGACGAAGCGACGACAGATTCCAGCGCTTCAGAAGAAACAACCAGCGAGGTGACAGCCGAACCTCAAGCTGCTGCAGAAGCAGCGCCTGCGGCGGAGACGCCCACGGAAGCCGCCGTAGAGAGCGAAAGCCAGGCAGAAGCTGCTGCGCCAGAGGTTGAGGCGCCTTTGGCCGAGCCGGAAGCGCCTGCAGCCGAGCCGGAAGCGCCTGCAACCGAGCCGGAAGCGCCTGCGGCTGAGACGGAAGCGCCTGCGACCGAGCCGGAAGCGCCTGCAGCCGAGCCAGAAGCGCCTGCGGCTGAGACGGAAGCGCCTGCGGCTGAAGTCGCCGCGAGCGATCAGGCCGTGAGCGAAGACGCTGGCGAGGCCATCACCCAAGCGTCCGGCCCGGACGTTGTTGAAGCCTCGGGCGAACCTGCAACAGAAGACGAAAACCTGATCGACGTCTGGCGTCCGCAACGCCAGCAGCAGCATCGTCGCCCGCAGGGACGCGATCAGCAACGCCGCGGCGGCGGCGGAGGCGGTGGGCGCGACCGAAGCCAATTCAACCGCAATCGTCCGCAGCAGGGCGAAAACGCTCCAGTCCAGGGAGCGCCTGTCGAAGGCGCGCCAGCGGCCGAAGGTGCGTCAACTCCGGCGACGCAAGATCGCCCACAGGGAAACCGCCCCCAGGGCGAGCGTCCTCACGGCGAGCGTCCTCAGGGCGCCCGTCCTCAGGGGGATCGCCCGCAAGGTGAGCGTCCGCAAGGCGACCGCCCGCCCCGCAGGGACAACCGCAATAACGATAATCGCCGGAACGAAGGCGCTGGTCAGCGCCCAGGCGGCCCGCGTCCCCCACGCCGAGATGACCGGCCCGGGCAGCGTCATGGCGGCCCAGGGGAGCGCTCCGGCGAGCGGTCAGGCGGTCAGCGCCAGTTCGCATCGAGTGAAGCCCCGCGCCGCGAGCGCGAGAAGCAGCCCGATCCCAATTCGCCTTTCGCAAAACTGCTGGCGCTCAAACAGCAGCTTGAAGGCAAAAGCCCGGTGAACAAAGGCTCTGGGGAAAAAGCCCCGGGAGACAAGAAGAGCGGCGATTGAGCCGCGCGCCGCACCCGCCTGACGACAGTGCTGGCGCGGCAAAGCAGCGTCTCGACAAATATCTGTGGTTCGCGCGCATGGCGCGAACCCGCGCCGCTGCCGCCAGCCTCGTGACGGGCCGGCACGTGCGTCTCAATGGCCGCAAGATCGACCAGCCCTCGCGCGCGGTCGTGATTGGCGACGTGCTCACAGTGTCACTGTCGCGCGATGTGCGCGTGCTGCGCGTGCTGGCGTTTGCCGAGCGTCGGGGCCCCTACGAGGACGCCCGCCAGCTCTACGAAGATCTGAGCGAGAGACCCGCCGGGCCGGACGACGATCAGGAATAAAGATCGCCGCGCGTCAGCGGCAAGCCTGACGGACCCTTGGCGCGCTTGGATGACAACGTCTGGAAAATTCCAACCGCGCTGCGCTCGAACGCCAGCGAACACCCTGCCAGATACACCAGCCAGAGCCGCGTCTTCGCCCAGCCCACCTCGGCCGCTGCTGCCTCGCGATTGGCGTAAAGCCGCTCGGTCCATAATCTGCACGTGCGCTGGTAATGCTCGCGCCAGCCCTCAACATCGTGCACCTCGAAGCCATTGCGCTCGAGCCCATTGATGGACATCCCGACCGTATCAAGTTCGCCGCCGGGAAAAATGTACGTCGTCAGCGCCTTGTATTCCGCGCGTTGCTTGCGGAATTTCTTCATGTCCTTCTTGGACGGGCGCGCGATGGCGTGATGCAGATAAAGCCCGCGCGGCCGCAACAACTTGTGCATCTGCTTAAAATAAATGTCGTGATTGTCGATGCCGACAGCCTCGAACATGCCAATGGAGGCGATCTTGTCGAAGCTCTCCGGCGTATCAAGCGAGCGGTAGTCGCGCAACTCCACCGTGACGCGATCCTGCAGTCCCAGCGCAGCAATGCGCGCCTGCGCAAAGGCGAATTGCTCCTCCGACAACGTGACGCCGTGTGAGCGCGCGCCGAAGTTTTGCGCCGCGTGAATAACCAGCGCGCCCCAGCCGCAGCCGATGTCGAGAAAGCGGTCGCCTTCGCTCACCCGCAGCTTGCGGCAGATCATGTCGAGCTTGGCCCGCTGCGCTTGCGCAATGTCGTTGTGATCGCTCTCGAAATACGCGCAGGTGTAGACCATACGCTCGTCGAGAAAGAGCGCGTAAAACGCGTTCGACAGATCGTAATGAAACCCGATGAGCGCCTTGTCGTCGCGGCCTTTCTCGACAGACGTCTCGATGGGTCCGGCAAACGCCTGACTGTCGCCGCCCTTCACACTGCCCAACGCGAAGGGCAAAAGCGCGCGCGCAAGCAGCAGTTTGTCGAGCCGCTTGAACAGGCCCTTGGTGCGCATCTGCCCGCGCCGGTGCGCCACGTCGATGAGCGTGCCGCCTTCGATTTCGACGCCGCCGTCGGCGAGCAATTCGATCAGCGTCGCAAAACGCGGCCGCCGCACAAGGCGCGTCAACGCTTGCGGCGTGTTGATGGCGAAGCCCAGATTATCCGAAACATTCGATCCCAACGGCAGACGCTCGCCATTCCACAGACGCACGCTCAGATTTGCGTCGAGCGTCTCCGCCAGATGCCCGACGAGCCGGCGCGCCGCCGTAATTTGCCGATTCGCCTTGTCATTCATGCGTTGCAAGCTCCCACGCGAGGAAGCTATCGGGCCCGCTTGCCATCGGCAAGAAGAGCAGGAGCCGCCCCGCACCAGGGCAAGCGGGCGCGCCCGTCGTAGGCGCGCGCATATCCCCCCGCCAGGAGGAGATCGCCGACGTCGTCGCCGTCAAAGCCGGAGCCGTCCGTGACAAGCGCGCGCGCAACGGCGCGGCCGTTGTACTTGTCCGCATGAAGATCGCGCACCGTCACCGCGCCCGACGTGAGGATTGCGGTCAGGGCGTCGCGAGCGTCCTGCGCAAGCCGCCTCTCCTGCGGACACCGGCCTTTCATCTCCGGCGCGTCAACGCCCTCAAGTCGGATGAGCACGGTCACTTCCTGATTGAACCAGATGCGCAACCGCGCCTCGAACGTATCGCCATCCACAACGCGGATCGCCTCTGCGCGATAGGGCCCCGCCATTCGGCGTGGCGAGGGCGCTGGCGTCCCCCGCTCGCCGCCCCGCGCGCCATCAGCCGCCCGAATGACCGGACGCTGACTGAGCGTAAAAGCCAAAAGACTTCCAGCAACGGCGGCAAGCAAGACAAGCCGAGGCGCCAGAGCCAAAACCAGCGGCGAGAACATGCGCGCACAAATGCATCATGTCCTGCAACCTGTCAAATATTCCTACAACCTGATGGTCGTGCGGTTGTGAAAAAAGAAACGGCCCGGATCACCCGGGCCGTCCAATTTCTGGACGTGAGCAGCAATCCGCTCGACGGCTTAGTACTTTGCGACCACCGGGCCGGAGCCGCCGCCGAAGCGGTAGGTGACGCCAACGCCGACAACCCACGGATCGATGTGCACTTTGGCGGTGATCGGCACGAGGCCGAGACGCACGGTCGCGTCCGGGCGAACCATGATGCGCTTGACGTCGACGTTGATGCCCCAGTTTCTATTGATCATGTAGTCAAAGCCAACCTGCGCTGCGACGCCGAACGAGTCGTCGATCTTCAAGCTGTTGAACGGGGCGGACGCATCCGTCCTGAAGTAATGCGTCCAGTTCACGCCGACGCCAACATAAGGCTTGAACGCGCCGAAATTGGTGAAGTGATATTGCAGCATGATCGTCGGCGGGAAGAGCAGCGCCTCGCCGATTTCGCCGACGCCGGCCAACGCCCCGGAGCCCTTGATCTTGTGCGGCGACACGCAGCAGATCGCCTCAACCGCAATGTTCTTCGTGAAGAAGTAGGTGATATCGACTTCCGGAACGAACGTGTTGGAGATCTTCAGTCCATTCACCGACGGAGCGCCGCCCACCGACACTTTCGACTCGCCATCGGGCAACACGCCAACAGCGCGCACGCGAATCATCCACGGATCGAAGGTTTCGTAAGTCAGCATCGGCGTGGGCGCCGCCACGCGCTGCGGCAGATCGGCCGCGATGGCCGGAAGAGCTACAGCGCCGAACGCGACGGCCGCAGCGATGCGGAACGAGAATTTCATAATTGCCCCCAAATGCAACTTATTCGCGAAAAATCACGATGCTTGAAGTTTAGCTGCAACCGCCGCGACAATTGCTTGATCGAGGTCAAGCCAATGGCGAAAGCGCGGCAGTGATGTGAATGTGCAACGTCACCCGCCTCGCATTTGCAACTAGCCGGCGCCTAAAGTTGGCGAACGCTGCGGAACGCGGTTACACCAAGCCTTCGCTTCCCTTTATGCGTGACCTGTGACCCAACAAAAATCAGCACTTGCGAACATCTCGCTCGCCGCAGCCCTCACATTGGCGGCGGGCTTCCTCGTGTTGTTCGTCGGCAATGGCGCCCGCATGGCGATTGGCCTCACCCTTCGCCCCATGGTCGCGGATTTGAACTGGGGCCGCGGCGAGATCGGCGCGGCTGTTGGCGTATTCCAGTTCGCCTCGGCGTTGTGCATGTTCGCGGCGGGACGGATGGCGGACCGCATGAGCCTGCGGCTCGTTTTATGCGCGGGCCTCGCAATCTGCGCTGTGGGTATCGGCGCCATGATGTGGATCACCGAGCCCTGGCAGGCGATCGCGCTTTACGGAATCGTGTTTGGAATCGGCAGCGGCATGGCCTCGACGATACCCGTCGGCGTGATGGTGACGCGCGCCTTCCCGGGGCGCACAGGCCTTGCCAATTCGGTCGCATTGTCCGGCATGTGCGTTGGCCAACTCATCATCATCGCCATTCTCGCGGCGATTCTTGCGCAGGCGGGTTGGCGCTCGATCTTCTTCTGGGTCGGCGTCGCCCATCTTGCGGTGCTGCCGCTGATCCTGGCCACAGCGCCCGGCAGGCCGGTTTCAGGCTCTTCCGTTTCACAACCCGCCGACGGCAAGACAATCCGCCAAGCCGCCCGCACGAAGCCATTCTGGCTTTTGATGGGAATTTATGGCGTCTGCGGCTTCAACGATTTCTTCGTGGCGGCCCACGTGGTCGCCTTCGCGCAGGACAGCGGCGTCGACGCTCTGTTCGCGGGCAATCTGCTGGCGCTGATGGGGCTGACGGGCTTCGCAGGCGTGCTGTGGGCGGGAATGGCTGCCGATCGGTTTGGCCCGGTTTGGCCAACGCTGGTCGCCTTCTTCATCCGCATCGCGGCGTTCGGACTGGTGCTCATCGACGCGTCGACAGTCTCGATCGCGGTGTTCGCCCTGTCCTTCGGGCTCACTTTCTTCATGACAGCGCCGCCGACTGTTCTCTTCGTGCGCGAATCGTTCGGCATGCGCCATCTGGGCGCTCTCACCGGCATTATCACTATGGTGCACCACGCGTTCGGCGGTCTGGGCGCCTGGATGGGGGCGCTGGTTTTCGACGCCGCCGGCTCTTACACATCCGCCTTCGCCGCGATGCTGGCCGCCACGCTCGTCGCCGTCGGCCTGACGTTCATGTACGCACGCGACCGTGCCAAAGGCGTGGCCTGATCAGAAGTCGCTGGTGAGGCCTTTCACCTCCCAGTCGCCGTAGCGCACCGGATCGAGCCCGCCACGCCCAGCAACCTCGGCGGGCGCGTCCACAACAGCCGCCTCAGCGGCCTTGCGGCGCGCCTGCGCCTCCGCCAACGCGCGCTGCGCCTCGGGCGTCAAAATGCGTAAAGTCTCAGGCGGCGCGGACCCCTGTTCCGCAGGCGCATTGTCGGCTTTGTTCATCGCAAAAATCCTTTCACCCAACATTTTTTCCGCACCATATTCCTCCCGCCCCGTATTCCTGCCTCCGTCGAATCCGACGCCTTGCAGGAAGGGCCATATCGGCACCACATATAGCGCGCGCCCCTCGCCTCCAAGGCAGGGGCGGTCGACTGAGACGGCCAAAGGAGATTGAGACGATGAATTTCATGCGCACCGCCGTTTTGATGGCCGCCATGACGGCGATCTTCGTTGCCGTGGGCGCCCTGCTGGGCGGACAGACCGGCATCTTGCTGGCGTTGCTCGTGGCCGCAGGCACGAATTTTTACGCCTATTGGAACTCGGACAAGATGGCGCTGGCCTCCAACGGCGCGCAGGAAGTCGACGAATCCACCGCGCCCGAGCTGGTGCAGATGGTCGCGCAACTGGCGCAGCGGGCGAACATGCCGATGCCCCGCGTCTATGTGGTGCACGAGGACCAGCCCAACGCCTTCGCGACAGGCCGCAATCCTGAAAACGCAGCCGTCGCCGTGAACACGGGCCTTGTCGCGATCCTGACGCGCGAGGAACTTGCCGGCGTCATTGCGCACGAACTCGCTCACATCAAGAATCGCGACACGCTGACCATGACGATCACCGCCACGCTCGCGGGCGCGATCTCTTCCATCGCGCAATGGGGCCTGCTGTTTGGCGGTAACCGCAACAACGGCATGGGCATGATCGGCACGATCGCGCTAGCCATCCTCGCGCCGCTGGCGGCGATGGTGGTGCAAATGGCGATCAGCCGATCGCGCGAATACGTGGCCGACAGAATGGGTGCGGAAATTTGCGGAAATCCCGTATGGCTTGCGAGCGCGCTGGCCAAGATTTCCGGCGAAGCGGCCGTGATTCCGAATCAGGCTGCGGAAGAGAACCCGGCCATGGCGCACATGTTCATCATCAATCCGCTCACCGGACACGGCATCGACAATCTGTTCTCGACGCATCCGAATGTCGCTAACCGTATCGCCGCGCTGGACGATCTCGCCCGGCAGATGGGCATCAGCGGGTACATGGATAGCTACGCTGCTGATTTTGGTGGTCAAAGCACCTCTGGCCCGTGGCAGGGCGGAGGGTATCGTGATACCTCGAAGTGGGGTCAGAAGCGCGGTCCCTGGGGCTGACCGCGCGATTCGGACGACGGCGCACTCCGCCAGAATCGTTCGCATAAAGGTCGGAGTAGTCTCGTTTGAATCAGATCAAGAAGGCGTTTCACCCGCGCGGCCGCCGCGACCGGGCAGAGCCGCCGCCGCCTCCGCCCCCGCCGGGGCTCGCTGCGCGCG
>JAUXWZ010000134.1 GCA_030684835.1 Beijerinckiaceae bacterium
TCCAGATCGAGCAGGTCAGGCCATATTCGACCGCATTGACCTCGGCCATCATGGTGGCCGCGTCGCTCCACTTGAACACGCCGAGCACGGGCCCGAAGATCTCCTCGCGCGCGATGCGGTATTTCGTCGTCACGGCGAAGACGGTCGGCTGAATGTAGAAGCCCTTGGCCAGCGCCGGATCGTCTGGCGGGCCGCCGCCGGCGATCAGCTCGGCGCCTTCGTCTTTGGACACCTTGATGTAGTCCATCACCCGGTCGAACTGCGCCTTGGACACAATCGCGCCCATGGTGGTGGCCATGTCGGTCGGAATGCCCGGCTTGAAGTGCGCGATCTTCTCTTTCACCTTGGCAACGACAGCGTCGTAGATAGCCTCGTGAATGAAAGCGCGGCTGGTCGAACCGCAGGACTGGCCGCACCAGGTGAAGTTCATGCCGCCGATCACGGCGCCGGCGACCTCGTCGGCATCGGCGTCGGCGAAGGCGATCAGCGCGTTCTTGCCGCCGAGTTCCAGCATCGTGCGCTTGACGGTGTCGGCCGCCGCCTTCATCACGGCGCGGCCGGTCGGCACGCTGCCGATCAGCGCGATCATGGCTACGTCGGGATGGCTGGCGAGCCGTTGCCCGGCCTCTCGGCCGCCGGGCACGACATTGAACGCGCCGGGCGGCAGCAGCCCGCCGATGAGTTCTGCGAGCCGCAGCGACGACAGCGGCGATTGCTCCGGCGGCTTGACGATCACGGCGTTGCCGGCCGCCAGCGGCGCGGCCGACTTGCCGGCGCAGAACATGAAGGGGTGGTTGAACGGGATGATGCGGCCGACGACGCCGATCGGCTCGCGTACCGAGAAGTTGACGACGTCCGGACCCATCGGGATCGACGAGCCTTTCATCTCTGTGACGAAGCCGGCGAAGAAATCCATCTGCGCCGCGGCGATCATGGCGTCGCTGATCATCTCGCGCACCGGATTGCCGCAGTCAGCGGCGTCGATCATGGCGAGTTCATGGGCGTTGTCGCGCAGGATCTGGGCGATGCGTCGCAGAATCTTGGCGCGCTCCAGCGGCAGCACGCGGCGCCATTCCTTGAAGCCGGCCTTGGCGG
>JAUXWZ010000141.1 GCA_030684835.1 Beijerinckiaceae bacterium
TGTTCGAATGCACCGCGGCGATGGCCGACAATGCCGCCCGCCTCGGCGTCAAGGGCCATCTCGCCCGCCGCCGCGAGGAAACCAATTACATCAAGTTCCTCGCTTTCAACGAGGCCATCACCATCGAACGCGGCATGCGCGCCGAAGCCGACAAGCTGACGCCGCTGTCGGCGCTGTGGCGCAACCGCGATACCGCCACCAGCTTTATCGGCGGCCGCTGCCGGGTTTGCGGGACGCTGCAATTCCCCAAGAGCCGGATCTGCGTCAGCCCGAACTGCAACGCGGTCGACAGCCAGGATCCCCACCCGTTCGCCGACACCGTCGGCCGCGTCAATTCGTATACGGCGGACCGGCTGACCTACTCGCCCGACCCGCCGGCCTGCTACGGCATGATCCAGTTCGAGGACGGCGGCCGCTGGATGATGGATTTCACCGACATCGAGGCCGACGATCTCAAGGTCGGACAGACCATGCGCATGATGTTCCGGATCAAGGACATCGACACGCAGCGCGGCTTCCACCGCTATTTCTGGAAGGCTGCGCCCGCCACTTCATCGGAAGGGAACGCCTGATGCCAGCCGGTATTCGCGACAAGGTCGCCATTCTCGGAATGGGATGCTCGAAGTTCGGGGAACGCTGGGACGCCGACGCCACCGACCTGATGGTCGAGGCCTATGCCGAAGCACTCACCGACGCCAAGATCGAGACCAAGCAGATCGATGCGGCCTGGCTCGCCACCGCCATCGAGGAGCAGCACGTCGGCAAGTCGGCGGTGCCGCTGGCGGTGGCGCTGCGGCTGCCGTTCATTCCGGTGACGCGGGTGGAAAATTACTGCGCCAGCGGCACTGAAGCGTTCCGTGGCGCCGTCTATGCGGTGGCGTCCGGCGCCGCCGATATCGCGCTGGCGCTCGGCGTAGAGAAACTCAAGGACACCGGCTATGGCGGCCTGCCGAACGCCGGCTCCGGTTTCGGCTCGCTGGTCTGGCAATGGTTCCCCAACGGCTCGGCGCCGGGTCTCTTCGCCCAGCT
>JAUXWZ010000149.1 GCA_030684835.1 Beijerinckiaceae bacterium
TTGAAAGCGCATTGCGCAGCAGCCGGAGGCAGAAGCCATCCGGCTGATTGATACCCTCGGAGCCCGCCGCGTTAAGCCGCCTGAGCTGTCAGCTTCCGAAGGTCCGCAGTCTTAATAGTCATGGGGACTGCGACGCCCGTACGTTCAAGCAAGATACGAACACGCGCGCGGTTGTCAACAGACACGATGCGCGCAATCGCCTCGCCATACGTATCAAGGATCAACTGATTGACAACAGTCACTCTTTCACCTGGGGAAAAGCCTTCTAGCGCAAGCCTTCGACCGACACGGCGCTTCATCACAATAGCGAGCCTCAACGATCGGATGATTCGGTCTGGGATCGCGCGCGGCTCGTCGCCTACTTGAGTGACCAGCCATCTGTTGACGCCATCCGTCGCTTTCACCTGTTGCCACAAGGCCGCGTCGAGCATGCCACGCCGCACGCGCAGCATCAGATAGCCCGGCATGCGCGAGCGCAGGATCGTGCGACGCGTTGCGCCACGACCAACGCGCACACGTTCGATCGGTCGCCACACGCGCATGCCATCAACACGGCACCATGCGCGCAGCTTTCGAGCGGCAAGCGCATCCTTCATGCAATGCGCCTCAATCACGTACCAGACGAACCCGCTCTCAGCTTCCATCACAGACCCCCGATCCGTGTCCAACCTGTCCAACCTCGCCAGTTGCCGCCGATGAGGTATGCCGCACTTTTTCCGTTTCGTTTCAGTGCTTTGTCCTACCTGTCCAACCTGTCCTACCTAAAAGAGAGAAAAGAAGAAAAGGCCTTTCTGTTTTGTCGGAACCGCCAAAAAAGGTTGGACAGGTTGGACAGGTATGCCTCAGCCTTGAAACTAAAGGGCTTTCTCGTGTCCAACCTCAAAACAGAGGTTGGACAGGTATGCCAAACTATTCAAATCGTTACATCTTCGCCGTCGTGGTGCGCCTCTTCCTCGGCCGGCCATTCGATTGTTTGGCAGACCGCCTCCTCAAAAGCGTCGCGGGCAGCCTGCAGCGATCCCAGCTCCCAGCAGCGAACGCGGCGAATTTCCTTCGTCCACTTGCCGTATTCGCCGAGCACATCGATCTCGCAACGGCGCTTCACGGCGGCGCGCAGATCCGGCAGCAGCCGCTTCATCGCGTAAGCAAATTGCGTTTCGTCAGATCTGCGCTTGACGCCGATGCGCTCAGCCGCGCGCATGTAGTCATTGAGGAGCGTCACGATCGGGAACGGGTGCGACGGCCAGCTTTGCGCACGACGCGTCGGCGATCCATTCATCAGGCGTTCGAAGAACCACGACTGGACCGGATCGAGCGAGCGCAGCTTTTGCTCGAGCAGCGCCTCGGTCTTCGGAATCACACGAACGTCAGGCGCGTCTGCAGCGTCAAGGTCTACGCTCAGCAAATCGGCGAGCAGCGCCTCTCGCCCGCCGTTGCCGAGCTGCTTGTAGAGTTCATCGAAATAGGAATGGTTCTGGCGCGCCGCATCGCCCACATCGAACACGGCGAAGCGCCGCTCTTCCATGCCCGCTGGCACAACCCAGCTCTCATTGGATGAAAACAGCAGCCGCACGTAATTTGTGAGCCGGATCGGATCGACGCCCTTGCTCTCGATCATCTGCGTGCGCGCGGTCACAAGGCCCTTGAGCCGTCCTTCCGCCGCCTTGTCGCCAGCCCAAAAGCCTTCGTCGACCTGCAGCAATAGGCACGAGGCCATGTGCGCGTTGAATTGCCCGGTGAGATAGCGCGGATCATCGACGAGAAAGTAATGCGAGGCGAACAGCGAGCCGATCACTTCGCCCAGCACCGTCTTGCCCGTCCCCATCTTGCCGCGCAGCACGACGGCGGTTCCAGTGCGCTCGCGCGGGCGCTGCACGATGCTGGCGAACCAATGCCACAGCCAGCGATAATGCGCTTCGTTGCCGTTGGCGATGTTCGTGCGCAAATGATCTTCGAACACGCTGTAGAGCGCGCGCCGCTCACGCGCCTCAACCTGTGACGGCGCGAAAGAGAACCCGCGCCAGAGGTTGAAATAGCCCTTAGTGCCCGGCGCATTCTCGCGATCAGGCCAGAATTCGATGCCATCGTAGGTTCGGCGCAAGGGCGATGAGAGCCATTTTGTGGCGGCGTTCGCATTCTTCCAACGTTCGACCCATTGGCCGTCATCGTTCTTCTCACGCGACTTCACGCGCCAGGTGACGTTCTTGAAGTAAGCCTTGAGCGCCTCAAGCGAGACAACCCGCGTTCGATCTTCGATTGGCGCGTCAGCCTGTTCGCGGATAGCGACCGCGCGCGAGCCCATCAGCACGAAGGCCCACTCCCTGTTCATCCGCTCAACATAGTCGTCAAACGAACGCGGCGGCTCATCGTCATCGTCGCCCCGGCCTGTCGAGAGCGAGGGCGCGGAATCGCCAAATTGCCCATCCTGCGCACGCGCCGCACGATCGGCCGCGCCGCCGCCCTCGCTTACATGCAGCGCAGAGTTCACGGCGCGCGGAAACTGCACGATTTCCGCGTTTGTCACTCGCCGCGCGATGTCGTCGTCAGGTCCGGTCATGCAGCCCTCGTGTCGAACTTGCCGGCCTCATTGCCCCACGTTTCCCAACCGCTGCGCGACTCGCGCGAAAACACATCGCAGCGGCGTGCGGCAACAGGCAAAAAGCGATCGCAAAGATCGTAGAAGGCGTCAGGCTTGCGCGAATGTTCGCGCGCCAGCCCGTCGACGATGGACGGCAGTGCGCGGCGGCGCAGCGGCTTACCGACTTTGGCGATCAGGACGTCTTCATGCAG
>JAUXWZ010000156.1 GCA_030684835.1 Beijerinckiaceae bacterium
AGACGCGCGAGGGCGTCTTTGAGAGCGCTGCTTTGTAGTCCTGCGGTTTTACGCAAAATCTCCAATTCATGCTCCGCAGCGGTCAGCTTTGCCGTCGCTTTTTCATAAGCGGCCGCTTGCTGCCGGGATGCAGCCAGGCTCACTTCAAGCGCGCTCACGCGCTCCGTCGCATCGGTGAGCTGCGCGCGAAGCTCTGAATGCGCTACAACTTTTGCGTTGGCTTCCGTCAGTTTCTGTTGGAGCACGTCAGCGCGCGATGCTGCAGCTTTGAAGTTCGCTTCCGCCTCGGCGAGGACAGCTGTCGTCGCCGTCGCTGCTCCTTGCAGCGCTTCGACTTTCTTGGCCAGCACCTCAAGCTGCGGCAGACGCGCGAGGGCATTGTCGAGTGCGCCGCTTTGCAGCCCCACCGTGTCACGCAAAAGCTCAAGTTCATGCTCTGCGGCGGTCAGCTTCGCCGTCGTTTGTTCGTGAACGGTCTCTCTCTTCTTCGACGCTTCACTTGCTCGCGCAAGATTTTGCTCTAGTGCGCGGTTCTGCGTGCTCGCCGCCGCAAGCTTCGCTGTGGCCTCCGAGAGCGCCGCCAGCTTCGCGCCCGTCAGGGATGTCGCCTCTGCGAGGCGTCGTTCGAGAACAACGGCGTTCTGTGCTTCGAGGCGAAGGGCCCCGAGCACGGACTCCTGTTGGCGCGCCGCCAACCATGCCTCCGAGGTCGTGCTCCACATATCGACGCTGCACCCGACGCCGATAGTGGCTGCCTCCAGCTCTCTTGCAAGCCGTTGGAGAGCCGGGTCCGACTGGATCATCATCGCTGCGCAAAGCAAACTTAACGGGGACAACATGGCCGGCTTCGGCTGGCAGAGTCGGAGTTCAGCGGCGGCGCCAGCCAAGCCTAAGGGTTTCAGGGCAGCTTGAGCCGATTCGTCAGCTGACAGGCATGCGCTGTTGATAATCTTCACCCTGCGTCGGGCGCGGCGCCACACCTTTAGCAGGGCATCCGTGGAGGATGCCCACGCCGCGCGTGCGCTTTCAATGGATCTCTCGGCCTCCAAGGCGCTGCCCAGGCCGGCCACCGCATCCGCGATGATGATCAGCGCCGAAGCCGCCGCATCGCTGTCCAGAATTCTCTGCAGCGTCTCGGTCTCGTCGCCCGAGCCCAAGACTTGATAAGCTTTTCCGTTGTCGTCAATGATCGTGCGCGGATCGGAAGCGTCTGTCATGGTCAGCATGCTTTGCAATCCTTGCGCGCGGCGTCTGGACCCGAAATTCTGAGGCTTTAGGAACCATTTTCTTCTACCATCAGGGCGCGGAGATTTTCAAGGTCGAGATTACGTTAGGTGGGCTAGGCGCCGACGCGATCAATGTTTGAGGGCCCTGCCGGAGAGATTGAAAAGTGGTTAACTTTCTATTCGAGATCCAGCGGCCGATCCGCGCTCGACGAACCCTCGCTTGTTTTACCAGACTCAGCTTATGAGATTTGGGCTCGGCATGGGCCAGGGCACACTGACGCTTGGCCGCGGAGGATGCCGGCGCTTTCTTTCGAAGCCTTATTCTGCCATAATTGAGGCGCTTACGCTTCGACGTTGATCCGGTTGGCACGTTTAGAAATCCACATTCCGGGCGCGAGCAGTCGGAATCGGCTGGATCATCGCGTATGGGCGCTGTCTTTTGCTGTTGCTCGCAGTGGCGATGTGGGACGCGGAGTTCAGACGCGTTTGAAACCGAGTAGTGATTGGCGGACAGCGATTTGAGCCAGGTAGTTGCAGGTCTTCTGACGAGGATCAATTTCCTATCCGCGCCCCGCCGGGCAGAACCCACTGTGCCTGTCACGGCGGCGGACGCAATTTTGCGCGCCAGTGCGAGGCATGCCCGTATTCGCCGACGCGTCTTTCAACTGCTTGTAATCGTACCGACCCTTCTCGCCTGCGTTTTCTATGCGCTGATCGCCGTCCCCCGTTACGTCTCCGAGACACGGATCGTCGTGCGCAGCGCCTCCAGTATCCGCATGAGCGGCCTCGATATGCTCTTTCGCACCATAGGCCTCTCCAAGGCGGTGGACGACGCCTACGTGGTGCGCGACTATTTGCTCTCCCGCGATGTGATCCGCGACCTGGCCGCGCAGGGCGTCTCTGTGCGCGACATATTTATGAGCCCCGCGGCCGACCGTTTGTCCCGCCATCCGCGCCTGTGGCGGGAGGACTCGCTCGAATCGCTCTATGATTTTTTCCTTGATCGCGTGAAAGTCATTGAAGACGAAGCCAAAGGTATTCTGACGCTCAGCGTCACAACCTTTACGGCTGAAGACGCTCACCGACTTTCCGCGGCCATGGTTCGGCTTGCCGAAGAAATGGTGAACCGCATGAATACCCGCGCTCAGCGCGACGCGACATCGCACGCGCTGGAGGAAGTGGGGCTCGCCCGAAAAGAGATCGCCGACGCGCAATTGGCGCTGACCGCATTTCGCAACGCTGAGGCATTGTTCGACCCCTCAGTCTCTTCGGTCGCGATGTACGAGACGATCGGCCAGCTTTCCACGGATTTGGCCTACGCCTCAGCCGAACTTTCCCAGGTTCTGCAAAACTCGCCGGGCAACCCTGCGATCCCCAGCTTGAGAAGCCGTATAGCGGCTCTGGAGGCGCGTATTCGGCTTGAACGGGGCGCCGTCGCCGGCACCGAAACGTCTCTCGTGGGAAAGGTCGCGGTCTACGACAATCTTAATCTGCGCCGCACCATCGCCGAAAAGCGGCTTACGTCCGCTATTGCCTCCCTGGAGACGGCTCGCCAGGAGGGGCGCCGCCAGCATATCTATATCGAACAGGTGGTCGCGCCCGCCTTGCCCGACGCGCCAACCGAGCCGCGACGCGTGCGCAGCATACTCACGATCTTCGTGGTCGGCTTCATGCTTTTCGGGGTTTATTGGATCCTGTCCGTGGCCGCCGAGGAGCATGCGCAGTGAGCGAGCGCTTTATCGATACGCCGCGTGGTCGGATGGGCGAATCGTTGCTTTTGCAGGGCAGGGTGATCCGCGCGCTCATGCTGCGGCAGGCTCTGTCGCGCTTTGGTCACGACAATCTCGGCGTCTTCTGGATTTTCGCGGAGCCCTTGCTGCTGGCGGGCGCTGTGATGCTTATGTGGACTGTGGCTGGTTTGAACAAAGGACATGGCGTCGGCATTGTGCCGTTCGTGCTGGCCTCTTACTCGCTTCTGACGCTCTGGCGAGGAACGTGCTCGGCTTCAATCCGGGCGCTGCGCGCCAACGCTGATTTACTCTACCACCGAAATTTGCGCCTGCTCGATATCCTCATCGCGCGCATTGCGCTCGACTCGTTGAGTGGTTTCGCGGCTTTCACCGTTGCTTACATCGTGCTCAATCTCTTTGGCGCCGTTCGAGATGTGGATGATGCGCTGGTCATGGCTGGCGGTTGGCTCTTGCTAACATGGTTTGGCTGGTCGTTCGGCTTGATTGTTTCCGCTCTGACCGAACTTTTCGAGCCGGCGGAGCATTTCGTGCCGCCGTTCCTGTATATAACGCTTCCGATGACTGGCGCTTTCTACATGGTTCTTTGGATGCCCCCTTCCGTTCAGGAAGTGGTGATGTGGTCGCCAATCGTACATATTTTTGAGATGTTTCGGGGCGGTATGTTTGGCCAACAATACGCTGCAGACTGGAGCGTGATGTACGTCGCCGGATGGTGCGTTGCGCAAATGGCGATCGGTTTGCCGCTGCTGCGTCTCGCGCAGCACCGTTACACGACCGGGTAGTGCGATGAGTAATGGTCCAGCCGCGCGAGAAAGTGCGCCCGCACAGATATCTCCTCCGCTCGTCAACGCGCTGGAACTCGTGCGTCTCGACCAGCCCGCAGCTGCGTATGCGAAAGGGCTTGCGCCTGAGGACAAAAGCCTGAAGGGCGTGGTGACGCGCTCCTGGCTTTTTCTGGCGCTCGTCGCTGCCCCCGCCATAGTTGCGATGCTCTATTTTGGCGTCATAGCGGCCGACCGGTTCGTGTCGGAGTCGAAATTTGTCATTCGGGCGCCCGGGGCGGCGTCCGCTGGTGTCGGCATGCTCATGCGCGGCGAAGCCTCAAACCGCGTTGCAGACGATACGCACGCCGTCAACGCTTTCATGATGTCGCGTGACGCGGCAGCGGAGCTCGCACGTGATCACGGGCTGCGCGATGTCATGTCGCGTTTGGAAGGCGACATCTTCGCCCGTTTTCCGAACTTCTACACGCACAGCAACGATGAGAAGTTCTTCGAAGCCTACAAGCGATTCATCAATGTCCAGGTCGACTCATCGACGGGCATTTCGACGCTGAAAGTATCCGCCTTCCGGGCAGACGATGCGAAACGCACCGCCGAGGCGCTTCTCAATACGGGGGAGAACTTCATCAATCGGCTGCGCGAGCGTTCCACGCGCGACGAGATCGCCTTCGCCATTTCGCTGGTGGACGAAGCACGCGGCCAGCTTGTGGCCGTCGTCCAGAGGCTGGCGGATTATCGCAATGAACAGCAAACCCTGAACCCCCAGGAGGAATCCACAAGCAGGCTCGCCGCTCTAACCAAGCTCGCGACAGAAATTTCACAGCTTGAAGCTGCGCTCGCGCAACAGATCGCCATGGCGCCGCAAAGCCCCGGCATATCGCCCATGCGCGAAAAGGTGCGCTCGCTGCGCGATGAGCTTGGCAGGCAGCGGAAACTGCTCGTTGGCGACGAAGGATCGATGGCGACGAAGTTTCAGGGATACGAACTGCTGATGGTCGAGCGCGAGCTTGCCAGCCGGGCGCTCGTAGAGGCCGTTGTCCGGATGGAGGGCGCACGGCAAGAAGGCCAGCGCCAAAGTCTTTATCTCCAGCGTATCGTGGAGCCCAATTTGCCGGATTACCCCGCTTCGCCCTATCGATTTCTCGGGGTCCTGATAAGCATCGCACTGGCGCTCGTGTTCTTCTGGCTGGGTAAGAATATGATGCGGCTCATCTTGGAGCATCGCCCGTGACCGGCGCGCCGCAAGTATTGATCCAGAACCCTTCGCCTGCGGCGACTGCAACGCCAATTGTTGCCTCGCGATGCATCAGGGCTGTGAATCTTATCAAGGAATACCATACCCCGGTTGGGGTGAAGAGGGTGTTGGACGGAATTTCATTCGAAGTGGCGCAGGGTGAAAAGATCGGAGTTTTCGGCAGTAACGGGGCTGGAAAATCAACGCTCATGAAGCTTATTGGCGGAGTGGAGACGCCGACGAGCGGCGTGATCGAGCGCGGTCTGACGATGTCATGGCCAATCGGCCTTGCAGGCGGTTTCGCACCGACGATGAGCGGTTTAGACGCCATCCGCTTCATCGCCCGGCTCTACGGCGCGCCGCAAGGTCACGCGGCAGAGCAGGTCGACGATTTCGCGGAACTCGGCCGATATCTACAATTGCCGATCAGCACGTACTCTTCCGGCATGCGCGCCCGACTCATGTTCGGGCTTACACTGATCGCTAATTTCGAATGCCTTTTGATCGATGAGGTACTGTCGGTCGGTGATCAACGATTTCGAAAAAAGTGCCACGAAGAATTGTTCGTCAAGCGAGCAGACAAGGCAATGATCCTTATTAGCCATGACCAGGGGATCGTACGCGAATATTGCCAGCAAGCGCTTGTTCTGAAGCGAGGACGCGGCCGCGTGTTTGATGACCTGGATCTGGCGATCTCAATCTACAGAACTTTATAAGATCATTTGTGTCGAGAGCCGAAGCAATGATGCTAGCCATTTTCGGGACTCCTTCACAGCTCACCTATTGGGTGATGAACACCGCCAGGCTGGCGGCGGAAGTCATCAACGGACCGATGGCTGTCCTCACTGCGAACACGATAGATGAATTACGTGTGCGATGGGCGGAGCGTGGGCATAAGCCTGTTCTGTTCCATGCGGATACGCCGAAGCGAGATCTCGTTGAGTTGTTTTTACGAATCCCGGGTGAAGCCATCGTCGTCATCGAGGCGCTCGACGAAGTGGTCTGGTTTACACGAGCAACCAGGGGGCTCGATCCGCAGACGGCGCTCAGGTTCGCCACGAGAAGCGTATGCACACTCGAGGATTTGCTCGCGCGATCAGGCGTTTGGTCCATTGATGGAGGCATATTGGACCTCTCTCTTGTTTCGTTCTCTGATCTTCTGATTGATCGGCTGTTTTCTCGGTCAACACCAGATGAGTGCGCCGAGATGCGAGACAAAATTCTGGCCTACAATTCCGACTGCCTTAATGTGCGGCAGGCTGTGGATAAATTTGTAAAAGTAACGTTAGCCGACCGCCACGAGCGAAGCGTCTCAGGTCTTTTTTTGCAGGGCGATGTAGCGAAAGCTGCAAACGTATTCGAGGCGTGTTTTCATCATGGCGTTCCTCGTTCCATGATCTGGCCGCCCGGAGTGTTCGTGAAGATGTCGGATTTATCTTATCTTGAAGGCCCTATCGACTTGACGGGCCCTGCACGCGTGTTGATTGGAGGTCACTCATTAAGCCTGCCCAGAGGACTTTGGCGGGCTACAGTCGAAATTTCAGTTTCTGATAATATGTCCGGCAATACGATCCTGTCCGACATTTTCGCTGAAGACCGTCCAGTCTGCGCGGGCGTGACGTCTTTGCCAAGTAAGGGCACCTTCAGTTATGAGATGGAATTCGAGTGCAGCGATCCTTACTATCCCATAATTTTTCGCATCTCGACGATGGAGGGCGCCATCGAAGGCGCGCTCAATCTCAATCATGTACAGTTTCAGCAAATCGGATAGGTGCATAAATGGTGAGTTGGATAGCGGTCGGCGTAGAGAATGCGCCATGACTGGATCGCCAGATAGTCTGAACGAGATTCATCGACTTCTTTCACAGATGCTTGCGCGACAAAGTGTGCTGGAGTCGAGGATCGAGCAATTGCTCCTCGAGACCGAATTTGTTCGCAGACATATGTCGCATTATCTGGGCGCCGGTCGCGCCTTGACGTACCTTGATGACGAGACTCCTATTTATGTCAATTCCAACGATTTCGGCCCGCCGTCTAACCTTCTCAATGGCGGTATTTATGAACAGGATAATCTTGACGTCATCTTGAGTTTTCTTCGTCATGACAGCGTGTTTCTGGATATCGGCGCGAACGTCGGTTTCTTCTCCCTTAAGGTCGGCGCGCGATTACGTTCGCAAGGTGTTGTACACGCGTTTGAACCGCACCCTGAACTTTCGACTTTGCTGCGTGGCAGCGCACACCTGAATGGTCTCGGTGGGCTTGATGGCTCTGGACGCCCCATCCAGGTGCATGCGTTTGCCCTCGGCGACAAAAACGAGACAGGAATTTTTTCATTTCCGCAAGGGCATATGGGAGGTGGGACGCGGGTCTACTCCGAACGCGATACGACGGTGAACGCGCAGGTTCGGCGCCTTGACGATTTGTTCCCGTCCGACTTCAAGTTCGACGTTGCAAAGGTGGATGTCGAACGACATGAACTCGCCGTCCTCGAAGGGATGAGGACGTGCATCCAACGTTCCGAGAATGCGGTTGTCGTGTTTGAGAAGCATGGGACGAATTGCGGTTATGAAGGCGGTATCGAAACGTTGTTCAATGAGTTGGGTTTTGCAATCTACTGGATAGGCCCGTGGGCGCAGCTGTCGCCGGTGGACAATGGGAGCCTGAATGCATTCTCTGGCGACTTCGTCGCGGCGCGACCCGCCACGATGAATGGGGAGCTAGACAGGCGCTTCTTTCATTTGCACCATTCGCAGCTCGTTTATCCAGCCTCGCCTCACCCGCAGGACGAACCCTCCGCGCCGAGAGACGACAGGCCTGTCATCGTTTTCCACGGTCCCTATTGGCATCTTCGAAAGGGCGTTTATCGAGTCACGATTACAGGAGATCTTGCCGGCGCGTTGGAAGTCACGCTTGCGAGTCGGTTCGGCTATGCCTATTCGCAATTGCAATTTTCCCCGTCTGTTAGTTCCTGTACCGTTGTGGTCGAGCGGGACTTGATCAATTTCGAATGCGTGGGCCGCGCGCGTCCAGGCTCTGGGGTTCGCGTTGAATCCTTCAAGTTTCAGAGAATTGGTTGAACGAGGCGCAGCCCGCATGCCCGACCCGCTGAACGGGCACTTGCGCGGCTCGCTATCAACGAGCGGGCTGACTGCTATGGCATTTGAGCGACGGGGGCGATCAAATCTAGTCCCGCAGCTATTGCCTGACGAGCAAGAGATAGCTCAGTTTGGCGCCGACCGAGGCGACGATCTCGGATGGACTGCGTCGGCGCCCAACGCCCGCTGGCGTAATCTCCTGGATTACAAACCCGCGTTGGGCGTAGTACTCCAAAAATGCGACTGGGTCGGTAAAGCTTCCTGCAAGAAATTCGCTCACAATCACCAGCCGCTGAGATGCGTCAATCGTCTTTTCAAGTCCGCGTAATGCGCGCTCCTCCGCCCCTTCAATATCGATCTTGATAACGTCGACAGGGCCTTCGATCAAAGTATCGAGGCGTTGCGCCCGAACGTGTTGACTTGTCACCGCTTCGCCGGCAGTGCGCGATTGCACGTATCCGCCGCCAGAGTAATTCTCGTCGAAGGTGAAGCTGAGAGATTCTTCGCTGTCCCACGCAGCCACATCCAGGAGGGAGATCCGATCCTGAAAACCGTTGATGCTGATAGATTTGCGCAAAAGCTCCAGCATTCTTGAATTGATTTCAGCAGAATAAACCCGTCCGGATTCGCCGACCGCTTTCGCCATCAGCAATGTGTAATAGCCGAAGTTCGCGCCGATATCGCAAACCCGCATACCTGGCTTCACGTAGGACATCACGACGCGAGCCACCCACGGTTCCCACTGTCCTTCCAGCATCAGGTGCGAAGCAATGCCAATATCACGCGTGTCGACGTATATTTTTGGCCCCTCAAGCAGGCGGGTCAGGGCGGTATAATCTCCCAGATATACTGTCTGCCTGGTGATTGCACTGCTGAGAACCATTTCAGCAGCCTTTTTCGGGCTAAAGGTCAACTCAGACCAAAGGGACCGTAAACCGAATAGATTGGCCAATGGAAAGTCCTTTCAGCACTTGATCGCACGCCGCAGCGCGCACATTCACAATCGCCTCTCGGTGAGAGGGCTATTTGTTTGCACCCGCTGTCAACGAGAACCCACGTTCGTCGGCGACCCGAAAGTTTGGGGCCTTGGCAACCTTTTAGTCGCAACGGCGCTAAGTTATCCGGCGCGCGCGTTGATGAGCCTGGAATGCAATTTGTTCAACCGCTCTGCATGGCGCTCGTACGAGTATTTTAAAGCCTGCGCGAGGCCGGCTTCGGTTAGCCGCGCGGCCAGTTCGTTGTCACTCGATATTTTCTTCAAGGCGGCGCCGATATCGCCCACATCATAGGGGTCGACCAGAAGCGCGGCGTCGCCCGCGATCTCTGCGGTGGCGCCTTCACGCGAGGTGACGACTGGTGTGCCCAAGATCATGCTTTCGATGATAGGCAGTCCGAAGCCCTCGTATAACGACGGGAAGATCGTCGCCCGTGCGCCGCGGATGGCGCTAACCAGAAGCGACAGCGGCGCGTAGTCGAAATGACGGATTCGCGCTGCCGCCGATGTGTCGGCGTTTTTGTCCACCGCGCGCTGGGCGGAGGCAGTCAGCAGCTTCAGCTCCTCATCTGATTTCCATGCTTTCGAGCCGATCAGCACGAGCGGCATTTTGATTCCACTCGACAGATACGCCTCGATCAGGCGGCCAACGTTCTTCTTCGGCTCGATGGCGCCGAAAAACAGAAGATATTCCTTGTACTTAAGGCCAAAGGCGCCCTCAATCTCCGCACGGACCTGTTCCTCGTTCTTGGCGAGCAACTCGGCTGGCAATTGCACGGATTGATAGGTGTTGGTGACCTTGTCTTCGGGACAGTCGAGAAGGCGAATGATGTCATTGCGCGAAGTCTCCGAGACGGTCACGATGTGATCGGCTTCGCGCACGAGCTTGCGCATGAGACGTAGGTAATAGGCCTTGTTGTCGAGTGTCGTGTAGGGCAGGCGCAGTGGCACAAGGTCGTGCAGGGTGTAAATGTTCACAGCGCCCGGGAGACGCACCGGCAGGGGGTAGGTCCAGTGCGCAATGTCGACGGATTGTGAATGCTTCACCTTGGTCATCCCGCCCGTCAGCCAAAAATAGGCCTCGGCCGCGCGGAAGAGATCAGGCGCGTTCCAGATGGCGTCGAAATGCGGCAATTGGCCTTGTCGCCCGCGAAGAATGACGTCGCCGCCCATGGGGACCTCGAAGGAGGGAACGCCGAACGGACGGGGAACCACACTTTGCACGGTGGCCAGCGTTTCGGATAGGCGCCCTCGCGCAACCGGCTTGTCGAAAAAGTGAATATCTGTGAGCAGCGGCGATTTCTCGAGGCGCGCCTGCTTGCCGTATAAAATGTCGACGTGATGACCCAGTTCCCTGCACACGAAACTCAGGTTCCGCCCGTAGGTCGCAACGCCGGTGCCCTTCTCGAGCGCCAGATTGAAGCCGTCTATCATCACCCTGAGAGGCCGGGAAGTCATGCTCAAGTTATCCAAATAGCCGCGATTTCGTGGAGCTGGCGCTTTTGTCGCTCACTCACAATGTGCCGTTCCAGCTCTGGGCCGCCTGTGGCGTCATTCTGCCGGGTAGAAAAGCCGCTGTTGGACCGGCTCGACGAGGCGAGTCGCAGAACGAATAGGTCCAGACGAGGGTCGCAATGAAAAATTGATTGTAGCCTTAATTGCTTATCACCCGTGGTGCGCTGGAATGTCTAGATATTTCTCGGCGCAGGGGCCGACGCGTATGTTGAAGTTCGTCCGGTTCACAAGGTAAGGTTATCGGCAGCATATTCGCAACAGCGTGTGTTTCAATTCATCGTAGTTTTTAATGATGTCAACGACAATTCTTCCATTTGTCATGTGCGGTGGCGCGGGCTCCGGACTTTGGCTTTTGTCACGAGACACTATGCCAAAGCAATTCTTGCCCCTGACAGGCGAGCAATCGTCCTTTAAGGATGCCGTCATGATGCTGAGTCAAGACGATTTGTTCGATCCCATCACATGGGCGAATCGCGGCTATCGCTTCGTCCTCCCAGAAGAGATGGCGGCGGTTGATGCTTGCTCTTCATTTCGACCCAATGACTTAACCAGGTGAGGTCGTAGTGCGTCGCATCCATGACAGCCCGCTTTCCGGAATGGAGCAGGTCGCTATTGGTTGGTTTGTCGCGCGCATGCCCCAATGGGTCACGCCGGACAGGTTGACGGCATGCGGCCTTTTAGGCGCAGTCATCGTATGCGTGGGATATGTTCTTGGCGCCGCTTCCGTGCATTTTTTATGGCTCGCCAATCTGGGTCTGGTGATCCACTGGTTTGGCGATTCCCTTGATGGAAGTATTGCGCGCTATAGACGGATCGAACGACCGCGCTATGGCTTCTTTCTTGATCAAAATATGGACGTGCTTGGTAACCTGCTGATCAGCGGCGGCCTTGCCTTGTCGCCTTTCGTGAGAAGCGAGACCGCCTTTTTCGCTCTTTTCGGCTACCAGTCGCTGGCGATTTATTCGCTCACCCGCATGGTGCTGGATAATACCTTTCGCGTGACCGTCCTGCAGCTGGGGCCGACGGAGATACGCGCGCTATTGATCCTGATGAATCTCCTCATTCTGGCTTTTGGCGCGCCAGTCTGGACGATCGCAGGCGTGTCCCTGACCTGGTGTGACGTGACGGTCGGTCTATTCGCTCTGGGTTTCCTGCTCGCGTTTTTATATCTGGTCATTGTCAATGCGAAACGGATGCGTGATGAGGACGAGAAACCTCGATAGCATCCCGCCTAGCGTGTCTTCCTGGGAGCCGTTTGTTCTTCTTTGGCGACAATTTTCCGCATCAGTCGCGCCTGTCCGGCGAGGAAGAATGGCGCGTAAAGGCTGTGCGTCCAGCCAAAAAGGCTGATCAGAAGCGAGGGCGCAAGTACGAAACGCCCCTTCAATGCGTGTGCGATCATTTTCCGCGCGACCTTCTGCGGGCTCATCGATCCTCCGCTTGAGGCCACTCGAGCCGTAATTTCTGGCCGAACCCCGGTTTCCCGAGCCAATTGCGGTGTGTGTGTGTCTGGAGGGAAAGCGACGCTGCACGTGACGCCATAGGGCGCCAATTCGACCCTCAGTGCTTCGCCAAGGCCCCGTATGGCGAATTTGCTCGCGCCATAAGCCGAATATCCCGCAATACCCACGAACGCTGCGGCTGAGGACACAAGCACGATCCGCCCGGATCCTTGCGCCGTCATGTGACCCGCCACGGGCGCCACGAGGTTCAGCGTGCCGAAATAGTTAAGATCGAACTGACGACGGTGCGCGTCGATCCCAAGCGTCTCAAACAGGCCTGGCTCCACATCTCCCGCGCAGGTGATAAGCCATTCGATTGTCTCTCCGTTGCGCACGAGATGGTCTACAGCCTTTGCGCACGCCATTTCGTCGATAACATCAAGCGAGAGGGTGAGAACTTCAGGCGATCCATGCTTCAGAACAATGTCTCGCGCTTCTTCAAGGCGCTGAACATTGCGCGCGATGAGTGCAAGCTTGTAGCCGCGCGCCGCCAGCTCGCAGGCGCACGCCAGTCCAATTCCGCTCGATCCGCCGGAGATTAACGCGATGCCCTTCGTCCGCACGCCGCTCATGTGCGCGCCGTCTGGCTCGCCGTTGGGGCAATCGGCGCAAGGTCATCATCCAGAAAATACCAGGAGTCGAGATTGCGAAGCACGACGGGCTCGATTTGATCGTTCAGGAATGCGACATCCGAAAGGAGCCCCTCGTTGTTTTGCGGCAGGGCGAACGGCGCGGAAATATGCAGTTCAAAGCGGCATGCCTCGATGCGCTCGCAATGGCCGATGACGAATTGCGCACCTGTACTGCGCGCAAGCCTTGCGGCTATCGCCAAATTGCCCTGCGCATGCGGCGGTCGACCGAAAAGCGGCGCTAGCGTGCAGCCGGCCCTGGCTTCGTCAACAAAAATGGCCACGGTTGCGTTCTGGCGCAAAAGTTCGATGGACCGCCGTACGCCGCGCCGGTCAGGCGTGAGCAGCTCAAAACCCATTTTGCGCCGGATGGCCTCGGCGACCCGGCGTTCTGCGCCATTTGCTGGCGGTGCGTAGAATGAGGAAACCGGCAATCCCGCATGCCTCAGCGCCGGGCCAAATATTTCCCAATTGCCCGTATGCAGAATGAGGCCAATGATCGGCGCCTCGCCCGCAAGCGCCTGCGCGCTGTTCGCCATGTTCAGACGAACGCGCCCCTTGGCGAATATCTTATCAAGCACGGAGAATTCGGCCATGACGCGGCCAATGTTATTGAGGAACACATTGACGGAGCGGCTTATCTGCGCGTCCGTTGCATCCGGCCGGTGAAATTTGAGGTTTTTGCGCGCCGCGTAAAGCACATGGCGACGGCTCGTCCGCACCACACACTGCACAAGAATGACGCCAAGCTGCGAGGCGAAAGTGACCGGCGTCATACGTAATGAATGGTGTATGGCGAGCCGCCACGCATCCGCAAATTGTTCAGACAGCCGGCTCAATGATCGCCTCGCGCCGCGCGGGGGATCAGGCGAGCGGGGACGCCTTCGGCCGGTCGCAAGGTCAGATGGCAGAAGGGATCCGCCCGATATCCGGTCCGCGGCTCCACCCGAAAGCGGCGCGCGAGCGTGGCGAGACAAAGGATGGATTCATCCAGCCCAAAATTCAGTCCCGCGCAGATGCGAGGCCCGACGGCGAACGGGATATAGGCGAACGGGTTGATTGGTTTGCCCTCCAAAAAGCGCTCGGGCGCGAAATGATTTGGTTGGTCCCACAGATCTTGCGCCCGCTGCAGAAGCCATGGCGAGATGATGACGAGCGCGCCTTTTTGGACAGACACGTCGCCTATCTGATCGGCTTCGCGCGCTTGTCTGGGAAGCAGTGGGACGGGGGGATAAAGGCGCAGCGTTTCCATGATGACGGCCCGGCACCATTTGAGCTGGCCCACTTGCTCGAGGCCAATGGGAGCGTCTCCGCAGACGCTGTCCACTTCTTCCAGAAGGCGCTTCTCGGCCCATGGCGCGTTTGCAAGAAGGTACCATGCCCAGGTGAGCGCGGTAGCTGTTGTCTCATGGCCGGCCATGAAGATCGTTGCGGCCTCGTTGCGCAGGGCGGCTGCATCGAGGGCGTCGTTTCCCTCTCCAAGCTTGCGGCGGATCATTAAATCAAGCAGCGAGCCTTCCTCCCCGCAGCCTTCCATATGCGCACGCACCACCTCGTCGACGACCCCGTGAACCACATCTATCGCGCGTTTGCGTCCGCGCCCCAGAACGATTGGCCAGCCTTCGTCGGAGCCCAGAAAATAGCCGAGGTTGAACGAGTCGACCCCCTGTTGATAGGCTGTGAAACCTTCGATGACGCGACCGGCCGCCTCCGCGCCAAGCGCACTCCCGAAAACTGTTCTGGAAATGATTTCCGCCGTGAGCGTGGCCATCTCGCTGAGCATGACGACTTCGCGATCCGGGCCGATGTCGTCCCAGCGCCTGACGGTCGCTTCGGCGACTTGCGTCATGGTCGGCGCAAACTCCTTCATTCTCCGCTTGTGAACGACATCGGCGATGAGAGGGCGCCGTCGCTTCCAGGTCTCGCCATCGCTGATGAAGAGGCCGTCGCCGAGCAGCGGCGCAAGCGCGCGGCGCATTTGCGGACTTTTGCGCTCAAAATTCGCGTTTCGGGTGACCATGACGTGGCGGACGTGCTCGGGCGTGTTCACCACGATGACCTGGCGCCGAAGGATGCGAAACTCGTCGATACAGGAGCGGTAATATTTCTGCGGCCAAACAGCCAAGAGATTGCGATGCGCCCTCAAGACAATCTCGATGAGTCCAGGGTCGTGCGCCAGCGGTTTGGGATGGGGCGGAATGAAGAAATCGTCCCCGCGCTCCTCAATGACGGGTTGCGGAGCATAAAGGCGGGGCCAGCGCATATTTGATCTTTTGCTCCGGTCCAGCGGCAATAGCTGGCCCTTACTCTTAATGGCCGGGGCGGCCATGCGGAAGCAAAAAGGCGCAAGCGCGCCCTTGCCCCCTCATTCAGAGAACGAGATCTGTCCGGAGCGTCCCAGCCGAAGCGGATAGGGGGGTGGACGGCGAATCGACTCCAAGGTCCGCAATGTGTTGATTCAAGCCCGCACGCGACGCAAAGCAGAGGAAGCGCTTTGTGTCTGTCGGGAGAACCTATGTTTCACCAGAACCAAGCGCCCGTCCGGCGCCTCAACTATTCGTGCCTGAGAGCCTCAATCGGATCCAGACG
>JAUXWZ010000165.1 GCA_030684835.1 Beijerinckiaceae bacterium
TTCTTGATCACGCGCTCGCGCTTCAAGCGCGAGATGTGATCAATGAAGAGAACGCCATTCAGATGGTCGATCTCGTGTTGCAGGCACGTCGCCATAATTCCGTCAGCGTCCATTTCCTGCATGGCGCCGAGACGATCAAGGTAGCGCACACGAACGCGCTCCGGGCGTTCAACTTCAGCGTAGTAATCTGGAATGGAAAGGCAGCCTTCCTCGTACACAGACAATTCCTCAGAGGCCTTCACGACCTCCGGATTGACGAGGAAAATCGGCTCTTTGACGTCCTCTTCCTCTTCGCCCTCGCGCTTGGCGACGTCGATCACAACAACGCGCTTGGGGACGCCAACCTGAATGGCGGCGAGGCCGATCCCAGGCGCATCGTACATCGTCTCGAGCATGTCATCGAGGAGCCCGCGAATATCGTCGTCGACGCCTGAAACCGGCGCCGAGGTGAGACGAAGACGCGTATCAGGAAGAATGAGTATGGGGCGAAGAGACATGGCTATCAGTATCAGTGCAGACAGAATGAAAAGACCCGCCTGACATAGCCAGACGGGCTTTGATAATCAATGGATCGCGCTATGCGGCTGTTCAGCCGGTGGGGCTACGCGTGAGATCGAACGTGCGGACGCGTGGCGAAAGCTGAATCCGGGGGCGCGTGCGCTCGACGACAACAGCCTGGCGTGCGCGGTCCGCGCTCACGGGTGTGCGCGTGCGGGCGCGCTCAACAATCACGGCGCGCTCCGAACCGCGGCGATCAGCGACGACGCGCGTTTCGACCAGTTTGGCTTCTTCGGCAGCGCGCAGCACCTGGGGACGAACTTCGTCGACGGCCACGCCCATGAAGCCAGCGGCGATCTCGACCTGCGCATCAATTTCGTCGGCAAGGCCCTGCGCCGCGATGATGGCTTCCTCGATCGTCGGCGGGCACTTCTTGATCCTGATCGGCGGCAGGGTCTTCGGGTCAACAACCCGCTTCTTCTGAACGCTCTTCATGACGAAAACTTCCTTCCTTAATTCCGGGGCAGAATGCCCTAATTCTTGCAATGCAGCAAGCAAAATTGTGCATCGCACAAAAAAGCACCTTGCTGCCAACGATTCGCATCTGACGTCTACTTATGAGCCGGCAACGCCTTTAGCCAGTACCGAAGCCAAAAAGGTTATTTGCTCCGCTATAGCTATGACGCAGGTCACAAAAGATCATTAAATTTTTGGATCAGAATGGAGTCCGCTGCCGTAATGCGGCGGAAAGCGTTCCTTCATCCAGATAGTCAAGCTCGCCTCCCACGGGCACCCCGTGCGCCAGACGCGTGACGCGGACACCGAAATGAGCAATCATGTCGGTGACGTAGTGGGCGGTGGTCTGACCGTCCACGGTCGCATTGACGGCCAAAATTACTTCCTCGACGCCCCCGGCGGCGAGCCGTTGGGTCAGCGCCTCAATGTTCAGGTCTTGAGGACCCACACCGTCGAGAGGCGAGAGAGCGCCGCCAAGCACATGATAGAGCGCACGGGTGGCGCCCGCTCGCTCCAGCGCCCACAAATCCGAAACTGTCTCGACAACAACGATCGTCGTCTGGTCCCGGCGCGGGTCGGCGCAGATGGTGCACGGATTGCTGGTGTCCACATTACCGCAAGCCGAGCAACTGACGATCCGGTCACGCACTGTATGCATGGCGTCGGCGAGCGGGCCCAACAGCTCCTCACGCTTGCGGATGAGATGAAGCGCCGCCCGCCGCGCGGACCGTGGCCCAAGGCCGGGCATTCGCGCGAGCAGCTGGATCAGCCGCTCGATTTCTGGTCCGGCGACGCGCTCGGCCATGATTTTACCGATGAATCCCGAGGTCTGGGGGTCAGAAGGGCAGTTTCATCCCCGGCGGCAAAGGCAGGCCCGCGGTGACGGACTTCATCTTTTCTTCCATCACGTGTTCGGCCTTTTTGCGCGCATCTTCATGAGCGGCCATGATCAGGTCTTCGAGAATTTCACCCTCGCCCGGCGTCACCAGCGACGGGTCGATCGCGACGCTTTTCATGGCGCCCTTCACTGTCAGCGTGATGCGGACCATTCCGCCACCGGATTGGCCCTCGACTTCGAGACGCTCCATCTCGGCCTGCGCATCTTGCATGCGCGCCTGCATGGCCTGCGCCTGCTTCATCAATCCCATGATATCTTTCATGACTTAGGTCCCGTGGTTCAAGTCAGAGATCGTCGTCATCCTCGACCTGGTCAATATAGGCCACTTCATCCCCGGCATAGGGGCCGCCGGCTGTTACCGGCTCCGGCGTTTCTGGCGCGAGCGAGCGCACCGCTACAATTTCGGAGCCGGGAAACTGCTCAAGCACGCTTTTGACGAGAGGATCGGCACGGACGCCGATGGCGCGTTCGCGCTCACGGGCGTCGCTCGTCTCGCGCAGCGTGGGCGCGCCGTCGGAGGATGAAATCGCCACCATCCAACGTTCGCCCGTCCACTCTTGCAAACGGCGCATCAGATTTGCGGCCAGCTGCGGCGAACCGCCGGAGGCCAGAGCGAACTCGATCATGCCCCTTTCAAAGCGAACAAGACGCACATCGCGCTCGAGGGCCATCTTGAGCTGAATGTCGCGATTGGCCTGCGCCAGCGCAACAAGGTCTTCAAAGCGGGCGAGTTGAACGCGCGGCGCAGTGGAGGCGACCGTCCGAGCCTGGATTTCCGGCATGCGAGCCTGCGCTGCCGGAGCTGACTGCACCCGCATCGCTGATGCGCCGCCTCCCCCACCGGACTGCGGCTGGGGCTGCGAAGGTGGCCGCGTCTCCCCGCCGCCGCCGTTCGAGAGCCGCCGAATGACCTCGTCCGGGGAGGGCAGATCAGCCGCATAGGCGATGCGGACGAGCACCATATCGGCAGACGCCAGAGGCCGCGCCGAATCACGCAATTCAGACATGCCTTTGGTGAGAATCTGCCAAGCGCGCGTCAGCGTTGCGACATTCAGCGTTCCCGCAAATTGGCGCCCGCGCTCGGCTTCGTCCTGCGTGATCGAGGCGTCCAGACGCGTGTCGGGCGCAATCTTCAGCATAGTGACAAAATGCACGAACTCGGCGAGGTCGGAGAGCACGAGTCCGGGGTCGGCGCCCTGATCGTATTGCTCCTTCATCAGCGTGACAGCCGACGCAACGTCGCCGCGCATGATGGATTCGAACAGATCGATGATGCGGGATCGGTCGGCGACGCCGAGCATGTCACGCACGGCAGCTTCGGAAATGGCGTCCTCACCCGCAGCAGAGCCATGCGCGATGGCCTGATCTGTCAGTGAAAGGGCATCGCGCACCGAACCTTCCGCAGCGCGCGCAATGAGCGCCAGCGCCTTGTCGCTGATCTTCACGCCTTCGCGATCGCAGATCGATGAGAGGTGAGAGATCATTAAATCCGCATCAATGCGACGCAGATCAAACCTTTGGCAGCGCGAGCGCACGGTGACGGGGACTTTCTCAATCTCCGTCGTCGCGAAAAGGAACTTCACATGCTCGGGCGGCTCTTCAAGCGTCTTCAACAGGCCATTGAAGGCCTGCTTCGAAAGCATGTGGACTTCGTCGATGATGAAGACCTTGTAACGGGCCATAACGGGCTTGTAGCGCGAGCTTTCGATAATCTCGCGCACATCATCGATGCCGGTGTTCGATGCTGCGTCCATCTCGATGACGTCGACATGGCGTGATTCGATGATCGCCGGGCAATGAACGCCCGGCGCCAGCATGTCGATGGTGGGGCGCACGATCGCCGGGGCGTCACCGCGCGCCGGCATTTCGTAATTGAATGCGCGGGCCAAAATACGAGCGGTCGTCGTCTTGCCCACGCCTCGCACGCCGGTGAGAATATAGGCCTGATGGATGCGATCCAGGTCGAACGCATTTCGCAGCGTTCGCACCATCGCGTCCTGACCGATCAGGTCATCGAACGTAGACGGACGGTATTTGCGGGCGAGAACACGATAGGCGGCCGTTTTCCGACCGGACGCGGCGCCGAGGTCGAAGCCGCCCTGATCGGGCTCCGCCGGCTTCTGATCTGGCTCGCGCGGCTCGTTCATCCGATCTTCCGAGGGTGTGGCCGCGCGTCCTGCACATCGCGCTGGCGTTCGCGCCCTGCTTGAGCGCCGACGTTGGCGGTCGATCGGGCCGCGTAGGGTGGGAGGCTGGACGATAACCCGCCCATTCTCGTTAGGGCTGCTTCCTTCCGGACCTGACCCATTTGGCGAGTGGAACGTCCAACGCCAACCTCCCGCGACTTATTTGGCAGCAGCCCGGCCCTTTCGCAAGCGCCGCCCACATAATTTCCTCCAGATCTTTATTCGCCAGTGGCGCATTCGCGCATAGGCGCCTTATGTTTGATCATGCTCAAGCACCGCCCCGAACCGTCAGCGCTAACCGGATATGCGCTCAATCCCCTTGATCGCTTCTCGGCGAAGCGAGACGACCCCGCCTTCCTTGCTGCCCTTGCGCAGGCGCCGGAGACGCTCTGGTACGTCATCGGCAAGGACCGGCCGGCGCTCAAGATAACCGAATCGGGCCCACAGGCCCTGTTCACCGGCGAAGAGGTCGCGGCGCTGGGCCGCATCCGCGAATCTGTCCTTCTGGGCCGCGATGACACGCACACCTATTTTGCCGGACTGCTCGACGACGGCGTAATCGTGACGCGCGAAGCCGCCGACGAGGGCGCGTTCGTTGAAACAAACCAGCTGGTGATACCCGGGCGACCGGATATTTTGCTGAAAGATCTGCGCGCGATCATCATGGAAAGCTCACTCCCGGCGCACCAGATTGGCGCGTTGGGCCACGCCAAGAGCCTCTTGAGCTGGCACGCCCGCCACCGGTTTTGCAGCATGTGCGGCGCGCGCACGGAACTCGCGTCGGGAGGTTATCGCCGGGACTGCAAGGCCTGCGGCGCGCAGCATTTCCCCCGCACCGATCCGGTTGTGATCATGCTGGCCGTGCGGGGCGAAGATTGTCTGCTCGGCCGCCAACCCCGGTTCAACAAGGGGATGTATTCCGCGCTCGCCGGCTTTCTCGAGCCTGGCGAGACGATTGAAAGCGCGGTCCGGCGAGAAATTCTCGAGGAATCCGCCATCAAGGTGGACCGGGTCGCCTACCACGCGTCTCAGCCGTGGCCGTTTCCGTCATCAATCATGATCGGGTGCATCGCAGAGGCCGTGTCCAGCCAGATCGAAATTGACCGGACCGAACTTGAGGACTGCCGCTGGTTTTCACGGACGGAGGTCGAAACGATGTTTGCGCGCACGCACTCTGCGGGATTTCTCGCGCCAAACCCTGCCGCCATCGCCCATCATCTGCTGTACGCGTGGATGCGGCGCGAGACGCCGCAATTCTAGGCTGAGGGATTTTCCAGCGGTTCGGCCACGAACGTGCGCCGAAACGGGTGCGCGGGATAGACGCCAAGAATACGCACCTCGCGCGAAAAGAATGCGAGTTCCTCCAAAGCGCGCGCCAGCGACGGATCGCTCGGGTGACCCTCGACGTCAGCAAGAAACATGGTGGCGGAAAACTCGCCTTCGACCATGTAGCTTTCGAGCTTCGTCATGTTGACGCCGTTCGTTGCGAACCCGCCCAGCGCCTTGTAGAGTGCTGCCGGCACGTTGCGCACACGGAAGACAAAGGTCGTGATCGTCGGGCCGTTGTTGGGTTTCGCCCGTTCTGAGCTGCGCGAGAGCACGATAAAGCGAGTCGTGTTGTGCTTCTCATCCTCGACATCGCTCATAAGAACATTGAGTCCGTAGATCTCTGCGGCAAGCGCAGGCGCGAACGCCGCTTTCGTGAGATCGCCCCATTGCGAGACCTCGCGCGCGGCGCCAGCCGTGTCCCCCGCGGTCACCGGCGTAAGACCAAGCTGGCGGATAATCTTGCGGCACTGACCCAGCGCGTGAATGTGGCTGTACACCGTCTTGATGGTTGCGAGCGTTGCGCCCTTGAGAGCCATCAGCTGGAAATGGATCGGCAGGAAGAACTCGCCGATGATATGCAGGCCTGAACCCGGCAGGAAGTGATGGATGTCCGCCACGCGTCCCGCGATCGAGTTTTCGATCGGAATCATGCCAAGGTCGGCGGCGCCTTCTGTGATCGCGGCAAACGCATCCTCGAACGTTGCGCAAGCAAGCGGCTCCAGGTCCGGGAAAACCTCACGGCAGGCTATGTGCGAATTTGCGCCAGCCTCGCCCTGATAGGCGATAAGTCGCTTGCCTGCACTGGACATAAGTCACTCCACCGCCGCGTGAAGCGGCTTCGTCATCGCGCTCACGCGCCCGGTTTGCCGCCCAACAGAGCGGCGCGCGCGCGTTCCAAGTCATGGGGCGTATCGACGCCGAGCGGCACGGTGTCAACAAGCATAACGTCGATGCGCATGCCCGCCTCCAGCGCGCGCAGCTGTTCCAGCCGTTCGCGCAGCTCAAGGGGCGAGGGCTTCAGACCGACGAAACGCGCCAGTGCGGCGCGGCGATAGGCGTACAGCCCGATGTGGTGAAACAGCGGTCCGTCGCCCCACGGCGCCGTCGCCCGTGTGAAATACAGCGCCCGAAGTCGGCCCGGCGAAAGCTCGGAGCCCACCACTTTTACAACATTGGGGTCGTTGCGCTCCTCGTCACGGCGGATGACGCTGGCCAAAGTCGCGATGTCTACGGCCGGGTCCGCCAGAGGCGTAAGCGCGGCGCGCACCGTTTCAGGATCAATCGTCGGCAGATCACCCTGGACATTAACGATCACATCGTGGCTGCCGTCAGGGTCGATGCGGCAAAGCGCCTCAAAAATGCGATCGGACCCCGATGGGTGCTCCGGGTTGGTCAGGACGGCGCGGCCGCCGGCGCTTGTTACAGCCTCGACGATCTCCGCCGAATCGGCGGCGACGACAACCTCGCCGACCGCCGCTTCGCGGGCCCGGCGCCAGACCTGGACGATCATGGGCGCGCCAGCAATATCCGCCAGAGGCTTGCGCGGCAGCCGCGTCGAGGCAAGACGTGCAGGGATGAGGACCAAGGGGTTCAAAGCGTCCATCCAGTGAAGACCGCCCATAGGCGGCAAAAGGTAGCAAGGCGCGGGCGGTTATTACGTGTTGCCAAGCAGGGCGCAATCCCTGTATCCAACGCGGCGACCTGCCGCGCCTGCGGCCGTGCGCTTCTGCGCCGGGCACAACTGCGGCTCGCTGGGGACCAGGGCGGAGCCTTGAAGACATGATAGATTCGTACGAATTCAACAAAATCATGGGCGCTGTGCTCGGCACTCTGCTCTTTTTGATGTTCCTCGGCATTTTCTCCAGCGCGATTTATCACGCGCCCAAGCCTAAAGTGGCGGGTTATGCGCTGCCAGAAGCGGCATCCACAACTGCGGCAGCCCCCGTAGCTGTCCAGCTTGCCTCCGCCGCGGAGATCCTGGCCAGCGCTGACGCTGGTCGTGGCGCCGCCGCCGCCAAGCAGGCTTGTGGCGCCTGCCACGCCTTCGAGGAAGGCGCCGCATCGAAGATTGGCCCTACCCTCGGGGGCCTTATTGGCCGGACGATCGCCGGCGTCGCTGGCTTTTCCTATTCACCGTCCCTCGTCGAGCGCGCAAAAACCGATAAGGTTTGGGATTACGACAATTTGAACGCGTTCCTTCACAACCCCAGAGGCTATGCGAGCAATACGAAGATGGCTTACGCCGGCGACAAGAACGACAGCCGTCGCGGCGACATTATCGCCTATCTTCGCTCCATCTCACCCCAGGCGCCGCCGGCGCCGGCGCCCTGAGCCAGCACCAGTCTGCGCCTTCTAAAGCCGGCCTTTGGGCCGGCTTTCTCATTTGTAACGCACCCGACTGGCAGGTAAGCCAAAAACCGACATAATTCGGGGCGAATCGTCTCATGTCCGTTGGGAGAAGCTCCGTCATGGCCATCACGCGTCGAAACGCTCTTAAGCTGGCCGCGATCACCGCGGCGGGCCTCACCCTGCCGCGGATCGCACACGCGCAAGATACCGAACTACATGGCCTCTCGACGTTCGGCGACCTCGGTCTGCCAGCTGACTTCAAGCATTTTCCCTACGTCAATCCAAATGCCCCGAAGGGCGGCATTCTGCGCATCCAGATCAAGAACACCAACGGCAACCAGAACTTCGAGACATTCGACACGCTGCACATTTACTCATTCCGCGGCGATGGTGCGGCGGGAATGGACGCGACCTTCGACACGTTGATGAGCGGCAGCAGCGACGAGCCAAATTCGATGTATGGCCTGGTCGCAAAGTCCGTGCGGGTTTCGAAAGACAAGCTTGTGTATCGCTTCGCGTTGCGCCCGGAAGCCCGTTTCCACGACGGATCGCCCCTTCGCGCCGACGATTGCGCACTTTCGTTCACGACGCTGAAGGAAAAAGGGCACCCCATCTATCGCTCCCTTTTGCGGGATTTCGCGGGAGCTGAGGCGGACGGCGACCATACGCTCGTCGTGCGCTTCGAGCCCACGCGCGGCCGCGACATTCATTTGCTCGTCGCGAGCCTGCCTATCTTTTCGCAAGCGTGGTGGAAGGGCCGCGATTTCGAGGCGACGACGCTGGAGGCTCCGCTTGGATCGGGCCCCTACAAGGTCAGCCGTTTCGAAACGGGGCGCTACGTCGAGTTCGAGCGCGTGGCCGATTACTGGGGCGCGAATCTCCCGGTGAACGTCGGTCAGAACAATTTTGATCGCATACGGTATGACTATTTCCGCGAGCGCCAAATCGCATTCGAGGCCTTCAAGTCTGGCCAGCTCAACTTTCAGGAAGAGTATACGGCGCGATTCTGGGCGACCGGTTACGACTTTCCGGCGGTGCGCGACGGCCGTGTCCAGCGTGTTGAACTGCCGTCCGGCGGATCGGTTGGCACGCAGGGCTGGATGTTCAACGCACGCCGGTCGAAGTTTTCCGATCCCCGAATCCGCGAGGCGCTCGGCTACGCGTTTGATTTTGAATGGACGAATCGAAACATCATGTATTCGGCCTATAGCCGCCTCACATCGTTTTTCGAAAACTCCGACATGAAGGCGCAGGGCAAGCCGGGGCCCGAAGAACTTGCGCTGCTCGAGCCGTTCCGTGGCACGGTTCCAGACGAAGTTTTCGGCGAGCCCTGGGTTCCTCCGGTCAGCGACGGCTCGGGCTCTGACCGTAACCTTCTGCGGCGCGCCAACGACCTGCTTCTTGCCGCTGGCTGCAAACGGGATGGGTCACGCCTGCGGCTTCCAGACGGGTCACCCTTTGAAATAGAGTTTCTCGATTCGCAGGGTGCGCTTCGCCCGCACACAGAGCCCTTCCAGGCGAACCTGCGCCGCCTCGGAGTCGAGTCGCAGTTTCGACAGGTAGACGCGGCGCAATACAAGCGTCGGCTCGACAGCTTTGACTTCGACATCATTGTCATTGCGCTGGGTGGGTCGCTGACGCCCGGCGATGGCCTACGCAACATTTACTCTTCGACTGCGGCCAAAACGCCTGGCTCGCGCAACATGGGCGGCATTTCATCTCCGGCGATTGACGAACTCGTGGAGAGAATCGCGCGCGCCCAGACGCGTGAGGAACTCAACATCGCTGCGCGCGCGCTCGATAGAGTCCTGCGCGCAGGACGCTACTGGATTCCCATGTGGTACAAGGACAGGGCGCTCATTGCGCACTGGGATCTGTTTGGACGGCCGGAGAAAACGCCAAAGTATGGCAATGGCGCGCCCGCGCTCTGGTGGTGGGACGCCGACAAAGCGCGCAAGATAGGCTATTCGTGATTCGGAAGGGCCCGCTCGCTCGCAGGTGAGGAACAGCCGCCTAGATGCTCGCATACATCTCCAGACGAATCCTTCTCATGATCCCGACGATACTCGGGATTTTGCTGATCTCATTCGCCATCATTCAATTCGCGCCCGGCGGGCCGGTTGAACGAATCATGGCGCAATTGCAAGGCATGGACGCGGGCGCCACGTCGCGCTTCAGCGGTGGCGGCGGCGACATCGGATCTGCGCAAATGCAGGCCGCCGACACAGGTTACCGAGGCGCGCAAGGGCTGGATCAGAAACTCATTGACGAGCTGAACACGCAGTTTGGTTTCGATAAGCCCACCCATGAGCGCTTTCTCAAGATGCTCGGCGATTACCTCGTGTTCGACTTCGGCAGAAGTTTCTATCGCGATACGCCCGTCATCCAGTTGATCAAGGAAAAGCTGCCGGTCTCAATCTCGCTGGGGCTGTGGATGACGCTTCTGTCCTATGCAATCTCAATCCCCCTTGGCATTCGCAAAGCAGTGAGAGACGGCACGCCTTTTGACACCTGGACATCGGCAGTCGTGATCGTCGGCTACGCTATCCCGAGCTTTCTGTTCGCTGTCCTGCTTGTTGTTCTCTTCGCAGGCGGTTCCTTCTGGCAGATCTTTCCCTTGCGCGGCCTCACGTCCGACAATTGGAGCGAATTGTCTCTTGCGGCCAAGGTTGCCGATTACTTCTGGCACATAGCGCTGCCCGTCGTCGCCATGACCATCGGCGCTTTCGCGACCTCGACCTTTCTCACCAAGAATTCGTTTCTCGACGAAATTCGCAAGCAATACGTGCAGACGGCGCGAATGAAGGGCCTCACCGAGCATCAGGTTCTATATGGGCACGTTTTCCGCAATGCGATGCTGATCGTGATTGCAGGTTTTCCGGGCGCCTTCATTCACGCCTTCTTCACGGGCTCGCTGTTGATCGAGAACATATTCAGTCTGGATGGTCTCGGGCTGCTCTCTTTCGAATCCATTGTGAACCGCGATTATCCTGTCGTATTCGCCACTCTCTATATTTTCTCGCTGCTCGGTCTTGTCGTAAATCTGCTCTCCGACCTCACCTACACCTGGATAGACCCGCGCATCGATTTCGAAACGCGGGAGGTGTGATTGAGCGAGGCAGACCTATCGCGCTTGTCGCTGGATTCGATTCTCAAAGCTCCGCTGGCTCCGCCCGTTCCCGATGGGGGGATGTTCAATCTCTCGCCGATGAACCAGCGCAGGCTCGCCAACTTCCGCGCGAACCGGCGCGGGTATTGGTCGTTCTGGATTTTCCTCGTCCTCTTTGTTCTATCGCTTGGGGCCGAGTTCATTGCGAATGACCGGCCCCTGCTTGTCTCCTACAAGGGCGAATTGCTCACGCCGGTTTTTCAGAACTACCCGGAAGAGAAGTTCGGCGGCTTTCTGGCGCAGACCGACTATCGCGACCAGGTGATTGCGCGTGAGATAGAGGCGAATGGCTGGATGATCTGGCCGCCGGTTCGCTTCTCGTACCGGACGCATAATTACGAACTGCCGACCCCTGCTCCTTCGGCGCCAACATGGTTGCTGGCCGACTCGCACTGCGCGCCGATTGCAGCCAAACGCGGCATTGAAAATGGTACATGCCGCGACATCGAATGGAACTGGCTCGGCACAGACGATCAGGGGCGCGACGTCATGGCGCGTCTGATTTACGGATTTCGTATTTCTGTTCTCTTCGGACTTATTCTCGCGGGTCTGTCATCCATCGTGGGTATTTTCGCCGGCGCCGTTCAAGGATATTTTGGAGGCTGGACTGATCTCATCTTCCAACGGTTCATCGAAATCTGGTCTTCGCTACCGCATCTCTACCTGCTGATCATCGTCTCATCGATCATCACGCCGAGCTTCTTCATCCTGCTCGGAATATTGCTTCTGTTCTCATGGGTCTCGCTTGTCCATGTGGTGAGAGCAGAATTCCTGCGCGCTCGAAATTTCGAGTATGTGAACGCCGCGCGTGCGCTGGGCCTGTCCAATGCGAAAATCATGTCCCGCCATTTGCTGCCCAACGCCATGGTTGCGACGCTGACGTTCCTTCCGTTCGTGCTGAACGCCTCGATCACGACGCTGACGTCTCTCGACTTCCTCGGTTTCGGCCTGCCGCCGGGCTCACCCTCGCTTGGCGAATTGCTATTGCAAGGCAAGTCGCACCTTCAGGCGCCGTGGTTGGGCCTCACCGGGTTCTTCGTCATTGCAGCGATGCTGTCGTTGCTCGTTTTTGTCGGCGAGGCCGTGCGCGATGCGTTCGATCCTCGCAAGACCTTCGCTTGAGAAAGAGAGCGCCATGAGCAGCGAATCTCCTCTCCTGTCGGTCAAGGATTTGTCGATCGCGTTCCATCAGGGCGGAAAGACAACGCTCGCAGTTGAGGGCGTATCGTTCTCGCTTGATCGCGGGCGCACGCTGGCGCTGGTAGGCGAATCGGGCTCAGGCAAATCGATCACCGCGCTTTCAGTCGTTCGCCTGCTGGGGTCTACTTCAGCAACTTATCCGTCCGGGCAAGTGCTCTTCGAAGGCGAGGATCTGCTGCACGCGGACGAAGCAAAACTGCGCTCGGTGCGCGGCAAGAAGATCACCATGGTCTTTCAGGAGCCCATGACATCGCTCAATCCGCTGCACACGATTGCGCAGCAGATTGGCGAAATTCTCGAATTGCACGGCGCGCGCGGCGCCGACAACATTCGCAAGCGCGTCATCGAGCTTCTTGATGAAGTTGGCATCGCTGATCCGGGCTCGCGGCTTGGCTCGTATCCGCACCAGCTTTCTGGCGGACAGCGGCAGCGCGTCATGATCGCCATGGCGCTCGCCAACCGGCCTGAACTCTTCATCGCGGATGAGCCAACAACAGCGCTTGACGTCACCGTGCAGGCGCAAATTCTAAAGCTGCTGAAGGATCTTCAGCAGCGGCGCGGTATGGCGATGCTGTTCATTACTCATGATCTGGGCATCGTCCGCAAGATTGCTGACGACGTGTGCGTGATGCAAAAGGGCCGGATTGTTGAAGCAGGTCCAGCTACAGAGGTTTTCGCCTCGCCCAAGCATCCCTACACGCAGATGCTCCTCGCCGCAGAACCCAAGGGAATAGCCCCCCTTTTCGACGATACCGCCAAAGTCGTTGCCGAAGCGCAGGATGTGAAGGTCTGGTTCCCCATCAAGCGTGGCTTCCTGCGGCGCACAGTAGGGCACATCAAGGCGGTTGACGGCATCTCCGTCAAAGTGCGGGAAGGGCAAACCGTTGGCGTGGTGGGCGAGTCAGGCTCCGGCAAGACGACGCTTGGGCTGGCGATGCTGCGCCTGATCCGCTCAGAAGGATCGATCCTTTTTCTTGGCCAGAACATCGAGCGTTATTCATCAAAGCAGATGCGGCCGCTGCGCAAGAACATGCAGGTTGTGTTTCAGGATCCCTACGGCTCGCTTTCGCCGCGCATGTCGGTGGCCGATATTGTCGCTGAGGGCATCGGCGTTCAAAATCCGTCAATCAGTTATCTCGAGAAGCGGGAAATCGTTGCGCAGGCTCTCGCCGACACTGGCCTCGATCCTGCGAACATGGACCGCTATCCGCATGAATTCTCTGGCGGACAGCGTCAGAGAATCGCGATCGCCCGCGCCATGGCGCTTGAGCCGAGCTTCATCGTGCTGGACGAGCCGACGTCAGCGCTCGACATGTCTGTTCAGGCGCAAATCGTGGATCTCCTGCGCGACCTTCAAAGCAGGCGCAAACTCGCCTTTATGTTCATCAGCCATGATCTCAAGGTCGTGCGCGCGCTGGCCTCCGAGCTGATCGTGATGCGGCAAGGCAAAGTCGTGGAACAGGGCGTCGCGCGCGACGTGTTCGCACATCCCCAGTCAGAATACACGCGGGCGCTTTTCGCGGCTGCGTTCCACCTGGAAGCTGACGAATCGCAGGCGCTGACCCTGTAAATGCCGCGCGCATTCCTCATTGTCATCGATTCGATGGGCTGCGGCGGCGCCCCGGACGCCGCGCTTCACGCCGACGAAGGGGCTGACACGATTGGCCATATCGCAGCAGCCTGCGCGGCGGGACTTGCCGACTCGCGCGGTCGCGCAGGTCCGCTGCACGCGCCCTGCCTAGATTCTCTGGGTCTTGGCATAGCAGCACAAGTATCGACAGGAGCGCCGCTCGCTGGGTTCAGTAACGTTCTGCGCCCGGGCGCGTCCGCTGGTTGCGCAAGCGAGATTTCGACTGGCAAGGACACGCCATCGGGCCATTGGGAAATGGCCGGCGCGCCGTTGCAGGGCACGTTCGGTTCGTTTCCGCACCGCGTTCCAGCATTCGATCCCGCGTTCATTGAGGCCATTGCGCGCGAGGCCGGCATCCCCGGCGTCATCGGTCAACGCCACTCCGCAGGCGTGGCGATTATTGAGGAACTTGGCGCGCAGCATTTGGCGAGCGGCATGCCCATTTTCTACACGTCAGTGGATTCCGTTATTCAGATCGCTGCGCATCAAGAGATATTTGGGCTTGAGCGGCTTTATGCGCTTTGCGAAATTACGCGCAGGCATGCGGACGCGCTGAATATCGGGCGCGTCATTGCGCGGCCCTTCGTCGGGTCTGTCGAAGAGGGATTTAAACGAACGCCGCATCGCAAGGATTTTGCAATGCCTGCGCCGCTGGGCAACATTATTGATCGCGCCCACGAAGCGGGCCGGCGCGTCGTCAGCGTTGGAAAGATCGGCGACATTTTCGGCCATCGCAATACGGGCCAAGAGATCAAGGGGCAGGACGACATCGACCTGTTCAACAAGCTGCTGGGCGCAGCACGAACCTTGCCGGATGGCGGTTTCCTCTTCGCAAACTTCGTCGACCTCGACACCGATTATGGTCATCGCCGCAATGTTGATGGGTATGCGGCGGGCATTGAGCGGCTCGATCCGCTTATAAACCAATTGCTCGGCCTTCTGAGGGCGGGCGACCTGTGCATCATCACGGCGGATCACGGCAACGATCCAACGTGGAGGGGCACCGATCACACGCGTGAGAATGTCCCAATCCTCGCCTATGAGCCCGGAGGGCCGCTTCGCGCCATTGGAAAGCGGAACACGTTTGCCGACATTGGCGCTAGCGTCGCCAAGCATTTGGGCCTGGAGCGGCCGATTAGCGGAACCGCCTGGAATTAGGACTCAATAGCCCAGCGCGGCCCCGCCCCTCTGGCGTGGATCGCTGGCGCCCATCAACATGCCGTTGTTGCGATGGATGGTTTGAACAGAGCCGACCGTCTGCTGCACGCGGACCTTGTGTCCCTTGCCTTCCAGCAGGCGGATGGTGTCAACGGATATGCCTCGCTCCACCCTCAATTCATCAGGTTGCCATTGATGATGGATACGCGGCGAGGCCGCAGCTTCCGCAGGGTTCATTCCGTGCTCGACAATATCGAGGATCGTCTGAAGCACGATCGTGATGATACGCGAGCCGCCGGGCGAGCCGGTGACGAGTTCAACTTCGCCGTCCTTGAGCACGATGGTGGGACTCATCGATGACAGCGGCCGCTTGCGGGGTCCGGGCGCGTTGGCGTCGCCGCCGAGCATTCCATATGCGTTGAATGCGTCACGTCGCGCAGCAAAATCATCGAGTTCATTGTTCAAGAGAACGCCTGTGCCATCGGCCACAAGCCCCAGCCCGTACGAAAAGTTCAGCGTGTAGGTGTTAGCGACGGCGTTACCGCGCTCATCTACGATGGAATAATGGGTTGTCTGATCGCTCTCGAAGGCAGGCGCATCGCCCGGTTTGATTTCAGCGCTCGGGCGGGCGCGCTCCAGTGAAATCTGCGCCCGCTGTTTGGCCGCATAGTCTTTCGACAAAAGGCCCCGCAGGGGAACGTGCACAAAATCGGGGTCGCCCAGATATTCGGAGCGATCCACATAAGCGAGCTTCATGGCTTCGCTCATGACGTGAATCGTCGCCGCAGAATTGCTCCCCATTTCCCGCAGCGCAAATGGCTCAAGCATGTTGAGCAATTGGATGACATGCACGCCGCCCGAAGAAGGCGGCGGCATCGCGAGAATTTCGCGGCCCCGGAACGTCCCGCGCAATGGTTCGCGTTCAACGACGCGATAGGTCCGAAGGTCGTCGCGAGTCATCCGGCCGCCAGCCCCGCGAACAGCTTCGACGATCCGTTCGCCCGCGACGCCGTTGTAGAAACCGTCGGGCCCCTGCTGTGCAATGGCCTGTAGCGTCCGCGCGAGATCGGTCTGAACAAGGCGTTCTTCGCGGCCAAATGGTTTGCCATCGGGATGAAAGAAGATGGCGCGCGTGGGCGCCCAGCGGCCGAGGCGCCTCGAGGACTGGGTGAGAGACTCGGCGAGGTCGTCATCTATGATGAAACCGTCCCGCGCGAGCGCAATTGCAGGGGCGAGAAGCTCGGCCAGCGCAAAGCGGCCTGAGCCATACTTTTGATGCGCCAGCGCAAGGCCTGCAACTGTGCCGGGCACGCCAACGCCGAGCCCGGACGATTGGGACCGCTGGGGAACAAAGTTTCCGTCCTTATCAAGAAATACATCGCGCGGCGTGTCGAGCGGCGCTGTCTCGCGGTAGTCGATCGCAATCGTTTTGCCCGTGTCAGCAAGCCGGACGAGCATGAACCCGCCGCCGCCGAGATTTCCGGCGCGCGGCAAAGTCACCGCGAGCGCGAACCCCACAGCGACCGCAGCGTCAACCGCGTTGCCTCCACTCTTGAGTATATCAAGGCCTATCTGGGAGGCCTTTCTTTCCTGCGAGGCGACCATCGCCTTGCGGCCCAGAACCGGCAAGGCGCGCGCCCAGCCGCTGGGAATGGGAGCCGCCAAATCGACGACGGGCTGGGCTTGCGCGAAGAAAGTCTGCGCCGGCGTAACGACAATGCACGCGGCGAAAGCGAGTCTGCCAAACAGCGAAAAAATCATTCGGTCAATTGCCCCAGCGTTCACGCCAGAGCGATTCGCCAACCATGCAGTCGACTCGCGCGGCGCGGCGCTGCGCCGGAATGATCTCGCTCTGCGGCACATCTATGCGGATACGCGGCGTCGATGCAATTTCCTGCACGAGCTTTGTGCGTGTGGCCTCGATAAATTGATGCCGTTCTCGAATGGGAATTGAGAACGCGCCCACGCCGCCAATGACGCAGTCCTCGTAATATTCATCCAGATTTGCGATGTCGTTGAAGCCCCAGGACGAGGGCCGCAAAAGCAGAGGAAGGCCGTTGATGGTGACACCCTGCCGTAACGCTTCTTCTCGCGCTTCGGGGACCGGGCGCCCGCTGTTATTGGTGCCGTCGCCAGAAACATCGATCACCCGGCGCATGCCGTTAAAGCCGTTGTTCTCGAACATGCGCATGGCCATATCGATGGCGCCGGAAATCGAGGTTCGCCGCGCGCGGCGATAAGGCGCTTCTGCCAGCCGGTCAGCAACGGCCCGCGCGCTTTCGGGCCCGTCGATGACAGTCCACGGCAAGAGCACGTCCTGATCGGCCGCCGACGCCCATTGCATGTACGCAATTGCGATCTTGCCGTAGGCGCCTGACGCGATGGCCCGCAGGAAATCGGGCGAAGTCAGCGCGTGAATGTAACCTTCCCTTTGCAGCCGTTGCTCTTCGGGGTCCATCGAATAGGAGACGTCCACCGCCAGGACGAGTTCTACATCCACCTCGACCGGTCCGCCCTTGGCCCAAACAGCAGGACTGGCGGACCCGAGCGCAAGGGCACAGAGAAGGGCGAGCAGGAACCGGCGAGACAAACTGGCCATGGAAGCCTCCTGAAGACCGCAGCATGCCACGAACTTTAGGGTCCGCAAATGGGGCTGCAAGCGCTACCATGGAGAGAACGCGAGCCTCTTGAACCGCACGCCCGGATCGCCATATTTGTGAAGCGGCCACCGCCGGAGCGCCTTTTGGGCTCTGCCTCGAGGCGCCTCGTGAGGGCTTCGCATATGTCACGTGTACCGAGTTTGAATTCGCCGTTTCTGCTGGGCTTTGACGATATAGAGAGAGCCCTTGACCGGGTATCCCGGAACGCATCGGACGGTTATCCGCCGTACAATATCGAGCGCCTCGCCAAGTCGGAGTGCGCGCCGGAAAGGCTCAGGATTACGCTTGCTGTTGCAGGTTTCACTCAAGACCAGCTGGAAATCACTCTTGAAGAGCGTCAGCTTGTGATTCGAGGCCGGCAGCAGGACGACAAAGAGCGGGTGTTTCTTCACCGGGGGATCGCAGCGCGACAGTTTCAGCGCGCATTCCTGCTGGCGGAAGGAATGCAGGTTCAGGGCGCCAATCTAGTCCATGGGCTGCTTTGCGTGGATCTCGCCCGGCCGGAACCGGAACGAGTAGTCCAGAAGATCAGCATTACGGCGCGCGGCTGATAGCGCGCGCACCCCAGCGGGCTCCTCGCGAGACGCAAAGAAGGAGACGATCAGATGTTTGACGAAGAAAGCAATTTCACAACAACCTTGACTGCAGAGCAGCTGGCGCTCCTTGGCGATGGGACTATCGCCTACATCAAGCCTATCCGTTCCGAAGACGCTGTCCGTCTTTTCCCGCAAATTGGCGAGATACAGCCGGGCGTCAACCTGTTCGCACTGCTGAGTGCGGATGGAACGCCCATCATGCTGACAGATTCCAAGGACGCAGCCATCGCCAACGCCTGGGAGAACGAACTGCAGACCGTTAGCCTGCACTGACGGGACGCGGCTATCGTCCTCATTGAGCTTGCTTCAAAATAACGCTCGGCGGAAACGCCGGGCGTTTTTTCATCCGCCCAACAAGCGGTCGAAGAATCCGCGGTCGCGCGTGGGGGCCGTGTTCGACGAGCCAATGTTTCCGGGCGGCAGGAGATCATTTGATCGCGGCCCACGAGGCGTCGCAGCCGCCTGACCGGGCATGCCTGCCGTTGAAGACGGCGCAGTCGCTTGCCTCGGCTGAGTGGCGGGAGCCGCCGCGCGCACGGACGCGCTTTCAGGCAATGGCGGGGACGACAATCCCCGCCATTGCGCGATGCCCGGTAATGGCGCATCCGGCGTCCCGCGAACCGTTTCGCGCATGAATCGCGCCCAGATTTCAGCAGGCAGATTGCCTCCCGACATCCGCTTTGTCGGCGACGAATCATCGTTGCCGAGCCAGACGCCCGCAACGATCTGGCTGGTGTAGCCAACGAACCAACCATCTTTGTATTCCTGGCTGGTTCCCGTCTTGCCGGCGGCCTGAACGCCGCGAATTTCGGCGCGTCTGCCTGTGCCGGTGAGGAGGGTCTCCTGCATCATGGCGTTCATCATGCCCACATGCGCGGGATCGATGACCCGGCCAAAACTGCTTCCCTTGCGCTGGTAGAGCACTTTGCCTGCAGGCGTCTCGATCCGGGTGATGGCGTGCGGTTGTACGCGCACGCCACCGTTCGCAAACGGCGCATAGGCTGTAACGAGCTCGAGCGGCGTCACCTCTGACGTTCCAAGGGCGATGGAGGCATTGGCCTGCAGCTTGGATTGTATGCCCAGCCGCTGCGCTGTGGCGGCGACTTTCTGCGGGCTGGCTTCAAGGGCCAAGCGAACGGCTACGGTGTTCAACGACTGCGCCAGAGCGCGCGTCAGCGTCACTGTTCCCTGGTAGGAACGGTTGGAGTTTTCCGGGCGCCATCCCCGCACATTGATTGGCGAATCCTCCCTCGTATCGGAGGGTGTCAGCCCGCGCTCGATGGCGGTGAGATAAACAAAGGGCTTGAAGGCCGAGCCCGGCTGCCGGCGCGCGGACGCGGCGCGGTTGAACTGGCTGTCTGCATAATTTCGACCGCCCACGAGCGCACGCAGGGCGCCGCTTGGGGACATGGCCACCAGCGCGCCCTGTGAGACGCCATAGCGTCCGCCATTTTTGTCCAACTCCTCCGAAACAGCTTTCTCAGCGGAGGCCTGCAGCGCGGGATTGATGGTTGTTCGCACAACAATGTCGTTGTCGATCGCACCAATGGTTTCGTCCAGCAGATCAACGATGTAATCGGCGACATAATTGACCGATCCAGCCCCGCCGTGCCGGACGGACTCGGCAGGATTGCCCATGGCGATCTTCGCCATGCCATCCGTGATGAAGTTCTCCCGGGCCATGGCCATGATGACAAGTGTTGCGCGCTCGGCCGCGCCGCGCGGATTGCGATTCGGGGCCAGGCGGGACGGCGCCACCATCAGCCCGGCGAGGACTGCGCTTTCAGCGAGACTGACATTGCGCGCGCTGCGGCCAAAATAGCGTTGCGCCGCCGCCTCGACGCCGTAGGCGCCTGACCCGAAGTACACGCGGTTCATATAGAGTTCGAGGATCTGATCCTTGCTGAACCTCTTCTCCAGCCACACCGAGAGGATAGCCTCCTGAATTTTGCGGGAAAACGTCCGTTCCTGCGTCAGGAAGAGATTTTTGGCCAATTGTTGCGTGATCGTCGAGCCGCCCTGAATGGAGCCGCCGCCACTGAGATTGCGCGTCATCGCCCGGGCGATGCCCATCACGTCGACGCCCCAGTGATCGTAAAATCGGCGGTCTTCAATCGCGATGAAGGCCTTCGGCAGATAAGGCGGCAGCTCGCGAACGTGAACAGCCGGCCCGCCCGTGTCGCCGCGATTGGCGAGCAGCGTGCCGTCCTCGGCGAAAATCGCGATGTTCGGAGGCCGCTTTGGCACGGAGAGCTGGTCGATCGGGGGAAGCTGGCCGGCGTGCCAGGCGATGACGCCAACGAGTCCAATGGCGCCCCAGAGCGACATCACAAAAGACCAATAAAAAAGTCCTCGCCGACGCCGTTTCGACTTTTGCGCCGCGCTTCGGCCAAAGATAAGCGTGGCCATGAATCCACGCTTCTTTGGCTTCGCTCTGCTCTGTGTGCGCCCGCTGCGGTTCCCGACCCGGTCCTGGGGATTGGCGCGAAGAGCCTCCGGCTGTTTTCTCCGACCCATCGGGACCCTCTACGCCTTACACCGCAGGCCGTACGCGGCCTGTCCTTTGTCAGTGTAGTGCCGCAGGATTAAGGGCCGGTTATCCGGACGCGGCTCGTGATAGCGCTTTAAACGCGCGAAAATGTGGGGAGTACGCACCGATCCCCGCAATCAACGCCTTGCGTGAGAGCGCGGGGCTTGGCACAGTCCGCCTCTTTTGAAAAACGCTCGTCGCGTGAAAGAAAACTGGGTCGAAATCCGATGAAAGTCACTCTCGAAAGAGCGGCGCTTCTGAAATCTCTGGGCCACGTCCATCGCGTGGTTGAGCGGCGCAATACGATTCCGATCCTCTCCAACGTTCTGCTTCAAGCGAATGGAACGTCGCTTTTGCTTAAAGCGACGGATCTCGATCTTGAAATCACCGAAAGCGTGGCTGCAGATATTGGCCAAGCTGGCGGGACCACCCTACCAGCGCACACTCTGTACGACATTGTGCGCAAGCTCCCAGACGGGGCCCAGGTGTCCCTTGAGGCTTCCGGCGACGCCGGTCAGCTCCTTCTGCGTTCGGGACGATCGCGCTTTACGCTTCAGTCGCTGCCGGACACCGATTTCCCGGACATGGCCGCCGGCGATCTCAGCCACAAGTTCACGCTGCCTGCGGGCGAACTGAAGAAGCTCATCGAAAAGACCCAATTCGCCATCTCCACCGAGGAGACACGGTATTATCTGAACGGCATTTTCGTGCACACGATTGATGTCGATGGACACACGATGCTCCGCGCGGTTGCGACCGACGGACATCGGCTTGCGCGGGTGGAAATTCCCTCCCCGGCAGGCGCGGCTGGCATGCCCGGCGTGATCATTCCACGCAAGGCCGTCGCCGAAGTGCAGAAACTGATCGAAGATGCATCTGCAGACGTCACCATTGAGATGTCTTCCACGAAGGCGCGCTTCACCTTCGGCGATGTCGTCCTGACCTCGAAGCTGATCGACGGCACATTCCCAGATTACGGGCGCGTGATTCCCAGCGGCAACGACAAGCGCCTGATTGTCGAGCGCGAGCCCTTCGCCCGCGCAGTCGATCGCGTATCGACCATTTCGTCCGAGCGCGGCCGAGCCGTCAAACTCTCGCTGACCGAGGGCAAACTGACACTTTCCGTCACCAATCCTGATTCGGGTTCTGCGACAGAAGAGCTGGAGGTCGACTACGACGCTGCTCCGCTCGATATCGGCTTCAACGCGAAATATCTGCTCGACATCACCTCGCAATTGGACAGCGACACCGCTCTCTTCAAATTGGCGGACTCTGGCTCACCGACCGTCGTGCAGGACAGGGATGGCTCGTCGGCACTGTACGTCCTCATGCCGATGCGGGTCTGATCAGCGCTTTTCGGTGCGTTAAATTGTGGACTGAGGCGGAGGGCTCACGCTTTCCGCCTTTCTGTTTTCGTGCGACAGAGCCGTCATGTCCGAATTCGCGAAAGACGCATTCGTTTCGCCCGAGGCGTCCGTCAGCCGTTTTATCCTGTCCGACTTCCGCTCATATCCGCGGCTTGATCTCGCGCTTGCCGCAAAGCCGCTCGTTGCGCTGATCGGCGATAACGGCGCGGGCAAAACGAACCTGTTGGAAGCCCTGTCGCTGTTTACCCCGGGGCGGGGATTGCGGCGGGCCGATCTCGCCGAGATGGCGCGCGCTGGCGGGAACGGTGGATTTGCCGTTTCGGTCGAGCTGCGCTCGCCCCACGGGTCAGTGCAGCTTGGCGCCGGGCATGATCCTGGCGACGGGCCGCAGGGCCGCAAGTTTCGCGTCAACAAAGCCCCTGCGGGTTCGGCTCGGCTTTTTTCAGATTATGTGAGGCTGTGTTGGCTGACTCCCGCCATGGACGGCCTCTTCGCCGGATCTCCGGGCGACCGGCGCCGTTTCGTGGATCGCATGGTACTCGCCGTCGACGCCGACCATGGCGCGCGCGTTGCAGCGCTTGAGCGGGCGTTACGCAATCGCAACAGACTGCTGGAAGAGCGCAGCAGCGATGGCGCATGGCTAAATGCGACCGAGCGCGAAGTCGCAGAACTCAGCGTTGCGGTCGCGTTTGCGCGCAAGGAAACCATTGAGCGCCTCGGCGCGCTCATTCTTGAAACGCGCGACGAGAGGTCGCCCTTTCCGTGGGCGAAGATAGCAATGGAGGGCGAGATTGATCGCCTCGTCTCCAATACGCCTTCGCTTGAAGCCGAGGAGCGCTTCCGCCGAACGCTGTTCGAGACACGGGCGCGAGACGCTGCGGCGGGGCGCACGCTATCGGGCCCGCAAGCCTCCGACCTCGTCGTTCAACATGGCCCAAAACGAGTGCGCGCAGGCCAATGTTCGACCGGCGAACAAAAGGCCTTACTTGTCGGCCTCACACTTGCGCACGCCAGTCTCGTGAAAGCGATGAGCGGACTCGCTCCACTGGTTCTTCTCGACGAGATCGCCGCTCATTTCGATCCGCAACGTCGTTCAGCATTGTTCGCGAAACTGGAAACGCTGGGCGGACAAGTTTGGATGACGGGCGCTGATCCGCAGGCGTTCGCAGAACTGGCGGGCCGTGCGGAGATATTGATGGTTTCGCCGGGTCGGATCGTGCGAAGCGGCCCCACGTCACAGATGATAACCTGAATCATGCCGATTCTCTCCAGCGCCCGCGCCATTCTGAAATCTGTATTCGGCTATGAGGACTTTCGTCCGGGACAAGCTGAAGTCATCAGCGCCATTCTTTCTGGTGGACCGGTGCTTGCGGTCATGCCGACCGGAAGCGGCAAGAGCATGTGCTATCAATTGCCAGCACTGCTTGACGGCGGCTTGACGCTGGTTGTGTCGCCCCTGATTGCGTTGATGCGCGATCAGGTCCAGCAAATGCGGGCTGTAGGCGTCGCCGCCGGATCACTCAATTCCAACAACAGCGCCGAAGAGACCGAAGACACGTGGCGACTAATCCGCGCTGGCGACCTGCGACTTCTGTTTGTCTCACCAGAACGCCTCGCTTTGGATGGAATGATATCCGCTTTGAGCAGACGCGAGGTCAGGCGAGTCGCCGTCGATGAAGCGCATTGCGTGTCAGAATGGGGCCATGATTTTCGTCCCGAATATCGCGAAATAAAACGCGCCATCGAAGCGCTGGGCCGGCCACAGGCCATCGCCTTCACCGCGACCGCCGACCAGGCGACGAGAATGGATATCGTCGAACGTCTGTTCACGTCGGCGCCGCAGATTTTCTTGCATTCCTTTGACCGTCCCAACATCGACCTGCGCTTTGAAGCCAAGGATCAACCGCGCCGCCAATTGACTGAATTCTTGTCGCGCCGCCGGGGTCAAAGCGGAATCATCTATTGCGCCTCGCGCAAGAAAACCGAAGGGCTCGCGGAGTATCTTGCCAGTCAGGGGCACGAAACTGTCGCTTATCATGCGGGACTGGATCTGACGGCGCGCAATCGCAACCAGGATCGGTTTTTGCGCGAAGATGGCGTTGTTGCGGTGGCGACCGTCGCCTTCGGCATGGGCGTCAACAAGCCCGACGTGCGCTTTGTGGCCCACGCGGACATGCCGTCCAGCGTGGAGGCTTATTATCAGGAAATCGGGCGCGCAGGCCGCGATGGACTGAACGCGGAGACGTTGACGCTTTATGGCGTGGAAGACATCGCGTTGCGCCGCAGGCAAATTGACGAAAAGAACATCGACGACGCGCAGCGATTGGTGGAGCGCCGCCGGCTTAACGCGTTGACTGCGCTTTGCGAAGCTGCCCGTTGCCGTCGCCAGATTTTGCTAGCCTATTTCGACGAACCTTCATCCCCATGCGGCCGCTGCGACGTTTGCCGGGGACAGGTTGCGCTTTACGATGGCACAATCGATGCGCAAAAGGCGCTCTCCGCCGTCGCCCGCACAGGACAACGGTTTGGCGCTGGTTATCTCGCGAGCCTCCTTGTGGGCGAGGCAACGGAGCCAATGCAAAGAAATCGCCATCAGGAATTGAAAACATTTGGCGTGGGCAAGGACAGGTCAAAGCACGAGTGGACCGCGATTTTCCGTCAACTTTTCGCCTGCGATGCGCTGGAGGCGGCCAGCGAGGAGCATGGAGGCTTTCAGCTCACTGGAAAGGGCGAGGCGATCCTGCTCGGACGCGAAGCCATCTCGTTGCGCAGCCCTGAAAAAGTTACCCGCAGGCGCGAGCGCGTCTCTGGGTCTCGCGCGCGAACACTCGGCAACGCGGACGATGATCTAATCGCCAAGCTCAAGACGCTGCGTCGTGAGCTTGCGCGTGACGAGGGAGTGCCGGCGTTTATGGTCTTTCCAGACAAGACACTGCTCGACATGGCCGACCGACGCCCGGCGACCCTCGATGAAATGGGCGAGGTCCATGGGGTCGGACAACGCAAGCTGACGCTGTATGGCGAGGCTTTTCTCGATGTCGTCCGAAACGGCTGACCCCACATGCGCCGGGTGCAAAACCACTAAAGAAATCCCATATACATCAACATGATCGATTGCGGGGCCCCCGGCCTCATCCGGCTATCGCGAAGCTGGTCGTTAAAGTCCCGTTTTCGGTGCATTTCCTGACCGTTTCGGAGTACATTGCCTCCGACGAATCGACCCATGGCGCCCCATTCTTCACCGCCTCATTCGAGAGTGTTCCAGTTTATGGCCGAACCTACTGTTTCGCCTCAAGATTCTCCTGACCCGGCTGCTTATGGCGCGGATTCGATCAAGGTCCTTCGCGGGCTGGACGCCGTTCGCAAACGCCCGGGCATGTATATCGGCGATACGGACGACGGCTCCGGCCTTCATCACATGGTCTACGAGGTCGTGGACAACGCGATCGACGAGGCCCTGGCGGGCCACGCGACTCATGTGACCGTCACGATGAACGCTGATGGGTCCTGCACCGTCGCCGACGACGGTCGCGGCATTCCAACAGACATCCACTCCGAAGAAGGCGTCTCGGCAGCCGAGGTCATCATGACCCAGCTTCACGCGGGCGGTAAATTCGACCAGGATTCCTACAAGGTGTCCGGCGGATTGCATGGCGTTGGCGTTTCGGTGGTCAACGCGCTCTCAACGTCCCTGACCTTGCGCATCTGGCGCAACAACAAAGAGCATTTCATCGCCTTTGCGCACGGTGATGCAGTGGCGCCGCTTGAGACAGTCGGGCCGGCGCCCATTGTCAATGGAGCGCCGAAGCGTGGAACAGAAGTCACGTTTCTCCCTTCACCCAAAACGTTCACGATGGTGGAGTTCGACTACGCCACCATTGAACATCGGCTGCGCGAACTCGCTTTTCTAAACTCCGGCGTGCGTATTGTGCTGACCGACGCGCGTCATGCGGAAGTCAAGGTCGAGGAATTGTACTACGAGGGCGGGCTGGAAGCATTCGTGCGGTATCTCGACCGCACGAAGCGCCCGCTGCTGCAGGCGCCGATCATGATCCGCGGCGAACGTGAGCGGATGACCGTGGAAGTGTCACTTTGGTGGAACGACAGCTACCACGAGAACGTGCTGGCGTTCACAAACACCATTCCGCAGCGCGACGGCGGCACCCATCTCGCGGGCTTCCGCTCTGCACTGACGCGCCAGGTAACGAGCTACGCGGAATCATCGGGTATCGCGCGCCGGGAAAAGGTTGACCTGTCCGGCGACGATTGCCGTGAAGGCCTGACCTGTGTGCTTTCCGTGAAAGTGCCCGATCCAAAGTTCTCGTCCCAGACAAAAGACAAGCTCGTTTCTTCCGAAGTGCGGCCCGTTGTTGAAAGCCTTGTTGGCGAGATGCTCGGTCAGTGGTTCGAAGAGCACCCGCAGGAAGCGCGTGTCCTCGTCAGCAAGGTTGTCGAAGCGGCGCACGCGCGCGAAGCGGCCCGCAAGGCGCGTGAACTGACGCGTCGCAAGGGCGCACTCGACGTCGCCAATCTGCCAGGAAAGCTGGCCGATTGTCAGGAGCGCGATCCGGCGAAGGCCGAATTGTTTATCGTCGAGGGCGACTCGGCCGGCGGCTCGGCCAAGCAGGGCCGCAATCGCGAGTATCAGGCTGTGCTGCCCCTACGCGGCAAGATCTTGAACGTCGAGCGCGCGCGTTTCGACAAAATGTTGTCGTCTCAGGAAATCGGAACGCTGATCACTGCGCTGGGCGCCGGGATCGGGCGTGACGACTTTAATCCGGACAAGCTGCGCTATCACAAGATCATCATCATGACGGACGCCGACGTGGACGGATCGCATATCCGGACATTGCTGCTGACGTTCTTCTTCCGTCAGATGCCTGAGCTCATTGAGCGCGGTCACCTCTACATCGCCCAGCCGCCGCTTTACAAAGTGAAGCGAGGCCAGTCCGAGCAATATCTGAAGGATGAGCGGGCCAAGGAAGATTATCTGATCGAAAACGGTCTGGAGGCCGCGTCTCTGCGTGTGCACGATGGAGAGGTTCGCGCATCTTCTGACCTTCGCTCCTTGATCGAGGAAGCACGCATTATCCGCCAGGTGATGCAGCAGCTTCATTCGCGTTACGACAGGGTGTCCGTCGAGCAAACGGCGCTGGCTGGCGGCCTCAAGGCCATATCATCACTTGGCGAAGACGAGGCAGCTGCGCTAGCGACCGTCATCGCATCCAGACTCGATCTTTTATCGGAAGAAACCGAGCGCGGCTGGGAAGGCCGTGTCGAAAACAACGGCTACCTCTTCTCCCGCGTCGTGCGCGGTGTACGACAGGCGCATGTGCTTGACCAGGGACTGCTCGCCTCGGCTGAAGCGCGAAAGCTCGATGAGCATGCTGTGTCATTACGCGAGGTTTTCGCACGGCCCGCCACCTTCGCGAGACGTGCGGACGAAACCGTCGTCGCCGGGTCCGGCCAGTTGCTCGACGCCGTTATGGCCGCCGGACAAAAAGGGATCTCGCAGATCCAGCGTTACAAGGGACTGGGCGAAATGAACCCGGATCAGCTCTGGGAAACGACGCTTGACCGAAACGTCAGATCGCTCCTGCAGGTCAAGATCAGGGATGTCAGCGATACGGACGATTTGTTTGTGAAGTTGATGGGCGATGTTGTGGAGCCACGGCGAGAATTCATTCAGGAAAACGCGCTGAGCGTCGCCAACCTGGACGTTTAAAGTCGCTTAGACCCGCTCGAACAACGCGGCGGAGCCTAGACCTCCCGCCGCGGCGATTGCGGCTAGACCGACTGCGCCGTGGCTTTCGCTTTTCATCTCGTGAAAAAGTCTGACGGCGAGTATGCCGCCAGATGCGCCAATGGGATGCCCGCGCGAGAGTGCCCCGCCGCCACGATTGACGGCCGCAGCAATAAGGCCAAGGTCGTGAATGGCCGCCATGGCCTGAGACGCGAAGGATTCCATCACCTCCGCGACGGCCGGCGCTCGACCAGCCATTTCGAGAAGTCCGCGCGCGGCAGCCTGCGCGCCTGTTGCTGGTTGCGCCGGCTCCAGCCCCACCCGCCGCGTACTATGTAGACGCAAGACGTAGCCGATGGACAGGCGCGTTAGTACTTCCCGCGATATGACGAGGGCCATCGCAGCGGCGTCGGCTTCGACCGCAATGGTAGCCGCTGTCAGCCCACAGGCGTTATCACCCGCGATGAGAGGAAGACGAGCACAAATACGCGCTGAAAGCCTTCGCTTGAAAGCGTCCGAATCCAATCCGCCCAGCATGACAAGCTCTGCGCGATGATCGGCGGCGATCGCCTTGGCGTGACTTTCCATTGCGAACAGCTCTTGCGCCGCGCGCGTATAGCCGCGCGTTCGGGCCAATTCTGCGGCTGCCTCGACCAGATCAGGATCACGATCCGGCCATGGTGAAAATGGCGGGCGATCATATGGCCTGCCCATTTCGCCGTCGTCGCGCGGGCGCCGTGTTCGCAACGGCGACCGGCTAAAGGATTCAACCCCCCCTGCAATAATGACGTGGCCATCGCCGGCGCGAATCCGACTCGCAGCCAAAGCGATTGCATCGAGACCCGCGCAACATTGCGTGTCAATGGTCATCGCCGGAACGCCCAGCGGTAACCCCGCCGCGAGCGATGCGAGCCGGGCGGGGTTGCCGCCGGCATACAGAGCATTTCCAAGAATGACGTCATCCACATCCTGCGCACGAAGACCCGCGTCGCTGAGAAGCGCATGGATGACGGGCGTGACGAGATCGGCAATTTCCATTTTGCGGAACATGCCGTTGCGAGGCGCCACCGGCGTTCTGCGCGCTGAAATGATGAACGCGTCACTCATGGCGCCTCCTCCCATGCACCCTCATCCCAAAGAGCGCGCATCGCGTTGAAGTCGGTTTTGCCGGACGAGGTCCACCGCCATTCAAAGGGAATTGCGATCAGGTGCGGAATAAAAGTAGATGGAAGCAGACTGCGAATGTTGCGCGTAACCTCCGCGCGGCGCAGCGCGTGCTCTTTTTCATGCAAGACCAAGGCAATAATTTTTTGGCCGCGAAGCTGATCAGGGACGCCAAAAACCGCAGCCGCGCGCACCTGTGGCAATTGCTCCAAAGCGCCCTCGATTTCCTCGGCGAAAACATTCTTGCCGGACGTTACGATCATGCGATCAGCGCGCCCGACGAGATGCAAAAAACCAGATGAGTCGAGGAAACCCATGTCTCCCACGCTCATTTCGACTCCATGCCGCGTGATGGCCTCGCCACCGGTAGCGTAGCCCATGAACAAGTATGGGCTATGGGCGAAGATGCGCCCGACCTTGCCCGGCGCGAGTAGATCGCCATCATCATTGCGAACGGAGATGTTCACGTTCGCGAAAGCGCGTCCTACAGAATCTTCAGGGCACGACTCACCGGACTTTCGGACTGCAACGAAGCTGAGTTCGGATGCGCCATAGAATTCAGCAAAACGCGCGTTTGGCGCTCGGCGCGCGAGAGCATCACTGACTGCGCCGAACCATTTTGCGCCAGATGAAAGAACCCAGCGCAACATCGAAAGTGGCTCTGTCTGTGTGTCAATCAGCATCCGTAGCTGGGTCGGGGCGCCGTAGGCGACTGTCGCGCCATGCTTCCTCGCCATGCGTAAAGCCCGGCCCGGATGAAAGCTGCGTGAGATCAGGATTGTTGCGCCGATATGTAGCGCATGAACGGCAGCGTACAGAAAAAGAGAATGGGTCATCGACCCCGGCGCCAGAATGACATCGTCTTGCGTTACTCCAAACTCAACGCGATCTCCTTCGAAACTCTCAAGCCACGAGCGGTGGCTGCGGCGATAGCCTTTTGGTCTACCTGTAGAGCCGGAAGTAAACCCGACATAGAAAGACAAATCTGAATCGATATGACCCGTTTGAAAATCGCACTCCCTGCAAGGCAGCGCCCCACGTGTGTTGACGGTGATCGCACCGGAAATCCCGCAAGCAAGTTCGCCATAAACAAGCGCAGGCGCGAGCGCCTGAAGCGCGTCCATGATCAGAGCATGTGGCCATGTAGGGTCGATCACCGCCGCCTCGCGCCCAGTGACCGCGCACGCCAGAAAGTGTGCGAGCATTAATGGCGAATTTTTGAGGATCAAAGCAACACTTCGCCCTGCAGGAGCGCGCGATTCAAGATCCTCAGCGGTCGACTGCACCGCGCGCCACAGCTCACCCCACGTGATCATCTCATCATCGCACACTAGAGCCAGCGCATGTGGCTTGTCCTGAGCGAAGCGCGCAAGTGACGAGCCTATTGTCATTTGATTGGCGCACGCGATGCAAAATAAGACTTTGCTACAAGGGCCGCCAAGATCGATTTGAGAATATCTCCGGGCAGAAAGACAGCGCCGGCCAAAAAGGCCTTGTCCAAGGTCAGGCCTGCGGCAAATGCAAGATAGGGAATGCCGAACAGATAGATGACAAAGACGCCGCCGATCAGTGACGCCACCAGCGCGCGGAGAAAGATTGAGCCGATCGGTAGCTTCTGCATCAAAAATCCCGCTGCTGCAGAGCCAAAAATCCAGCCGATGAGATAGCCAGCGGTGGGGCCGAAAAAGACGCCGATGCCGCCGCGTCCCCCGGACAAGAGCGGTGCGCCGAGCGCGACAACGAAGAGAAACAGCAGCACGGAAGCAGCGCCGACACGGGCCCCAAGCAGGATACCCGCCAGTATCACGCCCAGCGTTTGCGCGGTAATGGGCACGCCCGCGGCAATGGGCACGTCAATACGGGGAACCAGACCCAGCGCCGCAATGAGAGCCGCAAACAAAGCGGCCCTGACGATTGAGCGAGTCTCCATCACCTCTTCCTCCCGCGTCCAAACCCACGCGCATCCAGCGCCTCTGCAACGCGGTCGGCCAAAGTTACGACGCCGCCCAGAAAGGCGGGAAGCAGACGAACAGATGCGTTGCGGCCTGTGCGGGCGCGCCACGCTTCGTTGCGTGTCATCCATTCCTCCATCAACGCGGGGACGAATCTGATCACAAGCGCAACAGCGACAGACAGGCGCATAGCATCGAGGCCAAAGATAGAGAGCGGCCGCAAAACCGGTTCAATCGCATCCATCATATCAAGCATCGGCGTCGTCATCGACACGAGATCCGCAAGCAAGATCATGAGGCAAAGTCGAAGCAAAATGGCCGCTGCCGCTTCACCGCCGACACTCCAGAATTGGAATAGCCCGATCACCGCGAAAAAAGGAGCAAGTGACGAAAGCAGCTTTAACCGGCCGCGCGCTTCACGGCCGAGGCAGAGATAGTTCACAAATACAATTGCAAACCCAAGTCCCAGCAGGCGCGGCTCATCAATCCAGAATGCGATGCATGTGAGACCTGCCAGGCCGAGAAGCTTGCCGCGCGCGGGGACCGCGTGCAGCCATGTCCTGTGGGCAAGATGTCCCGATATCATCCGGTGACCGCCGTGTGCTTGCGCGCATTTGTGACAGTCTCGCGGTAACTGGCGATGATATTTTCCGCCGCGCCATCACCCACAATAGCGCCGCCAGACAACCAGATCACCCGATCCATCAGGGACAGAAGTTCGAGTTCGTGACTAGCAATGACGAGACGCTGTGGCAGAGACATGAGGAGATCCATGAGGTCCAGCCGCGTCGGCAAATCAAGGCTTGAGAACGGCTCGTCCATGACGAGAATGTCCGGCTCCATCGCAACGATTGCAAGGATACAGAGTCGCTGCTTCTGCCCTTCTGAAAGTTCATGAACGGCTGCGTCAATCCAGTCATGGCAATTGAACCGACGAAGCACGTCTCGGGCTCTGTTGTTGGCGTCATCACGACGTAAACCACGGTCCCGGAACCCGAAAGCGACTTCTTCCAGCACGGTTGGAAAGACGATTTGATGATCGGGGTTCTGGAAGACAAACCCCACCTTGCGCGGCAGATCACGACGCGCTTGCGCCGTAACCAAGCCATCCACACGCACCTCGCCAGTATCTGGCAGCAGGAGGCCGTTGATGAGTCTCAAAAACGAGCTTTTCCCGGCGCCATTGTCCCCGAGCAAGCCGATCCGGCGCTCTGAGAGCGAGACGCTGAGGTCTGCGAACACGAGTCGGGATCCCCGGCGCAGACCCACCCGGTCAATAACGATCGAGGTGCTGGTGGCTGGCGTCATCGCAGATCTCGATGGGGTAGCGGGTTCTTAGCATTCACGATGGGTGCGGCAAAGCCGTTCCTATTTTGCGGCGGGCGTGCATATTGCGCGGCTGAAGCGAGTGGAGGGGATGCATGCTGGCCGGATGGTATGATCGGTGCGGACCTGCGGACGAGGTGATCTCGATTGGAGAAGCGCCCGACCCGACGCCGGGACCGGGCGAGGTTCTCGTACGACTGATGACGTCCGGCATCAATCCGTCGGACTACAAACGCCGTGGGAACACGAAAGCGCCGCTGGAGTTCGCTCGCGTTATCCCACATTCCGATGGCGCTGGCGTCGTGGCCGCTGTCGGCGCAGGCGTGGACCGGTTTCGCGAAGGCGATCGGGTCTGGACCTTTCACGCGCAATGGGGACGCGCGAATGGAACAGCCGCGCAATATGTGGCTCTTCCGGCGGCGCTCGTTCAGCCGTTGCCGCAAAATGTGAGTTTCGAGCAAGGCGCCTGTCTCGGCATCCCTGCGATGACGGGGTATCGCTGCGCCATGGGTGGTGGCTCAGTCATGGGTAAAACCGTTTATGTTCCTGCCGCAGCGGGCAGGGTCGGCGCTTACGCCATCCAGTTCGCGAAACTTGCCGGCGCCAGGGTCATCGCCAGCGCGAGTGGGCAGACCAAGATGAACGCGGCCCGGGAACTGGGCGCGGACGTGGTGCTTGAGCGCGCCGATCCCGACCTTGCTCGCAAACTGCTCAATGAGACCGGTGGGCGCGGCGTGGACCGGATCGTTGAGATCGATTTGCCGGGAAACATCCTCTTTAACGAAAGCGTGCTCGCCGACGGCGGCTCGATCGCGACCTATGGCTCCAGCCCGAAGCCGCAGGTCACGCTCACGCTGTCCCCACGACGCGCCCGAAACTTCGATTTGCAGATTGTCTTCGTGTACACCTTGGCGCCCGCGCTGGCGCAGGCAGTCTGCGAAGGCGTCATTGCCGCCGCTTTAGGCGGGCGCTTGACCCACCGCATCGCTGGCGTTGTGCCCTTGCCCGAACTTGCGAGGGCGCATCGGGAGGCGGAATCGCAGACAGGTTCGGGGCACATGATTGTCTCGATCCCGTAAGCCCGCATGCTTGGTGGGAGCGTTTTTTTCGGGCTTTTCGCCGCGGCGTTTCTCGCGGCGACGATTGTGCCTTTCTCATCAGAGGTCGTTTTAGCGACGGCGCTCACGACTAGTGGGCAGCCCTGGCCCGCGCTTATCGCCGTCGCGACTGCGGGCAATGTTCTTGGGTCGATCGTGAATTGGTGTCTGGGGCGGGCCATGGCTGGCGAGAGAGCCGTGCGCTTCATCCGCATCAAACGCGAGAATCTTGCGCGCGCCGAGCGCTGGTATCACCGCTGGGGTCGCTGGTCCCTGCTGCTCAGCTGGGCGCCCATCATTGGCGATCCGCTGACGATCGTCGCGGGCTTTCTGCGCGAATCGCTCTGGTTCTTTGTTCCCGTGGTGATTGTAGCCAAGGCGGGCAGATACCTCGCCGTGGCCGCAATCACCGCAGGTTTGGTATAGCGCTTACGCGATACCGCGAAGCCGCCGCGCCTTACGCACGAGATAATCGAAATTGATCTGGTGCTGCTCGGGCCGCTCGATCTTGTCATGCAGCTTCATGACGTCTGACAAGGGAAACTCTGTTCCACCGCCGCCCGCTGCTTCGACAAGGAGCTGGATCTCGCAAGCGTTGTCCAGCATCAACGTCAGGATTACGCACTCCTCGACAGAACGCCCGGCGATGGCGACGCCGTGGTTGCGCATATAGGTCGCCTTGTGGCTCCCCAGCGCCCGGGCCACGCCGGCCCCCATCTCCTTCGTACGGATCAGATCGATCGTGTCGATGTAATTGCCGATGCCGTCGGCAAAGACCGCACTCGGTTGGCTGAAGTAGCGCAGCGGCTTGCCTGTCGAAGACAAAGCGACCGCATGGGTCGGATGGGCATGAATGACCGAGTTGATGTCCGGTCGAGCCTTGAAAATCTCGGAGTGAATGTAGACTTCGCTGTGACGGGGACCGCCGCCGGCAACCTTCTCGCCCTCTAGATTGCAGGTCACCATGTTCTCCATGGTGATTTCATCGAGGCCGAAGCTGTGCGGCTTCATGTAGAAGTGGTTTGGGTCGCCCGGAACACGCACAGATACGTGCCCGCGCGTGAAATCGCCCATGCCTGCAACATCAAGCACCAGGCCGGCGTCGATCAACGTTTGTTTGGCCTCGTCCTTTGTCATGCGTATCTCCCGCGCGTTTGGAATTTATCCTGAAAAGGACGTCGCCCATTTAGGGCTTAGAAGCAAGGGGAAGGCGCATGAGAGAGGTTTTAGTTTGAATTTTCCCGGTTTTTCACATGTGCATAAAATGTGGAATTTTACGCATAACTATCTGATAAATATAAGATCATAGGACTCCCGTTAAGTAAGATTAACAGTTTATCCTCAACCGTCTATGCCCGCCTTTTGCGCACTGATTGCGCGGCCGCCTTTGACAGCCTCATCCCTGCACGGTTAAGGCACGGGGTAGCAGCACTATTCTGGAGTTTGAACATGTCCGTTGAGCGTATTGGAGCCGGCCCGCGCATGAGCAAGGCCGTTGTGCACGGGAACACTGTGTATCTTGCTGGTCAGGTTGCTGATCAGACCAAGGGTAAGAGTGTAGCCGAACAAACCGGTGAAATCCTCGAAATCATTGACGGGCTTCTTGCTCAAGCCGGCACGGACAAGGCAAAAGTCCTCTCGGCGACCATTTGGTTGACGGACATCTCGACCTTTTCGGAGATGAACTCCAAGTGGGATGCTTGGGTCGCCGCAGGCTCGACCCCGGCGCGCGCCACGGTTCAGGCTCAGCTCGCCGCGCCCGAATACAAGGTCGAAATCGCCCTTATCGCGGCGAAGTAGAGCCATTCAACGGGTTTGAGGCGTCCCAGTCGTAGGCGATCGTCTCAAACCGCATCCCCATGGCGTCAAGCAACAGGAGCCTGCCGACCAAGGGCTCTCCAAAGCCGCAGACCGCCCTGATGACTTCAAGCGCCATCAGCGCGCCGAGGACGCCCGTCATGGCGCCCAGAACCCCTGCTTCGGAGCATGTCGGAACTGTCCCTGCCGGCGGCGGCGCCGGAAAAAGGCAACGGTAAGTCGGATTGGGCTGCCCCTCCGCGTTCGTTTCGAAGGGACGCAATGTTGTGAGGGAGGCGTCGAAAGACCCCACGGCGCCGGTCACGAGGGGTTTGCGCTCGTAAAAGCAGGCGTCCGATACTGCGTAGCGGGTGTCGAAGTTATCTGACCCGTCGGCGACCACATCATATCCGGCGACAAGGCTTCGGGCGTTGGCAGGCGCCAAGCGCACGTCATGCCCCGTGACCTGCACGTGCGGATTAAGACGGAAAATCGCTTCCGTTGCGCTCGCAATCTTCTTGTCGCCTATGTCTGCCGTGCCGTGGATGACCTGTCGCTGCAGGTTTGAGAGCGACACCACGTCGTCGTCTACGATTCCCAGTTCGCCGACGCCCGCCGCAGCCAGATATTGCAACAGGGGCGCACCCAGTCCCCCCGCACCAATCACCAGCACGCGGGCCTGTTTGAGTTTCTGCTGACCAGGACCGCCGACGCCACGCAGCACAATGTGCCGGGCATAGCGTTCGATTTCCTCGCTCGACAGGGACATAGCCTACCTTTCCTGGGATCACGACGCCGTTGCAGCCGTCTTGCGCCCTGAGCGCGCGCAACTATAGTGCGGCGCTTCCGGGAGCCCTATAGGCCCACCACCATCCTGATGAGTTGTCACATGTCCACCCACGGCATCAAGCGCGTCGTTCTCGCCTATTCAGGGGGGCTGGACACGTCTATTATTCTCAAATGGTTGCAGACAACCTACGGCTGCGAAGTGGTGACCTTCACGGCCGATCTTGGCCAGGGCGAAGAGCTTGAGCCCGCACGCGCGAAGGCGCTGCTGCTCGGCATCAAGCCGGAGCACATCTACATCGAAGATCTGCGCGAGGAATTCGTCCGCGATTATGTGTTCCCCATGTTCCGGGCAAACGCGCAGTATGAGGGCCTTTATCTTCTCGGGACGTCGATCGCGCGACCCTTGATCGCCAAAAAGCAGATCGAAATCGCTCGAAAGGTTGGCGCCGACGCGGTGTCCCATGGCGCGACGGGCAAGGGTAACGACCAGGTGCGCTTCGAGCTCGGCTATTATGCGCTGGAGCCGGAGATCACCGTGATCGCTCCCTGGCGGGAGTGGGATTTCAAGAGCCGCGAAGCCTTGATCGCGTTTGCCGAGGAACACCAGATTCCGATCGCGAAGGACAAGCGCGGCGACGCTCCGTTTTCCGTGGACGCGAACCTTCTCCATTCGTCTTCCGAAGGGAAAGTGCTCGAAGATCCCTGGGTCGAGCCTCCCGAATATGTCCACATGCGCACAATCTCACCGGAAGATGCGCCCGATGTCGTGACAGAGATCACAATCGATTTTGAAAAGGGCGACCCCGTCGCCATCGACAACGTGCCGATGTCGCCGGCGACCTTGCTGACAAAGTTGAATGAGCTTGGCAAAGCCAACGGCATCGGCCGGCTCGATCTGGTGGAAAACCGTTTCGTGGGCATGAAATCGCGCGGCGTGTACGAAACGCCCGGCGGCGCCATCCTCCTCGAAGCCCATCGCGGCATCGAATCCGTCACACTTGACCGCGGCGCGTCCCACCTCAAGGACGAGCTGATGCCCAAGTATGCGGAGCTGATTTACAACGGTTTCTGGTTCTCGCCGGAACGTGAAATGCTGCAGGCGCTGATCGACAAGAGCCAGCAATTCGTCACTGGCCGCATTCGCTTGAAGCTTTACAAGGGGACAGTCCGTGTGGTCGGTCGCCAGTCTCCTTATTCTTTGTATGATCAGGATCTTGTGACGTTTGAAGAAGGCGCTGTCGCCTACGATCATCGGGACGCTGCCGGCTTCATCAAGCTCAACGCCCTCCGTCTGCGCACCCTCGGCAAGCGCGACCGTCGAGCCAAAGGCGGCTGAACGAGGCCCTTGTTCTACCGGTTGCAAGATAAGCCTGACCGAACAAGGGTTCCCAATCGTCTGATTTTCGTGTAGGCGATGCGCAACTTCGGCGCTGTTTTCGCCCGAACAATTGCAATTCCGTCACAAGTCTCCGTCAGAGACGAAGCCAACCTGGATGTTTTGCCGGGTTGGCACGACGCGCACTTTGGATACATAGACCTATGAAACTGCGTAACATCGCCATCATCGCGCACGTTGACCATGGCAAGACCACATTGGTGGACCGCCTGCTGCAACAGTCCGGCGCCTTCCGCGACAACCAGCGCGTCGCCGAACGCGTCATGGACTCAAACGACCTTGAGAAAGAACGCGGAATTACGATTCTCGCCAAGGCGACATCCGTCGAATGGAAGGATGTGCGCGTCAACATTGTCGATACGCCGGGCCATGCTGACTTCGGCGGCGAGGTGGAACGCATTCTCTCGATGGTGGACAGCGCCATTGTGCTCGTCGACGCCGCAGAAGGCCCGATGCCGCAAACGAAGTTTGTGGTCGGCAAGGCGCTGAAGATCGGCCTCAAGCCAATCGTTTGCATCAACAAGGTCGACAAGGCCGACGCGCGCATTACGGAGGTCGTGAACGAAGTGTTCGATCTCTTTGCCGCGCTGGATGCGACCGACGAACAGCTCGATTTTCCGATCATCTACGGCTCGGCGAAGCAGGGCTGGATGGCGGACTCGCCGGATGGGCCGCAGGATCAAGGCATGGGGCCGTTGTTCGATCTCGTGCTTCGTCACGTCGCCGAACCAAAAATCGAAGAAGGCTCTTTCCGCCTGCTCGGTACGCTCCTGGAAGCCAACCCTTATCTGGGTCGCGTTGTCACAGGTCGTGTGTTCGCCGGGTCGGTCAAACCAAACCAGGCCGTCAAAGTTCTGGACCGCATGGGAAACATCGTCGAACAAGGCCGTGTTTCAAAGATTCTCGCGTTCCGCGGTATCGAGCGGCAGCCGATTGATGAGGCCGAAGCAGGCGACATCGTCGCGATTGCCGGGCTCTCCAAGTTCAACGTCGCCGACACCCTTTGCGCGCTCGATGTGACCGAGCCGCTGCAGGCGCAGCCAATCGATCCCCCGACGCTTTCCATGACCTTCATGGTCAACGATTCGCCGCTCGCTGGCACTGAAGGCGACAAGGTGACGAGCCGCATGATCCGCGCGCGCCTCTACAAGGAGGCCGAAGGCAATGTCGCTCTCAAGGTCGAGGATTCTCCGACAGGAGAAGCCTTCATCGTGTCGGGCCGTGGCGAATTGCAGCTTGGCATCCTGATTGAAACCATGCGCCGCGAAGGCTTTGAGCTCAGCATTTCGCGTCCGCGCGTCGTCTTCAAGAAAGATGAAGAAAACGACCAGCTACTTGAGCCCATTGAAGAAGTTGTTATTGACGTCGACGAGGAACATTCAGGCGTCGTCGTGCAGAAAATGTCGGAGCGCAAGGCCGACATGATCGAGATGCGGCCGTCCGGCGGCGACCGTTTGCGCCTCGTGTTCCATGCACCGACGCGCGGTCTCATCGGATATCAGGGCGAACTTCTGACCGACACCCGCGGCACCGCAATCATGAACCGGCTTTTCCATGAATACGCTCCGCATCGGGGCGATATTCAGGGTCGGCGCAATGGCGTCTTGATTTCGAACGAACAGGGCGAGTCCGTCGCCTATGCAATGTGGAAGCTTGAAGACCGTGGTCCGATGATGATCGACCCCGGTTGCAAGGTTTATCGCGGCATGATCGTGGGCGAACACACGCGCGACAACGATCTTGAGATCAACGTGCTCAAGGGCAAGCAGCTCACCAACATTCGCACGCAGAGCAAGGACGAAGCCGTTCGTCTGACGCCGCCGATCCGCATGACGTTGGAAAAGGCGCTTGCGTACATTGAAGACGACGAGCGCGTTGAAGTGACCCCGAAGTCCATCCGTCTTCGCAAAGCGTTGCTCGACCCCAATGATCGCAAGCGCGCTGAACGTTCGAAAGAAGCGGCTATTAGCTGAACCACTTCCATATTTCTGCGCACCCGCTAGGATAACCCCGCAGACCGCATAGACGGCCTGCGGGGAGGAATTTATGGCCGATTGCAAGCTTCTCGTTTTTGCGCCGCGCGACGAACCTGCGGCGCTCCTGAAGCCGCTCGAGGACGCAGGCGTCACCGTCGAAAAAGGCGATCCTGCCTGGCAGTGGGAAGAACGTGACCACGAACCGGCCTTCGTAGCGGCCGCGCGCGACAGTGCGGCGATGATGGGTTCCATGGTGCGCTGCGCGCCCATCACACGGACCGTTCTTGAATCTGCCCAGCGGCTGCGTGTAATTGCGAAATACACGGTCGGCGTCGATGACGTAGACGTGGATGCGGCAAGTGATTTAGGAATTCTCGTCTGTCACGCACCGACCGAGGCGAATTGCTTTGGCGTTGCTGAAACGACCATGACGCTGATGCTTGCAATCCTGAAGAAGGTGCGGGAGCGCGATCAGCACGTCCGAAACTTTGGCTGGCGCCAGCCCTCGCTCGCGACGACCTATGTGGGCTCTCGCATGTCAGATGGGGCGGCGGGCGTCACAGTCGGCATCGTAGGGCTCGGACGTATCGGTCAACGCGTGGCTCAGCTTCTCACACCGTGGCGAGTGCGCGTGATCGCCTATGATCCGTATGCGCCCCCCGCACGTTTCCTGCTTTCAGGCGTCGAGCGCGTCGACTACCAGACGTTGCTGCGCGAATCGGATGTTGTTTCTTTCCATGTCACGCTGACCGCCGAGACTCGCTTCATGATGGACGAGAAAGAGCTCGCTTTGATGAAGCCCACCGCCATCGTCATCAACACGGCGCGCGGCAAGGTCATTCGTGAAGCAGCACTGGCGACGGCGATTCAGGAACAGCGGCTGCGCGGCGCCGCGCTTGACGTTTTTGAGTTCGAACCCCTGCCGAAAGATTCGCCCTTGCGCGATCTGGGCGACCGCATCCTCCTGTCGCCCCATGCGGCGTCCTACAACGAAGGTGGAGAACTGCGGCCCGGAATGGTATGGGCGGTCAAGTCCGTTCTGACGGCGCTGCGCGGCGAAGTGCCGGACAACGTCTACAACACAGAGGTCATTCCGCGCTGGAAAGAGCGTTTCGGCGGATCGAGCGCGATCGGCTGATCAGCGCTGGCAGACGCTGCAGTAGAATGTGGAGCGGCCGGATTGAACAATCCGGCTGATCCGGCCAGCGCAGCCAACTTTCACGCACGCCTGGTCTTCGCGGTCATAAACGCGGAAGGAATGCTGAAAATATCCCAGCGCCCCGTCCGCCTGCCTGTGGTCGCGAAGCGATGAACCGCCAGCTGCTACCGCCTCTTCAAGCACCGCCCGAATGGACGTGGCGAGCTGGCTACTACGCGCCGAGGAGCCTGTTTTGCGCGAAATGGTTCCGGCCAGCCTTTTCGGAGATAGGCCTGCGCGATGCAAAGCTTCGCATACGTAAATGTTGCCAAGTCCGGCGATCAGCCTTTGATCCAGCAGCGCCGCTTTGAGTGGCGCACGCTTGCCCGCAAACAGCTGTGAGAGAAGTGCGCCATCCAGCGCGTTACCGAGCGGTTCGACGCCGAGATCTTTGAAGAAGGGGTGCGCGGACAGGGCTTGCCGAGCGACGATATCCATGAAGCCGAAACGTCGCGGATCATTGTAAACGATGCGTGCGCCACCCGAGAGATGCAACGTGACATGATCGTGCGCCGGGTCCTTTGAGCGATCATGGTGAAAAACACCGGGCGCACTAACAGCCTCGGGCGCCTCGATCCGAAATGATCCACTCATCCCAAGGTGCATCACGAGCACATCGCCGCTCTCAAGGTCCGCAAGCAGATATTTCGCGCGCCGGCCGAGTGCGATGACCTTCTGGTCTTCAATCCGTTTGTCGAAATCGGCGGGAAAGCGAAACCGCAGATCTGCGCGCTTGCGATCCACCTTCTCGATCACTGATCCGACCATCGTGGGCTCGAGGCCCCTGCGAACGGTTTCTACTTCGGGTAATTCGGGCATAAGGCGGTCTCGAACAAAACGTCCACTACATAGCCATGAGGCGGCTCAGGCGCTATGTTCCGCCCACTGGAGTACAGGATGAGCAGTCAATTGCCTGGCAGCGGCCTCGATGCGCAAGTCGACTTTGGCTTCACCCGCGTTCGCGTGGACGAGAAGCAGGGACTCGTGGATGACGTCTTCAGCGCCGTAGCGAGCCGCTATGACCTCATGAACGACCTCATGTCCGCCGGCCTTCACCGTATATGGAAAGACGTGCTGGTCGGCATGGTTGGACCCAGTAAAAACCGCGATTTTCGCCACTTAGACGTGGCTGGAGGGACCGGCGACGTCGCCTTCAGGATTGCAGACGCCGGGGGGCCGCTGACCTCAGTGACCGTCGCGGATATCAACGCCGCCATGTTGGCTGTAGGCAAGGAGCGCGCAGAGAAGCGCCGGCTCGATCATCAGGTCGACTTCGTCGAGGCGAACGCAGAGGCGCTGCCGTTCGCGGACAAGTCTTTTGACGCGTACACAATCGCCTTCGGCATCCGCAATGTTCCACGCAGGCAGAAAGCGCTTCAGGAAGCTTACCGAGTGCTCAAAAGGGGCGGCCGGTTCCTGTGCCTCGAATTTTCCGACGTCGATGTCCCGATAATGGATTCCGCCTATCGCTCATATTCTTTCACCGCTATTCCAGCCATGGGCAAGGCGATCACGGGGGACGGTGAGCCATACCGTTACCTCGTCGAATCGATCGCCCAATTTCCTCCCGCTGATGAATTTCGCGAGGAGATCGCCGCCGCCGGCTTCCGTCGCGCCAGCTATACGAAGCTGACGGGCGGAGTGGCCGCCATTCACTCTGGCTGGAAGCTCTGAGGTCACACGCGGTGTTTGGAGCTCTTGGTCATATAGCGCGCCTAGCCCACTCCGGCTGGGTTCTCGCCCGCGAAGGCGTATTCACGGACGTGGATCCTGGCATCCTGCCGCCGGCGGCGCGTGTGCCGCTTGGATTCGCCAAGTTGATTGCCCGCCGGAGCGCGCGCAAGGATCAAAAACGGCTTGCTCGCGCCATGGCGCAGCTTGGGCCTTCCTATATCAAACTGGGACAGTTTCTCGCGACGAGGCCAGATGTCGTCGGCGTCAATTCGGCGCGCGAGCTGGAGGAATTGCAAGATCGCGTGGCGCCGTTTCCTCTTGAGCAGGCGATCGCTACAATCGAAGCCTCCTTCAACACGAAAGTTAGCAAACTTTTCAGTGAATTTGGCGAACCCATTGCTGCGGCTTCCATCGCTCAGGTGCACCGCGCCAAAGTGGAAACCGCCGATGGTGTGCGCGAGGTCGCCGTCAAAATCTTGCGGCCAGGGGTTGAGCGCCGGTTCAGGCGCGACATCCGCGACATGTATTTCGCCGCGTCCCTGGCTGAACGCTTCTCGCACGAAGCCCGGCGCCTTCGGCTTTATGATGTGGTGGATACGCTCGCGCGCAGCGTCAAGATGGAAATGGACTTCCGTCTCGAGGCTGCCGCAGCGTCAGAATATGGGGAGAACACACGCGACGACGCAGACTTCCGCGTTCCCTCCGTGGACTGGGACCGCACGGCAAAAGACGTTCTAACTATTGAGTGGATCGACGGGCTTCATTTGTCGGACCTGCCAGCGCTGAAGCAGGCAGGCTTCGAGCTGCCGCAACTTGGGCGCATCGTCATCCAATCCTTCCTGCGCCACGCCATGCGTGATGGCTTCTTTCACGCTGACATGCACCAGGGAAACCTGTTTATTGACCGGCAGGGGCGGCTGGCCGCCGTAGACTTCGGCATCATGGGGCGGCTGGGGCCCAAGGAGCGGCGTTTTCTGGCAGAAATCCTTTATGGATTCATCACCCGAGATTACCGTCGCGTCGCTGAAGTGCACTTTGAGGCCGGGTACGTTCCGCGAATTCATCGTGTAGAAGATTTCGCGCAGGCGATCCGCGCAATCGGCGAGCCGATTCATTCGCGAACAGCCGATCAGATTTCGATGGCGAAACTTCTTTCGCTTTTGTTCGAGATTACCGCCCTTTTCGACATGCGGACCCGAACCGAGCTTGTCCTTCTGCAGAAAACCATGGTGGTCGTCGAAGGCGTTGCGCGCACGCTCGACCCGCGGCTCGACATGTGGTCAACGGCGGAGCCTGTCGTTTCAGAATGGATCAAAAACAAACTGGGACCAGCCGGAATCATCGACGACGCCGGGCGAAGTCTTGCGGTCCTTGGCCGCTTCGTTGGCTCATTGCCGGATCTGGCGGAACGCGCAGAGGCGCTTGCTGCCGATTTTGAACGGTTTGGCCGTATGGGGGTCGAGTTATCGCCCGCCAGCGTCGAGGCGATTGGCCGCGCAGAAGCCAAGCGCGCACGGTGGGGCAACGCTGCGTTATGGACCATCGCCGGAATTTTGGCGGCAATGCTTCTGATCGGCTAACATGCGCCAATCAAAATGGGGCCCCAGGTCATCAGATGCTCACGAACAAGCGAATTCTCCTGATCATCGGCGGCGGCATTGCGGCGTTCAAATCTCTTGATCTCATCAGGCGGCTGAGAGAGCGCGGCGCAAACGTCACTGTGTGCATGACGACGGCGGCGATGCAGTTCGTGACGCCCCTTTCAGCCGCCAGCCTTTCGGGCAATCAGGTCTACAGTGATTTGTTCTCGCTGACCGATGAAGCCGCAATGGGGCATATTCAGTTGTCGCGCGCAGCGGATTTGCTCGTTGTGGCGCCCGCAACAGCAGATCTCATGTCGAAGATGGCGAATGGGATTGCAAACGATCTTGCTTCCACCCTTCTTCTTGCGACCGACAAGAAGACGCTGGTTGCACCAGCCATGAATGTTCGCATGTGGACCCATCCGGCGACTGCTCGAAACGTGACCCAGCTCCGCAAGGACGGCGTGCTGTTTGTTGGCCCTGATGATGGCGAGATGGCTTGCGGCGAGTACGGCCCGGGTCGAATGGCGGAGCCATTGGAGATTGTAGATGCTGTGGAAGCCGCGCTTTTCCCACAGATCAGTGAGCAATTTCTAACGGGGAAGCGCGTCGTAATTACCTCGGGTCCCACCCATGAACCGATCGATCCGGTGCGTTATATTGCTAACCGGTCGTCGGGACGACAGGGCCATGCACTCGCCACGGCAGCCAAGGATGCGGGAGCGGAGGTCATCCTCATCAGCGGACCGGTGAATATTCCCGATCCGGCGGGGCTCGAGACAATCAAGGTTGAAACGGCAGAGCAAATGCAAGCCGCTGTCGAAGCGGCGCTTCCGGCGGACGTCTTCATCAGCGCGGCCGCCGTTGCAGATTGGCGTGTCGACATCCAGGCTAGTCAGAAGGTCAAGAAATCATGTGACGGCCCGCCAGCGCTGGTCCTCGTCGAAAATCCCGACATTCTTGCCACGGTCGCGTCGCGCACATTCGAGCGACCGCGCCTCGTAATTGGGTTTGCCGCCGAGACTGAAAAAGTCATCGAATACGGGCAGGCCAAGCTCGTGCGAAAGTGCTGCGATATGATTGTGGCCAATGACGTGAGCCCGGGTTCCGGTGTGATGGGCGGTCTGGAGAATAGCGTGCATTTGATTACGGCTTCGGCGGTCGAGTCTCTTCCCCAACAAAGCAAAGGCGCTGTGGCTATTGCGATAATCGAAAGATGCGGCGCGATGCTTGAGGAAAGACGGTCTTGAGCCTCGTCGTTCCACTGAAAATTTTGCCGCACGGCGCCGGGCTGGACCTGCCGAGCAAAGGGACGGCCGGCGCGGCGGGTTTCGACCTTCGCGCCGCCGTGACAGAGGGCATCAGCCTCGTTATCGAGCCAGGCGGGCGGGACCTGATCCCCACCGGCCTGAGCATTGCCATACCAGGCGGTCATGAAGGTCAAGTCAGGCCAAGATCCGGTTTGGCGCTGCGGTTTGGCGTAACAGTCTTGAACGCGCCCGGGACTATCGATTGCGACTATCGCGGAGAGATTGGGGTGATCCTCATAAATCACGGGGCTGAACCGTTCATCATCCGCCGCGGAGACCGAATTGCACAACTCGTGATTGCTGCAGTTGCCGAGTGCGCATTCGAGCCGGTCGCAGAACTGACAGTGAGCGAGCGTGGGTCCGGGGGGTTCGGCTCGACTGGCGTCGGCAAGGAGGGGCCGTCTTCATGATGCTATTGTCGAAACGTGCGCTGCTTGCTGTCGCCGCTGTCGTTGACGTGGCCATGCACGCCCGCCCCTTGCCGGTGGCTGCAAAATCGCTCGCCAGCCGGCACAATCTTCCGCCGCGTCATCTTGAAACGCTCCTCCAATCACTGGTTCGGGCTAGCATCCTAAAAGGCGTCCGTGGCCCCAAAGGTGGTTATGAGCTCGCGCGTGAGCGTCGACGGATCACCATGGGCGAAATTGTGCGCGTCGCCATTCTCAGTGAGGAATCCGACGACGTCACTGCGGCCAACTCCTCGAAACTGATCTCCAGCGTTGTGGCGCCGATGGTCGTGGATGCCGGAGCGGGCCTGATGGCCGCCCTCGACAGCGTTACCGTTGAAGACCTCTGTAACCGATCTCAGAAGGCGGGCGTGTTCCAGAACAACACCCCGACGGTCGATTTTACAATCTGAGCACGTCCAAATGTTGCGAGAACAAAGATTATCCGTATAATTAGATCGGGAGGACCACCACATGGCTATGTCGGAACCTGGACGCGGACGAATCTACGGTTCGATTACTGACACCATCGGCGACACCCCCCTGGTCCGGCTGAAGCGGATCGAACAGAATCGCGGAATCAAAGCCAACCTGTTGGCGAAGCTTGAATTCTTCAACCCGATCGGAAGTGTGAAAGACCGCATCGGCGTGAATATGATCGATGCCCTCGAGGCTGAGGGACGTATTGATCCAGCCAACACTGTTCTCGTCGAGCCCACCTCTGGAAACACTGGGATCGCCTTGGCTTTCGTGGCGGCCGCACGGGGCTATCGACTCATGCTTGTCATGCCAGACTCGATGTCTCTGGAGCGGCGGAAGATGCTTGCGCTGCTGGGCGCGGAACTTGTGCTCACGCCTGCCGCGCAGGGCATGAAGGGAGCCATCGCCAAGGCTCAGGAAATCGTGGCGTCCACGCCCGGAGCGATTATTCCGCAGCAATTCGAAAACCCCGCGAACCCTGAGATTCATCGCCGCACCACGGCCGAGGAGATCTGGAACGATACTGCTGGAGAGGTCGACGTCTTCGTTTCAGGCGTTGGCACCGGCGGCACGATTACCGGGGTGGGGCAAGTATTAAAGGCTCGCAAGCCGGGCGTGAAAATCGTGGCCGTTGAACCAGAGGACTCTCCAGTTCTGTCTGGCGGTTCGCCCGGTCCGCACAAGATTCAAGGAATCGGGGCCGGATTCGTGCCCTCTGTGCTCGATAGGTCCGTGATCGACGAGGTGATCACCGTTGGCAACCAGACGGCGTTCGAGATCGCCCGGCAATTGGCGCGACTTGAGGGGATCCCGGTGGGGATATCGTCCGGCGCCGCTCTCGCTGCCGCCATTGAAATTGGCGGTCGGGCAGAGATGGATGGCAAGAACATCGTCATCATCATCCCGTCTTTCGCCGAGCGCTATCTGTCGACGGCGCTGTTCGACGGGCTCTGAGGACACGACGTCGTCTCCGCCCCGATTGACGGAGACGGGGCTTAGCAAGTATAAGCCCGCCCAAGGCCCGCTGATTGGCGGGCACTTAGTTTTTCGCGCCCTCGGCATTGTCGCCTTGTGGCTTCTAGAGGTTCAGGAAATGGCGAACACCACTTCGGCTAAGAAAGCCGTCCGGAAAATCGCGCGTCGCACCGCAGTCAATCGCTCGCGCCGCAGCAAGATGCGCACCTTCGTCCGTAAGGTTGAGGAAGCAATCGCCAGCGGCGACGCGAACGCTGCGCGCGAAGCTTTTGCAACAGCCGAGCCGATCATGATGCGCGCTGCCCAGAAGGGCGTCGTTCACAAGAACACCGCATCGCGGAGCGTCTCTCGCTTGTCAGCTCGCGTGAAGGCTCTCGCGAGCTAAGAACGGTTTCTGAGTAACACATCGCTTGAAGCCTGGAGGAAACTCCAGGCTTTTTTGTTGCCGCTGTGTGACATCCGCGCAGCTCTTGAACCCATCCGTTGATCGCTCAATCAATGTGACTGCGATTCAACGGGTTGCCGAGTAAAGACCCTCACTGCTGGTCAAACCCATCAACGATCCGACCTTGCGCTGCGCGCCATGCTCAGATTCAACTTCTGCAAGCGCCGACTGACGTTCCAATTGGTGGTGTCATACGGGATTGAATCAGTCGCTTAACGTCGTCAATCGCGAAAGCGATCACCGATGAAAGATCGCAGCGATCAGAGCGCGGTTTCGGCGTGTTGCGAACGCTGCGACGGCGTGTATGTTCGGGGTGTCGAGAGCGTCGGGCACTCCAGACCCCCTTTGTGATAGCAGCATTCAAACGCGACATTTCAGATTGCGATCGTATGCTGCTGTTGATCGGGACTTGCTCTGGAGATGCTCTGCTGTTGGGGGCGCTGCGCGCGGCAGAAAACGTGCGTTTGATTGAAATTACAATTCGAGAAAGACCGCGTAATTCATTTCGCGGATTGGGGGACCTATGACTATCGCAGATACGGCCACTATCGCAGCGATCTTCCCAGAGGTCATCAACACGTCACTGTCGCGATTGCAGCAAGGCAGCGACGGGGCGTAACAGAAACTCAAAACTTTATCTAACACCCTTCGCCGATGAAGGAGGTTTTGCGCGAGCATCCTCATGACTCGGTGTTGTTTTCTGTTTTCCGAGCACCGCTCAAACCGGCGCACGCAAGAATAATCAGGCATCGAAAATGGCGGCACTACGCGAGATCACCGGAAGCATGGACAACGAAGTCATTTCAGCCGACGCGACCAAGCAGAATGCTGCATGGGCGCGGGTCTGCCAGAGACTCCGAGCGGAGTTTGGCGAAGACGTTTATTCATCGTGGTTTGCGCGGCTCGAACTTGATCGCATTGAGCATGGAATCGCGCACTGCTCAGTGCCCACAAAATTTCTCAAGAGCTGGATCCAATCCCACTACAATGACAGGCTAACTCCAGTCGTCTCCGCTGAACTGTCTGAGGTCCGTGGTGTCGTAATTGAGGTGCGCGCCGTTGGGCGGCGCGTGATTGGACGCAGCCCCGCGCAGCTCGTCGCAACGTCTTCAATAAAGTCGTCAGACGGCGCGAGCGTCAAGAACGCCTTTCTGCAAGGCGACGCCGCGGTGATGTTTCGCCCTGCTCAGCCGGAAGATGCTGGCCTTATAGGCGCGCCGTTGGATCGGCGGTTCACGTTCGACGCCTTTCTTGTCGGCGACTCCAATCGTCTTGCACATGCCGCTGCTCACCGGATCGGTACTGCGTCGGCCCATGAACCCGCGCAATATAATCCGCTCTACATCCATGCCGGGGTCGGCCTGGGTAAGACGCATCTCATTCAGGCAATTGCGCAGACTGCTCTCGCGGGTGGGCAGCGCACAATCTATCTGACTGCGGAAAGGTTCATGTACGGTTTTGTGTCCGCACTGCGCGCGCACACGGCTATCGCATACAAGGAACGCCTTCGCTCCATCGACAAACTTATCATTGACGATGTTCAGTTCCTGCGCGGCAAATCGATTCCGCAAGAGTTCTGCCATACGCTGAACGCGCTCATTGATGCTGGCAAGCAGGTTGTGATTGCTGCAGACCGCCCACCGTCGGAGCTGGACAGCCTTGATGAGCGGGTGAGATCGCGGCTGTCGGGCGGCCTTTGCGTCGAGATGAAACCCTTCGACGAACAATTGCGTGTCAAGGTCATCGAAGCGCGAGTGCAGGCAGCCAAGGCCGTACAACCGGGCTTCGATGTTCCCCCAGCTGTCATCCGATACATTGCTGGAGCTATTCAAACCAATGGCAGAGACCTGGATGGCGCAGTCAACCGCCTCATAGCGCATGCTACGTTGACAGGGATTCCGCTGACGATAGAAACCGCTGAGCAAGCCATTCGCGATCTCATCCGCGTGCGAGAGCCCAAGCGCGTGAAGATTGAGGACATCCAAAAGCTGGTCGCCAGCCACTACAGCATTTCGCGCCCTGACATTCTGTCATCGCGACGGACTGCAACGGTTGTCCGGCCTCGGCAAATTGCAATGTATCTTTCGAAAGTTTTGACATTGAGGTCGTTGCCAGAAATTGGCCGTCGGTTTGGAGGGCGCGATCACACTACGGTTCTCCACGCAGTCAGAAAGATTGAGTCGCTTGCGAAGATTGATGGCGTTCTCTCGGAGGAAATTGAGCTTCTCAAGAGAATGCTGACGGAGCAGTAAGCTATGGCCTGTCCTCAACGGGCAGGCTTTTAGCCTTATCTGCCAGTCTTGATGCGCGTCCATTCGCGCGTGATGGTGCGCTGCGTCTGGCGGTCGGGAGGTGAAACTGTGAAAAGGCGGCTCATCACCTCGGCGTTTGGATAGATTGCTTGATTTTGGAGGATGTCCGGCGGAATCATTGGCGCGGCAGCCAATACTCCGTTCGCGAAATTAGATGCAGCTGTGTTGCGGGCGGCATTCTCTGGCCGCAACAGGAAATCGATAAAAGCGTAAGCTTCGTCGACATTCACCGCGTCCTTGGGAATGGCGAAGTTATCCATCGACATAAGCGTTCCCTCACGCGGAATCACGTAACTGATATCGACACCGTTCCCCGCTTCACGCGCACGATTTCTGGCCTGGAAACTGTCGCCTGACCAGGCAATTGCCAGGCAGATGTCGCCGTTTGCCAAAGCGTTGATGTATTCTGACGAGTGAAAACGTCGAACGGACGGCCGGATGCGCTGAAGCAGTGCGCTGGCCTTGGCAATATCACCAGGGGTTTTAGAGTCGGGGTTTAGCTTCAAATAGCGCAGCGCGATTGCGAAAAGGTCTTCCGGGCTGTCGAGCACGTAAACACCGCAGTCGGCGAACTTTCGAAGAAGCTCGGGTTTGAAAAGAATGTCCCATGTGTTCAACGGCTGATCGCCTATTCGGGCATTCGCCTTCGCCACGTCGTAAGCGATACCTGTGGTAAACCACATGTAGTTCACTGCATGTCGGTTACCGGGATCGTAAACAGCCAGGCGGGCGTCAACCTCGGGCCACAGATGTTTCGCGTTTGAAAGTTTGGACCGATCTAAGGGACGATAGAGCCCCGATTGTATTTGGCGTTGAAGGAATGTCCCCGAGGGCGCAACGATATCGTAGCCACTTCGCCCAGCGAGAAGTTTCGCCTCCAACGTCTCATTTGAGTCATACGTGTCGTAAACGACCCTGATGCCCGTTTCCTTGGTAAATTCATCAAGGAGCTTTGCGTCGATATAATCAGACCAGTTGTAGACGTGAACCACGCGGTGCTGCGCGCTTGCTGCCGAGATCGACAACGCCAGCGCACCGAGCAGACAGCAGAGCTTTCTCATCTTCATCCTCTCAATCCGAATGCACGCGCGGCGCGGCCCAACCTGATAAGCCCCTCATCAAGCGTTGAGTCCGATTTCGCGAAGCAGAACCGCACCGTCGACCGATTAGGTTCCTGCGCGTAGAATGCGGAAACGGGAATCGAAGCGACCCCGAATTCGCGAACGAGGCGGTCTGCGAACGCGATATCATCCATGCCCCGAATGTCGCTGATATCGATGTTCACGAAATACGTCCCATGATTGGGCATGACCCTGAAGCCCATTCCACTTAATTCCGAAACAAAACGATCGCGACTGCGCTGAAAACGTGACCGCATTTCGCGGAAATAAATATTGTCCTTCGCCAACCCGTGCGCGACTGCGATCTGAAGGTTCGGGGGTGTTGTGAAGGTCAAAAACTGATGCGCTTTTGACATCACCTTCATGAGATCCGGGGCGGCTGCAACAAGACCAACCTTCCAGCCCGTAAGCGAGAATATCTTCCCGGCGGAGCCAATCTTGATCGTACGCTCTCGCATACCCGCCAATGTGAGCATGCTTGTGAAACGTCGATCGTCGAATATGACGTGCTCCCAAACTTCATCGCAGATGGCCGTCGCGTCGAACCGTTGGCAAAACTCGGCCAGAAGCGCCAACTGATCCTCGGGAAATATCGTTGCGCAAGGATTCAGCGGGTTATTGAAAAGAACAGCGCGGGTGCGGGATGTGAACGCCGCTTCTAAATCCTCGCGCGTGAACATCCATTGTGGCGGTCGTAAATTCACGAAACGTGGAACTCCGCCGGCCCGCAACACAAGCGGCAAATACGCGTCGTACATGGGTTGAAAAAGAACAACTTCGTCACCCGGCGAAACGACGGCAAGTATGGCCGCCGCCAGCGCCTCCGTGGCGCCCGAGGTCACCATGGTTTCTTTCGCCGGGTCCAGATCGACAGCTTGGAAGCGCGCGTAATGCGCCGCTATAGCCTGACGAAGCTCAGGCAGCCCCATCATGGGCGGGTATTGATTCCAGCCATGAAGGACAGCGTCAGCCGCTTTGCGCCGAACATCTTCAGGCCCAGGATCATCCGGAAAGCCCTGGCCTAGATTGACGGCGTCCAGTTCTCGGGCAAGCCCAGACATGACGTCAAAAATTGTGTTGGGGAGTTCTGAAAAAACCGGGTTCATGATGGCTGACGAACGAGAGGCTTTGTCTGCCGAAAGCTAGCACATTCAAAAAAAGAGTTCACTGTCTGCGCGCCCATTCCATCAACTCACTCTTCAAGTGCCGGATCAGAGCTGGTGTAGACGGGCCACCACATATTGTGAGCCGGTCTGGTGTCGTGATGCGACGGCTCGGGGGATATAGACGCGTCAACGCCGGGTGCTCCAGAAGCTCGAGGCCCCGATCTTCGGCTTTCAGACTGCGTCCGCTCACCACAAGAACAGACGGACGCAGCGCAACGACGGATTCGACACTCATGAATTGAGCGGCTGCGCCCTTCGCCGCATCAACGAGTCCCGCCATCTCCAACAGCTCAGTTACGATTTCTCCTTCGCCTACATAACCCCTCCGGTGAAGAAGGAGGAAGGTCTTGGGTCGATCGCTTTTCAGCAGACCTCTCAAATCCGCGGCTGCGATGTCAATTTCTTCAATCAACCTAGACCCCGCCGCCGCCTCGTTGATCGCGTTGGAAAAGAATTCGATGCCGCGCCGAACCTCACTCAAGCTCACCCAACGACCAACGACGATTTCTTTTATGTTTCGTCGCCGCAGAGCTGCCCGCATATACATATTGTCGAATGGCCCGACGATGACCGCATCCGCCTCGATGTGAAGAAGGGTTTCTGTACGATTGCTCACTTGCGGAAATGTTTGCGCAGGCTCTGCCAGGAATGACATGAGAGGATCACGAGCAAAGGGCCCAAGCGCCGTGATGCTACTAGGATTCGCCAGCCTCAAAAGCATTTGATCGGCGCACAGATTGACGGACACCATCCTCTTGGGCGGAGCACGCTCAGCAGCCAAGATTGGGTGCGCCGCTGCGAATGCAGCGATTAATCCGCATGCGACCGTCAACCGATGACAACAAGTCAAATGCATAAGTCCCCGGATACACATTGCCAACGAAACATTGTCGCCTTATTGTTCTCGAGCGTTTGGTGCCCGCAAGGGTGAAACGGGAATGCGGTGCGGGAGAAATCCTTACGCCGCAGCTGCCCCCGCAACTGTAAACGGCGAGCCACGCTTGCAACAAGTCACTGGGGAAAAATTCCCCGGGAAGACGCAAGCTGACGTAGAGCCGTGAGCCAGGAGACCGGCCAAGCGATTGTGCAACTCATTCAACCGTCGGTGGGACGGTTTGGAGGTTCTATGATTCGTCTTGGCCGCTTGTCGGCATTTGTCTCTATTTTCTCCACAATCCCGACCTTCGCGTTTTCACAGCCCATTCCCGAGGAACGAGAATTAGCACCAGAAATTGTAATTACGGCCACTCGTTCTCCATTGGAAGTAGCGAGATCTGGAAGCGCCACCTCAGTCATTGATTCCGCCCAGATAGAAGCATACGGCGTGCGGAATATCGCTGATGCGCTCCGCCTTATTCCTGGCGTCGACGTCAGTGAGCAAGGCGGCGCAGGCGGCCTCTCGATCGTGCGTGTCCGCGGTAGCGAAGCGGGTCAGACACTGGTGTTAATGGACGGAATTCGCATCGGTGACCCCTCATCCACCGCCGGTGAATTCAACTTCGCTTCAATTGCATTGACCAATATCGACCGCATAGAAGTGTTGCGCGGCCCGCAGTCAGCGCTCTACGGCTCCGATGCAATGGGCGGCGTAGTCAATATAATTACGCGCAAAGGTTCTCGCACTCCATCACGATCCCTGACGATCGAGGGAGGAAGCTACGGAACAATTTTTACACGCGCTGAAATGTCCGGCGCCACAGACGTAACATCCTATGCGTTCGCCATATCCGGTTTCCACACCGACGGTTTTTCGAGTTACGGCTATCGCATCCCGCGCATTGAGGCGAATTACCCCGGAGGAATGGAGCGAGACAAGTCTGACAAGATTGCAGGCAGCGCGCGTGTATCCCACAAAATTGGCGACCTCAATCTCGATGTAGGACTTTCGCGGCACCAGCTCTGGTTACGGTACGACGATCCCAGCGCCTACGATCCCGACCCTAGCGCGCAGATTGCACTCCGAGACACTTCGTTCAATCGTGGGAAGTCAGACGTTACAACCGCATTTGTAAAGGCGTCGACGGATACGCTTGACGGGCGAATGCGGCATGCGCTTACACTTTATGGCAACTGGAACAATCGTACCAGTTTCGACAGCTCATGCTACGATGAGATGGCTGGCGTCACAGTTCGGTGCCGGTCCAAGTTTAATAGTCGCAGGTTCGGTCTTGAGTACCAAGGCGACATCAAACTTGGGGCGCTTGGAACGCTCATCATTGGTGGAAGAACGGAACGCGAAGAAGCAGAGAACCGCCAGGATGGTCTCGGTGAGTCATCTTTTGCTGCGCTGCCACTGGCGGGATCGCAGTCAACGCATTCCGCATTCGTGCTACATCAGTTTTCGCTGGGATCACGGCTGGATCTATCGCTGGGGGCTCGGGTTGATGCGGTAGAGAGCGTCGAGGTCTTTCCAACTTGGCGGGCGACTCTGGCTTATCGTCTCTTTGAAACGGACACCAAGCTGCGAGCCAGCTCCGGGACAGGCGCGAAGGCGCCGTCGCTGTATCAACGCTTCAGTGAATACGGAAATCTGGGCCTGAAGCCTGAAGAAAACTTCGGTTATGATTTCGGATTTGATCAACGCTTGTTCGATGGTCGCGTAAACCTGTCTGCCACCTGGTTCGACACAAGGTATAAAAACCTCATCGACATCGACTGGTCCGTCTGGCCGTATCGCTATTACAATATCGCTGAAGCTCGGATCAAAGGATTGGAAACGAGCGCAGAATTCGTTCTTGTCCCAGGGGAATGGAAAGCTCGACTATCGTACACCTACTCATCGGCAATCAATGAAACGACGGGGCAGCCCCTGCCCCGGCGGCCGAAAAACAAGGGTGGCGTCTCCTTGACATACACGGGAATCCCCAAGGTTGAGTTGGAAGCGCGCGCCCTGTTTGTTGGTGAGCGGCTGGATTCGGCTTTCGCACCAGGCGTGTTTAACTCCGGATATCTTCGGATCGACATGAGAGGCAACTATCGGATCAACGAGAACCTTCAGGCCTTCTTGCGGCTGGAAAATATCACCAACGAACGTTACGAAGAAGTCCTCAACTATGGCGTTGCGGGGCGATCCGTTTATGCTGGGCTGAAGGTAAGCTGGTAGTCCTCCAAGTTAGTAGTCCTCCGAGTCACATGGGAAAAAAAGTGAAAGGTAGTCCACAAGAACTCTTAGACGACTTTTCCCATGCTGCCCGTGAGCGTAGTGTTTTTGTGGCCATTCTCTCGTTGATGCTGGCCTCTTTGATAACCGCATCACTTTTCACCGGGCCTGCGCAAATTCCGCTGACGGAGGCTCTTGAAGCGCTCGTGTTCGGAACGAATGAGAATGCGATCGTGATGCAGGAAATTCGCCTGCCGCGCCTCATTATCTCGCTGGCAGTCGGAGGAGCATTGGGCCTTTGCGGCGCCGCCGCTCAATCCTTGACGCGAAACCCATTGGCCGACCCGGCAATCTTTGGCGCGCCACAAGCTGCTGCTCTTGGCGCGGTCATTATGCTCTATTTCAATCACGCGGACGCAAGTTCTCCGCTCCTGCTGGTCGCAGCCATCGGTGGAGCTGCCGCTTGTCTCGCAGTGATATTGCTACTTGCCAGAAAACATTTTTCAATCATCGCAGTATTGCTCGCTGGCGTGGCGGTCGGGAGTCTTTGCAGCGCAGGTGTTTCGATGGCATTGAGCCTTTCGCCCAATCCGTTTGCGATGGCTGAAATCGTTTTCTGGTTGATGGGATCGTTTGCCGATCGTTCGGTCGTTCATATCGCGCTCTCGCTTCCGCTCATTGCGTTAGGCAGCGCAATAATCCTCTTATGTGGAAGGTCATTCAGGGCGCTCACTCTCGGTGAGGATACGGCAATTTCCATGGGCTTCAGTCCGCTGAAAACAACTGTCTACACAGCTGCTGCACTCTCCATGATTATCGGCGCGACTACCGCTGTAAGCGGTGCGATAGGGTTCGTCGGTTTGATGGCGCCCCATTTCGCTCGTCCGTTTTGCAATGGGGATCCAAAATCAATTCTGCTCCCATCGATCCTTTGCGGCGCGATCCTGACAACCGGAGCCGATGTGGTCGTTAGAATGATTCCATCCACAAATGAAATTCCGGTGGGCGTGGTCACCGCTGTCCTGGGCGCGCCGTTCTTTCTTTATCTCGTTACGTTTCGCCGTGCGATGTTTGGAAACCTCCAGCCATGACCGGGATTTGGCCGGGCGAAGGATCGGAAAATGACCCTATTGTCAGCTGGACCGGCGTCAGCGTCAAACTAGGGAGCCATTTGGCGCTCGAAAATATAGACCTCAGAGTCGACAATTGTGACTTTCTGGCAAT